>NZ_JASCXW010000039.1 GCF_030012175.1 Peloplasma aerotolerans
TAAAATACGATAATTGCTCATGCATCTATACCTTCTTTATTGTGTCTAATAATAATATACTAAAGAAATGTGTTTCAATCAAAGAATACGCACGTACAAGGTTTATATATTAAAATTTAGATTAAAATGACTTTCTTGTTGACGTAATCTTATGGATGTGCTATCATATATCCAATTCATACGCATAACTCATGCGTTAAGGAGATTTATGAAAAACAATTATAATTTATTGACACAAGTTCATCATCATCATAAAACCGGGTTTGATATCTAAACGCTTAGACGTTTTAAGATACGAGCCCTTATTCTGTTGAATTGGACTCGTATCTATCATATAAAGCATATTGATGCCAGATAGATTTTAGTCTATCTGGTTTTTTATTTTATTAAAAGGAGAATAGCGATGCAATTTACAAATATTAAAGAAGAAATAAAGTACCTAAATTTTAGGTATGAACTGAATCAAAAGCTAGAAAAACTTGTGTATGAAAAAGGATATATCAAAGTAGAACCTGACTATTTTGAACCATACGATTGGTTTATCAATATGAACAAAAGAGTTAATAAGAATGAACTTGTTAAACTGTTAAATAACGATGGATCCATATCAATATTAAGGCCAGATGTAACATCGAATATTATTAAACAGGTTATACCTAAAATAGAGAATGATGAAATAATGAAGATGTTTTATCTATCAACTACTTTTTCTCAAAGATCTAGTAAACGGATTGAGGAGACGAAGCAATTTGGTGTGGAATATTTAGGGAGTCGTGAAACTGCTGATATAGAAGTTATGAGCTTAATTATGCATATTTTTGAGTCTTTCAATAAGCGATTTTTACTAGAGATTGGGAATCAAAAGTTTATAGAAGAATTGATTAGAAGTTTAAGAATAAACCTTGATCAAGAAAGAATTCTAAAAAGTATTATATTTGATAAAAATCATCCTGAGTTAATGCAGTTTATCAAAACTCAAGTTTCAACTGAGATAAACACTCACTTAATCAGTAGTATTTTTGAACTTCAAGGGTCGTTAAAAAGCATTTTAAAACGATTAGAGGAATACGTGATTAATTCTGATTTGAAAAAAGCAATAGAAGAACTGAAAACACTTAATGAAAAATTATTAGAAAATGATAATAATCAGATGATTACTTATGATTTATCACTTATATCAAAATATGATTATTATGATGGAATAACATTTAAAGGTTATTTAGAAAATGTTCCAACGCCTATTTTAAGCGGTGGTAGATATGATCAAATGACAAAACAATTTGGAAAAATAATACCCGCAACGGGATTTTCATTAAACCTAAGCGAACTGATTAAGGCGGTAATCACATGATGAATAAAAAATATTTAACCATCGCAATACCTAAAGGTAGGCTAGGTGATGAATCTATTGAAATGCTTAAAAAAATAGGTTATGCAAGACCTGTTAATTTAAAGTCTAGAAAACTTGTGTTTATCGATGAAAAACAGAAAATAAAATATATGATTGTTAAAAGTATTGATGTCATGACTTATGTGAATCAAGGTGTTGCTGATATAGGTATTGTTGGTAAAGACAATATTTTAGAAGAAGAACTAGAAGTCTATGAGTTATCGAATTTGTCTTTTGGGTATTGTAAGTTTGTTATTGCGGGATTTAAAGATAGCAAACATCATTTACAAGATGAGAGATTAAGAGTTGCTACCAAGTATCCAAACATGACTGCGAAATATTTTAATGAAAAAAATCAGAAAATAGAAATTATAAAATTAAATGGCTCTGTAGAACTTGCACCACTTGTGGGCTTATCTGATGTGATTGCAGATATTGTCGAAACTGGTGGGACGTTAAAAGCAAACGGTTTAGAAATCATTGAAGAAATGTATGATTTATCAGCAAAATTGATTTCAAATCGTGTTAGTTATCGATTTAATTTCGAAAAAATAAATGATTTAATCAAAAAGCTTAATCAAGTAATGGAGGATGTTTCAAATGATGAAAATAATAGAAAACGATCTTAACCAACTGACCAAATTATTAAATAGAACTCAATTTGACTTGTATGAGGTTAATGAATCTGTGGAAGCCATTTTAAATGATATTAAAGAATATGGAGACCTTAAAGCTTTTGAGTATACCAAAAAATTTGATAAAGCTGATATTTCTCAATTCAAAGTAAGTGATAAAGAAATTGAAAATGCTATAAAAAATATAAATCCTTTACTTATAGAAGATTTAAAGTTAGCGTATAACAACATCAAAAAATTTCATGAAATACAAAAAGTAGAGTCATATACCTTAAAGGACACTAAAAATATTATTTTAACGCAAAGAATGAAGCCTATTGAAAGTGTGGGTATTTATATACCTGGCGGGACAGCTGCATATCCTTCAACAGTTTTGATGAATGCTGTTCCAGCAAAAATAGCTGGTGTAAAAAAATTGGTCATGGTTACCCCGCCAAACCAAAATGGTGAGATAAAAGATTCTTTATTGGTTGCTGCAAAACTATGTGGAGTCGATGAAATATACAAAATTGGTGGTGCACAGGCTATAGGTGCGTTAACTTATGGGACAGAAACGATACCTAAAGTTGATAAAATAGTTGGACCAGGAAACATTTATGTAGCAATAGCTAAAAAAATGGTTTCCGGGTATGTTGGTATAGACATGATTGCAGGGCCTAGTGAGATTCTGATTATTGCTGATGAAAAAGCAAATCCAGAATACATTGCTGCTGACTTAATGAGTCAAGCAGAACATGATGTCATGGCTGCAGCCATTCTAGTTACGAATTCTAACCAATTAGCAAGGCAAGTTGTTAATGCAATCGAGCGTCAAATACAGACATTAGATAGAAAAGACATTATTGAATCATCATTAACGCAATTTGGAGCAATCGTTGTTACCAAAACCATTGATGAAGCAATTGATATAGCAAATCAAATTGCACCAGAACATTTAGAGATAATGGTTAAAGAACCGTTTGAGCTTATTGAACGCATTGAAAATGCAGGAGCAATCTTTATCGGGAATTATACTCCAGAACCCGTAGGAGACTATTTTGCTGGTCCCAATCATACATTACCTACCTCAGGGACTTCGAGGTTTTCTTCAGCCTTGTCAACTACAGATTTTATGAAAAAGACGTCAATCGTATATTACAGTAAAACTGCGCTCAAAACTTCAAAAGACTCAATCATAAGATTAGCAGTTGAAGAAGGATTAACCGCACATGCAAATTCAATCGCTATTCGATTTGAAAAGGAGAATCAGGATGAAGGTTAAAAACGTTGTTAAAGATTTAAAACCTTATCAACCAAATGATATACCTTACACCATTAAACTAGATGCAAACGAAAGTGAAAACTATTTATTTCCACAAGGGATTATGATGAATGAAATTGAAGTTAATCGGTATCCTGATTCTTCAGCATTCGAATTAAGAAAAAGTATTCAAGAATTTATTAAAGTTGATCACAAATTGATTATTGCTGGTAATGGATCTAGTGAAATGATTGAACTTATATTAAAGACCTTTATTGAGCCTAAAGATCGGATATTAAGTTTTGAGCCAAGTTTTAGTATGTATTCTATTTTTAGTAAAATATATTTTGCGGATTATGTAGCAGTTTCAAGTGAACCGGATTTTTCACTAGATATGATCAAAATGATTGGTTTAGCGAAAAAACTGAATCCAAAAGTTATTTTTATTTGTAGTCCAAATAATCCGACAGGATTTAAATTTGATCATAGCGAAATCATAGAACTGGTTCAAAATACAAAATCATTGATTGTTTTAGATGAAGCTTATATTGAGTTTTCGTCAGATCAAGATTCGCTTGTATCGTATGTAGAGTCATTTGATAATTTGATTGTCCTTAGGACATTATCTAAAGCATTTGGTCTTGCTGGTGCTAGACTTGGATATTTGGTTTCAAATCAAGATATTATTCATGCTTTAAATACGGTGAAGTCACCATATAACTTAAATAGTATTACACAATTTATAGGAATACAAGCATTAAAACAAGTCGATAAAATGATCAAGTTTACCAATCAAATCAAGCAAGAAAAGAGTGTTTTAGATCAAAAATTAAGTTCCTTAGGTCTTCAAACATATTCTTCAGAGGCAAATTTTATTTTCTTTAAGTGCGAAGTCATTGATTTGTTTAAAAAGCTTGTTGAAAGAAAAATACTGATCAGATCGTTTGGTGGACTACTGGTAGGTTATTATAGAGTGACAGTTGGGACTAGAGCACAAAATGAAATGCTTATAGCGAACTTAAAGGAGATTATTGATGAGAAAAGCGATTGTTAATAGAAACACACTAGAAACGAAAATTGAATTAAGTCTTAATATAGATGGTACACGTACCATTGATATCCAATCTGGTATACCTTTTTTCGATCATATGCTAACATTGTTTGCTTTTCATGCAAACTTCGATTTAAAAGTTATTGCGAATGGTGATTTGGAAGTTGATGACCATCACACGATTGAAGACATTGGTCTTGCTTTAGGTCAAGCGCTTTACCAAGCATTAGGAGATAAAAGAGGAATTAATAGGTATGGATTAAGCTATTTACCAATGGATGAGACACTTAGTAGAGTCATTATTGATATTAGTAATAGACCCTTCTTGGTCTTTAAAGCGGTTTTTAACAGAGATAAAGTTGGTACAATGGATACTCAAAATGTTTTTGAGTTTTTTAAATCATTTGTAAATGAATCTAGATTGAACTTACATCTAGAAAACTTGTATGGAGAAAATGAACACCATAAAATAGAATCAATGTTTAAGGCATTTGGTAGAGCACTTAAAGAAGCGTGCCTTGTCATAGATGGAAATGTTTCATCAACAAAGGGGGTTCTATAATGCATGTCATTCTTGATTATGATGTAGGGAATCTTCAATCAGTCAAACAAGGTTTTGATAGAGCAGGTATTGACACTGTCATATCTAAAGATCCAGAATTAATAAAAAAAGCATATTCATTAATATTACCCGGTGTTGGTGCTTTTAAAGATGCGATGGAAGCATTGAAAGAGTCGGGGCTTATTCCATTAATCTTAGACCATGTTAAAAGTAAGAAATATTTATTTGGTATTTGTTTAGGAATGCAACTACTCTATGAGAGAAGTTATGAGAATGGTGATTTCGAAGGGTTAGCATTACTTAAAGGAACTATTGATTATTTGAATGTAGATCTTAAAGTTCCTCATATGGGTTGGAATGACTTATCATTTTACAAAGAAAATCATCCACTTTTAAAATATATTCAAAAAGGTGACTATGTTTATTTTGTCCACTCTTATTATGTGAATGGAGATTATAAAGATTTAGTTGCTTATACGAACTATGGATTAAAAGTACCTGCCATTGTTCAAAAAGACAATATCATTGCTACTCAATTTCATCCAGAAAAAAGCGGTCAAGTTGGTTTAAATATTCTAAGAGCATATAAGGAGATACTGATATGATATTATTTCCAGCAATCGATTTAAAAAACAACAAATGTGTAAGACTTATTCAAGGTGATTTTAATCAACAAAAAGTTTATGATATAAAACCTAGTGAAGTTGCAAAAAGATTTGAAACTGACGGAGCAGCTTATTTGCATGTTGTTGATCTAGATGCAACACAAGATATCAACAAAAATCAATTAGACACAATTAAAACCATTCGATCATCAATCAATATTCCAATACAAGTTGGTGGTGGAGTTAGAACACTAGAGCGTGCTAAAAGTTTACTAGACATTGGAATTAATCGAGTTATTATTGGAACTTCAGCGATAGAAAACTTTGATTTTTTAACTGAGTTGTCACGATTTTATCCAAATCAAGTTATAGTATCCATCGATGCGAAAAATGGTTTAGTAGCAACCAAAGGTTGGACAGAAGTTACTCAAGTTAAGGCAATCGATTTATGCAAAAAACTTGAACTGATTGGCATAAAAACGATTGTTTATACCGACATAGCTAAAGATGGTATGCTGATGGGTCCCAATTTTAATGACTATGAAATGTTAAAGAAAAATACAAGTCTAGACATTATAGCCTCAGGTGGCATAGCGAGTCTATCCGATTTGGAAAGATTAAATCGAATAGGTCTTTATGGAGCGATTATCGGTAAAGCTATTTATGAGAACAAATTTACATTAAAGGAGGCATTAGCATGCTTGCAAAACGCATCATTCCATGTCTAGATGTAAGAAATGGACGTGTTGTAAAAGGCACGCAGTTTGGTGATATTCATGATGTAGATGATCCAGCAAGATTAGGAAAGCAATACAGTGATGAAGGTGCTGATGAATTGGTTTTTTATGATATAACTGCATCATCTGAGCAAAGAAAAATATCCTTAGAATTTGTTGAAAAAGTTGCTAAAAATTTACAAATACCTTTTTCTGTAGGAGGTGGTGTTGAAACTATTGAAGATTTTCAAATGATTCTTAGAAAAGGTGCAGATAAAATTTCAATTAATTCTGGTGCAGTAAAAAACCCAGATTTAATCACTAAAGCATCATTAAAATTTGGAGCTCAATGTGTCGTCTTATCCATTGATGCTAAGAAAAATGATCAAGGTTCTTGGAGTGTATATATACATGGAGGAAGAACAAAAACAAACTTAGATGCAGTTGAGTGGGCAGTACAAGGAGCGAAACTTGGTGCAGGTGAAATTGTTGTTAATAGCATCGATGAAGATGGTATGAAAAATGGTTATGACATCAAACTTCTTAAAGCAATAACCGATCAAGTTAATGTGCCAGTAATTGCATCAGGTGGAGCAGGAACAATCAAGCATTTCTATGATGCAATCAAAGAAGCCAATGTTGATGGTATATTAGCAGCTTCAGTCTTCCATTATGGAGACATAAAAATTAACACCTTAAAAAAAGAGTTAAGTTTGCTTAAGATACCAATGAGATACATTAAGGAGGAAAACAATGAAAAAAACATTTGATATCAGCAAAGTAAAGTATAATCAAGATGGATTAATACCTGTGATTGTTCAATCAGTATTATCAAAAGAAGTTCTTATGCTCGCGTACATGAATCCTGAAGCATTAGGAAAAACGATTGATACTAAAGAAGCTTATTACTATAGTAGAAGTAGAAATACCTTATGGAAAAAAGGTGAAACTTCAGGACATATCCAGTATGTAAAATCACTAGCTTATGATTGCGATCAAGATACACTACTCATTCAAGTTGATCAAATTGGAGTCGCATGCCACACAGGAGAGATGAGTTGTTTTTACACTGAACTATTTAATGATGCCAATAATCAATCTTCAAACGTAAATATACTTAACGATATCTTTGAACTCATTCAATTAAGAAAAAATGAACCAATCGAGGGTTCCTACACAACATACCTTTTTAATAAAGGTTTAGATAAAATATTGAAAAAAGTCGGAGAAGAGACTGCAGAGATCATCATCGGTGCAAAAAACCAATCTAAAGACGAAACAGTTTATGAAATCAGTGACTTGGTGTATCATATACTTGTTCTCATGGTGAATCAAGGCATTACCCCAAAAGATATAGAAAAAGAGCTATGCACGAGGAGAAAATAACTTATGAATATAAAATTGATCGACCATCATATGCATACACAAGCATCACCAGATGCTGATCCCAATTTAACAAAGGAACAATATATTGAGAAAGCCATGGAGTTAAATCTACCGGGTGTATTATTTACAGACCATGTTGATTTCGACTTTTTTCAACCCATTTTCCATCATTTAATAGATTATGATGTTTACGAAAAAAATATAGAACATCTAAAAAAAATCTATCCAATCGATATACTTATGGGAGTAGAAATAGGATATCAAAAGCATTTAAATCAACGCATGGATGATTTTCTAAAAAAACACCAGTTTGATTTTGTTATATGTTCAACACATATGTGTGATGGGCTGGATTTATATAATGGTGATTTTTTCAAAGGTAAAACCCAACAGGAAAGTTATCAAAGATATTTTGAAAACGTATTATATAATGTAGAAAATTATGATAACTATGATGTCTATGGACACATTGATTATATTATACGATATGGTGGGTTTGAAGTTAGAGATTACGATTATGAGCTATATAAAGACATTATTGACAAAATTTTAATGAAAATTATTGAGAATCATAAAGGCATTGAACTTAATACATCTGGAATACGTTATGGCCTTGGTGTAACACATCCTAAATTTGAAGTCATTAAAAGATTCAAGGAACTTGGCGGGAAATATATAACACTTGGATCTGATGCCCATTATCTAAAAGATTTTCAAAATAATTTCAAACTTGGTTTAAAACTTCTAAAAGAAGCAGGATTTACTTATGTGACACAGTATAAAAATAGAAAACCATATCAAGTTAAGATTGCATAATTCAAATATACATGAGTATCTTATCTAAAAAAATGATAAAATAAAGCATATGATACCATCAAATTGGAGGATCCTATGTTTGAATTTAAAAATGTAACGTTCAAGGATTTTATAAAGATTAAGGAAATGAAAATACCAGGTAATCAAATCAATTTTTTGGTAGGCGACAGTGGTACAGGAAAAACGACACTTCTTAAAATGCTTGCTAAACTGATTAGTCCTACTACAGGAACTATTTATTTCCAAAATCAACCTTTAGATGACATGAATTCTATTGAACATCGAAAAAAGGTTATCTTGTTACCTCAAAAGGCGCATATTTTCAAATATACAATTCGTGACAATTTAATGATTGGCTTGAACTACCATCATAAATCATTTACAGAAGAAGATTTATTAAATATTTTAAAAGAAGTGCAATTAAATAAAAAGCTTGATGATGATGCATCATTATTATCAGGTGGTGAACAACAAAGATTAGCACTTGCAAGAATTTTGTTATTAGATGCTGATGTTTATCTATTAGATGAACCATCCAGTTCTTTAGATCAATTTAGCGAGAAATTGATTATTAAAGTGATTGTTGAATACATACGAAAAACGAAAAAAACATTGATTATGGTAACCCATAATCTTGATATCGCAAATGAATATGCAGACAATGTTATACGATTAAGTGAGATGAAAAAGGAGGTATCTTTATGATAGATATTACCTTTCTTCAAGTTTCATTAGGTTATATATTCGTTATTATTTTACTATTCATTCTAAATAGAAGAGGGATTAAGCGAGAAAAGATATTGTTGTTTGCAACCATTAGAATGACTCTACAGTTAATTATCATGGGTTATGTACTGATTTGGATATTTGATACAGATCATGTATTGATAACATTAGGTGTTGTATTATTAATGGTTTCATTCTCTATTTACACGATTTTTAGAAAGTTTAAAAATGATTTATCATTGAAATTAAAAAAGGTGGTTTTGCTATCACTACCACTTGGAGGACTTCCTGTATTGTTTTATTTTCTATGGGTTGTTATTCAAATAGAACCTATGTTTAATCCACAATATATTATTCCAATAACAGGTATGATCATTGGAAATAGCATGACAGGAATCACATTAGGACTATCTAATATGATCTATGCATTTAAACATGATGAAGAAAAAATAGTTGCACATATGTTATTAGGAGCAAACCTTAAACAATCGACAAAAGAAATTGTTAATAATGCTTTTGATCAAGCAATCATGCCAACGCTTAACAGCATGCTAGGTATGGGAATTATATTCCTTCCTGGGATGATGACAGGTCAAATTTTATCAGGAGTAGTTCCTACAACTGCAATCCTTTATCAGATTGCAATTATGATGGGCATTTTAGGAAGTGTTTCTCTAACAACTTTTTTTGTTTTAAAGTTTGGTGTTTCAACATTCTTTAATTCAAAGTTCCAATTACAAAAATAAAAATCTATTCAAGTAGATTTTTTTCTTTTATTATATTCATATAATATACCAGTCATTAAACAAATCAAATTTTTCAATATCGAAACGAATTACTGTATAATAGGTATAACAACCTTGATATTATGGTTGACTGCAGTGAAAGGATTATGACTATGAACCATAAATTGAAATTACCTATATTCATCTTTATAATGGCTTTATCTTCGTTTTTACTTATTTATTATCATAGCGGATATTCTTTTCACACCTATATTGTTCAAGTTAACTACATCGTCATCTTAATTGTTGCTGCATGGTATAAGAAGTTTCTTATTCCTGCTGTTTTTTATTTAACAGCAATTCATGTTATCTCTGAAGCAGTTTATATTCAAAGTTGGCCCAATGTAGCATTTACAGAGTCATTTGTTCAAATCTTAGTTTCCATAGCTATCTACATTGTGATCAATAGAAACGATAAAACATCTGAAAGTTTAAAAAATCTGATTGAAGCAACTCATGTTGGTACTTGGGAATGGAATGTTCAAACTGGAGCATGTGTCTTCAATCAAAGATGGGCAGAAATTTGTGGATATACACTCGAAGAGTTAGCACCGATAAGCATTAAAACTTGGATTGATCTACTACATCCAGAAGATAACGAGATATCTAATCAAAGATTAAGTGAAGTGTTTGATCGGAAAAAAGATTTCTACGATACCAAAATAAGAATGAAACATAAGGATGGGAACTGGGTTTGGGTTCACGATCGTGGTAAAGTCATTAAGTGGACAACAGAAGAGAAACCTTTAATCATGTCTGGTACACACACTGAAATCACACATGAAATTGAAATGCAGAAATCTCTAGAGCATTCATATGATTTAATGCGTTATGTAATCGAGCATGATAAAAGTGCGATTGCGGTTTTTGATGATGAAATGAATTATGTATATGTAAGTGATAAATATATGGTTGACCACAAAGTTAAACATAATCATATTATCGGTAAAAACCATTATGATGTTTTCCCTTATCTACCTAAAGCACTCAAAGAGATTCATCAAAGAGCATTAAAAGGTGAAGTTTTGAGCAATGACCGCCAAATAATAAAACGTGATGATGGAACTATTGATTATACGAGATGGGAATGTAGACCGTGGTATTCAAAAGATGATTCTATTGGTGGAATGATTTTATATACCGAGATTATCAGTGATCAAATCAAAAAAGAAAAAGAGTTAGAAGAATCAAAAAATTTATTGGAGTCAATGATTGATAGTATTCCTGTAGGACTGGCAGTTAATGAAGTTTTTCCGGATGTTAAAAATATATATATGAATGACAAGTTTGCTCAAATTTATGGGACAACAAAAGAGAAACTAGAGGAAGTAAATGCTTTTTGGGATGTTGTTTATGAAAATGAAAGCTATCGAGAAGAAATCAAAAAAAGAGTATTAGAAGATTTAGAAAGCGGAGATCCAAATCGTACAACTTGGGAAAACATTCCGCTTGAAAAAGATGGTAAAGTTTTTCGCTATATATCAGCATATAATTCGAAATTAAATGATACAACTTATGTCTCAAGCGTTTTGGATGTCACTGATCAAGTGATGAGACAAAAAGAGATAGAACGCATTAGTTATATTGATCATTTAACAGGTTTATATAATAGAAGGTTCTTCACAAAGAAGCTGAGTGAATATGATCAACCAAAATTTTATCCACTTGGTGTTTTAATGGCGGACTTGAATGGATTAAAAATTATAAATGATGCATATGGTCACCAAACTGGTGATGAAGCACTTAAGAAAATAAGTGACTTATTGAAAAATTCAATTAACTCATCATCAATCGTTGCTAGAATCGGTGGAGATGAATTTGCATTCTTGTTTCCTAATTGTAATAAAGAAGAAATTGAAAAAACAAAAGACAGGATTAAAAAGCTTTCTTCTCAAATATCAATCCAAAATTTACATCTTTCAATCGCAATGGGTTATCATATTAAAGAAAATATAAGTGATGATATATTAGAAGTCATGAAATATGCTGAAAATGATATGTATAAACATAAAATATCAGAAGGTATGAGTGTTAGAAATCACGCGATTAAAGCGATATTAAATACATTAACCGATAAATTCGAAGAAGAAAAGATCCATTCACTAAAGGTAAGTTCTTTATGTAAAAGTATTGGTAAAGCACTTCATATTAAAGGTGATGATTTAGTCGAACTTGAACTTGCAGGTCTTTATCATGATATCGGAAAAATATCGATTCCAGATTCTATATTAAATAAACCAGGTAAACTAACTGAAGAAGAGTTTGAAGTAATCAAAACGCACACTGAAGTTGGTTATCAGATTTTGAGAGCAGCAGATGAATATTCTGATCTAGCTGAACATGCTTTATCACATCATGAAAGATGGGATGGGAATGGCTATCCTCGAGGTTTAAAAGCTGAGCAAATACCACTATTTTCAAGAATTATTAGTATTGCTGATTCCTACGAAGCGATGACTGCTGACCGACCTTATCGAAAAGCCATGAATCAAGAAAAAGCAATTGAAGAAATTATAAGATGTAGTGGTTCACAGTTTGATCCCAAAATAGCAAACATATTTATTAACGATGTTTTAAAATATAATAAACACAAAAAAACTTAAAGCATATTATTT
>NZ_JASCXW010000004.1 GCF_030012175.1 Peloplasma aerotolerans
AAAAGCATACGTTTGTAATTGAACTGGTCTCAGGTCAATTAACTCATTTGTAATGAATATCATTGTAGAAAAGATAAGATGTCTTAAAAAGTACACGGATGTAATGAACCGGTCTCAAATCAATCAACACATATGTAACGAAAACTAATATCAAAAAAATATAAGAAGTATCAAAATACAAACAAGCGTAATAAAAATCGGTCACTTTTTAAGTTTCCGATTTTTTTAGTGTAATGATGATAGTAATTATATGGACTCAAAATTTTCTACTCCGCTTATTTCCAATCTGGAATCTTATAGTTACTTCTTGTCGAAAGGAATTTATTGAGAACATTATCAATACTCAAATCATCGAGTATGGTTTTTAAAAATGCAATAACATGTTTTGGATACTTCATAAATTTATGGATCTCATAAAATGCTATGTCATCATACAGTTTAACAGATGAATCTAAAAATTGATGAAACTGGTTTAAATCAATGTTTGCTATTTTATGAAAACCACAAAGAACATCCATGAGCTGAATGATAGAAGTTGTAGTGGGATCAAAATCAAATGGCAAGAATAAGAATCTTGCGTTACCAATTTTCTTTGATAGCTCGTCTATTCGATTTGTATAATATAGATACTCTTTTGCAATAATCTTAGATAACTTTAATCGATAATATAATCCATCACCTACTAAAACGCCATGGTTGTTTTCAGAGAAGATATATGATTTGATTTGATATTGCCTAATATTGACGCGTTTACCATTTCGATATCTAGGAAGATAAAAGATACCTTTTTGAAGCATGAAAATTGTTTGATCTTTTTGCATGCGGTTTATAATTTTAGAATAAGTCGATTCCATACAAAAATCTATAAAATATCTTTCGTAAATTTCTCTTGAATTAAACAGCTGATTCTTTGGCAGCTGCAGGATTATTTCTTTTACTTCACTTGTTATGTTCATGTTGATCACTTCCTTGTCATATTATCATAGCAGATTAAGAAAAATAATAAAACCGTCTTAAGACTGTAAAACGTAAAATACTATATCGTCTTGACACATCAAACACTAGTTATTTACCAAAACATGCATGGACGATGTGATTTTTAGAACTGTACTTTGTTATGTTGTCGCTATGAAACCAATGTATTTTGTTATGAAAATCATAGTCATTAAACGTCTTTATAAAGAGAAAAAAAGTCATTTTTTACTTGACTTTTGGGGTGGTCTATGATTCGGCACACTGTTCCTAGTTCAAGAACTGTCTGTTACTATGTCATATCTTTGCAACCAATGACATCTGTTACATTTAAATTTTCATTAATCATAAAAATGAGTAAAAAACTCGTCTTTTTTAATGGCTTTTATTCATAGGGTCCATTTTCATTCATATTTTTAAGTGAATTATAGAGTTGTTGCTTATATTAAGCCATTGTTTAAAAATAAAATCAGAAATGTTTATATGTATATCCTATGCTCACTCACACATTATTAAGCAAATTCAACCAAAATGAGTGAGTGTGAACTCATACGAGTTAAACCGGTTAATTTGATGTTAATTTTTGAGTTTATAAGAAAAGTGGTTTTACCCACTATACATAGAGAATCCTTCTTTATATTCCAAGTTAAAAATTATCGGCCAAGTATGTTTTTATATACTTTCTTTGCTGATTGAATATACTCACAACCATTCGTTTTCCAATCTGGTATATGATATGTAGAAGCATCTGATAACAAACCTCTTAAATCATGTGTAATCTTAAAATGATCGAGAACCTCACATAAAAATGCAATCGTTCTTTTCTTATACTTAAATTCATTATGGATGATGTTAAAAGTATCTTCACAAAACTGGTTGCTGTATGATTCCATTAATTGTAGAAACCGATGATGAATAACATAAGGCATACTGTCATAGTTTGATAGGATATCTAATAATTCGATATGTGTTTTAACATTATCGGTTAATGGTGTTTTAATATTTGTAAACTTAAAACTTAAAATGGATTTTGTTTGAGTATCCATACCGTTAACAAAATATGATGTGACATCTGGTGTTTTTAAGGAGATTTTCTTTCTAAAGTATAATGCATCACCGACTTCAACATACTTGGATGTATCTTTTAAGATATATGCTCTTACTTTCCAGGCAGTAGGGGTTAATCTGGCAGAATCTATTTTAGGGAATATAATAATGAGATCTCATAACCTTTGTGATCATCTTTTTTTCTGCTAATCTTGAAATTGTTTTAAAGTAATTACTCTCTGTAGTAAATTGATACATTTGCTGATCATAAAACTTCTTAAGATCATGAATAGCATCTTTAGGTAATAAACCTATAACGCCAGCTATAAATTGTGTTTGACTCATGGAATGCTCCTTTAAATTTTCTTGGTTTATTGTAACATGTTCATGCATAAAAAACTATGAGCTTTTAGCATCATTTTAATAAAAATGATACGTCAGTATTTTTGAAACGTTAATGACATGGTGTTTTTTAGGGTAAAAGTAAATTCAAATGCTTAATGACACTATTTTGTGATTATTTTGTAAATCGATCATTTAGATAGAGTGCTCAAGATGTTGGTGCTTATACGATAGACTATGAAACTGATGTATTTTATATGTCGTTTCTGTGTCATCTTATGCGCTTAGCTAAGATAATAAATGATAATTTTATACTTGACTTTTCGGCCGTAGTGTGTTTTGCACCTTGTCCCTAGTCAGTGAACTGTCTGTTACTATGTCATCCTTATGAAGCACTTGACATCTGTTACATCAATTTTTGTATAATTCATTAAGACGAGTGAAAAACTCGTCTTTTTTAATGTTTTTAACCATTAGGTTTCAATTCCAAGTATATTTTCAAACATGATTTATACTTATGCTCTATATAGAGCCATAGTTGAAAGATAAAAAGTTGAAATTCCATTGATATATCTTATACTCATTCAAGATTTTAAGCCTCATATGATTTGAAAAGAATGAGTGGGAACTTAAGTATATAAAAGTGGTTATAATTAGTCATTTATGTTTAATTGTAAATTTTAATCAAAAATCTATTACAAATGATGATAAGAATCTTGTTTGACCTTGTCCCAATACTTAGAACAGTCTTTTCTTTGCTCGTTATAATTGATCATAAAATACCACACTATAGTCAAATTATTGACTTGCTATTATAATCCTTTAGAGCGATATATATAGTAACCAAAAAAATTATAAGGAGACTATAGACTTATGAGTAAAGAACAAAGTTTAAGAACGTGGATCGAATCATTTAACAAAGGTGAATTCGACTCAAAAGATTTACAAACACAAATTAAAGCTGGTTGGTATGATTGGTTTTGTAAAGATGAAAGTCTAGCAAACAAAACTAAACGTATGGGAAACATCGTTAAACAATTTAAAGATGGCGGAAAACTCAATCTTGATAACATGTATGTTTGGTTTAAAAATAACTGCCCACTTGCTGGACCACTTTATGATGATTTTAGAATAGCTGATATAGAAACTGGTGATACCTTATTCACAATAACGATTAACCGTTTTAGAGAAGAGAAGCGGTATACAATCTATGGTAAAAGAAATGATTTTGATACACCACTGTTTAGTGCCGAATCAATCAAAGAATTAGTCAATTGGTTTAATGAAGGGTGGCAGAACAATGTTTAAAGAATTTAACGCGCATCCTAAAGGTATTAAAACCACTGATTGCATGGTTAGAGCAATCTCAACTGCAACTAGAACAGATTACTTAGAAGCTAGAAGAGAACTTAATAGAAAGAAGAAAGAACTCGGTTTCTCGAGTTACAAAGATACACAGTTCTTATATAAATACTTAAGAGGTTATCCAAGACTGATATTTAAACCAGTTAAAGGTGAGCCGCGAATTAAAGGTAGTGATTTTACGGAATTACATCCCAAAGGAACATACATCTTAAAAATGGCTGGTCATATTACAGCATGTATTGACGGAGTCATACTGGATACATGGGATTGTAGCTACCGTTCAGTATACACAGCATGGGAAATAAGTACAATCTTTTAATAAAAATTCTAAAAACGATTTATTTTATATATCATTTTTGGTATAGTATATATAAACACACACCAAATGCTGAACATTAAGTATTTGGTTTATTTTTTTATATGGGAGGGTTAATGTGAATAAATTAGATTTGATAAGAGTTGGTGCGCTGTTACATAATATTGAAGATAGCACATCATTTAATCTTGTTTTAAAGAAACTAATTGATTATACTTTTGCTACAAAAAACTCAAGTTACTTATCTGTTAATCAAATAATTGATTACCTATCAAGCGATGACGGTGTTTGTATGTCATTTAGTCAAACTGAGATTTTAGACTGCTGTAATGAGTTCAATACTATTTACTCAGCAAATGGTAATAAAGATCTTGAGAATATTTTAATTTCAGATAATTATCTAGAAGAAATAAAAGGCAAAATTGACGCAATTGGATTAGATATAATGATTGAAAGGTTTTACACTGAAATTCTAGATAAGAAAAAGAAAAAATTGTATAAACTTGATAAAATATCAGAAGCCATTTATTTATTTCTATATAATGTGCTAATAGAAAGCGAAATCGAATACAGTAAACTTTTTTCTATTGATCTAGTTGAAGTTGGCCGTATAGTTAGAAAAGTAGAGTATGCTGATATTGTAAATGATTTCATACAATGGGAAGATGAACAAAAAAACAATATTTTATATTCTCTATATGGAGCTGGACTGGAGTTTTCTATTTTAAGCGTAAAAAAGGATTTAGTTAACTTAAATGCATTTAAAAACAAAACACTATATTTAGATACAAATGTCTTGTTTAGGTTAATTGGTTTGAATGGAGAAGATTTGGCTAATAGAACAGAAGGTTTTTTAAAGAGATTTAAAAAGCTAGGCATGATTATAAAAATTTCAACTCTAACAAAAAAAGAATTTGATGATACCATAAAGCAAAAAATCGCTTTTATAGTTGAAAACATGCAGCACTCTAACAAATATACTATTAACAGTTTTGAAAGACTTGATAGGGATAATTACAGTATTTTCCAATATTATTTGGATTGGAAGAAGAATAAACCCGGAGCAAGAATTACTAGTTTGTCAACATATATAAACGCACTCTTAAAAAAGACAATTTCGAAGTTTGATATCAATTTAGAAGCAAAATTTGATAAATCATTGATATCAGATGAAGAACTTAACACTCAAATAAATTCGTATAAAAAGTTAAGATATCATAATAGGAAAACAGAAAAACTTATTGAAAATGATATAAAAAATTATTGCTATATGCTAGCCTTAAGAAAAAATATTGAAATTAAAGATTTTTCTAATGTTGATTACTATTTATTAACAATTGACTACGAGTTAATTCATTTTGATAATAATAGTAAAGAAAATTTCAGAGTGGTTTTTCATCCAGCAAGACTATATTCAATAATTTTAAGATTTGGCGGAAGAATAACGACTACAGAACTTATGAGCTTTATTAGGATGTTAAAAGTTGATATAAAAACCGAAGAACGTTTATCAGAAATTACTAGATTAATTATCAATGATCATTTGAACTTTTATGAATCTGATGAAAGTTTACAACAGCCTTATATAGACGCACTTATTGAAAGTCAAATGCTTGATCAAATTGATAGTGCTGATATAACAGAAAAAAGACGTATGATCAATGAAATTTTCGAGACAGTATCCAAAGCCAAAGTTATCGCTGCTGAAAAAGAAATAGAAGAGAAGGATCAGAAAATAGATGATTTGACTAATAAATTAATTAAATATGAAAAAAGAAATCTATTGTTAAAAAAATCTGGTATTGTTTTGATAAAGCTCATAATTTCTATAGCGGTATTTTATGCCTTATATAAGATATCATACTTATTTTTAGATGAGAGTGTTAGTGTGGCATTGTCGTCAGCTATATCTTTAATAGGATTTATAGTATTTATTTTCCCTAAAAAAAATAAGAATGTTTAAACAGACTTTTAATAAAATGATTAAAGTTGGTGATTTACTATGATTAGAATTGGAAATATGAACATTAACATTTCAGATTTTAGAATAGCAATATTATTTTTTTTAAAGAAAAAGTCCCATATTACTTATTCTAGTGATATAGAAATCGAAAATTTAACTTGGTCAGTAAAAACGTTCAAAGATAATTATGCAATTTGTGCCACAACAAATGGATCCAAAAAAAGTAAAAAAGCATATTACGAATCCGGTTACAAAGCAATTCAAAGATTTCTTGACGTAGTTTGTTTAATAAAAAAGCCTGCTATGTCAATTGATTATGACACCAAAGAACAAGTGTCATTTTATATGATTAATACGCCAGAACACAGATCTTTAGAAATATATTCCAGAGATTATCTTAAATTTGATGCAAACATAGAATTTGAGATTAGAGATTTAGATGGCAATTTAATTGAATCTAAAATTGAAGCAACATACTATCCTGCAGTGAGATATCTTAGAATGTCTCAGTTATCTGATAGCCTACTTGATGCATATAGATATCTTTTTTTATCAGTTGAATCCGCTATTAATGTTTATAGTCCACACACAAAAAATAAAGAAAATGAATGGTTTGGAGATGTCCTTGAACATGCAAACATTAAGTCAAAGAATCCGTTGGTTTATTCAGAGGGAATAAAGAAACATTTTATAAAAAATCACTATACTAAAATAAGGAATAAATTGTTCCATTCAAAAGGAAAAATGATACTACCTTTTGATAATTATGACATGAGCATGTTGTATGATGCATATATAGATTTATTTGATATTTGTGCTATGATATTTGAGGTGCATTTTAATCAAAACATCAGAGGTGGCTTTTCGATTAGTGAATCTGTAATCAAATCCTCCATTGAAGGAATTAAATTAGACGAAATTAATTTTTCTGAAAAAAATGTTAAAAGCAATATGGAAGTTTTAAAACTCAAAAATATTGAACAACCATTAGCTGAAGGGTACAGTGGAAAATTAAAGATAAAACTGAAAGTGATTGATCAGGATAAAAATCTGGCATTTGACAAATATGAACTCAACTATAAGGGAAACCCTCAAATTTATTATGAATTTAAAGAATTAGTTGTAATAAATGGACTAAATTCTATACTAATCAACCATAGTGTGTTTTTTACAAATAGAAACATAATTGATAGGCCGTTTTTATGGTAAGTATCATAAGCAAGGAGATGTCATATGATATCAAAAAGTGAATTTATGAATATTCTGAAACATTTAAAAACCGATTTGAAAAAGACTTTTGCTGCTAATTTCGTGTTAGATAAGTTTAAGGAATCAGAAATCAAAGATAATAAAACTGCTTTTAATTTAAATAAATACTACTTTAATTACATCGATCAAATTTCTAAAAATCTAATTGATGAATGTAGAAAAACTTTAAATGATGATGACGATGAAAGTAAAGAAATTTATAGTACGATGCATAAACTTCTAGATACCAATAATGATGAGTTAAGAATGCTGATGAGATCTTTTGAGAGTAATGAAACAAGTAATCGACAAATTAAACAAAGACTGTTATGGATTCATACAGTCTCTATAATTAACGATGCAATTAAATTTAGAAAATTATCATACAAAGAATATCAAAGTTACGGTATGAATAACGAATTAAGAAATACTCTAAATACGAACCAGTGGTTTCGTGGACAAACAAACTATGAATGGGAGTTAACCCCAAGTTTTTTTAGAAATATAGATAAGAACATTATCGATATTGATTATAATTTTCTTGTTAAGAAATATGATGGATATGGATTAACTAATAAATATAATAATATATTCGGTATGAAAACAAGTATATATTCAAGATTTGCGTATTATCAGCATTCCGTAGCCTATAGTCCGTTCCTAGACTTTACTGAAAAAGAAATAGTGGCTAAATCATTTGCTATTTCTAACAAGAGTAATATATCTGATTATAATTTGAACGATTCTGCTTTTTATAAAATCGAGGTTTATGATGATGAAGTAATTAAAGACGAATATCAAGCAGATAAAATAATACAAGATTACAATGTTCTTTTAATTAATGACAAAATTTATGCATCCTCACTATTAAAACATCAGTTATGGTTGGATTTTATTAGTAGCCAAAGTGCCGGGAAGATATATCTAATTGATATTAAAACAAATGATAGAATGAAATATCAAAAAGGTGTATTTACTCTATTTGATAATTTTATTATCGTTGGGAATAAATTACTATTGCCAAGCCATATAGTTGATCGGTTTGTTAAGGTTCGAATCACTTTAAAAGATAAGCAAGACATAAGAAATTTATTAGCTAATTCAAAAAATGAAGCATATCAATATATTTATATGATGAATCCATATGAGTATTTTGCTAGTTAAAGTATTACTATCTTCCAATCAAACTGCCTAGATTGATGCATTTTACAATCACCTTCTAGCAATGGCTTTTCTGTCATTGCTTTTTTAATTTTATATGGTGATACCATATCACCAGTTGCATTAATCACTAACACATAGTTTTGTTCATCAACTCTAACAAGCTGTTTAACATAACTTAGAAGCATCTCAGGTGTTAATGAATCTAAAGGATATTCAAATGATTGAATCCTTTGTTTAAGATTTTTTGCATGTCTTAATGTATGATCATGCTTGATCTTTTCATCTTCAATATTAATATAATCAATACTGAATTTAATTATCTCATCTTCCAAATCTTTAAGCATCGCAAGCTCAGCTGCATCTCTATGATCTTTTCTTTTTAATGTGTAATATTTATCTTTATAGGTCTTAATGATATAACCTATGTTATTTAGTTGTTCATCTATCTTATCTATAGACAATAACTGCTGAACACGTTTGTCAAACTTTGGTTCTAAGTCGCTAAATTTGCGACCTAAGGCGTTTAAACTTCGTTTGAGAATGTGGATAACCGTTTTACTCATACTCTTTGGAAAATGGGGATTATTTAAATACTTAGGATCAAGCATATTATCGATCATCTCAATACCCTTATCAAGAGGTCTATAATATGTTTTATAACTATCTAAATCAAAAACAAAGTCACTTAGTACATTTGGTATACTTGTATTTTTATCATAGGTCCTTTTTTCTTTGATCATTAATGATTGAACATTTTGAAACGTATCATGATCAATCATAGCTTCATGATGATTTCTTATGACGTATTTCGGTTTATCGCCATCATTGATGATAGTTCTTTTTCCATGTCCATCATGTTTCATATATGTTTTACCATATTCAATAGTACCGGTATATCTAATATCTTTTAAGATACTATTAATTTGTTGATAAGTAGTAATCGGATATCCTTTAGTTGATTTTAAATCTTGTGACTTTGCGTAGGCTATGAGTTCAGACATTTCTGATCCATTAAGTTTCATCTTAAACAAAGTCTGAATGATGTGAGTTATCTTAGGCATAGGTTTATATTGTTTATCTTCAGTGATAGCATAACCAAGAAGTTTATGAAGTACAACTTGTCCTTTTTGTGCGCGCTTTTGAAATCCCCAACTAATGTTTTGTCCCATGGATTGTGATTCTTGTTCAGCCATACCTGACATCATCGATAAAATCATATCAACAGTAGTATCTGAACTATAGATACCCTCTTTTTCAAAGTAGAACTCAACACCTAATCTTCGTGTTTCTTGAATGATTTTAAGTGAATCTACAGTATTTCTAGCAAACCTCGATAAAGACTTAACTAAAACTAAATCAATATGTCCTGCTCTAATTTTTTTCAGTAATTTTTGCAGGCCATCTCTTTTATCCATGGATCTTCCTGATTTGCCATGGTCCGCATAAATGCCTGCAAAGATATAATTAGGATTAAAAATAATTTCTTTGGCATAATGTTTAATTTGTAAATCAATCGATGATTGTTGCATTTCTAGTTTTGTTGAAACGCGCGCATAAGCTGCAACGCGTTTCAATCTTGTTTGTGCATATTTAACGCTATTTTTTTCTATGACTTTAATTTCCTTCATGGATTGTCACCTCGTAGTATATGTTTTCTTTTGTTTTGTAATCAAAATATGTGCCTTCTAAAATAGAAGGTCTTTTCTTTATCGTATCGATTTGATGATGTAAGTCATCAATGGTTGAGAATGTATCGTCAATTACGTATCTCACATGATTTTTACCCATCATAAGAACTAAACCAAAGAAACTCTTTATGATGGTTAAATCTTGAAAGTTCGTTTGTATAAACGATTCTAATGCATAATAACGTCTACGCATAAGGTGTTCCTTTTTGATTTGATTGGTTAGGTTTTCTATGTTTCGTTCGGTTTCTTTTAAATTTTGTTCTAAACGCTTGAATTCATTTTTATATTCTAAGTCCGTCATATTACTGTGAAGCTGGTTTTTAGAAAGTGCTTTAATCTGATTACCGATTTCAACATTTTCTTGTTTGAGTGCTTTTAATGGTTCATGTGAATTGGTTTGTTCTAAAGTTTCTTTCATATAATCCATAATCGATTTTTGCATATCTTTGGTTTGTGTAAGTCTTTCAATGACATGAAGTGTTGCACGTTCTAATAAAGGTTCATGTATGGATGGATTATCACAGTCATGAGGGTTATTTCTTGAGGTATGACATTTAAGCATACTCTTTTTAAATGTTGTTCCTGAATTGTGCATCTTAGAATTATAGATACGGTGACATCTAGAACAGTAGACCAAACCTTTCATTGGCTTTTGTGCAAGATGCTTAAACCTTTCTTTAGAGTCTTCAGCTAAAATCACATCTCTTGCATGAATCATCGTTTGGACGATATCAAATGTTTCACGATTAATGATGGGTTCATGTGCATTTTTAATATAGTATTTCGTTGCATGGCCATCATTGATCACGGCTTGATGCGTTAAATAATCAATGGTCACTGTTTTTTGAAGCATCAAATCGCCAGCATACTTCTCATTCATCAATATTTCTTTAACGGTATCTGCATACCAGTTCACGCGACCTAATCCATTTTTTATTTTTTCATCAGTTAAATGTCTAGCAAGACTTGTAACACTCATACCATTTAGATACTTATGAAAGATGTATCTTACCGTTTTAGCTTGTTCCTCGTTGATGATTAAGGTACCTTCTGTATCTTTGTCATATCCTAAGAAGCGGTTAGTATTCATGATGAGCTTGCCTTGTTCAAAACGTTTTTGAATGCCCCATTTGGTGTTTTCGCTAATCGATCTTGATTCCTCTTGAGCCATAGAAGACATAACCGTTAGAATAAAATCGATCTTTGGGTCTAGAGAAGATAAGTTTTCTTTTTCAAAATAAATCTCAACATCAATATTTCGTAAGGTTTGTATGACTGTCAGGATATCAATAGTATTACGTGAAAATCTTGAGATGGATTTTGTTAAAATCAAATCAATATGTCTATCTTCAGCTGCTTGAATCATACTTAAGAATCCTGGTCTTTTGCTCATCATCGTTCCCGTGATGCCTTCATCACAGTACATGCCTGCAAATTCCCATTCATCATTTTTGTTAATTCTTTGTGTGAACTCTTCAATTTGTGCTTGATAACTATGAAGCTGGTCTGTTTCATCCGTAGATACTCTGGCATAAGCAGCTACTTTTTTCTTTCTAATGACTTGATTGGTGATAAAGTCTTTATATTTAGGTTTTGGTTCGATAATTTCTACAATTTGTCTCATGGTGAAGACCTCCTATTTCTTTTTATTAGTGAGTATATTACCTAGTAACTTTCTTTATAGCAAGTCTTTTTGGCGATACTAAAGGGTCAAAAGAAGTATAAAAAAAGAAAGTGAACAATGTCCATCCACTAGGGATAGGTCTTGTCCGCTTTCTTTGTCTTCACCGCTATCAGTATATATCAGATATTTGGTTATCACAACCAACAGTTGTTGGTATTTTAATAAAAAAATGCACCTTCAGTTTTTTTCATCTGACGATCATAGATAACTTTAACGACAATACCTTCAACCATTTCTAAAAACTGTTTTTCAGCGACATGTTCAACTTGTCCATGATAAAAGTATTGTACAATTCTAGGCGTCACACTATTTTTAATGAACTTAGCTTTAGTGAAAAATCCCCTTGTAATATCTTTACCATCAATTTTTACAATCTTACTGATGAAATAGTAGTTATAAGAAGATGATATCTTAAATTTAAAATCACCCGTTTTACGATAAATCAAACGCGTATTTTTCAAGAATCCAGTATCAATATCATCAATATCAAAGATCACATGATACATTTGATCGATATCATCAAAACGATTGGCATCTGGATAGTATAAATTTTTATATTTATTTTTAAAGTATAGTTTATCAACTTTATTATAGCCATAAACTTCATATGGGACAGGCTCAACTTTAATTGGATCAACAATGATCGGATAAATCAAATCATCAAAATCACAATTGTAAATATTAGCTAAAGCAATAAATATCGATAATGGCATATCATTTGATCCGTTTTCATAATTATAGAGCGTTTGTTTATTGACATGAATATTAGCTTTCTTTAATTCCTCAACCACTTGAGGGACAGTCATTTTATGTTTTTCTCTTTCTATTCTACCGATTGGTAGATATTTCTTATCTTTATAAATCATGGTGAAGGTCCTCTACGATCTTAAATTGTCAATGGCTATTGTATCATAATACCTAGAAAATTTAAGAACATTTTTTTGTTTTCTAGTTTAAACTTATGATTTGTCTAAAAATTCCTAGAAAATATAAAAATTTTTCAACATAAGGCATATACGGGCATATCGATAGGCAACTCGTGCCTTTTCATGCCCTACGTAGGAAACTTGAACCCTCAATTTCCCAGTTTTTGACACATGTCTAAAAAAATAATGCTATTAGTTCATATCAGTTTCTAACAAATTTTATGAAATGATAATTTTTTTGAAAAAGAATCTAAATACTATTTTTCGGTTGTTAGAATAGAAGTAGGCCAAACGTTTATGGCTAGTTAGTAAAGCAGAAGTTTTCACCCTTTACTTATCCGTTTAACCAACATACTATATGATGTCTTCTACCGTCCTTGTTCTTCACCAAAAGCTATAAGGTCTTGTCTATGAAGTGCATCTTACATACCGTGTTCAATAAATGTGTTTGCTTATGTTTTTATATGAGTGACGATAGGTTTGAGATGGCGTAAACATTCTAATCTTTAATTAACTAGTTGATGAACAATCAACTTTTTTGCATTTCATGAAATCAAGAAAACAGTAGTATGAGTAGGTCTTTATCTATTAAAGACAAAGAAAAAGAAAAAGGAGAAAGAAAAAAGATAAATTGATAAATTTAGATAAAAGCGCGTGCGCGCCTGTTTTATAAAACTATGAAAAGATCTTATTTAAAAATGCGTAGAAAAGCATTACAAAAAACATTAGAAGATATCGCTTATGATATTGGCATAAGTTACAATTATTTATTAAATATTGAAAACGGGCATCAAGGTGATAAAGCATCTTTTATGCTTATGGTTAAAATTGCTAGAGCATATCAAGTAACAGTAGATGAGTTTTATCACCTAGAGTATCTCTATCAAAAAGAAAAGGGCGTGTTAAAAGATTATGATTAAATATCATCCATTAGAAGAAGCTAGGGATGCTTATTTAGAAGACCTAGATTTAAAAAGAAAAAGTGTTAAAGATTATGAATTACTCATTAATCGTTATATTGATTATCTTAAAAGATATAACATCAAATATGCTAAACGATCTGATGTGATCAAGTATCGAGATTCGATGAGAGATGAAGGCTTAAAAGCAACCACCATTCAAAAACAAATGGTGGTGATCAAAAGCCTTTACAGATGGCTTAGAAGACATAACTATATCAATAAAAGCTATTATCATGAATCTTATGTTGAAGATATCGCGGAAGGGATTAAAGGTGCTAAGGTCGAAAAGAGTTACCGTAAAGAAGCGTTAAGTATCGATCAGGCAAGACATTTAATTGAAACATCTAAAGCTTATACAAAAACCATCTATGGACTTAGAAACTATTGTATGCTTTTACTCATGTTAACAACAGGACTTAGAACCATTGAAGTTGCAAGAACTAAAAAAAGCGACCTAGGAAAGATTCAAAAACAAGATGTTTTATACGTTCAAGGTAAAGGTAAAGATGGTGCTGATCAATTTGTTAAATTATCTAAACCAGTCAAAGATGCGATAAAAGAATATTTGTTTTTAAGAAATGACAAAAATAAGTTTTTATTCATCTCTCATCATAATGATCATGATGATCAAGCGTTAAGTACGGATGGTATTAGAAGTGCACTTAAAGCATTATTACAAAAAGCAGATCTAGCTTCACCAAAAATTACAGTGCATTCTTTAAGACATACCTGTGCGACTTTATCTTTACAAACTGGATCTACTCTAGAACAAACCCAACAGCTCTTAAGACATGCAAATATCGAAACGACCTTAATTTATGCGCATCATTTGAATAGAATAAATGATGATACGGTATTAAAAATAACAAGTGAACTATTTCAAAGAAATGAGGAAAATTAAATGATTAAAGAAAATAATAATGAACTACAAGCTTATAGTGTAGGGGATGTTGCAGAGTTTTTACAAGTTTCACCAAGAACGATTTATAAACATTTATCTGATGGTGTCTTAAAAGGATTTAAAGCCGGTAATAAATGGCGGTTTACTTATGCAGCAGTTAATGATTACATTATCAAACTAGAGAAAAAAGCAAACAATGATGTTAAGAGAGAGGATTAGAGGTCTTGATTACTTTAGCGTCGATGTGAATATCTTCACCGAAGCTAGAGTATCAAAACTGATTTATAAATATGGTCCTTTAGGCTTTATGAGCTATATGGTGTTATTAAGTCACATATATTCTAAAGGCTATTATGTCGCATATGATTTAGATGCAGCATCTTATCTTCTTTTAAAGTTTATTCCTGCTAAGTATATCAGTGGTAAACATAAGCTTCAAGATATCATTAAAGAACTGGTAAGTCTTGACCTGTTTGATAAGGCGCTATTTAAAGAAGATGTTTTCACATCAATAGAGATCCAGGAGATTTTTAAACTAGCGACTAAAAAACGGAAACAACAAGAAATATACCCTTATTGGTTATTAGATGTTGATGAAACTAAAGAAGAAGAAAAAAAGACAGAAGCAAGCAACCCTGAAAAGAAAACTAAAAAAGAAATCAGAAAAGATCGTCAAATAAATGATATTAGGGAGCATGCACCTAAAAGACATCATTTAACCAATGCCCTGATTGAATATGGCTATATTGAAGCTCATAATCTTGATTCTTATAAGTATGATGAGCTATTTGACGAAGTGCTCACAAAACAAGATTACGCCATGATTCAAAAGATTACCAAGTATATTGTAGATTATGAAAAACAAACATCAGAAGATAAAAAGGTGATTGATAAGTTTAGTTTCTTTAAGAAAGCCATGTTTGAAAATATCGAAAGATTAACCTATCAACCAAAACAATCGATAGTTGAAATGTTAGAAGAACTTACAAAAGAGCAAAGTCAAAAAAAAACCTCTTAGACTAATGATTGTTATTGTGGTCTTGATAAGTAGAAATTGCAAACAATAAACATGAAATAGACATATCATGAATACTCGTGTTTACATTAGTATTAAGAACTTAAAATTAGAAATATCAGAAAATGATGCTTTTGAGCATAAACTAGTAAATAACTTCAGTTTTTCAGTAGCAATCATTTTCAACTGGTTAACTATTACAGTTTTACAAAATAAGATTGTATAGTTATTTAATAAATGAAAATTAAAGGAGTCAGCTAAAATATGCATTTATACTGCACAGATAAAGTATTTAACGATTTAAAAAGAACAAAATATTCTGTTTTAGAAACAACTCATGAAAATATCTATTCATGGGTAGTCGAACACATCAAATTTGAAGAACATAATATTTATGTTTTTATGAATACACTCTATGGATTATTTCTGGTATTCAGATATGATTCAGATAAAACGTTATCAATTAATAAACCAAAATTTCTTAAACTCTTAAAACAAGCACATAGAGATATAGGTGTAGATAGTGCTTTATTGAATAAATATTTACCTAAAAGGTTAGATTTCACCAAATCTAGTAATCCAGATAAAGATCATATCTACGTCATCAATGATTTTATAGGAAAACAAACCGATTTTATTATCAAAGAATCTTTTGATCCAGATAGCTGTTATCAAAGATGGTTTTCAAGAACGCTTAATCAAAGGTTTAGAGATAAATGGGCGATAGGGGAACTTAAGCATGTTACTGTTGATGATTATATAGAATATGGATTAATTAGACTTAAAGAACAAGAAGACTGTAGATGATTCTATAGTCTTTTTTACTCCCCCCCCAATACCGTAATTTCCCTGGAGTCAGGGTACCGTGTAGCGGGACAGAGAATTTACGCGGAACCACTTTTTTGAAAATCTTGGAAATTGAACTGTTACTATAAAAAGAAGGAAAATAACTACTAAATGACAATGTTTTCTCATCATAATATTCAGGTTTGACAAGCTTAAATATGCTTATTTGTTAAAAAGCTTTTCTTAAATTAAAGTAAAAAACATTTTACAACAGTACTATATTATAGAAGACATTTACGATTGGAGCTTCATATGATAAAAATACATCCTTTAGAAAGTTTAATAGAACAATATCTTGAAGAAAAAGATATTTCACAAGGGACCAAAGAAGTCTATTTGACCATACTCAACCAGTACTTAAGTTATCTAAAGCACATCAAATCTTCTATGCGACAACTCAAAATGTGATTAGTTTTAGGGCATATAGCAGAAATAGAGGGTGCTCAACACGTTGGATTTATCATCAGATTACCGTGCTTAAAGGACTATACCAATATTTAAGTTTAAATCAAGCTCGTTTAAACTTACCTGAAGCATATGCTCATAATATTATGGCACCCATAAAAAATGAAAAGATAGAAAAAAGAACGACTAAACCTATCTTAACACCTGAACAAGCTAAACAACTGCTCTTAAGTCTTAAAGATCACCGAAGATGTAGTTGGCATTTTCGTGATTATGCGATGATATATCTCATGGTCACGACAGGACTAAGAAGTATTGAGGTTAGAAGGGCAAAAATAAAAGATCTTAAAATCATCCAGGATAAAAGAATCTTATATATACAAGGCAAAGGAAGAAGTTCAAAAGATGAATTTGTAAAGATATCAAAGGGCGTAAACGAGGCAATTGAGGATTATTTAAAGATAAGAAAAGATCAAAGTCCATATCTATTTGCTTCTAGGGCTAAACGGTCAAAAAAACCACTGACTAGAACCATCTTTATTAGTATCTTTAAACGGGCATTAAATGATGCTGGACTTGAAAGTATCCATATGACTGCGCACTGTTTAAGGCATACCGCCGCGACTTTTAACATAAAAAGAGGCGGAACTCTAAAAGAAACGAAACGACTACTTAGACATCAAAGCATGTCAAATACATTAATTTATACGCATCATATCGATAACATAAAAGATGAGACAGTATCTGATCTTGAAGATTTTATTTTTAGTCAGGAAAAAAATAAATGAATGAAAAGGTGGCTTTATGATTGATCATCCACTCAAAAAACTAAGTGAACATTATTTAAATGAACAAGACTTATCCAAATCGACCATCAAAACATATCGAATTTGCTATAAATATTATCTGATGTATTTGATAGAACATGATATCTTATATGCGAAAACAAGTGATGTCATACGCTTTCGAGAAAGTTTGAGAAAAAGAGGTCATTCGACCTATTATATTCATACTTATATCTGCGCACTTAAAAGCTTATATCGCTATTTACGAGAAAACCAACATAGGTTGAGTTTTCCAACTGAATATACCTATGACATTATGTTAGCTGTCAAAAACGAAAAAATTAAACCGCATCTTAAAAAGCCTTTATTAAACCTTGATGAAGCTAAACATTTATTAATCTATACAAAAGAGCATCGGAAAATCATTTATGATTACAGAAATTATGCCATCATTGCACTTATGATTACGGCTGGTTTAAGTTCACATGAGATCATTCATCTAAAAAAAGTAGATTATCAAATGATAGATGATCATCATGTGCTTCTGATAGAAAAAAATGGCACACGTCACAAAGATACGGTTTATTTGTCAAAAGGCGTGGTTGAGGCAATTGATGATTATTTAATTAAAAGAAGAAAAAAAGAAAATCCCTATTTGTTTATCTCACAAAACCAAACAACTCCAGAAGGTTATCTTTCTAGAACATTCTTTTATTACATGTTTGAAAAAGTAATAAAGAAATGTGGGTTAGAACATACTAATATTACACCACACTCTTTAAGACATACAGCGGCCTATCTCAATCTTTTAAGAGGTGGCTCCATTGAAAGCACCAAACGGCTTTTAAGACATGTTGATATTAAGTCTACACTTGTCTATGTAGATTACATCGACAAGTTAAATGATCACACCGCAGAATCGATTGAGTCCTTCATTTTAAAAGAAGATTTCTTTAATCATGATGATGTTGATTTTTTCAATCATTTTTTTAAAGTATACTAAACTAACATTATTTAAAAAACCATGATGCATCATAAACGATTGGCACTTAAATGAATAAAGTGCCATTTTTTGTGCTCTATGAAGCGATTTTATGTTAGATTGACATGGTTTTGAAATAAATGTTCGTTTTTTTAACAAAAATTCTCGTTTACCCTTGTAATTTATAGTTCAATCGTATAAAATGGAATCATTCAATTATCGAACAATGGATGGTGAAGCCATGAGTGATAACTCGTTTTTCAAGCCAACACTTTTATACAAAGAATTTATGATTTTAGATTTAATCGAAAAAGATCGTCATATCACGCAACGTGAGATTGCTAAGGCGATCGGGGTTGCTGTTTCGATGGTCAACAGTTACATTGATCAATACGAAAAAGATGGACTCATTAAAAGAAAAAAACACTCTACCAAGACAGTAGAGTATTTTGTCACTAAAAAAGGAATGGAAAGAAGAAAGCTTCTTAATATCTGGTATTTAAAATCATCTAACAACATCTACATACAAGCCAAGGACAATATTATCAGTTTCTTAAATCAAATCATTGATAAAGGATTTAAAAAGATTATACTCTATGGTGCTGGTGAAGTTGCTGAGATCATGCTGCAGGTTATGAATGACGATAATCAAATACCTTTAGAAGTAGTAGCTGTTATTGATGATAATAAAGATAGAATAGGTGAAAAGCTTGTAAACATACCTATCATCACATTAAATGAATTAAGCAAATATAATCATGACGGAATTATGATATCTAGTTATAAACACCATGAAACCATTCACAACAATCTGATAAAGATTGACTATCCACAAAGCAAAATTATTCATTTTTTCGACAACTGACAATAAAGAGGTTATTCATATATGTTCTATTTCTGGTTTAAACGATTTTATGATACTGTGTTATCATTTATAGGTTTAATTGTTTTATCTCCTTTGTTATTGGTACTAGTGATATTTATTAAACTAGACTCGAGAGGACCTATTCTCTTTAAACAAAAAAGAATAGGTCGCAAGAAGAAGCATTTCTATATTTTAAAGTTTAGAACCATGCGAATTGATACACCAAAGGATATACCAACTCATATGTTAGAAAACCCACAGCAATGGATTACTAAAATTGGTAAATTCTTAAGAAAAACAAGTTTGGATGAAATCCCACAAATAATTAATATCTTAAAGGGTGATATGTCTATCATTGGACCTAGACCAGCTTTATGGAACCAATATGATCTTGTTGAAGAAAGAGATAAATATAACGTTCATAATTTGTATCCTGGATTAACGGGTTATGCACAGATTAATGGTAGAGATGAATTACCAATTCCTGAAAAAGCTAAACTTGATGGTTATTATGTGAAAAATATCAGTTTATGGTTAGATATTAAGATATTCTTTGGAACTATTGTAAGTATATTTAAATCAGATGGTGTTGTTGAAGGTGGTACAGGCACTTTAGATAAGAATAAACCTGAATCCAAAGAGAGTAAGTAGGTGTTACTTTGAAAAGAGTATTAATTACAGGTGCTAATAGTTATGTTGGTACTAGTGTAGAAAAATGGTTAATGAAAGAATCGAAGAATTATCATGTAGAAACTCTAGATATGCAGAATCCAAGTTGGGTAAATTTTGATTTCACAAAATTTGATGTAGTATTTCATGTTGCTGGAATAGCACATGTCTCCAAAAAAAAGTCAATGGAGGATTTATATTATAAAGTTAATCGAGATCTTGCAATTCAAACTGCAAGAAAAGCTAAAGAATCTGGAGTTAGACAGTTCATATTTATGAGTAGCATGATAATTTATGGTAATGACAAACCTTCAGGATACAGACAACACATTGATTTATCAAATTATAATCCAACTAGTGCATACGGTAAAAGCAAACTCGAAGCAGATTTGTCAATTCAAGAACTAATGAATGAAAAATTCATTGTGTTAGTCATTAGAGCTCCAATTATCTATGGACCAGGTTGCAAGGGAAACTTTCCTAAACTTCAGAATTTTGCAAAAAAAACTATACTAATACCTACTCTAAAGAATCGAAAAAGTATGATATATATTGATAATTTGTCGGAATTCATCAAACAAGCGATTAATCGAAGTTTATATGGGGTTTGCTATCCACAAAATTCCGAATATATGTCAACTTCAAAAATAATGATACTTACAAGGGAATATTTAAGTATGAAGATTGTCAAAACACGAGTATTTAATCCATTGATTATATTCCTGACTTATATTAGTAAATATATCAAAAAGATGTATGGTAATAAGTCGTATAATCAAAATAACAGTTTTTACTCAGACTTTGATTATAATATAGTCACATCTAGTGATTCAATAAAAAAAAGCATATAGAATTTATTAATACTTTCAGTCAATCATATTATGTGAGAACATAATAATATACAAGAAATGAGAGGTGTAATATATTGAAAAAAGCGTTAATGCTTGCATCAGTTGCTTCAATGATTGATTTATTTAACAGAGACAATCTGGACATACTCACTAGTTTAGGATTTCATGTAGATGTAGCATGTAATTTTGATAACGGAAGCATTACTTCTCAAGAAAAAGTAGATACTTTTAAAAGAGAGTTAATAGATAGTGATTATCAAGTACATAACTTACCTATTCCAAGATCTATAACAAAATTAAAAAAAATATATCAATCTTATAAAATTGTCAATAAATTATGTCAGACGAACAACTACGAAATTGTACACTGTCATTCTCCAATAGGGGGTTTTATAGCAAGATTAGCATGCAAGAAAGCGCGTAAAAAAGGTACCAAAGTGATTTATACTGCTCATGGTTTTCATTTTTACAAAGGAGCTCCTATAAAAAACTGGATTATATATTATACCATAGAAAAAATGCTGTCAAAATTTACAGATACTATTATTACCATGAACATTGAGGATTACCAGAATGCAAAAAGATTCTCCACAAAAAATACCATTTACATACCAGGTATTGGTATTGATGTTGATTTAATCAAAAACACTGTAATAAATAAGAGCTCTAAAAGAAAACAATTAGGTCTCACTGATGAAGATTTTGTTTTTATATCAATCGGTCAGCTGTCTGTAAGAAAAAATCATGAGGTCATAATAAAGGCATTATCTTTAGTAACTAATGATAGTATTAAATTAATTATATGTGGTTTAGGCGAGTTAGAATCATATTTACAAAAACTTGTTAATGACTTAGGATTGAAAAAAAGAGTTATATTCACTGGTTACCGAAGTGATGTTTATGAATTATTACATATGAGTGATGCTTTTATATTTCCTTCTTTGCAAGAAGGGTTACCAGTTTCTTTGATGGAAGCCATGGCAGTGGGGTTACCTGTTGTGTGTTCTAGAATAAGAGGAAATATAGATTTGATTCAAGATGGAATAAATGGACTATTGATGAATCCAAAGGATATCGAAGCAACTTCAAAAAATATTAACCTTATATATAAAGATAAAATTATAAGACAAAAAATGAGTGAAAATAATATAAAAATAATAAATAATTATGATAAAAATATAATTAGATTTGAAATGCTAAAGTTATATAAACAATACAATCTATGAACAGGATGAGGAGGATATTATGGACTTAATCTCTTTCATTATTCCAATATATAATGCTGGAAAATTTTTAAGTGCATGCATTGAAAGCATTTTGCATCAAACATATGAAAATATCGAACTTATTCTAATTGATGATGGATCTACAGATAATTCACTACAAATTTGTCAAGATTATGCTGATAGAGATTCAAGAATTCGTGTAATCACAAAATCAAATTCTGGAGTATCATCAAGCAGAAACATTGGGATTAAGGCTTCACATGGTAAATATATTAGTTTTGTGGATTCTGACGATATACTTGACATCCAATTTTCAAAAGTCATGCAGCAAGAAATAACCCAATTCAAAGCTGATTGTGTGTTTTCTAATTATTATTATTTGTATAATAATAGAGCAATTGTGAAAAAACCTAGAATTGAATCCGGTGTTTACTCATTTGATGATATTAGTGGAATTATAATTGATGATAGAAAACTTTCTGGTATATTGTTTGGTAGTGTTTGGGCAGCTCTATACAAGAAGGATATAATAGATAAGTATAGAATCTTATTCCATGAAGAATTAAGAGTTAATGAGGATGGTTTATTTAATATTGAATACTGTAGTTATGCTAATTTAATAAGAGTGTGTAGTCACCTAAACTTATATTATTACAGACAAGTAAATACTTCAACCTCAAAAAAGTTTAGTAATGAGATTGCTACAAAATCAGCCACTGAGACCATAAAAAAGAAGTATCAAACAAGTAGAACTTTTTCAAACTTAAACGAGCAACTTTCGGCTAGATACGTTAGTGAAATTTTATGGCATATCCTAAAACTATGTGGTAAAACTAACATCATGAAATATAAAAATATAAAGAATGAGTTGATACATTTGCTAAATGACGAAACTCTAAGAACAAGTTTCTTATTTATTAATAAAAGAGAACTTAATATTTCAAAAAAAATATATTTGAATTTAATGTTGAAAAAAAAGTACAGGTTGCTATTCATAGTCACACGATACATATATCCAGTTCTATCAAAAATTCTACCTAGATAATAGAGGTTATTATGAAAATTCTATATGTAGTTTCTCGACCACTTGAAATAAATAGTTCAGCTTCCATCAGAAATTTAGCTACTATTATAGGGCTTACAGAATTAGGTCATGAAGTAAAACTAATTACCACTTTACCAGATGTAAATCATCCAAATTACAATATTATAGACATACCAAGCAATCTTGAAGTGAAATATATTAAACTTAATGGAACACAAAAAATAGCTTCATTATTTAGAAGATATAAGGTTTTAAAACCCTTGAGAGATTATTTGCACAACTATATAAGTAATAGTAGTATATATGACAACTTGTTAAGTATTATTAATTTTATTGACAAAATAGAAATCAATGATGATTCATTTGATTTAGTTATCTCCTCCTCTGATCCCAAATCATCCCATTTATTTGTACACAAATTATATGAGAAAAAACTACTAGAAATTACACCATGGATTCAAATATGGGGAGATCCATTTTCGACAGATATTTCTATTAAAAATAGAAAAATCAGAAAAAAATTATATATAGAAGAGAAAAAGTTGTTAGTATATCCTTTTGAAATTATCTATCTTTCAAAGCTAACTCTTGATGACCAAATTAATTTGTTTAAGGAGTTTTCTAACAAAATGAGATATGTTCCTGCACCTTTCAAGCAAATTAGTGTTTATCCGAAAAACAGTGTTGATTATAATTTATTGAATATACTTTATTCTGGGGATTTCAATAGTACCACAAGGAATATTTTACCATTATATGAAGCTGTGAAAAAAACTATGCACAAACTAGTTATTTGTGGGAGTAGTAACATACAATTATCTGAAGTGAACAATATAAATGTGTTACCAAGATTATCGTTAGATGAAGTTAAAAAACTTGAAGAAAAGGCTGATATACTTGTTCATTTAAGTAATCTTTCTGGCAGTCAAATACCAGGAAAAATTTATCAATATATTGGAACAAACAAACCAGTTTTGTTTATTCTTGATGGTCAAGTAGATAAACTATCAGAAATTTTCTTGGAATATAATAGATTTGTTTTTTGTTTAAATTCGATTGATTCAATTTTCGAAACACTTAAAAATTTTCAAAAACTAAATTCTTTAGTATCTAATGATGTACAAGATAAATTTGCACCTGTCAATATCGCACAAGAAATTATCAAATTTGTTTAAAAACATAATCTTGAAAGGAATCTAGAAATGAGTGTAGAAATACTTCCCAGCCAAAAAATAAAAAAATATGATATTTTTGCAATACTTTTTTTAATAATAATGACTTTTCAACCCCTAGTAGAATATTTTTTTAGAGAAAACAGTCTCATTGCTATAATTACATTTAGATTGATGTTTGCACTTGCGATTTTTTCTTCATTAATAATGTATACCTTAGGTGTTAGGCCAATTATAAACAAGTATAGAATTTATTTTTTATTTGTTTTCGTTATTAACTTATCTATGACATTAATTTATATTATTTTTGATTACACTCGCGATTATTCAAATATCGGCATATATTTTGCAATGTTATCTGGTTTTTTCTTTGCAAAGGTTAATATAGAGATTATTAGAAAAACACTAAAAATAATAGCACTTACTGGAATAATATTGTTACCCTTTATATTCTTATGGTTTGATTTTGATATTTCAGTGGCTTTAAGAAGAGGATATACATGGACATTTTCTTTTTTCTTAACGGGATTTTATTGGGCTGTATTACCATTTATCGTTTTAGCGATTGTCTATAAAAAAGATAAAATTGTTGCTGTTTTATACTTGTTATCAGCCATTATACTGAATTTGATTTTCATTAAAAGAGCAATTTTTGTTGACACAGCAATTGTTTTTAGTGTTTATATTCTTATGTTAATTCTTTATACGAAAAATAGCTTTAAAAAACTTTTACAGTTTTTACTGCTTATTGCAGTATTGATGCTTGGTTTATATTTGTTACTTGGAGATTTCTTGATCGAATTAATTCATACGGTTTTCTCAAGATTTGAGCAAACCGCTGAAAACATTACTACGTTTGACAGGTTTGTTGAATCTATGAATTATTTTAAGAATGCTACCTTTTTCGAGATATTACTTGGCAAAGGGTTTTTAGGCACTCATTCGGGACAAGGGACAATATCAAATGCATTACATGTAGGTTGGAGCAATTTTATTCTAAAAGGTGGGATATTTTTGCTTTCAGTACTTGTAATTCCTATAAGTTGTGTGCCAAGACTGTTGTTGAATTACAAAAAGTTACCTTTGAAAATTCAGTTCTCAACTCTTTTAATGATTATTTATTTCATTAGGTTGTTTTATGTGAATCTTCATTCTTTTTTACCAGACTTACTTATATTTTTCTATTGTGTTTTCAACATTATGGATTATAATGCTACAAAAATCAAAGGAAAAAAAATATGAAACTAATAGTGTTATTAGATGAGAAAATTAGTAACAGTATTGTCGATGATGAAGACATAATATTGACAGATAATCAAAATATCATTAACAATAGCAATTTACTAAATGCAACTGTGAAAAGAATCGATTATACAATAAATGATCATGATGTTGAACTCTCTAATTCAATTACCAAGTTCTTTAATTTGCATATTGAAGATAATGATGAATTCAGAAACGTTTATTTTGCAAGATATTTTAGGCCAATAACTGCAATTATAACTAATGCTATTAATTTGATTGAAGAATACAAGATAACTAAACTTGTATTAGTAGGCGGCTCTAGTTATAAATACAATACCATTATTGGTGGTAATGGTGAAGGAAAGAAACAATTTTATAAAACTTCATGGAGTATAAATTTTATATTAAAATCTATAGTAGAGAAAAATTACGATATTGAAATAATATGGAAAAAAAAGAAGGATAGATTTTTCATGTTTATACATAATTATCTAAGAAACGTTTTTTGTATATATGGAGCATTTTACATAAAAATTCTTAAATGCAAAATTAGTAGAGAAGAAAGTGGTAAAAAAAAAGACGTTTATGGAGAAAACAGAATCTTTGGTGTTGCATTTCTTTCTTTGCAAGCTCAATATTTGGAAACTCTTTTTTCACATCATTCAATAAATAATTATCAAATAATATCACAAAAAAAGATTGCTGTAGTTAGAGATAAATCTGTAATAATGAATCCATTAAGTTTTCACCAAACTATAATAAATTTTCGTGAATCCAAAATACGAATTCAAAACGACTTATTCTTTAAATATAACAACATCGAATTCAAAATAGAACGTAAAACATTCACATTAAATCTTAGACTACTTAGATTTCAACATAAATATACTGTTCAACAGTTGATTAATACATTTAATAAGTTGGGAGGTACGAATAGTGATAGAATAGTGACAGATATGACTTATGGAAATAATATTATAGCTGTTAATGAGGTAGCTAAAAAAATATCTATGAATCACATTAACTTGCAATATGTTGCAATGAGTAAAATGTGCTTTCCAAAGATTGATCTTGCAGATGAATATTACTTATACTCTAAAAAAACGTATGAGTTTTTCAAAGAACTATCTAACAAATATAAATTCTATTTACCTACTCTTGCAGAACCGAAAAGTCGTTCATATGAGAAACTAATTATAGAAGTCATTATTTTTACTCAGCCAGATCAATATACAGAGAAGTATCTATTACTAGTGCGAAACTTAATTGCTTATCTAAAACAAATTAATTCAACAGTAAGGTTATCTATTAAACCACATTATAGGCAAGATAAGATTCTGGAGTTTACAAATATTATTCATAAATATAAGTATGGTGCAATTTATGATAAGAGTGTAGGTGTTAAAGATCTGATAGTAAAATCTGATGTAATTATTAGCATGACTTCATCAGTTTTATTCGAAGCTCTAATGAACGGAAAAATGGCGATCATTGCCAATTTAGATGAGGAAGTTGAATTCTATGTTCAAAATAATGATATTTGTTACCCTGAAGTAAACATACAGTGTAAGACTATACAAGAAATAGTAGATGTAATTACTAATTATAACGATAGCTATAAAATTTATAGAGAAAAATATTATAGGTATATGGATTTAATGGGTAAACACCAAAACTTAAATAAAATACTATCTCAGAACAAGGAGGTATAATTATTAATGATTAGAGAAATGATTAAAAAGTGTCCTAGATTTATTTATAATCCTATTCGCTATATTTATGATAGACTTCCCACTTACATAACTACCAGCAAAAGATACCGGAAAATATACAATGAAACAATTAAAATATTAGAAGAATCACAGAATTGGTCAGAAAGTAAGGTGAAAAAGTTCCAGTTTAATGAGTTAAAAAAAATACTGATTCATGCTTACGAAACTGTTCCATATTATATTAGGTTGTTTGATGCCATTGATTTTGATCCCTACATTTTTTCGGACATTAATCAAATGAATAAAATTCCTTTCTTGACGAAAAAAATAATTCAAAATAATCTAAATGAAATGCTGTCTGTTCAACAAAACAAAAAAGACATTTCAATAAAAAGTACTGGAGGGTCAACTGGAGAACCAATGGGTTTTTATGTAGATAGTACCTATGATTTGGCCAGAGAAAACGCTTTTATAGATACTTTATATTTAAGATTTGGTTACAATAAAAAGGAAAAAACTTTTATATTAAGAGGAAAATTATTGAATGGTATCAGTGAAAAAAAGAATAAGTATGTAACGATAAATAAGATGAAAAAGCAGATGTTTGGATCATCTTATCATCTTAATTCTAAAAATATTCAGTTTTATATTAAGGCTTTATTTGACTACAAGCCAAAAACTATTATTGCATATCCTTCTTCTTTAACACTTATAGCAAATTATCTAAATTTAGAGAAAACGAAATGTGATTTTGTAAACAAAATTATTTTGGCTTCTGAAAACGTTTATGATTATCAAAGAGATTTATTTAATAAAGTGTTCGCTAATTCCAGAACTTTTAGCTTTTATGGACATACAGAACATGCTGTTTTTGCTGGAGAATGCGAATTAAGTCATAATTACCATATTCAGGATGAGTATGGATTTACTGAATTAGTAGATGAAAATGGTCGCTGGATAACTGAAGAGTGTGCCAAGGGTGAAATTGTATCTACAAGTTTTAACAACTATACTATGCCTTTTATCAGATATAAAACAGGAGATATAGGAGTAAATACAAATGTTCAATGTGAGTGTGGAAGACCCTATCGAACTCTAAAATCTATTGAAGGCAGAATGCAAGAATATATTTATCTTAGTGATAAAACAAAAGTTTCACTAACTAGCATAATTCACTCTCAACACCTAGATGAACTTGCAAAAGTGTCTGAATATCAAATTATTCAACATTCTATTGGAGAAATTACAATTAATCTTATTCCACTGACAGAATTTACAGAAAACGATAAAAAAGGTATTGAAAGCAAGATTACAGCTGCTGTAAATGGAAAGTTAGTTGTTCATATTCATCTAACTAATGAAATTAAAAAGACTATAAGAGGAAAGCATAAATTTCTAATACAAAATATTAAAGAATGAGGTGAACTTAAAAATGGTAACAACGATGCTATCATATGGAGATACACTTTTGGAGAATGAGTTTATTGAGTCTCTACCTATTTCAAAATTATCTAGTCATTTTTTGAATTCTGATATTATCACTTTCAATCTTGAAACTGTTATCTCGGATTCCATAACTTCTAGTATTGATAAAGCATTTAATTTTAAAACATCTACAAGAAATTTAAAAGATTTCAAAAGTATACTAAGTGATAAGTTACTTGTTTGCAATATAGCAAATAATCATATTTTGGACTTTGGTGTAGAGGGTTTGAAGGACACTATTGAGAATATGATTAAATTAGATTTCTCTTTTGTTGGTTATTCTCAAAATTTAAAAGTAGAAGAGGGAATATTATTTCGTGAAGTTAATGGTATAAAATTTGCCTTTTTAGGGGCTCATAATGCAGATAATGTCACAGTTCATAAACCTGGTCTTACTTCACTGGATGAAAGTTTATGTGCAAAAGTGAATTATGCTAAACACAAAAGTGATTTTGTTATTTTACATTTACATTGGGGCGAAGAACTTAGTGTCTGTCCTAGTCCCAATCAAGTCAAATTTGCTCATATGCTTATTGAGTCGGGAGTTGATGTTATTCTGGGACATCATCCTCATATTTTGCAATCTATTGAGAACTACAAGAACGGTATTATAGCATACTCACAAGGTAATTTTCAAATGATAACATACGATTATTCGATTAAAACTAAAATAAGTATGATACTTTCGTTTGAATTTAATCAAAAAAAAGTCAGTTATAAAATTATCCCTGTTGTCATAAATAAAAGAATACCTAATTTAATCCAGGATCCCATAAACGCTAAGTTATATAGTGAATATATGATCGAGGCTGACTATTACTTTAAAAAAAATAGTTGGTTTATGTTTTATATATATACAAGTAAACAGTATCTAATAGATTCTCTACAAGCATGGAAAATTAGACTCAATAAGCGAGAAAAAAGATTAGTCCTCAAGATTTTGAGATGGCTTCTGTCAAAAAAAACAATAACTATGTTTCTTTTCTTACCATTTAACTTGGTTTTTGTAAATTCAATATCAAGAAAAATCATTAGGAAATCTAAAGAAAAGACTTTGTAGTTATCATTATTTATTGCAATAAATACTAAATTACACGTAAGGATATAGGTATTAGATAAACTTTAGGAGGATTCAGTATTGAGCAAATTAGCAATATCAAGAATACACAAATTTCTGACTAAGTATGGGGTACTTTCAGGACCTTTCCATTTAATAAAATGGTGGAAAACAAAAAGACAATTTTCTAAATATGCCATATTTTTTTCTAATCTTAACTTTCAGAATGTAAAGATAACTCAAAAAAAGATAAATTTTAATAAATTCTACACAGGTCAAATTACGGAAGAAACATCACAAATATTAAATGGTAAAAGACAGATACTGTTTTATAATGAAAATGATAATATAAAGAATGTTGATGCAAAAAATAAATGGGAATTAAATAGATTTCAGCACATATGTATTTTGGCATTAAACAATTCAAATTTTAAAGTGACTGATTATATCAATCAAGAAATACAAAGTAATATGGATGTATTAACCGGAACTAATGCAATGGAAGTGTCTATTTCACTTATAAATTTCATTACATATTTTCAAATTAGCAGCAGCGAAAACAATATAAATATCGAAATTGTTTTGAAATTCATGGTAAAAGCTATGAATTATATATTAAAGAATATTGAAATTGGAATCAAATACTCATCAAATCATTATTTTTTCAATTTATTAGGGATTTTATGGTATCTAGAGAATACTGAATATAACGAAAAATTAGCTAATCTAAAAAAGATTAGTTATAAGGAATTAGTTAAGTTTTTAGACAAGTCTATATTAGAGGATGGATCGTATTTTGAAGGATCTACATATTACCATAAATATATTAATGAGTCGCTAATGTTATTTATGGTCTTTAATAAAGACTCTAATATGTACAATTTACTTATGAAGTATTCAGAAAAATTATTTAGATTTACAAAGTATTCATCAATGAACGATCAATTGATAGGTATTGGCGACAATGATTCAGGACGGTTATTTGCCCTGCCACAATATTTCAATTATTCTAGCACAAACTTGGAATTAATATATCGTCTAGCTACTGAACTTGGAATTTCAACTGATTATTCATACTCTAGTTTTTCAAATAATCCTAAATTATTGAATAAAAACAATATGCAATCCTTCGGTTTGTTAAAACTAGAAAATGAAAAATGGAGTATTGCGATAAGAGCAAGTAATGCCACAAGTAGAACAAGTACGAAGATTGTTAACTGTCATTTTCACAATGATCAATTTTCAATTATAGCTAATTATAAAAACATACCTTTGTTTATTGAAAAGGGTACTTACTCGTATGTTTCTGATAATCAATTCAGAAAAGTAAATATGGAGACAAAGGCTCATAATTCGTTGTTTATAAAAGGGATTGAACCCAATTTGATAACTAATGACTGGAGATGTTTTGCAAGATTAGACAAAGCTGTAATAAGAGTATTTGACTCAACCAAAGCAATGCTTGAACATAACGACTATAAGGAATTTACTCATCAAAGAGAAATCGAAATTAATCATAGTTTTATTATAAAAGATAGAGTTATTTATGCAGAAAATGCTACAATAGCAGATATATACCTACAGTTTTATCTTCATCCCTCTACCACAGTAGATGTTGTAGATAAAAATGTTATTATTTTAAATTTAAACAACCTGTATAACATTAGATTCAAGTCTGCAAATAACAGTATTATCTCTTTATCAGAATCGACTGTGTCAACGGAATATGGATGTATACAGAAAACCTTATTAATTTCCGTTAAACTCAATAAAGTAGATGTTGAAAAGCATATGGATAATCTGATCTTTGTTGAAGTAATATGAGTTAATTCTCTGGAGGAATGTATGAATGTAGATTATGTGAAAAACACTAAAAGCAATAAACATATTACTCATTTAGGTATATATTTTATTGGGGCACTTTTGCTAAATGGTCTTTCTTTTCTGACAACACCTATATATACTCGTATTCTACCCATAGATGATTTTGGAGTAGTGACTATTTTTAGAACCTGGGTTATGTTCTTTTCAACCTTTATTGGGTTACAAGTTGTCGGTTCAATTGCAACTGCAAGAGTTCATAAAAGTGAAAAAGATTTTGAAGTATATATGAAGAACATTACAATGCTCTCATTATTTGGATTTCTTATATTGAGTTTAATAGTAATCTTATTCAAGTTTCAAATTGGTAAAATTCTGAATCTTGATAGTACACTTGTTTTTCATCTATTGATTCAATCATATGGTACAGCATGTGTAAACTTATTTACAGTATACACAATTCAAACTAGGAAGCCAAAACAAAATGTTATATTTTCAATCCTTTTTGCTTTTTTTAGTACTCTAATAAGCATTATGATAATTTTATCGTTATCAAACGATATGTATATGGGTAAAATATATGGTTATACAATCGCTTATACTATAATTATTATTTTTGTTCTATTTAGGTTTTTGTTAATAACTGGGAAATTTAGAATATCTGACTGGAAATATTCCTTGTTATTAGGAACCCCTTTAATCTTACATCTAATGTCAAACATTTTAATAAGTCAGTCAGATAGAATCTTTTTAGAACGCATAATAGGTCAAACCGCGGTTGCAATTTATAGTGTTTCATATACAATTGCTACAATTGGGTTAATTTTGTCTGAAATTACAAATAAGATATGGTCTCCGTGGTATTTGGATCAAACAAAAGCAGGAGAAACAAAAAAAATAAATTCAGTTTCTTTGCTTTATGTTAAGTTAATATCTATAATTTTCATATCTCTTTCTTTAGTATCAAATGAAATTCTAGTGTTGATGGCTCCAATAGAATATCAGTCAGGTATATCAAGTCTATTAATCATCGTTTTCGCTATATTTTTTCAGTTTTTATATAGATTTCCGCTTGGATTTGAGCAATATTGCAAAAATATGAAATGGGTTGCATTAAATACTTTGATAGCCACAGGGGTGAATATTTCGATTAACTTTATACTTATAAGTCGGATAGGAATACTAGGTGCTGCCATCTCAACTCTAGTGTCTTACATAATCTTATTCCTACTTCATGAATTTGTTGCAAGAAATATCATAAAAGGATATAATATAGAGTTTAGAAATTATATATTTGGCATCTTTGGAGTTGGATCAATTGCTATTCTCAGTTATATATTTATAAATTTATGGCCAGTCAGATATTTTTGTTTAGTTTTAATATGGTGTATTTCTATTTATCATTTTTTAAAGAATAAAAAAAATAGTTCTCGAGGAGGATTCATTAATGATTAATGTTATAGGATTAGGTTATATTGGTTTGCCAACAGCTTTAATTTTGTCAAAGAACGGATTGAAAGTAGTAGGAACAGATATTAGCAGTGAAGTAGTGCAAAAGTTGAATTCTGGTATCATCACTTTTGAAGAAAATGGACTACAAGAGTTATTTATTGATGCGTGTAAGAATAAAATAGTTTTTTCAACTGAATATATTAAAACTGACATATACATTATTGCTGTACCTACACCATTTTTACAATTAAGTAAAAAACTTGATTCTTCATATATAATAAAAGCAGTCCATTCTGTTCTAGACATTTGTGAGCCAGGATCAATTATTGTCATTGAATCAACAATTTCACCTGGTTCTATTGATAGATATGTGCGCCCAGAAGTAGAAAAACGAAATTATATTATCGGAAAAGATATCCATATTGTTCATGCTCCAGAAAGAATTATTCCTGGCAACATGATCTATGAGTTAGAGAATAACTCTAGAACTATTGGTGCAGATTCAATTGAAATTGCTAATAAAATTAAAACAGTGTATTCCTCATTTTGTAAAGGAGAAATTGTTGTTACCGATATTAGATCAGCTGAAATGTCAAAAGTAGTTGAAAATACATACAGAGATATCAATATTGCTTTCGCAAATGAATTGGCTAAAATTTGTAGATCAGATAATATGGATGTCTATGAAATAATTAAAATTGCAAATAAGCATCCAAGAGTTAATATTTTGCAACCCGGACCTGGTGTTGGTGGTCATTGTATTTCAGTTGATCCATGGTTCCTGGTTGGAGATTATCCTGATTTAACAAATTTGATTTTATCAGCAAGAAAAGTAAATGATTCTATGCCAAATCACGTTTTAAAGAGAATCAGCTTTATAATGAAAGAAAATAATATTAGAAATGTATCAGATGTTGGATTATATGGACTAACTTATAAGGAGAATGTCGATGACACGAGAGAAAGTCCTACTCTCCAATTGCTTAAACAAATGGAAGAACATCTTTCATTTGGTGTTAAAGTTTATGATCCATACATTAAGTCTCATTTAGTTGAAAATCAATATTTTGATTTCAATCTATTTATTAATGATATTAAGATTCTTGTTATTATGGTTGCACATAAACAAATTATAGAGAACATTAATTTATTATCAGAAATCATTATATTTGATACAAAAAATATAGTACAAAAAAAAGGTGTTTACAAATTGTAGAGAGGTGATTCTTTTGAAAAAAATTATGGTTGTATTTGGTACAAGACCTGAGGCTATAAAAATGTGTCCAGTAGTTAATGAGTTAAAAACTAGAGAGAAAATAAAAACTATTGTTTGTGTGACTGGGCAGCATAAGGAAATGCTCAAACAAGTACTAGATACGTTTAAAATAGTTCCTGATTATGATTTATCAATAATGAGACCAAAACAGTCTTTATTTGATATTACAATCTCTATTTTGGAAAAGATGAAAAAAATATTGATTGATAGTAACCCAGATTTAGTGCTTGTTCATGGTGATACTTCCACCACATTTGTAACCAGTTTAGCGTGTTTTTACTTGCAGATTCCAGTTGGACACGTTGAGGCAGGCTTAAGAACATACGATATTTATTCTCCTTATCCAGAAGAATTCAACAGGCAAGCCGTAAGTATTATTGCTAAGTATAACTTTGCCCCTACTAAAATATCATATGATAATTTGTTAACTGAGGGAAGAAGAAAAGAAACTATCTATATAACTGGTAATACCGCAATTGATGCACTTAAAACAACAATATCTAAGAACTATACACATGAATTATTGACTTGGGCAAATGGTTCAAAGTTAATTATGATTACTGCTCACCGCAGGGAGAATTTAGGGTTGCCTATGCACAATATGTTTAGAGCAATTAGAAGAATTCTTGAAGAACATCCTGAAGTTAAAGCTATTTATCCGATTCATATGAATCCTGCTGTAAGAAAGATAGCAAATGAAGAATTTTCTAATCTTAATAGAATAAAAATTATTGAACCACTAGATGTTATAGATTTTCATAATTTTTTAGCTCGATCATATTTAATTCTTACAGATAGTGGTGGAATTCAAGAAGAAGCACCAAGTTTAGGTGTACCTGTTCTAGTTATGAGGGAAACGACTGAAAGACCCGAAGGAATTAAAGCTGGAACATTAAAATTGGTTGGAACAACAGAAAGCAAAATTTACATAAATTTTAAACTGCTACTAGATGACAAAGAAGAATATACTAGAATGAGTAAGGCTTCAAACCCGTATGGAGACGGAATGGCATCGAAGAGAATAGTAGATATTTTGGAATCGAATGATTAAGTGATTTAGCATATATTTTAAAGTAAGTTTCTACATTAGTATGAAATATGAAATTATTATTGTTGATATTTTAGATTAGCTAGGATTACATTTATATATAAAATTAGATTAATGCCTTAGTGATGAATTTGCTTTCATCAAAAATCTAACATTTAAAAAATACAGTTATTTGTTCATTTTATTTATTATTAAAAATTGAATATATAGGACGTACTTATCATATAAATTCGAGAATATTATGTGTGTGCTATACTGAAAAATGATTAATCGATTTACAATAATGTATAAAAAAGGAGAAACTGCATTGGATTTTATGCGGAAATACAAAATATGAAAAAAATTTTAGTTACTGGAGCGGATGGTTTTATCGGAAGCCATTTGACTGAAGAATTAGTTAGACAAGGATATCAAGTACGAGCATTTGTTTACTATAATTCCTTTAATAATTGGGGGTGGCTAGATACCCTGTCCAAGCAGGTTTTGGATAAAATAGAAATTTTTAACGGAGATATTAGAGATCCAAATGGAGTTAGAGAAGCGATGAGAGATATTGATATTGTCTATCATCTGGCAGCACTGATAGCTATTCCTTATAGTTATCACTCTCCTGACATGTATGTAGATACAAATATTAAAGGAACATTAAATGTATTACAAGCAGCACGTGATTTTAAGACTTCGCGGGTTATAATAACTTCAACATCTGAGGTTTATGGAACAGCTCAATACGTTCCAATTGATGAAAAACATCCTTATCAAGGACAATCCCCATATTCTGCTACTAAAATAGGTGCTGACAGACTTGCAGAATCATTTTATAGAAGCTTCAACATGCCAATAACTATTGTCAGACCTTTTAATACATATGGTCCAAGACAATCTGCAAGAGCTGTAATACCAACAATTATTTCACAATTATTAGCAGGAAAAGAAGAAATAAAACTAGGATCATTAACTCCAACTAGAGATTTTAATTTTGTGAAAGACACAGTAAATGGATTTATCGAAATTGCTAATTCAGATTTAACAATTGGTCAAGAAATTAATATAGCCACTCAAAAAGAGATTTCCATTGGTGAATTAGCAAACGAATTAATAAAACAAATAAATCCTAAAGCAAAAATTGTTTGCGATAATCAAAGATTAAGACCAGAAAAAAGTGAAGTTAATAGATTATTAGGATCTAATGAAAAAATAAGAAAACTTACAACTTGGAAACCTAAATATTCACTTTCTGAAGGATTAGCAGAAACAATTGAATTTATAAGAAATAATCTTGATAAATATAAATCAGAGATTTACAACGTCTAATGCAAAGGTGAAAAATAATGACTAAAAATATACCTCTTTCTGTTCCCAATTTAAAAGGTAATGAATTAAAATATGTCTCAAATGCAGTTGAAACTGAATGGGTTTCTTCTGGAGGACCATATGTTGGACAGTTTGAAAAGAACATAGCGAAATATGTTAACTCAAAAGATGCAGTTTCATGTCAAAATGGAACTGCAGGATTACATATTGCTTTACAACTATGCAATGTGCTTAGAAACGATGAAGTGATTGTTCCTACATTGACATTTATAGCAGCAGTAAATCCAGTTAAATATATTGGTGCTGAGCCTGTTTTTATGGACTGTAACGATGATTTAAGTATTGATCCAGTCAAACTTCATGATTTTTGTCAGCATGAATGTATTTATCAAGATAATCAATTGATTAACAAAAAGACAAAAAGGCAAATTAAGGCAATAGTAGTTGTCCATGTTTTTGGTAATATGTCAGATATGGAAAAAATTATGAGAATTGCTAATTTATACAAATTAAAAGTGATAGAAGATGCTACTGAAGCTCTAGGAACTTATTATATATCTGGTGCTTATAAAGGTAGACATGCAGGAACAATTGGAGATGTTGGTGTTTATTCTTTTAATGGAAACAAAATAATAACTACTGGTGGTGGTGGGATGATTGTATCTAATGATATGAATCTGATTTCCAGAGCAAAGCATTTAACAACTCAAGCCAAAGCAGATGAATTATATTATATTCATGATGAAATTGGATTTAACTATAGAATGACAAACCTTCAAGCTGCCCTTGGTATTGCTCAATTAGAACAACTTGAAGCTTTTATAAAAATAAAAAAAGAGAATTATGAATTGTATAAAATAGAAATCAGTAAAATATCAGGCTTGAATATATTAGATTTCAATAAGAATACTCGACCAAACTATTGGTTTTATGCTTTATATGTGGAACCTAATTACAGCTTCAATAGAGATGACTTAATTAAACATTTAAGTTCAAAAGGCATACAAACTAGACCTATTTGGGGGTTGATTAATGATCAAAAACCATATCTTAATAATCAATCATATAAAATTCAGAAGGCAAAACAGTATTTAAATAATGTAGTTAATATACCTTGTAGTTCAAATTTAACTAAAGAGGATGTAGAATACGTTCTAAGTTACTTAAAGTAGTCGATTTTAAGGGAGGTTGGTGTTTGCATGGATGTAATAGAGTTTTTAATTGATGAAAATTCAACAATGCTTGAAGCAATGAAACAATTGGATAAAATTGCTAAAAAGGTGCTTTTTGTCGTGAAAAATGATTGTCTCGTAGGAGCGATAACAGACGGTGATATTAGAAGATGGATTTTAAGAAAAGGTAATTTAAAGGCGAAAGTCAAAGATATTGCGAACTACAATCCAAAATATCTTTTAGAAAATGAGAAATCACATGCAAAAAATTATATGAAGAAAAACTCCATTGAAGCTCTTCCTATAGTAAATAAAGAGCATTCTATTACTTCTATTGTGTTTTGGGATGATTCTAAAATTGAAAAAAAGGGTTCTCTTGATATCCCTATAATAATTATGGCTGGTGGTCTAGGAACAAGGCTTTATCCTTACACCAAAATATTACCTAAACCATTGATTCCAATTGGTGAAATCCCTATTGTGGAACATATAATGAATAGATTCCATCTATATGGCAGCACTCAGTTTTATTTGGTTGTAAATCATAAAAAAAATATGATAAAAGCATATTTTAGTGAAATTGAAAGAACTTATAATGTAAGTTACATTGATGAAAATAAACCATTAGGTACAGGTGGTGGATTAAGTCTTTTGAAAGGAAAAATAAAATCTACATTCATTTTATCAAACTGTGATATTTTAATTGAAGAAGATTATGGAAAAATATATGATTATCACAAAAAAGAAAAAAACCTTATAACAATGATTTGTTCTTTAAAAAACATTCAAATTCCATATGGTGTAATAGAAATAGGTGAGAATGGTGAAATTGAAAGCATGAAAGAAAAGCCTGAATTATCCTTTTTCACAAATACCGGAATGTATATAGTGGAACCTAAAGTGATAGAAGAACTAAAGGATGACATGTCTATTGGGTTTCCCGACATAATTGAATTATATAAGTCACAAGGAGAGAAAGTTGGAATCTATCCTATAAGTGAAAACAGTTGGTTAGATATGGGCCAATTGGATGAGATGGAAGAAATGAGAAGAAGGTTAGAATAAAATGAATAAACGAATTCTTCTAGTTGGTGGTGGTGGCCACTGCAAATCAGTATTAGATACGTTAGTAAAACTAAATATATATACTGAAATAAAAATTATTGATAAAAAAGAAAATATTGGAAATTCTGTCATGGGTTTCTCTATTATAGGGGAGGATAAAGACCTACCTGACTTATTTCAAAAGGGATACAATTATGCATTTATCACAGTAGGAAGTGTAGGTGACACGTCCATACGTATCAAACTGTTTAACATGTTAAAAACTATAGGATATCAAATTCCAACTATAGTTGATCCATCTTCGAAAGTTAGTAAATATTCACGAATCGAAGAAGGTGTTTTTATAGGAAAACTAAGTATTGTGAACGCAGATGCTATTATTCAAGAATGTGCTATCATAAATTCTGGATCTATTGTTGAACACGATTGCCAAATCGGATCATTTGCACATATATCTCCAGGTGCAGTATTGGGCGGTGAAGTTATTATAGGAAATAACACACATGTGGGACTAAATGCAACAATCATGCAACAAATTAAAATAGGATCTAATTCAATCATAGGAATGGGGAGCATAGTCAATAATAATATAAATAATAATAAGTTAGCGTATGGAACCCCATGTAAAGAGGTGAAAAATATATGAGTGTATTTATAATTGCAGAAGCTGGAGTAAATCATAATGGCAGTATTGAACTTGCTAAGAAATTAGTGGATGCTGCAAAAGCTGCTGGCGCAGATTGTGTAAAATTTCAAACATACATTTCAGAAAATATCGTATCAAAAAATGCGTTGAAGGCAGAATATCAAAAAACAAATTTGTTTTTTGATGAAACCCAACATGATATGCTAAAAAAACTTGAACTTCCATACAAAGATTTTTTGGAACTCAAAAATTATTGTAAAATTAAACAGATTGAGTTTATGTCAACTGCATTTGACTTAGATAGTATTGATTTTTTACAAAGTATTGGTATGAACAGATGGAAGATTCCATCCGGTGACATAACTAATCTACCGTATTTAATTAAAATTGCAGAAATAGGTAAACCAGTAATAATTTCTACTGGAATGAGTACAATGAATGATATAGAGAACGCTGTAAAAGTTTTAAAAGATAATGGAACTAAAAATCTTATTGTGCTTCATTGTACAACTGAGTATCCAACACCATTTGAAGATGTAAACTTAATAGCTATGCTTACAATAAAAGATGTGTTTGAAGTTGAAGTTGGTTATTCAGACCACACAAAAGGGATCGAGGTTCCTATCGCTGCTGTAGCTCTTGGAGCTAAGGTTATAGAAAAACATTTTACTTTAGACAGAAATATGGAGGGTCCAGATCATAAAGCCAGTTTAGAGCCTAATGAACTTAAATCTATGATAGAAGCAATAAGAAATATTGAGTTGTCTTTAGGTGATGGGAAAAAGTTACCAGCTGAGTCTGAGAAAAAAAATATGAGTGTTGCTCGAAAAAGTATTATTGCAAAGAAAAGCATAAAAAAAGGCGAATTTTTCAATGAACAAAATCTTACTGTCAAGAGACCTGGTGATGGTATTAGCCCAATGAAATGGTTTGAAGTTATTGGTAAGATAGCACCTAGAGATTTTGATGAAGATGAGTTGATTGAATTATGAGAAATATTATAAGTATACTAACTGCCACAAGAGCAGAATATGGTTTGTTAAAACCAATTATCTTAAAATTATCAAAAATTGAAGAATTCGATATTAGAATTGTTGTAACTGGAGCACATCTCTCAACTGAGTTCGGATTAACATATAATGAAATCATAAATGACGGATTTATTATAGATAGAAAAATTGAAATTCTGTTAAGTTCTGATACTCCAAATGCTATTTCGAAATCAATGGGACTCGCAATGATTAGTTTCGCAGATTATTTTGAGATATTAAAACCGGATTTATTAATTGTTCTTGGTGACCGTTATGAAACACTTGCAGTAGCAATGGCAGCAATGAATCAAAGAATACCTATTGCTCATTTGTATGGAGGTGAAACAACAGAAGGTGCAGTGGATGAATCTATTCGCCATGCATTGACAAAACTTAGTTATCTGCACTTTACAAGTACCGATGAATATCGACGAAGAGTTATTCAACTAGGAGAACATCCTAGTAGGGTTTTTACTGTAGGTGCAATAGGTATCGAAAATTTACTAAATGAAAATTTACTATCAAGAGAAGAGCTACAAAACGAGTTAAAAGTTGATTTATCAAGAGATTATTGTATGGTAACATTTCATCCAGTAACACTTGAAAATAACACTTCTATGGAGCAAAGTAAGACTCTTTTGGAAGTTTGCAGAAAATATAAAGATTTCAACTTTATTTTCACAAAGAGTAATGCTGATACTGGTGGTCGCATTATTAATCAGCTAATTGATATTTATACTAAAAATTATGATAATATTATATCGTTTTCATCATTAGGTGTTACAAAATATTTGAGTATGGTTAAATATGCGTTGATAGTTATAGGAAATTCCTCTAGTGGTTTAATTGAGGCTCCAAGTTTTGGTGTGCCTACTATTAACATTGGAGAGCGTCAAAGAGGAAGAATACAAGCATCAAGTGTAATTAACTGTAGCCCAACTAGTGAAGATATAAAATATTCGATAGACTTAGCGATGTCAAAATCCTTTATTGATGAAGCTAAAAAGACAATAAATCCTTATGGCGATGGAAACACTTCAGATAAGATTATTGATATACTTAAGGATTTTGTGTTGAATAAAAAAATAGATGTTATGAAAACATTTTATGATTTAGAGGCTGAATAGATGAAGAATTTAGCAATCATCCCTGCAAGATCAGGTTCTAAAGGGCTTAAAGATAAAAATATAAGACTATTAAATCATAAACCACTAATAGCTTATTCAATTGAGTCAGCAAAAAAATCAAATATTTTTGATGAAATCATGTTATCAACTGACTCGAAAGTATATGCTAAGATTGGAGAAAAATATGGTGCAAAAGTACCTTTTCTTAGAAGTAGCGAGTTATCTGGTGATGAGGCTTCTTCGTGGGATGTTGTTAAAGATGTCCTTAGCAACTATCGCAAATTAGGTCTATTTTTTGATACCGTAACTTTGTTACAACCAACATCACCTCTACGAACTTCCGAAGACATTCTCGAAGGTTTTAAGGTTTTCAATGAAAAAAAAGCTAATTTGGTAGTTTCTGTTTGCGAATCAGACCATTCACCTCTCTTATCAAATACTTTATCTAGCGATCACTCTATGGTGAATTTTTTAAAGCCAACATTAACATCAGTTCGGAGACAAGATTTTCCTACTTACTTTCGGATTAATGGGGCAATCTATATTGTTAGTGTTGATCACCTAATGGAATCTTCAAATATCTTTTCAATTAATAGTTTTGCTTTAATAATGAATAAGGAACATTCTATCGATATTGATGATCAAGCGGACTTTAATTATGCAGAATTTCTTATTAAATCTCGAGATAAACTAGGTTCAAAATGATGAATTTCATAGTAACCGTCAGTTAAAACTAAAGGGTCAGGACAATCCGGAATGTGGAAACATCTTGACATATCGAAAATACTATGATTTGGTCTTTATCAAGACAAAAAACGAGTGTAATCTATCAAGAAAAAAATCTTTGGTTTTTGATCAACTTGATGTAACAGTTGCAAAGATATCGACAGTTCTAAGTGCAGATTTTCATAGTAACAGACAGTTCTTGAACATCCCTTAGGACAATCCGGTTTGTGGAAACATCTTGACATATCGAGAATACTATGATTTGGTCTTTATCAAGACAAAAAACGAGTGTAATCTTTCAAGAAAAAAATCTTCGGTTTTTGATCTACTTGATGTAACAGTTGCAAAGATATCGACAGTTCTAAGTGTAGATTTTCATAGAAACAGACAGTTGTTGAATACCCCTCAAGGCAACGCGGAATGTGGAAACATCTTGACATATCAACAACTGTATGATTTGGTCTCTATCAAGACAAAAAGCGACTATCATTTTCCAAGAAAAAAATCTCCGCTTTTTGATTTACTTGATGTAACAGTAGCAAAGATATCGACAGTTCTAAGTGCAGATTTTCATAGAAACAGACAACTCTTGAACATTCCTGAAAGCATAGACTCTAGGAGACTTAACCTCTTCAAGTAAAGACAGAGTTTTTGCTTTTAATAAAGATGATAAATGATATTTTAACTCGCGAATGAATCACAAATTTGAAATATCATAGTGTGAGGTCAAGAAGCAAAAGACTGAGTTCTAAGTGAAGAGCTTAGCAAAATAGACAGTTATTTAAGAAATAATGGTTAGAAGAATTTATTTAGATTGAGAGCTTGGTTTCAAGTGATATATTTTTGTGTTTTAATGTTTAAAAATGCTGAAATTATAGCTTTATAAGAGATATAGATTAAATGGAGGTTTTAAACTTGAGTATATTAGTTGTTGGCGGAGCAGGGTATATTGGTTCGCATACTGTTAAATATCTACAAGACTTAGGAGAAGAAGTTATAGTAGTTGATAATCTACAAAAAGGACATAGAGAATCTATTGTTGTAGATTCATTTTATCAAGTTGATATTCGAGATAAAAATGAGCTAGTCAAAATTTTTGAAAACCACTCCATAGATACAGTTATTCATTTTGCTGCTAATTCTTTAGTGGGGGAGAGCATGGAGAAACCTCTAGATTATTATAATAATAATTTCTATGGTATGCTATGTTTATTAGAAGTCATGAAAAAATATAATGTTCTAAAATTAGTTTTCTCATCATCAGCTGCAACCTATGGAGAGCCTAATAGAATACCTATATTAGAATCTGATATTACAAGTCCAACTAATACATATGGCGAAACAAAGTTAGCAATGGAAAAAATGATGAAGTGGGTTGATAAGGCTCATGGAATAAAGTACGTTTCATTGCGATATTTTAATGCATCTGGAGCCCACCCATCTGGTATGATAGGAGAAGATCATTTACCTGAGACTCACCTAATCCCTTTAGTTTTAGAAGTTCCACTGGGTAAAAGAGATAAAATTTTTATTTTTGGTGATGATTATGAAACCAAAGATGGAACATGTATTCGCGACTATATTCATGTTTTAGATTTAGCCTCTGCACACTATCTATCAGTTAAATATCTAAGAAATAATGATGAAAGCAATATTTTTAATTTAGGTAGCGGAGAAGGTTATTCAGTTAAAGAAATAATACAAGTAGCTAGAAAAGTTACTAATCATTTAATTCCAGCTGAAGTAAAAGAAAGAAGACCAGGAGATCCTGCAATTTTAATTGCATCTTCTGACAAAGCGAAAAAGGTTCTAAATTGGGTACCAAAATACAATAATATAGAAAAAATTATAACTGATGCGTGGAATTGGCATAAAAAGAATCCAAGTGGCTATAATGTTTTAAAATAATTTAATATATAACGTAGGGATTTCTGCATAAAATTTATTGAATGATTATTAAATAAAATCTAGAAAACATAGATTTTTTAATGCTACCATAAATCATTGCAAAGATATCGACAGTTGTAAGTAGAGATTTTCATAGTAACAGACAGTTGTTGAATACCCCTCAAGGCAATCCGGTTTGTGGAAACATCTTGACATATCGAGAATACTATGATTTGGTCTTTATCAAGACAAAAAACGAGTGTAATCTTTCAAGAAAAAAATCTTCGGTTTTTGATCTACTTGATGTAACAGTTGCAAAGATATCGACAGTTCTAAGTGTAGATTTTCATAGAAACAGACAGTTGTTGAATACCCCTCAAGGCAACCTTGTGTGTGGAAACATATTTGAGTATTATTTAGGGTGGTTTAAGCTCTTAATTAAGACGATAAATGACTATTAAAAGTTAAAGCAAAAATATTGAGTTTTCATTTTCATACAGATGATATGCGATGCACAATGACATACACATGACAGACAGCTCTACATTGAAGGTCAATCGCTACAGTCCTATCTTATGGATCTAGGGCTAAAACACAATAATAAAAATTGAGTTTAGAACTGTGTAAAAACAATTATATTTTGTAATATTAACGGTAAAATAAATTAATCATCGTAAATATTTTAAATATTGATGGATAGAGACCTAAACGCAGCGATAAACATCGGTGTTCAAGGTCTCATCAAATATGTAACAAAAGCGTATGGAACAGACGCAATAGCTTGGTAAATTAATAGACACGGGTCTGTTTTACCCAAGAAGCCCCCACTTCTAATGATGTTCATTAAGTGGTGGGAGTAGTTCACTATGAATAATCATCCTAAAAGGCCTGAAGTACCTAAAACTATAGTTTCTATCAATTTTATTGACTATAGTTTTTTTGTTACTCGCATGATAAAATATATATATACATGATAGAGGAGATACTTTTAATGAACCCTAATAAATATTTAGAGGACTATATCATTTCATGCAGTCACTTATATGGAATGATTCATAAACAAAGGGTAGAAACTCTGTTTCATCTTCATCATCCAAATCAAAAATTAACATTTGAAAAAATAGATCAAGACTATCTGTTAAATAACTTTGTATTTTTCAAAAAAGATTTTTTTATTATGGAAGCAATCTATATCAATAACGAGATGTCAAAACATTTAGCTGAAACAAATGGTAAACCCTATTATGTTCCAACTCTTGAGGAACTTTTGTCATATAAAAATGAGTTTAGAGATGAATATACTGATGAAGAAAATAGACTTTATATTTACTTATCGAAAGTGAAAAATGAAGTGGTTGCATCCAATGTGATTGATGATATTATTGGCCTTATACAGGTTGGTTCTACAATTGAATCTGTGATAAGTCGTATAAGTGATTATAATATTGAACCATCAGATTTTGAACACATCATACCAGTGATTATAAATATTGCCAACAACACAAGGACTTGGGTAAATAATGGTTATACAGCAAATGAACTCGTTTTGATGCATACGAATAAGAATAAAATTGGTAGAAACAGTTTATGTCCGTGTGGAAGTGGCAAAAAATACAAATACTGTTGCATCAATAAACTTTTTATTGGTGAGGATAATCAAGATTTACACAATATAGATGTTTTTAAATTGTCTGATCAGGACAAATCAAAAATAAAGAAAAATTTGATAAGAGAAATGGATCGCATTCAGTTTTATATTGTTTTACTGAAACAGCCTTCTATGCGTGAACTTATTGATGATTTCATGTCTAAAGATATTGAACAGATTAGTCAATATGACCCAAATTTGTTAATGGGAGTTTTAGTTGAGATTCTTTTTAAAAAGAACAAAAAGAAATTAACAAGTTCTATCCAAGAGAAAGTATATAGAACTTTAAGAATTTGGACTAAGAAAAGCTGGATTCCAGAAATTTATGATGAAATCATCTATCTCCTAAATCAGTCTACGGCTCCATCTAATGAATTAATAATTAATAATTTATTATCTTTGTATAGCACACAAGATTATACTCCAAAAGATCAAATTCCAATGAATAAACCTTTTGATTTTTTGAAGAAACGACAAGAAAACACTATCTATGATGAGTATATGGATGAACAATTCGAAAATCTTTCTGTTGATATATATCGATCAACATTAAAAAATATTCCTGTACACTTGTATAACTTATTATTTTTATATCCTTTGTCTGTAGCTGTACTAAGATTGTTACTAGACTTTACTGGCATAAAAAATGATGAGAAACTACTTGAAGCAATCATATACGCTTTTGAAAAAAGTAGAGATGAAGCTTTAAATAATCCTAGTGAGGATTTTTATAGTATTGGTGATAATCGAATATATATTTTATCACTTGATTCTTTAGCATATATCTATAAACAAAATGGACAATATAAGGATGCTTATCTTCTTTATGAAAAAATACTAAAATATGATTTAAGTGATAGATTTATGGCTAAAGAGTCAGTATTAATTTGCTATGTCTATTTAGGTATGATGGATAAGCTGATGTCATCTATCGTAAATCTTGATGATGAATCTCCATATAAAAAATTGCTCATGCTTTATGCCCAAATTGATAATGATCAACCATATGCTCAAACTTATCTTTTAGCCAATGATAAACATGAATCTATTCTTAATGCTATATGTTATGGCTATGACCCTTTAAGTGATGATTTATCTGAAAATGATAAATTCTTTTTAGATGATTTTTATCCATTATTTACTTATAACAAGAAAGTTATGGAAAAGTTGAAATTATTACATGTTGAAAATATACTGATGTGAATTTATTAATAAATAACATAAAAATGTATTTCTGGAATTATCCATGAAATACTTTTTATGATATACTATTTTTATACTAATCTACTCGGAGGAAACTATGTGCGGAATCGTTGGTTTCATTGGTAATAAAAACGCAAAAGATATCATCTTAAATGGTCTAACTAAACTAGAATATAGAGGTTATGATTCTGCAGGGATGAGTCTATACAATACACGTTATCAAATCTTTGATATCTATAAAGATGTAGGACGTGTCCAACATCTCATTGATTCAGCTAAAAATAGTGCTTTATCAAATATAGGTATAGGGCATACACGTTGGGCAACCCATGGTAAAGTAAACAAAGAGAACTCACATCCTCATTATTCTCAATCACGCCGTTTTATTATTGTTCATAATGGCGTCATTGAGAATTATCAAGCTTTAAAGTCTCAATACCTAAAATACTCAAATTTTACAAGCGATACTGATACAGAAGTAATTGCTCAATTAATAGAAACTTTTTCTGAAACACTTCATGTTGATAATGCAATCCTTACAACCTTAAAACTACTGAAAGGCTCTTATGCATTACTTATTCTGGACTCCCAGGATCCAGAAAAAGTATATGCTGCTAAATATAAGAGTCCTTTATTGATAGGAAAAAGTGATGAGGGTATCACGATAGCTTCTGATTTAATGGCATTAGTAGGTTATAGTGATACTTATTATCCATTAGAAGATAAAACATTTGTCGTAGCTTCACGTGATGATGTTAGGGTATTCAATCTAAACCACGAACTTATCCAACCAAACTTTAAAAAAATAGAATTAGATCATGCAGATACTGAAAAAGGGGTTTATGCCCATTACATGTTAAAAGAAATCAACGAACAACCTGCTGTCGTTCGTCGAATTCTTACGAATTATTATGATACTGAAACATCACGTATTCCTAAATCTTTAATTTCAGCTATTCAGCAATCAGATCGGATCTACATCTTAGCTGCAGGAACCTCAATGCATGCAGGACTCATAGGAAAAAATCTATTTGAAAAAATAACAAACATTCCAACAGAAGTCCATATAGCATCAGAATTTGCATATCAAAGACCATTACTATCTAAATCACCATTTTTTATCTTAGTTTCTCAATCAGGAGAAACTGCAGATCTTCGTGCATGCCTTGTTGAACTAAAAACATCTAACTATCAAATCTTAACGATTACAAATGTCCCATCCTCTACACTTGCTAGAGAAGCGACATTTGCTTTAGAAATCCATGCAGGACCAGAAATAGCCGTCGCGTCTACGAAAGCTTATATCGCACAAATTGCGATATTAGCTCTATTAGCTAACTCAATTACTGAATCTTCAATTGATATGAAAAAAGAATTATCGATTGTTGCTAATGCAATTGAGAATTTCCTAGCAAATGAATCAATACTTACACACGTTAGAAATAAACTAACAAAACCAAACTGTTTCTACATTGGTAGAGGCTTAGACTACTATACAGGACTAGAAGCATCCCTTAAACTAAAAGAAATCTCCTACATCCAAACAGAAGGTTTTGCTGCTGGAGAATTAAAGCATGGAACCATTGCTTTAATTGAAGAAGGCACTCCAGTTATAGCTTTAATATCTGATCCTAAAATCAATCATAATACAAGGTCAAACCTAAATGAAGTGTCTGCACGTGGTGCAAACACACTTCATATAGTGACTTCAAATTGTGAAGAACCTGAAGATGAAATCATCCTGGATACCGTTCATCCACTTTTAACACCAATGATTATGGTTGTTCCTACACAACTTATTTCCTATTATGCTGCGTTAGAACGCAGTCATGACATAGATAAACCAAGAAATCTAGCAAAAAGCGTAACGGTAGAATAACAGGAGGATAATATAATGGGTAAATATTTTGGTACAGATGGTATTAGAGGGGATGCTACATCGAAAGTAACTCCAACACTTGCATATAGCGTAGGAAACACATTAAGAAAAGCATTAAATATGAACCAACTTGTTATTGGTATGGATACAAGACCAACTTCAGCTATGTTATCTGTTCGGCTTGCACACGGTGCAATCATGGGAGGTATGGAAGTTTGGAATGCATATGTCTTAAGCACACCTATGATTGCACATTACTCAAAACTAAGAGGTATTGTAGGTGCAATGATTACAGCATCTCATAATGTTCATACAGATAATGGGATTAAAATCTTTGTTAAAGGTTTTAAGACAACTCCTGATGAAGAAGCAAAAATTGAAAAGTTGATGGCTGCTAATCAAGTCATTAAACTTCCGATTCATACCGTAAAAAATGGTAATGATGATGTTAAAATTCAATACTTACAAATTTATAAAAAACTCAAATTAGAAAAAATAGATTTAAAAGCAATCTTTGATACTGCCAATGGGGCTACATCAAGTATTACAAAAGAGATTTTAGACCTTTATGTACCAAATGCTTTACAAATCTATAAACATGAAGGAATAAATACATTAATCAATGATCATTGTGGCTCTACGCATATGGAAACCATGATTAAAGAAGTATTAAAAAAGAAATATCCAGTTGGTTTTAGTTTTGATGGTGATGGAGACCGCATTCAAGCAGTTGATGCTACTGGTAGAATTTATGATGGTGACATGATTGTTTATATGATTGCCAATCATATGAAACAAAATGGCACCTTAGCAAATAATGGTGTTGTACTAACAAAAATGAGTAACTTAGGCATTATTAAAGCTTTAAAAGATAAGGGTATTGATGTTGTTTTATCCGATGTTGGTGATAAAAATGTATCACTTGCTATGGAAGAACATGGATATTGTATTGGTGGTGAATCTTCAGGGCATGTGATCTTAAGCCAATTTATTCATACAGGTGATGGTTTATTAGTTTCTATGTATTTAATGAAAATACTCAATGATACTAAAAAATGGTTTGATGAACTCACAAAAGATGTTAAACTATATCCGATTGAACATGTAAATATTTCTGAAGTTCCAAAAGAAACTTTAAAAAAAGATTCTGTTCAAAACTATTTAATTAAATTAAAAGAAAAATTGGGTGAAGATTCTCTTCTCTTAGTTAGACCAAGTGGCACCGAGAACTTGATTCGCGTGACAGTCAGTCATCCGGATGAATCAATGGTTAAAAATAGCACAAAGGATCTTGTATCATTTATCCTTAAGGAGGGTGAAAAGTAATGAAAAAATATGCACTCATACTCGCAGCAGGTAAAGGCACAAGAATGCGCACTGAATTGCCAAAATGTGCGTTTCCAATCTTAAAGAAACCAATGATTGAATATATCATTGAAAACATTGAAAAATCAGTGATTGATGAAACGATTGTTGTTGTTGGTCATAAAAAAGAAGTGATGGAAGATATTTTAAAAGACCGAGTCAAATATGCAGTCCAAGAAGAACAACTAGGAACCGGTCATGCAGTATCTTCAGCAGCATCTTTATTAGAAAATGAAGAAGGTATTACTTTTATCCTTCCTGGAGATATGCCACTTATGGAATATCCCGTCATGGATAAAATCATTTCATCTCACCTTGAGATGGGAAATGATTTAACGGTTGTTACGATGTTAATGGATTATCCAAAGGGATATGGTCGTATTATTCGAGATGAATATGGTGTTGTTAATGGTATCGTTGAAGAACTTGATTGTAATGAATCTCAAAAACTCATTAAAGAAGTGAATTCAAGCGTTTATGTCGTTGATAATAAAGCATTATTTGAAACGATTAAAAAGATTAGAAGAAATGAACGTAAAGGTGAATATTACTTAACTGATATCGTTTCATTAATGCATCAAACACATAAAGTCAATACTTTTTTAGTTAGAGATCCTCAAATAACAATGGGTGTTAATGACTTATATGGTGTTGGTATTGCTGAAAAGTATTTACGTGATACCATTAATAAAGGCCATATGTTAGGTGGAGTCTCTATTGTAAACCCTGAGACTGTAACGATTGGACATAATGTTATAATTGAACCAGGTGCTTGGATATACCCAAATACAACCTTAATGGGTAATACCATTATTAAAGCTGGTGCAGTTATTGGACCAAATACAGAAGTTTTGAATTCAACGATTGAATCGTATGCAGAAATTAGACATAGTATCGTTTTAGATTCTATTGTTGGTGAACGTACAACCGTTGGTCCATTTGCTCACTTAAGAAGAAATGCAATCATCGGTAAAGATAATAGAATTGGTAACTTTGTTGAAGTTAAAGCATCTACTACAGGAGATCACACCAAAGCTGCACACTTAATTTATATTGGTGATGCAGAAGTAGGATCTAATGTTAATTTTGGTTGTGGATCAGTTACTGTTAACTATGATGGTGTTAAAAAACATAAGACCATCATTGGTGATGATGTCTTTATTGGATGTAATGTGAATTTGGTTGCTCCAATAAAGGTAAGTGATAATGTCTTTATCGCCGCAGGTTCAACAGTGACTCAAGATATTCCTAAAGGTGCAATGGCTATTGCACGTAATAAACAAATCAATAAAGAAGATTATTCAAAGAACTTAATTAAACCAAAACCAAAACCTGAATAATATCACTATAGATAGTTGCGATCCTTTGCAACTATCTTTTTTTATGTTCTTTTATATCAATAGATATATCGTGATATAATAAATTAACAACAAAAATATCTTTGTTAGTCTATGATAAAAGAGATGTAGGAGATAATATGAACCCTTTAGTAATCCCTATCTTATTAGAAAAAGAAGTGAATCGTCATACTTATCTCATTATAAAAGATGATATATCGATATTAATCGACCCAGGTGCTAAACACCATGTGCCGCTTCTTTTAGCAGCATTAGAAGAACATATTGAAATCTCTAAACTATCTTATATTGTTTTACAATCTAATGATTACTTAAACTTAACATCACTAGAAGACTTAAATCAAAAGGGTTTTCATGGAAAAGTGATTGTTAATGAAGTAGGTGTCCCCTATTTAGAAAACATGATCTCTAATGATATTGTTACGATTGAATCACTAGATTATAAACTTAAATTTGGAGATGGACAAACACTAGAGTTTATTTCTATGCCTTTTTTGCCTTTTCCTGAATGTTATGTAAGTATTTATATTGAAGAGGGCTTTTTGTTTTCTGCACATCTTTTTTCTCATCATACAAAAAATCAAAAGGAATTGATTAATTCAATCAATCAATTCCATGAAAGTGTACTCCCTAGTATTGAGTTTGTCAGACAAGCAGTTAAGAAAATAAAGAAACATAATATTATTTCTATTTATCCGCGTTTAGGTCTTGTGATTCATAAGCTTATGATCCCTGATGTTTATCAAGGCATCTTATCCTATGATTTTTATAATTCCAATCAAGTTGTTGAACGCAAAAATAAAAAGAATGTTTCTTATAACTATGAAACGATTTGTAATCATATGCTAAAGAAACTAGAAACGAAATACCATAGATACGAAATATTAGATGCTTTTAAAGACTCTGAGATTTATTTGGAGCTTTATCCTCATATTGAAATAGAGTCTACAAAGCTTGCAGGCTATAAATTATGGAATACTTTTTTTGATACGATTTATCAAAAAAAGGGTGTTAGTTGGCTAACACTCCTAGAATCTGTTGTTAAAAAGTATCATAAGTCATTTAACATTCAGTTACCTGCAATCTATAAGACAACATCATATCTTCAACAATCAAAAATAGAGATCTTAAATGTCGAAAAGAAAAACCTTGAACAAGAAGTTGAAGAACTATCCTCAAAAATAACAGAGACAACCGATAAACTTCTGCGTTGTTCAATCACCAATCTTTATAATCAAAGATTTATGATTGGTCATTTATTAAATAACTTAGATCAACCTTTAGCTGAAAACAAATCAAGATGTTTGGTCTTGATACATATTGATAACTTATTAGAAATCAATAAAAAATATGGTGTTCATAAAGGTGATGAGACCTTAAGGAACTTAGTTCATATCATTAATAACATGAAACAAGAAGATGCTTTATTATTTAAACAAAATGGACCTGGTATTTTTGTTTATCGTCACGAAATTGATGAGAAGTCTTTAACAGCGCTCGCTGTTAAATTAAGTAATCTCGTTAAAAAGTCAGAACTCTTTATAGAGCCGATAACGATAACGATAAGTATTACCTCATCATCTGAACTAAATACGCGTTATGGCCTTGATGAACGTGTTAATCAGTTTATTGAACTTGCACAAATGCGACTAGAAAGAGCGAAACTCAAAGGTAAAGATCAAATCCTTGATCAACATACAGATGAAAAAACATTTACTGAAGGGATTATTCTTTTGGTTGATGAAGATGAAACTTATCAAAACTTAATGGTTAAAATCTTTGATCGAATCCATTATCAAGTGATTATTGCTAAAGATATCTATGATGCTTATGATCAATTAGAAACTCATAATATTGATGTCATTATCTCTGAGATTAATTTAACAAAACTTGATGGTTTTCAACTTAAACAAAAAATCAATCAATCTCAAAACTTTAGAAACATCCCATTTATTATGGTAAGTCACCATAAAAATTTGGATGTTGTGACACGTTGTAATTTATTAGATGTTGACTTTATTTTACAAAAGCCTATTATACCAGAAGAATTAATTGGACATATTAAGCGTATTCGTGACCAGAAAGTGATGATATCATGATTGATATTATTTATGGTGTTTTCGCCTTTTTTGGTTTAATCATTATTGTGTTTATATTACTTATTCTGACACAAAAAAGAAGATTAAACAAAAAAGAACTCAAAGTTAAGAAAGCTAGGGATTATCTCTTTAAAAAATATATAGACCAAGAAGACGTTGACATTCCTGTTTCTAAACGTTTCTTTTTTGATGCTTTAATAGATGTAGATGAACAAATCCATCTAGATCCTGTTATTAGAGAAAGCATTATTGAAGATTTCAAAGATTCTAGATTTATAAAAAAACAAAAAAGAAACATTAATGCTTTAAGTACTTTTAAAAGAAGAATTGCTGTTTACTATATTTCAAAACTAAGAACTGAAGAAGCATATGAAATGCTTTTCAAACGTTTTAATAAAGAACGAAATGAAGCAGTTAGATTAAGAATCGTAGCGCACATGCGCTACGGATTAAAAGATGAGTATCTTTATCCAATCATTGAGTCATTAGAAAAGAGTACAGATCAATATCAAGACAGGTTATGTACTTTATTAGGAAGTAACTATAAAAGAATCTATGATACGTTTTCAACTTATAGTGACGATCACAGATATGAAATTGTTTTAGGCTTGATTCGCATAGGATCATTTCATGCTGATGCATTTTTAATCGAATACATGCAAGTAAGACTTGAATGGATTCTTCAAACAAGTCCTTATGAAGTATCTAAAAATGAATTCTTAAAGGAAAATATTTTAAAAAACTTGTTAAAGCATACTCCAGAAATCTTAAGTGTTGAGAAATATTTAGAACATGATGATCCAAAAATAAAGGCTTATGCGGTTTCATCTTTAACTAATCGCGCTAGCATTAAATGCATCAACCGCATTATTGATGGATTTGATGGTAGTGAAATAGATGAAGTCAGAGTCAAAACATTATCTAAAATGGTTTTAAATGATCGTTCCTTTTTAGATCACCTATTAAGAATTTATGTTGAGTTAAAGCCTCATCAAAAAGAAATGTTAACGAAGGTGTTTTCTGATCGAATTGATTATATTATTCTAGATTTATTTAATGCTCAAAAGAAATTATTAAAAGAAATTTTAGAACTTGTCTTAAATCAAAATATTATAGAACCTATCATAGATTTCTTAAATGAAAATAAGAATGAACAAATAGAATCATTTTTGCTTGAGATTATCAAGTCAAAAATGAGTCTTAATGATGAAATGACGAAAGAATTTAGAATTTATCTTCATCAAGATATATTAATTAAAATGGGATTACAAAGCTTAACACCTGTTATTGAAAAAAAAGAAAAACCTCCGATTGAAAAAACAAAAGTTTATTGGATGATTAAGTGGATTGTCTTTTCTTTATTATTATTTCCACTGATTTATATCTTTAGATTAGGTGATACGATTTTTAATTTAAGTATGACTGAAATCATTAATGGGTTTTTAATAGATGTCAATGTTTACCTAATCTTTTATTTCTTGACGATTAATACAATATACATAATCTTATTTCTCTTAGCTTTGTTAGCTTCTAAAAAACAAGTTGCTTTATCCAAGACTAGAAAGTATACTTTATTATTCTCTGAACGTTTATTACCAGGTATATCAATTATCGCTCCTGCATATAATGAAGAGGTAAGTATTATAGAGAGTGTAACGAGTCTTTTAAATCTTCAATATCCAATTTATGAAGTAGTTGTCGTCAATGATGGATCTAAAGATTCTACTTTAAGTATCTTAATTAAGCATTTTAACTTAGAAAGAAAGCATCCATCTCATATCAATCATTTAAATACGAAAAAGATAAGAGGCGTCTATACGACAAAAGATATTCCTAACTTAGTTGTTGTTGATAAACAAAATGGTGGAAAAGCTGATGCTTTAAATGTTGGTATCAATGTGAGTAAACAACCTTATGTTTGCGGTATTGATGCAGATAGCATTTTAGAAGGTGATGCTTTATTAAAGCTTGCATCATCAATGCTTGATGACACTAAACCTTATGTTGCCTTAGGGGGCAACATCTATCCAGCCAATGGATTTACCTTCGATAAAGGAAAAGTAGAAAAAAGAAGTATTCCTAAAGAAATGATTTGTAGATTTCAAACCATTGAATATTTAAGAGCTTTTACAAGTGGTCGTATTGGTTGGAGTGAACTCAGAAGCTTAATGATTATTTCTGGTGCTTTTGGTTTATTTCAAAAAGAAACTTTAATCGAAACTGGTGGTTATTTAACCAGTAGCAGCAAGCTTAAAAAAGATACAGTTGGTGAAGATATGGAGCTTGTTGTTAGACTGACTAGACAAGCATTAGAGAAAAAAGATCCATATCGTGTCTCTTATGTTTATAATGCGTTTTGTTATACTGAGCTACCAAGTGACTTAAAGACACTATTAAAACAGCGTAATCGTTGGCAAAGAGGTTTAATTGATATTCTTTCTTATCATAGAAAGTTATCCTTTAATCCTAAGTATAAACAAATAGGATTAATAGGATATCCTTATTTCTTTATCTTTGAGTTTTTAGGACCGTTTTTTGAAGCACAAGGATATTTGATGTTGATGATTGCATTAATCTTGGGATTACTTAATCCTGTTATTATATTAGGTATCTTTGGAGCATCTATTTTATTTGGTGTTGTGATTTCCTTATCATCAATATTTATGTCAGAAAAAGAACTTGTGATGATGAATAAGAAAGAAACGTTTGTGATGATTTTTTATGCAATCTTTGAAAACTTTGGATATCGACAATTAATTAGTATGCATCGAGTGTTTTCTACCTTTAGTGCACTTAGAGAAAGTGGCACATGGGGTACTCAAAAACGTAAAGGATTTAAATCTTAAATGTAAATTTATTTCATAATCTGGAAGTCTTATATTTAGTGTTTTTGTTGTGCTATAATGGAATTATATTAAATATAAAGGAGAATATATCATGGCTAGTAATTCTTTAGATATGCTTGTTGATTTATATCAACCTATCATTAAAGAACTTGATACACCTTTCGAAATTGTTAGAGTCTTATCACCAAGCAGTGATAAGGTATTAGATTTTATTGGTACACACTTTTCAAAAGGTTGGTTATCGGAAGCAAAAGCAGGCTTGTATAAAAATCATCCAACATGCTTTATCGCAAGAGATGATTCAAAAATCATTGGCTTTGCATGTTATGATGCAACTGCTAAAGCATATTTTGGACCAACAGGTGTTGATGAAGTTTATCGAGGAAAAGGTATTGGTAAAGCTTTACTTTTAAAATGTTTAGTTTCCATGAAAGAAGAAGGTTATGGATACGCAATTATTGGTGGTGTAGAACCTAAGAATTGGCCATTTTATGAAAAAGTATCTGGAGCTGTCCCAATTCAAAATAGTAAAAAAATCTATCAAAGAATGGTTTAAATGCTAAAAATCTCATATTTTATGTAAAGAAATGTAAATTTTGTCGATAATAATCATTTATTATTGACTTTTTTTTCATAGAAGCGTAAAATTTAAACCAAAAAAGAGGTTCTTATGAAAAACTATACAAGACTTGATGTTTTAAAAGATGCTAAAGAAAATAATGTTAGATATATCCGCTTGCAGTTTACAGATATGCTTGGTACAGTTAAAAACGTTGAGATACCTTTTGGTAACTTAGAAAAAGCTTTGGCTAATGAAATTATGTTTGATGGATCATCTGTTCAAGGGTTCGTTCGTATTGATGAAGCAGATATGTATTTATATCCTGATCTATCAACATGGTTAATCCTAGAATGGGAGTCTACACCTTCAGGAAAAGTAGCAAGATTAATCTGTGATGTCTATACAACTGAACACTTACCTTATCAAGGAGATCCTAGATATATCTTAAAAAGAAATCTAGAAGAGATGAAGAAGTTAGGATATGATAAGTTTAATATTGGTGTAGAACCTGAATTCTTTTTGTTTAAACTAGATGATAATAATAGACCTACACTAGAATTTTCTGATTTAGGAGGATACTTCGATTTAGCACCTATAGATGGCTCAGAAGATGTAAGACGTGATATTGTTTTAGAAATGGAAAAGATGGGATTCCAAATGGAAGTTTCTCATCATGAGGTTGCCTTTGGGCAACATGAGATTAACTTCCATTTCGATAATGCTTTGGAAGCTTGTGATAATATTCAAACTTTTAAAATATTAGTTAAAAATGTAGCACGTCGTCATGGCTATCATGCAACTTTTATGCCAAAACCGATTCAAGGGATTAATGGCTCTGGGATGCATACGAATTGTTCGATATCAGATGCTGAAGGAAATAATTTATTTTATGATCCAAATACGGAAAATCAATTATCCAATACAGCATTATGCTTTATTGGCGGTGTGATGAAGCATGCACAATCATTTGCTTTAGTAACTAACCCTACAGTGAACTCATATAAACGATTAGTTCCTGGTTATGAAGCACCATGCTACATCTCATGGAGCGATGCAAATCGCTCAACGATGATTAGAATTCCCGCAACACGTGGTAATTCTACACGTATTGAAGTTCGATCAGTTGATCCATCAGCAAATCCATATTTGGCAATGAGTGGAATATTAGCAGCTGGACTAGATGGAATTAAAAATCAAATTGATAGTATCTTACCTGTTAAGAAAAACCTTTTTAAACTCACTGAAACAGAAAGAAAAAAATCAGGTATTAAAAATCTTCCTGAAAGTTTATATGAAGCCATTAACTTGTTTTCAGAATCCAGTTTAATGAAAGAATCCATTGGTGAAGAGTTATATTTCAAGCTTATAGAAGCGAAAACAAGAGAATGGGATGACTACAAGTCCAAAATCTCAGCTTGGGAATTAGAGAAATATTTGCCCATTATTTAACATATTACACCTATTTATTAGGTGTTTTATTTTTGATTTGTTATAATGTAATTATAAAAAGCGGAGGGAACTATATGAAAAACTGGAATTTAAATGATTTATACTTAGGATTTGATGATAAATATAATCAAGACCTAGGTCTTTTAGAACAACTTGTCGATGAATACATGGATTTCATCAACAAAAAATCAGTATCATCTATTGATTATATTGAAGGATACCTAAAGTATCAAGAAGAGATTCACAGAATATCTAGAACGTTATCAAGTTTTGCGATGTTGACCTTAGCGACTGATGTGACAAATGATCAAGCACCACTCTATATGTCTAAGGTTCAAAAGATATATCGTAAGGCTACTGCTGAAGACGTCTTATTTACACGTTATATTGAATCTGTTGATTTAGATGAATTAGCTTCTCAATCTAAATTGATTAATCAATATAAGTACAATTTATATCTTGAACAACAAGAAGCTAAACACTTGTTAACTGAAAAAGAAGAAATCTTATATGCTAAACTCAAAGAACTTGCATCATCAGGTTGGGGCATGCTTCATAACATCACAACTGCAAATCTTGCAGTAGACTTTAGAGGAGACGAAATTAGCCTAAGCGAAGCGAGAAACTTAGCCTATGATCATGACCCTAAAGTCAGAGAAGATGCGTTTAACGCTGAGATTAAAGCATATGGCACGATAGAAGATCAAGTTGCTCTAGCTTTATCTAACATTAAGCGAGAAGTTGTTTTAATGAATGAACTCAGAGGTTATGATTCAGCACTTGATAAAACATTAGAACAATCTAAGATGACAAAAGCTACCCTTGATGCAATGTTATCTGCAATGATGGACTACCGTCCTTATTTTGAAGCTTATTTAAAACAAAAAGCAAAATACTTAGGTCACGAAACCAATCTACCTTTTTATGATCTTTTTGCTCCTGTTGGAAAACTAGAAAAAACATATACCTATGAAGAAGCACAAGATTTAGTCAAAGAAGCGTTTTATGGTTACTCAAAACGCTTAGGTGACTTTGCTACTCGTGCTTTTGATCAAGAGTGGATTGACGTTTATCCTAAAAAAGGAAAACGTGGTGGAGCATTTTGTTCAAATCAACCACAGCTAAAACAATCACGTATTATGACGAACTTTACTGGCTCTTTATCTGATGTTTTAACTTTAGCACATGAACTTGGCCATGGTTATCATGGCGAAGTGATTTCAAATAATCAACCGCTACATTGGAGCTATCCGATGCCTTTAGCAGAAACTGCATCAATTTTTTGTGAAACGATTGTCAACAATCATTTACTAAAAACAATAACTGATCCTAAGCAAAGGTTATCCATTTTAGAAAATTCACTTCAAGGTGATACCCAAGTCATCGTTGATATTCTATCTCGTTACATGTTTGAAACAAACCTATTAGAACACTCAACAGGCCCAGTTTCTAAGCATCAAATGAAAGAAATGATGCTAAACGCTCAAAAAGAATCCTATCTTAATGGACTTGATCATAATCAACTCCATCCTTATATGTGGCTTGTTAAAGGGCATTACTACAGTGCACAACTCAATTTTTATAACTTTCCTTATGCTTTCGGTTTACTTTTTGGTAAAGGGTTATATGCACAATACATAAAAGAGCCTAATAACTTTATCGCAAACTATGATGATCTTTTATTACTAACAACCAAAACAAGTATCGAAGAAGTTGCTAAAACCATGAATATTGATGTGACTCAAAAAGATTTTTGGATTGATTCATTAAATCAAGTAAAAAAAGATATTGATGAAGTGATTGCACTATTTAAACTATAATTATCAATTTTACTCATATTGCTTACTTTTAGTAAGCCATCTATGATATAATTAATTCAATAAAAAATGTTTATCTACGGAGGAATATATGAACGAACAACAACATGAGCATGAAAGCGAAATTAGCTTACTTGATTTATACAAAATTCTTAGAAACAATCTCGTTTTAATTTTAACTCTCACTTTTCTTGTAGGTGCGATTGCTGGTGCTTATGCATTTTTAGTCGCTGATCCTAAATATAAATCAAATGCATACGTTATGGTTCAAGTCCAAGTTGAAAACCCAGGTGGTAATTCATTTGACTTGATTAATGCTCAAAGACTTTTAGCAACTGCTGCTGATTTAATTTCGATGCCTGTTGTTTTAGATAAAGTGATTGAAGAGCTAGAACTTGATATGACACCAAATCAATTAAAACGAAATCTTACCGTGAGTTCGAGCAATACGAGCTACTTTATCAATGTCAGTTATATATCAGAAGACAACGTCCAATCAAAAGAGGTAGTCAATGCTGTGATTAGTGCTGCTATTGAATTTGCTGATGAGAATGTCTTGATTCTAAAAGATAACATCATCCGCACAAGTTATGCTGATAATGGTGTCTATGATTCACCTAATAAGGCTTTATATGTCGTTATCGGATTAATCTTAGGTGGTATTTTAGGTGTTGGTATTGCTTTTATTAAAGAAATGTTTAATAATACGTACCGATCTAAAGATCAACTAGAAGCTGCTTTTGGCATCCAGGTTTTAGGTGTAATTCCTGAATTTGAAGTCAAGGAGGGCAAAGTATGAAAAAGAGACTAAAAATATTTAATGGTGAAAATGTTCAAAAATATGATTATCTTGTCACGAAAGAACAACCACTTTCTTATACAGCTGAATCATTTCAAAAAGTTTTGATTAATCTTGATTATGCGAATATTGATAACGAATATAAAGTGATTCAATTTACATCAACATTAGCATCAGAAGGTAAATCAACATTTATTTCTAATTTATCTTATTTATTAGGACAAAAAGGAAAGAAAGTTATTTTATTAGATCTAGATTTAAGAAAACCTAAAATTCATCGTGTTTTTAATTCAACCAATAGAAATGGCTTAACAGATTATTTGTCAGGTAAAATTGAGTATAAAGAAATGGTACGTCATTCTAATGAAGTTGGAGTTGATTATATCGTTGCTGGAGAAAAGACAACTGCAGTTGTTAATGTTTTAGAAGCGAAAAAACTTAAAGAACTCATTGCTGAACTTCGTGAAGCCTATGATTATGTATTGCTTGATACACCTCCAGTTATTGCTGTATCAGATGCATTATATATTGCAAAAATAGCAGATGGTGTCATCTTTGTTGTTGCCCAAAATGTTGCTAAAAAAACATTGGTGAAAGAAGCAGTTGAAACACTAAGGAAAAATGAGATTAATATCTTAGGCACTGTTTTGACTCAAGTGAACCTTAAGAGTGGAGAATATGGCTATGGATTTGACTATAGCTATAAATACGAAGACGGCGAAGAATAATGATTGATATTCATACACATATACTTCCAGGTGTTGATGATGGATCTCCATCACTTGAATCATCGATTGAAATGATTAAACAAGAAATAAATGATGGTGTCGAGTCAATTATTTTAACACCTCATGTTCAATCGCATGTTCAAAAAGTAGATCATAAAGCATACAACACCATTTTCGAAAACTTAAAATCTGAAGTATTAAAACAAGGTTTAAAAATCAATTTATATCTAGGTGCAGAGATCAATTATCGTTCTCATTTAGAACCTGATTATCAAGCCATGTCTTTAGCTGGCTCTAGATATATTCTAGTTGAATTTTCACCAATGGTTGAAACACCGATTGAAGATATTGTTTATGATATCTCAAGAAGTGGATTTATTCCTATTGTTGCACATATTGAAAGATATCAGTATTTACAGTTTGATGATTACTATAAAATCAAAAATACTGGTGCTTTGTTACAAATGAATGCATCAGCAATCTTAGGTTTGGAAAAGATTGTTAATAAGAAGTTAGTTCATAAGCTTCTTAAAGAAAAACTCATCGACTTTGTAGCAACCGATACACATCATCCAGAAAAAAGACCACCAAATATGAAGGCTTGCTATGATTTATTAAAGAAGAGTTATGATGAATCTTATTTAAATGAGATCTTTTACTTAAATCAAAAGAAAATTTTAAGCGATTAACTTATGTTGCCAGGTTTACTTGGTGACATATTTTTTTGCATTTCTTGTGATTTGCTTATAAAAAGTAGTAAAGTGGAGGGGATGCTATGGATCAAGGAGTTTTTAAGAATTTATTAAAACATGCAACCTTTGGTTATTCTGTTTATCATTTAAAACCTTCAGTTAAGCAATTAACATCCAATGATCGGTTTAATCAAATCATTAATCAGTATGACCAACAATTTAAATCTAATCAAAGTACTAACGCTTCAAGCCCTTTTCTTGAATTTTTAGGATTGCTTATAGGCAACAAACAACAAGAAACACATATTTATCTTCATCAAAAATCTTATAAGGTGTCTCTAGCATATGATGAAGAATATCTTTATGTTTACTTATATGATCAAATGGAATCATCAATACAATATGATTTATTGACACCTGATCAAATAAAATATCAAAATTTCTCATTCCATAATCTATCCTACATATGGGAAACTGATACAAATGGTTTATTTACATATGTTGACCCAATTGTTTTTGATATACTAGGATATCATCCTAATGAAATCGTTGGGCAAAAACATTTTTATGATTTATTCCATGAAGAAGATAAAGAAACAGTTATAAAAATGGCATTTGAGACATTTGCCAAACATGAGACATTTGGGAATGTCATGAATAGAAATATATCAAAAACAAATCAAACAAAGTGGTTACTCTCAAGTGGTGTTCCAAAGCTAGATGAAAAAGGAATTCTTATCGGATACCGAGGTATCGATACTGATATGACACAATGGATTTTGTCCTCAGAAAAAGCAGAAGAATTAGAGGATCGTTTTTTGACTGTGTTTAAACATAGTCCATTAGGCATGATTCAATATGATCAGTTTGGACAGCTTGTTTTATATAATAAGAAGTTCTTAAAAATGATTGATGTTAAAAATCAAGATTTATTAAAGATGCATGTCTTAGATTTTTTAGACAATCGTCTAAAAATGACGTTTGAGCTCTCACAAGATGGAACTGCAAATCGAGTCCGTGGAAACATGATAAATCCTTTTAAAGGGCTAAAAATACCTGTTTCTGCAGATTTTATGCCGCTATATAACAATGATAAAGCGATTACTGGTGGACTGATTGTTATTGAAGACTTATCTTTAGCTGTCGAAAAAGAAAAACGAATGGAAAAACTCTTAAAAACTGATAGTTTAACTCAAGTTTATAATCGAAGTCATTTTGACTTTGTAATCGATAATATTAGAAAAAGCGATTTGCCATTAGGTTTTATCTTATGCGATGTCAATGGTCTTCGTGTTATTAATAATTCATTTGGATTTGATCAAGGTGATCAAATCATAAGTTATGTTGCATCGAGAATAAAAAAAGTTGTCGGAAGTAAAGGTATAGTATGTCGTGTTGGTGGCGATGAGTTTGGTATTATCTTTAAGAAATCAAACCTAAGTGTACTTGAATCAATGACTTCAGACTTGAAAAAACAATTTACTTTATTAAATCCTTTTGGTTATGAAATCAGAGTATCTTTTGGATATTCCATATATAACTCACCTGATGTATCGTTTACAAAAGCATTTACTGAAGCAGAAAAAATGATGTTTGCTCAAAAAGTGTATGATGGTTCTTCGATGACGCAAAATACGATTGATGTCATGATGGCAACGCTTTTTGAAAAGAGTCCAAGAGAAATGAATCATTCAAAAAGAGTTTCATCGATGTCTTGGCATATTGCTAAAAAACTCAATATCAGTTCTTCATTTGAAGAGAAAGTCAGAATTTCTGGGTTACTACATGACATTGGAAAAATTAGTATCGATGATGATATTTTAAATAAGAAAAGTGAGCTAACAGAAGAAGAATGGGTTATTATGAAAAAACATCCAGAAACAGGATATCAGATCTTAAGTGCAGTGAGTGAATATGATGATATCGCTAAAATCGTTTTATTTCATCACGAGCGTTATGATGGCAGAGGGTATCCAAATGGGCTATATCGTGATGAAATACCGATTGAATCAAGAATTATAGCGGTTGCTGATTCATTTGATGCGATGACAAGAGATAGAACTTATCGAAAAACTTTGACAACCGAAGAAGCAACAAGTATTCTACAAAAAGAAAAAGGAAATCAATTTGATCCGAAAATCGTAGATATTTTCTTGAAACAAGTTTTGCAGACCAAAATATCATCTTCATAAAAATTAACATATTATGTTATAATATTGTTAATATTAAGCAACAAGGAGATTCTGTTTATGCCAACTGTTCAATTTGGAAATCTTTATTACATGATATACATATTTGCAGCTTTTATACTCATTTTTATATCCTTGAGATTTCTTAAGTATAAAAGTCAAAAATTTAGATATTGGTTTCTTTTTGGTGTCCTTGTTTTAAATTTCTTAATTCATATATTTAAAATCTTTCTTCCAATCTATCAAGATAATGTAACTTACTTAATAACAAAAGTATCATTTGAGAATGTTTGTGCTGTATCAGCTATAACATTCCCATTCTTATACTTTGTTAAAAATAAAACAGTTAAAGATTATATGATCATGGTTGGTATTGCAAGTGGTATTATTACGTTTATTTTTCCTGTTGACGCAATGTCAACATGGTTTAATGGTCAAGATTTAGGGGTTTATCGACATGCATTTAATATCGAAAACATTAGATTTTATTTCTCACATTTTTTAATTTTCTTAGTTCCATTTTTAATGATGCATTATAATATGCATGAGTTATCTGTTAGAAGAGCTTACAAGGCACCTTTATTTTTGATCTTTATATTAATAATTATTTTTATTAATGAATTAATCATTACATTATTTGGATGGGTACCTAAATCTGAATTATTTGATCCTTCAAAAAGAAATCCTTCATTCATCTTTGGTGTTCGAGGTGATTTATCTGGATTAGGCACAATGTTACGTGTATTTGTCCCAGGTATATTCTTAGTCAATCCATGGTTTGCAGGAGATGCGTTTATGCCAGTATTGTGGTTAGTCTTTCCGGCAATCTTTTATGGTGGTTTGATTGCATTAACTTTTATGTTAATTTATGATACTGAAGAAACCTTATATTTCTTGAAATTAAAAATGCGACTTGCTCAACCTGAGGAAACAGAAGAAGTTAAACGATAAATTGTTTACATATATTTAAAGAAGAGCGTATGAAATTTTCATCCTTTTCTTTTTGTAGAAGATGTGAAAACGCTTACTTAAAATAATTCTATATAAAGAAAGAAGGTATAACTTTTATGATTTCAAAAGCAAAAGGATTCGCATATGTAAAGGCAGACTACAATTATATTTCTTACTACAAAGATGGAAAATGGGACGAAGGACATTTAAGACCAGAAGATACATTGACCATTTCAGCAACTTCAACTTCCCTACATTACGGTCAACAATGTTTTGAAGGATTAAAGGCATATCGTAGAAAAGACGGAAAAATCCAATTATTTAGAGTTGAGGATAATGCAAGACGTTTTCAAACATCATGCGAGCGCATGATGATGCCAACAGTTTCTATTGAAAAATTTGTTGATGCTGTTAAAAAAACCGTCTTAGCAAATGCAGAATTTGTACCACCTTATGAGAGTAAACACACCTTATATATTCGTCCATTTATGATTGGTGTTGGTGATAACTTAGGTCTTCGTCCTGCACCAGAATTTATTTTTAGCATAATCGTATCTCCAGTAGCAACCTATTTTGATGGTGATGCAAAATGTGTCAATATGGGTGTTTCAGATTATGATCGTGCAGCACCTTATGGAACTGGAGCAGTTAAAGTTGGAGGAAACTATGCAGCATCGATGTATCCACAAGTAGAAGCTAGAAAACAAGGGTTTGCAGATTGTTTATTCTTAGACCCTAAAACACATACAAGAATCGAAGAAGTTGGTGCAGCCAATTTCTTTGGTATCACCAAAGATGGTGATTATATCACGCCAAAATCACCTTCTATATTAAACAGTATTACAAATCGCTCATTAAAATATATTGCACAACATATTTTAGGTTTAAAGGTCATTGAAGAAGATATTTATATTGATCAATTAGATCATCTTGTAGAAGCTGGTGCATGTGGTACAGCTGCAATTATTACACCGATTGGGTCGATTACCTATAAAGGCCATAAACATGTGTTTCCTGCATCAAAAGTTATGGGTGAAACAACTAAAAAACTATATGAACTATTAATCGGTATTCAATTTGGTGATATAAAAGACCCAAATGATTGGATAACTGTATTATAATAGATTCATATAGGAGCATTTATGAGCAAATCAAAAAAAGATAAAGTACAAAATTGGATAAGAGCAAACTATAGAGTTTTAACGATTCTTTTTGGTTTGCTTTTTATTTTGGCTAATTTCTTAATTCTTCGGGTAATTCCCGGAAATCACTTAGCATACTCTCATATGATGTATATTCCAATTGTGGTTTTAGGAAGTATATTAGGTGGCTATTATGGCATGGGTGCTGGGATACTTGCAGGTTTACTAGTTGGCCCATTAACGCCATGGGTCTTTTCAACTGGAGAGCCTCAATATTGGATGGATTGGTTGTTTAGATTATTGATGATGGTATTTGTAGGATATATTGCTGGTTGGTTTTCTAGAAGTTATCGAATTGCTCGAGAAAAGATTAGTGAAATCGAATATATTAATCCTGATACTTTATTATTCAATATTAATTATTTAAATAAGAATAGGTTAGAAGTTAAAAAAGTTTACACCATAGCAACCCTTTTAATTGGTAATAGTGATACGATTTGTGATGTTGTGGGTTATGCGACATATTATAAATTTTTATTAAACATCAAAGAAATATTTACAAGAAAATATCCAGGTGTTATTATGGTTCAAACGAGTATCGATCATTTTTGGTTAATAAAGCCCACTTTTGATTTTGAACAAGAAGTTGAAGATTATGTAAAACATATTCATCAAGCTTCTCATGTCTTAGGACACCATTTGTTTATTGATTTTGCCTTTGGATTCACCAATCGTAAACATATTCATCAAAATCAAATCTCTGACTACTTTATCCAATCGGATCAAGCAGCAAGAGAAGCGAAAAAAAATCATTTGGCATCCATGATATATTCTGATCTCAATACTCAAAAAGAGTTTGAATATGAGATATTATCCGATTTTAAAAATGCGTTAAACAATGGACAAATATATTTAATGTATCAGCCTAAGATTGATTTAAAGACGAGAAAGCCAATAGGCTTAGAAGCTTTGATTCGTTGGAACCATCCAACGAAAAAACAGATAAAACCAGATCAGTTCATTCCATCTGTAGAAAATACAAATATGATTCATGAAATGACTGAAACAGTCTTTAGATGGTCTTTAGAGTTTCAAAAGAAGTTAAATGATAAAGGTATTGAATTACCGATATCCATTAATATATCGACGAAAAACTTATACAATAAAGACTTTTACAACCGTATGAGTAAGATTTTAAAGGAATACAATATTAAACCTAGTTTAATTGAGTTAGAAATTACAGAAACGATTTTAATGGAAAATCCTGAAGATAGTAAATTAATTCTTGATAGCTTTTCCAATGAAGGTTATCGTATCGCGATTGATGACTTTGGTAAAGGTTATTCATCACTTGATTATATTGCCCAATTCCCTATCACAACCATTAAGGTCGATCGGTTTTTCACAAAACAAATATTAATTAATCCAACCACTCAACATATTGTTAAAGCGACCATTGATTTAGCAAAACAATTAGGTTATGAAGTCGTTATCGAAGGTGTTGAAGATGTTGAGACCGCTGATTTAATGCAAAAGCTAGGTGGTCAGAGTGCTCAAGGATATTTATTTATGAGACCTCGAGGTGAAGATGAGTTAATCACTTATTTAAATCAATATAGAGACGAATTAAAAAAGGGATAATTTTTTATCCCTTTTCAGTTGATTCGATAAAGTGATACCTGCGGTTGATTAGTTCAAAGCTTGTTGTTTTCGTTGATGTCTCAAAGACAGCAAGGAAAATAACAATTAAGACACTATAAGGTACTGCATACTGGACATTATCAATAAGTCCATGAACTTGGCTTGCGATATATCCAATTAAGAATAATGTTTTTTCTAAAGTTAAATCAATAGCCATAAATTTAAAGACTTGGAAATAATGGATTGCTAAGGCAACTAAACCAAACATGCCCATCGCTGCAATTGCTTGAATTAATGTAGAGTGATACATAAAGAGTCTTGACCCTGGATTTATATTTTGAAGTGATAACCATCCTCCACCAAAAATTGGATAATTTTTAAAGACTTCCCAACCGGTTCTATAAATGGTAATGCGTCCACTTGAAAAAGCATCAAAGTCATCATGTAGAGATTCTATAAAAAATTCATACCAGATATGAAACGCTTGTCTACCCATATAAAATATCGTAACTGTGAAAGCAAGAAATACTAAACCGTGTGTTAAGTGTTTCTTGTTTCCTTTTAGCCAAAAGAATAAAATCACACCGATGACTGCTACTGCAAAACCGATTACACCACCACGGGACTTAGATAAAATGACTGCGATCACTGGTAGAATCATTAAAAACCATACTAAATAAGTTCTTGGTTTCTTAAAAATAAAGTATAAGTAACTTGGAAAAGTTAATGCGATATAAAAACACATATCATTAATATTCGCCCAACCTAAGTTTCTTCCCCATCCAGAGAATATTCTATAATAGAACTCTAATTCAGGGTTTGCTATGTATCCTTGATATAAGTAGAAGAATACTTGGAAGACCATAAGTAGATTGATAAACATCATGACTTTAAATAAATAGTTAAGATTGCCTTTAACAGTTGATGTAAAAAAGATATAAACGAGTAGATATAACAGTCCCATCATGGATACAGGAATGGCTCTAATATCGAATGGAAGATAGATTAATGGTGCAATGTATGAGACTCCAATCAGACAAATACCTAAAAAGAAGATGCCTTGATTAAACTTGGGTTTAAATCTGATTAAATGAACCATTGGACCAATAAAAAAGATGCCAAGTGCAAGATATGGGAATCCCATAGCTGCTACTGTATCAAAATCCATATTTGATTTGTTTAGCACAAATAATAACGAAATAACTGAAGGCAAAATATATAGCGTATTCTTATAGAAAATAAGAATTAAAGTGTTGACTAAAATCAAAAAAAAGACACCTAACATATTATATAAGTTAAAATCATATGGTGGTGTATCTTGATAAAATGACCATGCTATGAATGTTATTAAAAAGATTGATGCTATATAGAATCCACTGCCTAAAAACTGTTCTATTTTTTTCATGTATGCCCCCATTAAGTCTTACTATTCATTATAAAGATTTATTGACAAAAAGTCAAAATGTTGAGACAATATTTCAAAAAAATGTATTTCAATCCGTGATGTTGAACTTGATGAAAAAATGTACGCATCACCTAATGGTCTTTTTTATGAAAAGATATGTGCGAAAAAAAGATCAATTTTCTTTAATTGAATATCAAATATAAAATTGACATATATGTATAGACATGTTACTATTGATATGAAATCAAAAATTATCTATTAGCATAGTTAAAAGGTTAACTTTACTAGCATCTAAAGATAGATGTTATAAGTTGCATATACATATTAACAATTTTGTTATGCATATATAAATCGTTCAATTCTATATTTTAAAACCATAGTTAAGGGGAAGGAAAATGTCATATATAAGAAGCATTTCCAGTAATAAAACCGGTGTGCAAGAAAGTGAAATGTTTAGTGATTCCATCAATTTGAAATGCGATTTTGTTATGGTTTATGGTTTTCATAATCATCTTGATGATAGAGTAACTCAATTTATGGATCGAGGTTATATTGTTCATTTTATGACCGGTATTTCTTGGGGACATTATCAAGAATATCTTTATGGAGATTATGATCAAAAAACACATTGGAATGAAGCACAAATGGATTTTAATGGAGAACGAGTTCTTCATGGTAAAGACATCCCTTATATGGTACCAACATATACTTATACAAAATACTTAATTCACAAACTTAAACATGTCATCGACTTAGGTGTCGAACATATTCACCTAGAAGAACCAGAATTTTGGCAACATTCAGGTTATTCTGAAGCTTTTCAAGATGAATATTTACTATATTATAAGAAAAACTTAAACAAAAAAGATGACACGATTGATACAATCTATAAAATTGCAAAACTAAAGGCATACTTATATAAACGTGCAATACAACACATCGCATATGCAATAAAGCATTATGCACAAACAACTTATCAAAAACTAATTAAAGTCTATATACCAACTCATAGTTTACTCAACTATACACAATGGCATTTAGTCTCTCCAGAATCTCTATTAGCAACGATACCAGAAATTGATGGATATATAGGACAAATATGGGCTGGGACTTCAAAAGTACTCAATACATTTGAAGGCAATACAAAAGAACGTACTTTTGAAACGGCATTTCTTGAATATGGAATCATGCAGGCTTTAGTGGATGGTACAGACAAGCATATGTGGTTTTTAAACGATCCAATTGAAGATAACCAAAAACTGTCCTGGGAAGACTATGCTTACGATTACAAGCGAACTTTGACCGCATCTTTGCTACACCCTAAAATTAACTCTTATGAAATTTGTCCTTGGCCAACAAGAGTATTTAATAGAATGCTTCCAAAGCTTGATATAAATGAACAAAGCAAACACAAACCTAAATACATTCCAAAGACATATGATGTTTTTTTAAACAACACCTTTCAGATGTTAGGCGACATGCCTAAAGCAGAAGTGATATACGATGATATTGATTTTAAAATAGGCATGTTTTTATCGGATAGTGCGATGTATCAAAGAAAATTACCTCGATCTACTCAAGACAAAAATGATTTATTAAGAGTCAGTTCTGAGTTTCCAGACTATTATGGAATTACTCTACCTTTATTGAAAAGAGGCATTCCTATACTTGGCGCAGTACTTGACAATATAACAAGATTTCCAAATACACTGGATTCTTATGATGTCTTATTGTTATCATATGATTTTATGAAACCAAGCCATATAGACATTCATTATGCACTCAAGCGTTTTGTGGATGAAGGGAAGACCTTAATTTTCATTGGAACTGATGATGACATATTTAACGGTGTTTCTGAGTGGTGGAATCAAAAAGACTTAACTGCTACACCACAAAAACATCTATTTGACATATTTGGTGTAAAAAGCTATGCGTCCAATATATATTCAATAGGCAAAGGTATTTTCGCTTATTACAATATAAATAGCCATAAAATTACAACATCAAAGACATTATCTAGTTCACTGTATAATTTTGTTGTCTCTGTTTTAAACCAATCAAATCTTCGCTTTAAAGAACAAAATTATATTAAACTTACGCGTGGAAAATATACAATTGTTTCTTGCATGGATGAGAGCATAAATCAAAATGCATATCATTTAAAAGGAATTTATGCAGATATGTTTTCTTTATCATTTGAAGTTGTAAGAAATCCAAAAATCAAAGTTGGTGATGTTGGTGTATTTTATGACACAACAACTGCTCAAGATGGGGATATTATTGGATCTACATATCGCATATTAAAATATGAACAATTCGAAAACGAATATGACTATGATTTAAGTGGCAAGAAAAATATTGATGGATATATTAGAGTGAAACTAATGACAAAACCAAAGTGTGTCATGTGCGATAAAATACCATTAATCCACCAATATGACGATGATTCACAGACTTTACTCATTCATATGAATCTTAAAAATGATTTAGAAAAAATAAAAATTTTTACATAGAGAGGAAAATTTATGGAGTTTAATTTAGATTATGAAAAAGGTGTTATTGATCAGTTAAAGCATATGATCAATCATCTTGTAAAAAATAAGATTGATACAAAAATTGCTGATTTGACTATTCAAGGTTTTATCACTGATGAACCCATACCCTTTAGGGATATCAGTGATCATGCTTTAAAACCATTTAAGATTGGTGATTCATGGGGTAAGAACTTTGCATGTGGATGGTTTAGAATTACGGGTCATTTAAAATCATTTAGTCAACCATTATACCTGAAGTTAGACTTATCAGGTGAAGCATGCTTATTCGACAATTCAGGAACGCCCCTTAAAGGTTTTACAAACGGAAGTTCAACATTTGATCGTACTCATGGAGAACCTGGTAAAGTTTACTATCAAATCAATCATTTGATTCAAGAAAATGGATCTTTAGATTTTTGGGTTGAAGCAGGATCGAATGATTTATTTGGTGTTTTATGTGATGAAGGAAGATTTAAAGCATGTGAGATTGTTGCACAAAATGAAGATTTAAAAACCTTATATGACGATTTGGAAACACTATTATCACTGTTACAAGTTATTGATCAAGAATCTGAGCATTTTGCAGCTATTTATGAAGGTTTAAGGTCGATTTATTACCTTATCGTTTATGAGGAAGACGAATGGATTGCAAAATCAATAGAGACTTCCAAAAAACTATTATCACAAAAAACTAATTACTTATTGAAAATAACAGCCATAGGTCATGCACATATGGATTTAGCATGGTTATGGCCAATTAGAGAAACAAGAAGAAAAATAGGCAGAACGTTTGCGAGTGTTATTGATTTATTGGATCACCATCCTGATTTTGTTTTTGGTGTATCACAACCACAAATGCTAACATGGGTCAGTGAAGATTACCCTTTATTGTTTGAAAAAATTAAAGCTTATGTAAAAATGAACAGAATCGAGTTACAAGGTGGAATGTGGGTCGAAGCTGATACTAATGTTTCAGGTGAAGAAGCATTAGTAAGACAAATGTTGTATGGTATTGAATATTATAAAAAGACGTTTAATTTTCGTGTTAGAAACCTATGGTTACCTGATGTATTTGGATATAGTGGTAGTCTTCCACAAATTATAAGTAAATCAGGCCTTGATTATTTTATGACTACAAAGTTATCTTGGAGTTTAATTAATCGCTTTCCATATCATAGTTTTAATTGGCTAGGTATAGATGGCTCTAAGACATTGAGTCATATGCCACCAGAAGGTACTTATAATAGTTCAATTTTGCCTAAATCAACAATGTTAATTGATAAGCAATATAAAGAAAAAGAAATTGCTCCACTTGCGCTTGCAGTTTATGGTATTGGTAATGGTGGTGGAGGTCCAGGATATGAGCATTTAGCGAGAATAGATAGACAAAAGAACTTAGCGCCACTTCCAAAAGTAAGTTATGGCACTAGTGCATCATTTTTTGATGAATTGAAAGCCTATGAGGATAAACTGCCTTCATGGCAAGGAGAACTTTATTTGGAAAATCATCAAGGAACATATACAACACAGTCGAATGTTAAACAATATAACAGAAAACTAGAACAAAAACTAAGAAGTCTTGAAGTTTTATTATCGATGACTCAAGGGTATACATCTGAAATACAAAATAAGCTTGATGAAATATGGAAGGAATTTTTACTTTATCAGTTTCATGACATCTTGCCAGGTTCATCAATAAAAAGAGTCTATGATGAATGTCTTGTTCGTTATCAAGTTCTTGATCAAGAGCTAGATTCATTATTCTCAGTAATTGATAAATCATATCTTTCAGAAACTATGGAAACAAAATTATTATTTAATCCACTGTCATATCCAGTGAAAATTGTTCAAAAATACAATCAAAATTATTACAATTATGTAATTGATGCATATTCATTTGCTAAAGCCAAAAACATCCATACTCTAAATCATGGATTAACTGTTAATCATGTTAAAACCAAAGATCTAATAATCCAATTTGATGATCAAACTGGACAGCTGACATCCATTTATCACATAAAACAAAAAAAAGAGTTGCTTAGAGATGGTAAAGGTAATATACTTTCAGTTTATAAAGATTATGGTGATGCGTGGAACATCCCTGATCACTATAGAAAACAAACGCCTCAAGTGATGAAACTAGAGCTAAGAGAAGTAAGAAATAGCTCACAGTTTATTGAACTAACACATTACTACTCCTTTAAGCAATCAAAATTGAAAGAGATTGTCTTAATTGATCTTGAACTCAGTACAATCACATTCAATCATGATGTAGATTGGAAGGATATGGGTTATATGTTAAGAACAAGTTTCCCTCTATCCATCAAGTTTGATGAAGCAAACTTTGATATCCAATACGGAGAACTTAAGCGATCAGCAAGAAACCATACGAGAATTGAAAAAGCACAATTTGAGGTTAGCGCACATCAATGGGTTTCTGTCAGTGATCAAAGCTTAGGATTTAGTTTAATTAACCAATCTAAATACGGCTATTATGTAAAAGATCAAGTCGTTGATATGAACTTACTGAGAACAACCAATTATCCATGTAAGGATGCAGATATTGATCGTACATCCTATAGATATCAAATTGTTGTCCATAAGGGGAATCACCATCATGAGAAAATCGATCAACAAGCGATGCAGTTTAATGCCTTTTATCCATCTTACGACAATGCACTAAACACGATGACTTTTATTAAAAACTTAGACGCATCCATAGAGGTTAGTGCAATCAAGAAAGCTTATGATGAAAATGGTTATATTATCAGACTTTATAATAGAACCACTAAAGATCAATATGTTACACTAAATTTTAATGAAACATTCAAAATGATAACACAAACAAACATGGTAGAAGAACCACTTGAAATAGTTTTTGATAAGAATCAAAATTTTACTCCATTTGAGGTTAAAACATTTAGATTAGCATAATGCAACAAAAAAGTACGCAAAAAACGCGTACTTTTTTGTTATATTTGATTAGATTAGATTTTGATCCCATAATTCAATAAATTCAATTAACTCTTTGTATGTTGGGCTTTTAGCGTTTCTTACATAATATCCACTCGTCGACATTCCCATTAACAAGGCTTCATCTGGACTTAACCCAAGCATTAAACCTAATGTTAATCCTGCATTAAAATTATCCCCTGCACCTGTTGTCAATTTAGGATTAGAAACATAGGGTCCCAGTTCCTCATAATAAGTGTTCTCGATGGTAATACACGATTTGTTAACAGGATGTATAACAACACCGTAGATACCTAATGAATTGTATAAAGCTTGACTTAGATCCTTTAGATGATCAGATGTCTCATTCGTTTTATAAACTCCTAAGACATTTCCAATATCAAATGCTTCTTTTTTATTTAAACCTAAAATAACATTGAAGTGAGAATTGAACAATTTTAAAACATTTAATGCATCAATAATATCCTCATTTTCTCTTTTCTCTGGATCTGCTAAATCAACAAAAAAGAGTGGTTTATTTTTATGTATGGGTAATTGAGGCAATATATGGATTATAAGTTTGTTCCATAAATCGGTCATATTAGGTATCATAGACCAATTAACAGTCGCAAGCATATTTGCATTGCTTAATAAGTTCAACAATTGAGATTCACCAACGACATCTAATAGTTTTTCATAAGTAATATCGTTTAAATACGCCATTTTACCTAACATTAATTTCCCATCATGAAACTCTAGGGCATCTGTGTGACCATTAATTGCAAGTGAGTAAACATTTACTTTGTTAACCATTTCCTTAAAGACATCATCGATATGTGGTGCACCAAGTGCGCCAATATAGGTAATGGATGGCTGATGCATTGCTAGAGCATTACACATAATAGGTCCATTCCCACCTATTTTTTTTTGCATAGGAATCAATTCTATGTTGGTGGATAACCCACTAGCTTTTGCTATTCTAGTCGCAAGAGCACCAATTGTCTCGATTCTAGTATAATTATCCTTATCAACCCATTTGTCGACTAAATGAATAATTTCATCGACAAATCCATCAAGTCCAATGACCATGTTCAATTGTTTAGGATCTTTTTGCTTAAGTTTTTTTACCAATTCTAGTTTTTTACTCATATCATTACTCCTCGATGTTAATTTTATGATAACAAAAATAGTATACCAAAAAAAAGGTGTAAGAACAATTGATTTTCTTTAAAATAATCTCTTATATTTACTAAAATCATAAGATGTCATTGTAATCTTGAACATCCTAGTTTAAAATAGATGTGTATAGACAAGCTAAATTAATAGAGGAGCATATATGAAAATATTTCTAATGCAACAAACACATACAGATATTGGGTATACTGATCGCCAAGAGAAGATTACTAAATTCCATATTGACTATATTAAACAAGCAATTCGAATCTCTGAAAAAATAGACCAGGGATTTGAAAAGTTTAAAGGATTTGTTTGGAACAATGAGTCTTTTTGGATTATTGAGCGCTTCCTGGAGTCTACAGATAACCAGTGGAAACAGCGTTTACTTGAAGCAATCAATAGAGGTCACATCCAATTAACCTCTAATTACTTAAATTTAAGTGATCTCGTTGATATTGATATTCTAAAAAAATACTTAAAAAAAGCTCAACAGTTCGGTGAAAAACATCAAATTCGTATAGATAGCGCAATCTCAATGGATGTCAATGGATGGAGTTATGGTTATTTGGACGCTATGTTAGAAGCTGGTGTTAAGCATTTTTATACTTGCGTACATAATCATCATGGTCTCGTTCCATTTAATAAGATACATATGCCCTTTTATTGGGAAAATGAAAGTGGAGAAAAACTGCTTGTTTGGCATGGAGATCACTATGCCGAAGGGAATGCAGCTGATATTCATGCGAAAGTCATGGGTGAAGTTATAAATCAAGATATTGAAACTCAAGCAATCGTTAAAACAGAGCAACTAGAACGCATTAAAAACTATCTAGATGATTACATGGATTCGATGCATGCGCAAGGATATACCTTTGATTTCCTACCCTTGATGTCATTAGGTCTTTTTGTGGATAATGCACCACCTAATGCTCATGTAATGGAAGTAGTTTCAGCATTTAATCAAGTTTATGAAAAAGACTATCAAGTTGAAATGATTGGTATACATGATTTTTTTGATTACGTAAAATCATTACCTATCGAAATCCCTACTTATAAAGGTGATTGGAATGATTGGTGGAGTGATGGTTACATGTCAACCCCCCAAAGTGTTGTTGATTATAAAGAGGCTTTGAGAAATTATCGTAAAATCATATTATTGCAGAAAAATGGTGTTTCTTTCGATCAATCAAAAATAGATACCTTAGAATATCAGCTCATCATGTTTGCTGAACACACGTGGGGTTACTTTACTTCAGTATCTGAACCCTGGAACAAAATGACAAAAAAACTTCAAAGCCGTAAAGAAATGTTTGCAGCAAAGGCGAACGAGCTAGCAGATATATTGCTCGATGATTTTACAGAATCACATGGCGAAATATTAAAATCAACAGGTAGACCATTACATTATGAAGTCATCAACCCCTATCCAAATGAAAGAATAGAGATGATTAAGTTTTATATTAACTGGTGGGATGAGTTTATCATCAAAGATGGTTATCAAATAAGAAATACAAAAACGGATACTGTCTTAGACCATCAAGAGATTAGAATTGATGAAAATGCACGTAGAGAAATTCGTACAACTATTGTACTTAAGCCTTACGAAAGATTGGTTTTGAAGATTGAACCCGTCATGAAAAGAAAGCGATTAGTTCCACTTGATCCTCTCATAACAAATGATACAGATTATGACTTTATTTCTCCATATGTTGACACTCAAGTATTCGCAACTTCATTTTATATCGAAACACCTTATATGAAGTTAGCATGGAGTAAAGCATTAGGTATCCATACATTTTTTGATAAAAAAATTAAGGAAAACCTCATTAGGAAAGATTCTGAAACAGGTTTATTTACACCGATTTATGAGAAAAGTGAAGTTGAGTATCAATATAAAATGCGTGTTCCGGAGATGCGCTCAATTCGCGGAGATTATGGAAGAAATAGAAAAATCTTCTCTACATTAAGAGATTATGGGCGACTAATCAACGTCAAAGTTTACGATAAAGGTCCTTTAGTTGCTAGAGTGCATTTAAAATATCAAATGAAGGGATCAACTTTTACAATTGTTGAACTTACTGCATATCATAACCAACCAAGACTCGATGTCTCTTTAATCATGCAAAAAGATACTGTTTGGGAACCAGAAAGTATATATCTAGCAATGCCGTTAACTACACAAAATTCAAATGAGACCCTATATATCGATAAAGTTGGATCTATAATTAGACCTAGAGTTGATCAACTTCCATATTCATGTGCTCTTTTTTATACAACACAAATAGGATATGCTTTATCTTCGGAGAAGCGGTCAATTCTAGTCAATCTAAAAGATACACCTTTACTTCATTTAGGTAGTTTAGAACCTGGATTAATCGTTTATCACGATAAAAAACAACCAAATGTAGATAAGCAATACATTTGGGTGATGAACAATTATTGGGAAACCAACTTCGCTACAAATTTAGGTGGTTTTTATAAATTCGATTATTCCATTTTTCTAGATCAACCAACTTCTGATAAAAAACAGTTACTCGAAAATTTGAAAAATCTAGAAAGACAATCCATTATTTTCCAGTCCTTAAATAAATAAAAAAGGCTCCTGGGGAGAAAAGCCTTTTTTATTAAAACTGGAGGGTGGAAATATCTAGTGCTGCATGATGATCTAGATAAATATAAACAAGCGGATGTTTCTTCAAAATAGATGCTGGAAATGATTCTGTTATTTGACCATCAATTAATGTTTTGATGGTTTTTCTTTTATTGCTTCCACTTGCAAGCAGTAAAATTTTTCCAGCTTTCATAATATCGTCAATTCCCATTGTAATTGCCTGTTTTGGGATATTATTTGTATCTTTAAAATAGATCTGATTATCATAAATGGTAGATTCAGTTAAGTCTGCTAAATGTACTTTTGAATCGAACTTTGTTCCTGGTTCATTAAATCCTATGTGTCCATTTGATCCGATACCTAGAATTTGTATATCAATTTTATGTTCTGAAAGCAACTTCTGATAGTCATCAATATTTTGCTCAATATCTTTTGATAACGATGGTAGATGTATCCTGTTTTCATCAAAATCTAAGTGCTGAAATAAATGTTTTTGCATATAAACATTATAAGAATCTGATGATTTTTCATCCAAGCCAACATACTCATCCAAGTTAAACGTTGTAACTTGTTTAAATGAAACATTTTGCTCTTTTGCCTTCTTAACTAACGACTTGTATAGACCTTTAGGCGTATTACCTGTTGCTAAACCTATCACTGCATTGGGCTTTTTCTTTATAAAATCGAGAATTTCTTGTGCTGCTAATTCACATACACTATCAAATGACTTGTCTATAAAAATATTAAAATTACCGATTTTTTTCATATGCTATTTTACCTCTACAAATTGTCATTTGTAGATCAAAATTGGTATCTAAAATAACAAGATCTGCGTCTTTACCAACTTCAATTGAACCCTTTCGGTCATATATTCCTAGTTTTTTAGCAGGATTTTTCGATGCTAATTTCACAGCTTCCTCCAAAGAAATATCAAAGACTTTGATAACATGTTTCACAGCATCTAGCATACTTAATACTCCTCCAGCAAGAACTCCATTTCTTAACCTTGCAGTTTGATTATGAACATGAACTTTTTGACCACCTAAGTCGTAAATACCATCTGTCAATCCCTTGGCACGCATTGAATCTGTTATTAATGTTAAACGCTCCGTATTTTTCGTATTTTTATACAATAGCTTTAGAGCTGGGTCACTAACATGGACACCATCAGCAATCAATTCTGTATACAAATTATCATGCAATAACGCTGCACCAACGAGTCCAATATCTCGATGATGTAATGGCGACATTGCGTTGTAGCAATGAGTAATAGAATTTGCTCCAGAGGCTACGGCTTCCAAAACCTCATCATATGTCGCTTCACTATGCCCTAAAGATGCAATAATACCTTGCTTAGATAAATACTGAATCAATTCATATCCACCCTTAATTTCAGGTGCTAATGTTACCTTTTTGATTTTTCCATGAGCAGCTTTTTCTAACTCTTTAAAATGACTTATACTAGGTGGAATGACATAATCTTCGCATTGAGCACCAATAGATTTTTTATTAATGAATGGACCTTCTAAATGAACACCTAAAATTTCCGAAAAAGGTTGATCATGTGTTTCCATATATGAAGAAATAGTTGATAAAACTTCTTTCAATAAATCCATTTTTTGTGTCATTGTTGTGGGAAGAAAAGACGTTGTTCCTTCCTTTGCTAAAGCCTTAGCAATAATGTTTAAAGTCTCAAAACTGTTATCCATGCTGTCTGCGTTCATTGCTCCATGTATATGTTCATCTATAAAACCTGGAAGAATGTAAACTGATGTTGGAAAGGATAGACAACTTTGACATTCACCTTCCCCAATCATGTCAATTTTACCATCCTTAATTTCGATATTCCCATGGATAAATCCGCTCGGTGTAAGTATTTTAGCGTCCTTTATGCCTATGCTCATGGTATCACCTCAAATCTATTATACTCCATTCAACTTATATAGACAAGTCTTTTTTTATAGATTTATTAAAATATAGACATCACTGACTAGTTGACTCAAAACTCGGAATGACCTTGTTAATTTAATAAAAATAGTGTATGATTAATCTAGAGAAATACCAATCAATTTAATCAATTGAATCCACACAAGAAAGAGGTTTTATATATGCGCATTCCTTCTTACCAATTAATTGAAAATGAAATAAAAGAGAAAATCAAAAAATCTGAACTTAAACATGGTACAAAAATACCAAGTGAAAATGATTTGAAGGAAACTTATGGAGTATCACGAATGACTGTTAGACAAGCTTTGAATAACTTGGTTAACGATGGATATCTTTATCGTCACAAAGGTAAAGGAACATTTGTAAATCATACGAAAATGGAAAAGCGCATTCAAGGATTGTTGAGCTTTACAGAAGAGATGCAGTTAATGAATCGCATGGTTACGAATAAAATCGCTTCATTTCAAGTTATGAAAGCAACAGAAGAAGTAGCAGCTAAACTATTTTTAGGTAGCGGTGAAGAAGTTTATCGAATTGAAAGAATACGTTCGGCTGATGGTGTTCCTGTATTATATGAAACTTTATATTTACCTAAAAGAATTTTTAAAGATTTAACTGAATCAATAGTCAAAAATTCACTATACAACTATATAGAAAAAGAGTTAAAATTAAGCATCAACTTTTCTATCCAATCAATCGAAGCTGTGAATGCAAATCAAACGGTATCAAATTACTTAGGTATAGCACTTGATTATGCAGTTTTGCATATCACTTTAAATACATTTCTAGATAATGGTCATCCATTCGAATATGTATCCTCATATTATCGTGCTGATCAATATAGATTTATCCAACATGCATTTAGATAATATAAGTCAACTTGGTTGGCTTTTTTTCTTGTCTACACAAGTTTATGCCATGTCTATTTTCAATCTATTTAAACTGTATACAAAATTAATGTTGACATCAAAAAAAAATGATGGTAGAATAAAAGCGGTTACACAAGTTGTATATACATTACCTATACAATCAGTGGATAAATCAAAAAATCTATTTATAAGGAGAAAGATATGAAAAAGCTGTTTTTTGTAGTCTTATTACTGCTTTTCAGTATGGGATTAGCATCATGTGGTAACAGTGATGAAATCTTAACTGAAATAACGGACCTGAAAGACGGTATTGAAGCCTTAGAAGAATCATTAGGTGTAGATATCGATGAATTGAGAAGCTTAATTGCTGAATTACGTGCTTCTGTCGATCAAGCAAATGATGCTATCGATGAATTATCCGGAGATCTTGATGATACAAATGATGCAATCAGTCAAATCAATACTGATCTTGCTGCATTAGAAGTTGAAATTCAAGCTCTAGTCGCTGATTTACTTGAAGCGAATGGAAAGATTAACGATGCAGATCTTGCAATTGCTCAACTTACTGAGTTAGTAACAATGTATATTGAATTTGAAGCATTCGATGTTGAAGCATTAGCTACTCCATTAGATTCATATTTCGTTGAATTACCAAATGAATCAGAAAGAGGAGCAAGTTATGATATTACTTGGTCATCACAAAGTTCAAGATTTGTCTTCCGTGAAGTCTTAGTTGAAGAAGAAATTGAAGAAGAAATGGTTGCTAGAAATGCATTTGGTGCTGTTATCCTTCCTCATAGAACTACCCAACAGAATCTAGTATTAACAGCAACATTCACTTCTGGACAATTTGTGTTTGAAAAAAGCTTTGATGTTGTTTTGCCACTGAGTGGTTATGATTCATATGCGAATGTTCAAAGCGCACTTATAACAACTAATAATAGAGTGCATTCAATGATTGGTGTTGTATATGGCACATATACAGATGCAAATGATAATGAATTCTACTTAATCGTAGATGTTGATGGAAGAACAACTATTAATCAAGACGATGAAGAAGTTGCTTTACCAAATGCTTTCAAGAGAGTTTTAATTCAAGAAAATACTCCTGAATTAGAAATTGGTGATGAAGTATACATTATTGGACGTAATACAAGAAATGGTACTGGTAGATTCTTCTCCCCAACGATGAACAACGTATATTTCGTTGATAATGTAACAACTGCTCATGTACTAAGTAAAGGTAATGAAACACACATTACACAAACTGCAATGTTTGCTCATGAATTTACATCCTTAGCTGAAGCTGGAAACACTGCGAAAGGTTATGAGTATTTAGTAACTGGACAATTATTCAAGTCAGTTGAAGAAAGATTCTTACCAGGTGCAACTGATGGTGATCCATTATATGACACTGATATCTACTTTGTAGAGTTTAATGATAGAAGAATGGAATTTTATGGATTAACTGAAGATCAAATTACATTATTTGATTCACTAGACGGAGCATTTGTTTCTATTCCAGTATTCTATGCTGATTATGAAAGCATGTTCGGTGAAAACTTAAACCGTGCACAATATATTGGTGATGGTACAGATATCGTCGAACTAGATGCACAAGAAATTATGGATTTAATCGTTGGTTTATTCGATAGAGTTATTCCTGAAGAATATGTTTCTACTCAAGACCAAAGTTTCGTACTTCCTGTTGGTAGAAAATGGGATGCAACTAACGAAAATATTGAATATTTAGATGTTGTTTGGACTTCAAACAATACTGAATTAACTGCATTCACAGCTGCTGGTGGTGTTCAAATATCTGCACCATTTGAAGAAACAACCATTACTGTTACTGCATTGATTAAAGTATTCGATTACGAAACAGGAACTGAAGAAAATCCAGTATTTATTGAAACAACATTAAACTATGAATTCACATTAAAGACAAATATGATTCATTGGGATGACTTAGAAGTTGTTGGATTTACTGTTGCAGATATTGACTGGTTAGAAGGTATGTTATTAGACGATGAAGATGAATACTGGGATACTTGGACATATGGTCCTCCAGGAGAACGTCGTTCTAATCAAGATAACATTCATAAAATCGTTGATGGTGACAGAACTGAATTGTTTGCTATCGAAGTTGAAGCAAGATCAAGTGGTTGGAATGATTACGTTATTATAGATATTGAATTCGCTCAAGCTGAAACAATCAATAGCGTTCTTGTTGACAGTGGTGTAACTGGTAATGACAAGATTAGAGGATATGAGTTATATGTATGGGATGCTGTTGAAGAAGAATGGACTATGGTTTATTCAATTACAAACGTTCCAAACAATGCTTTATCTTATCATATTGCTAGCTTTGATGACGTTGAAACAACTCAATTAAGAATTCGTATCACTGACTCTGACCAAAAATTCTGGGCTTGCTGCTACACAGTAAGACTTTCAGAAATCCAAATCTTTAAAGCAGAGTAATTAATCATTATTTGATATGACAAGATGGGGAGTCACTCAATATGGCTTCCCATCTTTCTTTTCAAAATAAAAAAGGAGAATGATGAAAAAATGAAGAAGATGTTATTGTTTCTAGTTACCATAACACTTATATTATTGATTACAGCATGCGTAAACCAAGCTGAAATTTTAGAGAATGCGCAACTCGAAGCAATTGAAGTGATTGAAAATCACGTTGATGATGCAGATTTCTCTCAGAACATGAAGAGTTATTTTAATACCGAATTACAAAAATATATAGATCAGATTAACGCAGCTGAATCTGTTGAAGATGTTGAGGCAGTTCAAACAAATGCAATTGCAGCTTTAACTGCAATCTTAAATGCTGCTACCGCACAAAATAATGCCTTAGCAGAATTAGATGATTATGTAAACATGTCTGGATATAGTGACGAAGTCAAGGACTACTTTTTGAATATAATCAGTAATTACAAAACACAAATTCTGGATGTTTATACTTTATCTGCTGTTAACGATTTAAATCTTGCAGCAAAAAACAGTTTAGATGGACTTGTTGCACATAACGATGGAACTGAAATCAATAAAGATTTATGTATTATTGATAGCCCATTTGATTCATGTAAACCAGTTTTTGTTAATATACCGAGTTCTAATGAATTAAGTGTATTACGTGGTTTTACAGGCAATATAACAACTGAATTCGATATAAAAGCAATAGACTTTGAAGGTAATGATGTTACTTCAATTATGAGTATTGAAGGTGAGATTGATTTTTTAACAACCGGAGATTATAACATTCAATTTGTTGCATATGACAATTATAGTAATGCAAGAACGAGTAGCAATATCGTGTTTTCTGTATTGCCTATAGACATCAAACCAACAATTACAACATCATCAGCTGGCGCAGCATTAACCTTAAGTCAAGCTGAAAATTATGGCTTTTTAGATGGTATTTCTGCTACAGATGGTATTGGATTGGATTTATCAGAAGATGTAACATTCCAAATTATTAATCAAGATGACGAAATTGTTACAGATATGAGTATCCCAGGTTTCTACCGTATTCAATATTCAGTGACTGATATGGATGGGAACACACAAAATTTGATTGCTCAATCTGGTATTGGTGGAGATATTGATCTTTATGCATCTAGAGACTTAACAGTTTTACCAACTAATGTTGTATGGGCTACTGATGTGGAAACTAGTTTTGCTGAAGAACCTGGATTACTTTATTTAATGATTGATGATGTATTCACATGGGAACCTTCATTAGATGACCCATATACTGGTGTAGGAACAATTCCATTGCAACCTCGAATGACTGGTCAAGGAATCAATCCTAATGCAAAATCACCAGAACCTGGAGTTGCAATTTTAGATGTGTTTACCCCTGTAAATTCTGCAGGTGTTGCAACATATCAAGGTTATCATAATTATACAGTTGACTATTGGCAATATGTAGATGTAGCTGTTGCTTGGGGTGGACAAATCGCAAGTTTTGTTATACCTTCAAGAGATATTGTCAATGCAGCACATAAAAATGGTGTACCTATATTGGGTAATATCTTTATGGCACCGACAGCTTTTGGTGGAACCATAGGTAATACATATAAAATGATGCAAAAGAATGAGGATGGAAGTTTTCCTATTGCAGATAAAATGATTGAAATGGCTAAATACTTTCAGTTTGATGGATGGTTTATTAATTTAGAAACGAATCCAACATCAACTGATTTAGAGTTGGCTGCAAATTTTAGAGACTTTTTAATCTACATTCAAGAACAAGCAGATATACATTATCCTGAAATGATAATTCAAAATTATGACTCATTGAATGTAAATGGTCGAATTTCGTGGCAAGGTGCATTAAATGCTAACAATGAAATGTATTTTCAAAATGGTGATCAAGTACTTGCGGATTCCCTATTTATTGATTTTAGATGGGATGGTCGTTATGGTGGTTCATCAACAAGAATTATTGAATCAGCGGCTAAAGCCATTTCATTGGGTCGAAGCCCTTATGAACTCTATACAGGATTTGATACACAACAATATGGATATGTCATGTCAAGTGGTACTCAAACCCCTTGGCAATGGAATCGTTTCTTTGATCCAGAAACCTTAATCCCACATACTTCTATAGGATTTTATCGTACAGACTGGACGTTTAATAGAGATGGTCAATCCGGTGGATATATCTATGAGAATTATTTACAAAGAGCATCTGATTTTTGGGTTGGATTCGATGGGGATCCAAGAAATGCTCAGGTTGATTTAGTTAATAATCCAAATGGTTGGTATGGTGTTGCTAGCTTCATTGTTGAAAGAACAACCGTTATAGGTGAAGGATTCTATACAAGTTTTAACACAGGTAATGGTAAGCAATACTATCGTGATGGCCATCAGATATCTAATTATATTAATGGCTGGAACAATTTATCTTTGCAAGATATCCAACCACACTTTAGATGGGTAACTGATGTCACAGGAACAGGTGAACCATTAACAATTGAATTTGATTATGAAGATGCTTATCTCGGTGGTAGTTCATTAGTAATCCATGGGGAATTAAATGATCAAAACAAATCAGATTATAAAGTTTATAAAACATATTTGGATGTCTTTGAAGATACGTCAATTGATGTAAGATACAAGGTTAATGACATATCAGCTGATGTTTCTATAAAACTAACATTTGAACAAGATGATGAATGGTATGTTTCAACAGTTGATGTACCGCTAAATCCTACACAATCCGACGTTTGGTTATATGAATCACTAGACTTGTCAGCGTTTGCTGATGGCGTTATTACTTCAATTGGATTTAGTGTATCTTCTAATATAGAAATTGATTATAAAGTTAACTTTGGTGAGTTAAATGTCACTAGAACTAGTTTACAAATGGAATATGAAGAAGATATCAATGGTTTTACAATTGTAGAAAGTGGCTTTCAATACGCTAAGCGTGCAGATATGAGATTAACTTGGGCTCATTTAGTTGTTGAAGATTTAGATGACAATATCTTATATCGTGTTTATCATGAAAATTCTTTAGGTCATTTACAATATCTTGGTTCAAGTTATCATAATTACCTATACGCAAAAAATATTGAGAGATTGGTTAAAAATGATGGATCTTCTATGGATGATTACGATGTTGAATCCAATCTAGTCATTAAAGCATACGATAGAAATAATCAAGAAGTTGGTTCAGCTTCCTTAACATTTACATGGCCTGAAGCGATTGCTGGTGGACGCATTGATATCACAGCAAGTAAAACTGTTGTTAAGTCAAATGAAGTCTTTACCTTAACAGCAAACGTATCACAAATAACAGAATCTATTTTATGGGAACTTCCTGGAGCAACTTTTGTATCTGGTGATGAAACTACACCTGTTGTTGAAATTAAATATGAAAACCAAGGTGTTTATAACGTTAAGCTCAACACCTTCAACATCTTAGGAGCTAATTCATACCAAGTAGATTATGCAGTAACCGTTTCTGATATCGCTGCTAATGTTAGTAACTTAACTGGAAATGCAAGAATTCATTCATATAGTGGATTTAATCCAACAAGACCTGATGAACATCCTCGATATATGATTGATGGTGATTTAGCAACGAAGTGGTGTGAAACAGATGCGACGACAACCGGTAATAAATTTATTGTCGTTGACTTAAGAGGGCAATATTACATCTCAGAAGTTATTTTATATCATGCAGATAATGATCCCGCCTATAGAAATACATTAATTTGGAATACTAGAGGATATGAAGTTTACTTAAGTACTGATGCTGAAAATTGGACAATGGTTGCTAAAGTTACAGATAACGAAGCTGGAACTACATCTCATGCATTTACACCAATACAAGCGCGTTATGTAAGAATTATTGTAACTGCAGGTTCTCAAATAGATAACCATTCAAGAATTCAAGAATTAGAAGTATTTGGACGAATCTAACAGCTTTTTCCTCATATAGATGAAAAAAGATAATCACCAATTGGTCATTATCTTTTTTTCTATGTTAGACTTTATTTTAATTATCTGATTCTAAAGGAGAACCCTTGATATAGATGCCATTAAGCGACATGAGAAACTCAGCAAACATAGAATTCGCCCAACTAAACCAAGGCCTACTGTATTCAAAAGGATTATCCACATGAAACCCTTCATGCATTAAGTTTGTATCTGCATCTGTTGACTTAAAGAATGCTAATATTTGCAGTTTTTCAATATTTGAAATCGATGTTAATCCTTGAATCGCTAATGATATGTGCCATATATGATGTCTTGGTGTATGTGGACTTCCAACACCTTGAGCAACTTTACCTTGATAGTAAAAAGGATTTGAGGTTGATAAAATAAATTTTCTTGTATTTTGATAAACAGGATTTGCGGTTTTTAGATATCCTAGATAAGGCGCAGATAAAAGACTAGGTACATTGGCATCATCCATGAGTAGATAGTTTCCTAACCCGTCTACCTCATAAGCATAGATATTTCCATATAGCGGGTGATTGACGATCCCATGTTTTTCTATTGCAACAGCAATTTCTTTTGATAAGCTTAGAAACTTATTTGCATTGATTTTATCTATATAGATGCATTCAAAAATCTCTGCTAAATACTTCAAGATTACAACAGCAAACATATTTGATGGAATTAAATAACCATACTGGCATGCATCATCACTGGGACGAAAACCACTCCAAATTAAGCCTGTTGGATGAACTGGAGTGCCTAATCCATTTCTAGGTAATGTTTCATACTTAACTCTTGATGGATCTTGTAAAATTTCTTGATTAGTTCTAATAAAGCGATAATCAGACAGCTCTTCATGATTTTGTTCGATCTTAAAAACCTCGTATATTTTTAATGCAACTTTCGAAAACTGATCATCAAAGATTGATTGATCGTTGGTTGTCTGATAGTATAAATAGGCAAGCTGTATCGGATAACACAATGAATCTATTTCAAATTTAGCTTCAAAAGTTAGTGGTGTTAATAAGGTTTGATCATCATGATGACCAAAACTATTCGGTGTTAAGTTAAATGCATTTGCATAAGGATTGTCTAAGATCTGAGTTTTGTGTAACTGTATAACACCTTTGATCAAATCCTTAATATCGGGATCTTGGTTTGCCAAATGCAGAAGTGGCCGAACTTGAGCAGATGAGTCTCTCAACCACATTGCTGGAATGTCTCCAGTGATAACAAATGTCGTTTGATCTGGCTGTTTTTTTAGAGTTGTTTCAAGTGTGTTTTTAATACCATTTTCAAACAGTTTAATCACTTTTTCATCTTCTTTATAAATTTTTTTAAAATATTGAATAAATGAATCAATAGACTGATACATAAACATCCTCCCTAATCTGTATCTATACATCTTTTATTATATATGAGTCTAGATGAGAAGTAAAGATAACATTGATATTTACTCAATTAAGCCATCAAAATTATAATTAGGTACTATATCATAAATCTAAATATTACTTGTATCTAACTTGTATTTACATCTATTTCAGTGAATTCTATTTACTTACTTACTTTAGTAAGGTATAATGTTTTATAGAAAAGATGTGAGAATATTGCCAGTCCAAAAGGAACCACTTGATCAGAAATACTCAAAAATATATCTTGTTTTTGACTTCATTGGAAAAATGCTTTTGCTCAATCTTTTTTTTGTAGTATTTTCTGTGATAGGTTTATTTATTTTTGGGATAGGTCCATCACTATGTGCCTGTCATTTAATCGCTAAAGATTGGCAAAACAAAGATCACCCACCAATGTTTCGAACGATGCTTCAATATTTTAAAAAACATTTTATAAGTTCAAATCTTGTTTTTTATGGGTTCGCAGTGGTGCTTGTTGCAATTGGATTTAATTTTTCATATTTTTATCTTAATTTCGAACAGTCATTTTATCGTTCTCTTGGATTGATAACTAACATAGTTTTATTTATCTATGTATGGGTTGCATTTATGACCATCTATAGAATAAAATATGATTTTGACGCTTCATGGAAAGAATCAATCAAATATTCGTTTACGGTTGTTTGGGGATTTTCAAAATATTTATCGCTGATGATTATGGTCCATGCTATATTACTCGCACTCACCTACATCATGCCGCAAATTTTTTCGTTTATTATCGTTGGTGCCTATATCTTAATGGTGGATGTTGTAATAAAGAAAATGAAAATAAAAATGTATGGTATCAATGATGAAATGGAGGAACAATAATGCCTTTTGTCGATTGGTTGTTCCATGTAGCAATTGCACTTGTATTTCTTTTAGTTAATACTAAGCAACAACATGTCCAAGTGAGCATTTATGCATTGAATAAATACCAGATAAAAAAATACGTACAAGCAAAAAAGTACTATTGGATACTAATAAAACTTGCCACAATGGTTTTTTCATTGTTCACTTATGGACTCTATATTTATTATAATAATGTCATTGGTTTTTTATTAACAATGATTTCGTTAATCCTTATCCTTATGTTTTTTGCAATTGATGAATCCCATGTTAAAACTCAAAAATCAAACTTAATTCTCAGGTTTCATATTGTAGATATTATATTTTATATGACTCTACTCATCATCATGCTCCATTTTTATAATATATATGCATTATATTTTGTTGGATTTATCCATTTGTTAGGATTACCAATCTTATTGATGATAAAACATCCTATTTACTTATGGATTCAAAAAGCAATGACCATGAATCAAGAAAAGAAGTTTCTTGAAAAAGCAGATAAAGATATACTATATATTTTTATTTTTGGTTCATATGGGAAATCATCGACTAAATTTTTACTTGAACAATTACTGTCTCAAAGTGTTGATGTTTCTGTCAATAAAAATGATTATTTGACTTTATATGATTTTTTATATGATTTCAATTTGATGACTCAACATTACCAAATTATTGAAGTTCCGCATACATTAGAATATGATGTTTGCCGGCTAACCAGTCATCTTACTTATCAGTATTTTCTTTATACAAGTTTAGAGACATCTATATGGATGACATTGGAACGGTTACTATCTTGTCGATTGATTTTTGTACCTTATGAACAACAAATGGTTTTTAATAATTTTTCAATACCAAATATCGTATCTTATGGAAAAAATGAGCATGCAACATATCATGCTAAATTTATTGAAAAGAACATAGAAAACTCAATGATTCGATTATTTAGTCAATCGAATTTGATTGATGAGACACTAGTACCTTTCATTGACGATTATAATATGTATAACCTATGTTTAGCAGTAGCTTTTGCGCACCAGCTGAATATAGAATATAATCTCGATAAAATTAAGATAAGTCGAGGACGTATGAGTATATCTATACAAGAAAACTATATCGTATATGATGATCGTACACCATCAAGTTATCAAAAAATGATAAACAACCTAGAACTCATTGAACATATGCCTTATAAAAAGTGTTTAATCACATCGGGTGCACATGAAAATTTAGTCGATTATATAGATTTAAATCGAAACTATGGCAAGCTCATTGGACAAATCATAGATCATGTATCTATTTTGAATGCAAAGTCAACGCCTTATATCATAGAAGGCATAAAAAATTCAAAGCGTTTGATTCATATAGAAGTCTATGATTCATTGGATCAAGCATTGGAAAGCTACTATAACAGAACCCCACTTGACACAACCATTTTATTAATTAATAATGATCTACCTATGATGTAAGGAGGAAATGAAATGTCAACCACTTCAAATATGTTATACACATTAGAAAAATTGAAGCAAAGAATTAAAACCATCGAAAATCTGAGATATCGCGACCAAATCGAACTAAATCCATTTTGGGTGCTTGAAGATCATGAAAAAGAAATTCATCCAGCGATACCACAGTCTAGCCTATGGGAGAAAAAAAGTATTGGATATAAATGGTCAGGTTATGATACATATTTGTGGATAAAATATGATGAAATACATTTGCCAAAAACATTTCAAAATAAGAAGGTTTTAGCCTATTTTGACTTTGGAAAACACGTCGGCGATGGAAATAATGAAGGTTTTGAGTCCCTTGCTTTTCTTAATCATCTTCCCTATCAAGCAATTGATGCAAATCATCAAGAACTCTTTATCCCAAAAGATTTTTATCATAAACCTATCACATTAGCCTTTCGATTATGGTCTGGACTTACTGGTGGGCATGGGAATAAACCAGTTCATCACGAAGTAAAAACCTCGTTTTTATGTTGGTTGGATGAAGATGTTGATGATTTATATTATACATCCTTAGCTATCTGGGAAACCATTGAAGTTCTAAAAATGAATGACCCAAATCATGAGCACATCAGCCAATTAACTGAATTACTTGATCGGTCATACTTGCTGATTGATTGGAATCTTGAATATCAAAATAATCAGTTATTTTATCAAAGTTTAGCAGATGCCAACAATCATTTAAATAGTGGTTTATCTTTATATGATAAAAAATCATCAATCAATGTTTTTTGTATAGGTCATACACATATTGATGTTGCTTGGTTATGGCAACTCAAACACACAAGAGAAAAAGTCATTCGTTCTTTTTCAACTGTGCAAAGACTCATGGAAATGTATCCAGAATATAAATTTATGCATACTACACCCCAAATTTATGAAAATTTAAAACTTGACGATCCTGCTATATACCAGTTTATCAAAGAGCAAGTAAAAAAGGGGAATTGGGAAATTGAAGGATCAATGTGGGTAGAAGCTGACTGTAACTTAACAAGTGGTGAAAGTTTAGTAAGACAAATTCTTTATGGGAAAAACTTTTTTAAAAAAGAATTTGGTGTTGATACAAAAGTTTTGTGGTTACCAGACGTTTTTGGTTACTCCTGGGCTTTACCTCAAATTTTAAAGTTATCGGAAATTCAGACATTTATGACAACTAAGATTAGTTGGAATGAAGTTAATCAAATTCCGCATGACACATTCATGTGGAAAGGAATAGATGGATCAGAGATTTTGACTCACTTTTTAACTACACCTTGGAAATATCAAGCTAAAGATAATTTCTATAGTGGTTACAATGCTATTTTAGCACCATTTACAATTGATGGAGCATGGAGAAAATACCAAGATAAAGACTTAAACCAAGATATCTTGATTTCTTATGGTTTTGGAGATGGTGGTGGTGGCGTGACTAGAGAAATGCTTGAAATGCGTAGACGTATGGATAGAATTCCTGGGCTACCCAACGTCAAAACTACAACAATTAACGAATATTTTGATAAATTACATCAAACAGTTAAACAAAAAAACCACTTGCTCAGTAAATGGGATGGTGAACTTTATTTTGAGTATCATCGTGGCACCTATACGACACAAGCAAAAGTTAAGAAATTTAATCGCATGCTCGAGTGTCTTTATCGTCAAGTCGAGCTATTGTCAGTCAATGCATATCTGATTGCTAGCAACAGCTTTATATATCCTAAAACAAGTTTAGATATTGGTTGGAAGAAAATGATGACGAATCAATTTCACGACATTATTCCTGGTTCATCAATTACCGAAGTATATGAAGATGCTCATAGAGATTATGAAAAAGCTTATTCTATAGGAAAAAAAGCACTTGAGGATGCTTCAAATCAACTCATTGAGCAAAGTAATCATGACTTAACAGTATATAACGATGCTTCATGGATGAGATCTGATATAGTTTTTGTTCCTACAAAATCAATGTTATCGTTTTATGATAACAAACTTAAAATTCAGTCACAGAAAATAAATGATGGCTATTTGATATTTGTTCGTGATATCCAACCACTATCATTTAAGCAATTAACGATGAAAGAAGAAAACGAACTCACAAAGACTACTGTATTTAAATATAGTGATTTATCACTTAAGACACCATATTACCAAGTTCTGTTTGATTCGTCTTTTAGAATTGAATCATTATTTGACATCGAAAATGATCGATTCGTCTCAGTTGAAGGCCACAAAATGAATGAACTTCAAATTTTTGAAGATAAACCTTTGACATACGATGCATGGAATATAGATATTTTTTACCAAGAGAAAAAAACAACGGTTGATAAACTAGTTTCTAGTGAAGTCATTGAAAATGGTCCTGTGGTTTTCATACTTAAAAATATATATGAATACCAAGATTCAATCATTTCTCAACAAATCATTTTCTACGCAAATCAAAGAAGAATTGATTTTAACACACATGTGGATTGGCATGCTAAAAAGCAAATGTTGAAAGTTGCTTTTCCTGTTAATATTAGGACAACCAAGGCAACATATGATATACAGTTTGGAAACGTAGAACGACCAAATCACTGGAACACAAGTTGGGATTGGGCAAAATTTGAAGTAGTAGGCCATCAATGGGCTGATTTATCAGAAGGCAACTATGGTGTTTCTTTACTCAATGACTCAAAATACGGATATGACATTAAAGAAAATGTCATGAGATTAACATTACTACGTTCAACTACTTATCCTGATCCAAAAGCTGACATTGGTGAACATGATTTTATCTATTCACTTTATCCACACCATGGAACATGGAAAGAAGCAAACACACAGCATCATGCTTGGAATGTCAACCAACCACTAATACCCGTTTTTGGTAAAACAAATGAATCTGATTGTTCACTGTTTAAATTCAATATGGATTCAATTGTAGTAGATGCGATAAAGAAAGCTGAACATGATGACTCAATCATTCTCAGATTCCATGAGTATAAAGGAAATCGAGGAAAACTAGAGATTGAAAGTGATTATACAATTTTAAGTTATCAAGAAGTAAATTTATTGGAAAATGAACTTAGTGCTTGGATTAATCATCATGTTATCAAAACAACAATTAACCCTTATGAAATCAAAACATTCAAAATCAAGATGAAAAAATAAAAAAGGAGTATTCAGATTAATACTGATTATATAAAATATGAAAAAATTACACATTATTCCACATACACATTGGGATCGCGAATGGTATATGCCTTTTGAGCATCATCGTTATCGTTTGGTTGAACTTTTCGATGACTTAATAGAGTTAATGGACAAGGATCCTGATTACAAATATTTCCATATGGATGGTCAAGTGATTCCTGTCTTAGACTATCTTGAAATCAAACCGCATATGAAAGACAAAGTTGTTCAACTTATTCAAAAAGACAAGATCCAAATTGGACCTTGGTTTATTTTGCAAGATGAATTCCTAACAAGTGGTGAAGCCAACATTAGAAACTTGTTGATAGGACTTAAAATGGTGAAATCACTTGGCGGAAAACCAGTGATGACCGGTTATTTTCCTGACTCATTTGGCAACATTTCTCAAGCACCACAAATTTTACGAGGCTTCAATATACAAACAGCAGTCTTTGGCAGAGGTTTAAATGAAGTTGGTTTTAATAATGAAATTATCGCACAAAAAGGAATAAATAAATCAGAAGTGAATTGGAAATCACCTGATGGTAGTACTGTTTCATGTGTGATGTTTGCAAACTGGTATTGCAATGCAATGGACTTACCGATAAGCGGACAAAAAAATACTGATCGTTTCAATGATATAATTGCTAGAACAAAACGCTTCAGTCATCTTGACGACTTATTAGGTATGAATGGATGTGACCATACACCTATTCAAAAAGATTTATCTATCGCAATTAAAAATGCAAATGAAGCAATCAAAGATGTCGAAATCATACATAGCAATATGAAAGACTACTTGGATATTGTATATCAAAATCGATCTAAATATGATACCGTAGAAGGTGAAATAGCTGGACAATTAACAAGAGGTTATCATTTGCTGATCAATACGGCTAGTAGTAGAATTGATTTAAAGAAACTCAACCATAAAGCACAAATCAAACTAGAAAAAGAAGCAGAGATGATTTCATCGGTTAACCAATTATACCAAGGTAAATATGATCAACACTATTTAGAATATGCGTGGAAGTTGTTGCTAGAAAACCATCCACACGATTCAATTTGTTCTTGTAGTTGTGATGCTGTACATGAAGAAATGATTACTCGATTCAATAAAGTCATTCAATCTGCTGAATTGATTACTGATGAAGCAGCAAGATCAATTCTATCACAAGTCAATACCGAATCTATTCTTGGCAAAGGCCTAGCTGTTTTCAATAAATTTCCTTATCAAGTCACAGATTCTGTTATAACTTATGTTGATTTTATGAAAGAATTAAAGGTTAACCATGTCAAACTCTTTGACTTAAATGGGAATGAAATTCCTGTCCTTTATCGTAAAATTGAAAATCAATTCACTTACACCTTACCTAAAGATAGATTTAGACAAGTCGAATATGTCGATCGTTTTGAGATTGAATTTGTCGCGCAAAATTTAAATCCTCTCGGATACACACTTTATGATGTGCGTCCAGTAGATGAACCAAATTATATTCATCTCAAATTGAATCCACACAAAATGGAAAATGATCTTTTAGAAGTGGAAATTAATGGAGATGGTTCATTCAATATAACAGATAAGGCAACTTATCATAAACAAGAAAACCTAAACTATTATGAATATACGCTTGATGCAGGTAACGAATACAACTATGAACAAAGCTCTGATTTATTTGAAATAACAACGTTAGGTCAAATTGCACAAATAAATTGTTTAACAAACAATCAGGTTAAGACAGTTTATGAAATTAAACACTCGCTTAATGTTCCAACAGGAATTACTCCTAATAACGAAGCAAAAAAACAACTTGTACCTCTAGAAATTAAAACAAAATTGACACTATATCGACACAAAAAACAAGTCAAAGTTAATACTAGTATCAATAACAAAGCAGAAAACTTCAGAGTTCGTGCGTTATTTAACCACAAAATTCAAACAGATAAAGTCTATGCTGAGGGTCAATTTGATTTCGTTGAAAGATCAATCCATCCATGGTCAGGTTGGGAAAACCCTTCAAATACACAAAGATTTCAAGCCTTTGTACAGTTAAAAGATCAATCAAATGGTCTTCAAATATCTTCAAGAGGATTACACGAATATGAAGTTCTTAGATTTAAAGAAAATCAGCTAGCAATCACATTACTTCGTGGTGTTTCTGAGTTGGGAGATTGGGGCGTTTTTCCAACTCCAGATTCTCAAATGAAAAGAACTATTGATGTCGAATATGCTGTAGAATTATTTGATGCAGATCAGCAGTATGAAACAGCACAAAATGGTTATATTTTTCATGGCTTGATTCCAAAAGCATATGATGTGATTTCAAATCAAAAGGGATTAAAAGCTTCTCAATTTTCTATCATGTCATATAATCATACATCGATACAAATGAGTGCAATAAAAAAATCGGAAAATGATGAACATATAATCATTAGATTGTTTAATTTAAGTAATTATAAACAAGAAGTTGAAGTCTCAATCAATCAGATTTTTAAAGCTGTTGAGTTAACTAATCTAAATGAGGAGACAATCCAACCAATAGAAATTAAGAATCACAAGATTTATATCAATTTTAAACCAAAAGAAATCAAGACATTTAAACTGATTAAATAAGAATAAAATGATACGAAGACAAAAAAATTGTTTTCGTTTTATTTTAACATGTATAGATAATGTCTATGCAACTTTTTTTAATGAAAGCATTGTATATAAAATCAATTTATGATAGACTATTTACAGGTAAAGATTAGTTTAATTAATTGAGATTTCAACTGGAAATAATTTAGATAATTCACTGTAAGACGCTTGTTTATTACATTTACAATCATAGATTGAGCTTTTCATCGAGCAAATTCAAAAATGTCTTGATCCATAATTTCTATCATTTTTATATAATGACGATATCTAAATTTAAAAAAAGAGAAAAAACGATATGCTTTTCAATAAAAAAATAAAGGTGAATTTGTCTATACATCTAGACAAGTTAAATAAAATTAGAGGTGTAATATGAAGATAATCGGTCAACACATTAAGAATATTCCTTGGGAGGAAAAACCTGTTCACAGTGACCAAGTCATTTGGCGCTACTCAAAAAATCCAATTATCCCTCGTGATCTTCTTAAGACATCAAACAGTATATTTAATAGTGCTGTCGTACCATTTAAGGATGGTTTTGCTGGTGTTTTTAGATGTGACAACAAAGCAAGACAAATGAAAATTCATCGAGGATTCAGCAAAGATGGAATCAACTGGACTATAGATGAAAAATCAATTCAATTCATTGCTCATGATGAAAACACATTGGCAACATCGGATTATCAATATGATCCAAGAGTAGTAGAAATTGATGGTAGATTTTTTATTCAATGGTGCAATGGATATCATGGTCCCACAATTGGATTAGGTTACACTGATGATTTTGAGTCGTTCTATCAAATGGAAAATGCATTTTTACCATTCAACCGAAACGGTGTGTTATTTCCAAGAAAAATCAACAATCATTATGTGATGTTATCAAGACCAAGCGATACAGGCCACACAGCATTTGGAGATATCTTTTTATCACAAAGCAAAGATTTAATTTATTGGGGAAAACACCGTTTTGTCTTAGGTGTAGCGCCATTTGAGCAAAGTGCATGGCAAACATTAAAAATAGGAGCTGGACCTGCACCGATAGAAACAACAGAAGGTTGGTTATTGTTTTATCACGGGGTCTTACGTTCATGTAATGGTTACCACTACTCCATGGGCGTAGCACTTTTAGATTTAGAAGACCCATCTAAAGTTGTTGCTAGATCAAAAGACTATTTGTTAGCTCCTGCAACTTCTTATGAATTAATGGGTGATGTTGCAAACGTTATCTTTCCATGTGCAGCTTTAGCTGATGCTAAAACAGGTAAAATAGCGATTTACTATGGTGCAGCAGATACAGTTACAGGTATGGCATTTACAACCATTGAAAAATTGATTCCCTGGTTGATGAGTAATAATTTATTAGATGAACAATAAAAAAGGAGTGTTAAACAAATGAAAAAAATTCTTTTTGCTTTACTATTCTTAGTATCAACTGTTGCATTAGCAGCATGTAATGATACAGCTACGGATCCAGTTGAAACGCCAGTCGACACGCCTGTTGACACACCAGTTGAAACACCTGTGGAAACGCCTGTCGATTCTGACCCTGGTAAGACATATGATATTGACATAGATACACTTGATTTAGGTGGTAAAATTATCAGTTACTATACGCATGTAAGTACTGAAGATAATCCATTTGCTGAAGGTTATGTTGGTACAGACAAAGAAGCTTATCAAACATTTTTAACAAATCTTCAACAAACGTACAATTTCACCTTGTCATTTAAAGGTTGGACAGATTACAATAATAGAATTACTGATATCGCTTCACATGTTTTAGGTGGGGGAGGATCAGCTATCGTTCGATCACCAGAATTAGAATTTATGCTAGACTTAATTTCTGCAGGTTATTTATCAAATATAACACATGTAGCGAATGCTTTAAAAGATGAATATGCAGTTAACGATTGGCAAGTACAAGCGGGTACCGTTCAAGATAACGTCTTTGCAATTCAAAATAAAGATGGTGTTGAGTATGTTGAACTTTTGGTTTATAACAAAACATTAATGACAGCAGCTGGTATTGAGAAGACACCTACACAAAGATGGATTGATGGAGAATGGACTTTAGACACAATGGGTGACTATTTAAATCAACTCAGACTTGAGTATGGAAATTCTCCGTATCCTATGGCAATTACTCCATACCATATCGCAATGTATGGTCCTGCAGCTAATGGATCACAATTTGTAACGAGTGAAGGTAATTTAAATTTACTAAACACAGCAACATTTGACGTAATTTACAAGTATAAAGATTGGTATGATTATGGGTATATACGTCCGATGAACTTCAATATGGGCTATATATTGAAACATTCAATTGCAAATGCGTGGGCAAATCAAGACTCAGTATTTGGGGTTGCAATGATGTGGCAATTAGAAGGATTTGCACAAAACGTTAGCTTTGAGTATGGAATAGTTCCATTCCCACAGGCTGATGGTAAAACAAAAGATGATTATTATACAGCAATCAACCCTGGTGACCTTCAAATGGTAACGATTGGCAATGATGCTGATGAAGTTGCAACTATTATGTTTTTAATTAATGAGTTCCATAAGGAAAGACGCGAAGAAGAGCTTCAAACATGTTTAACGAACAATCCTGAAGCAACAGCAGTTGAATGCCAAGCAATTGAGAATGTTCAAAAATATTTAAGATTGTCAAACGAAATAGATATTGCTCAAGCTGAAGAAGTGTTTTCATTTTTACAAGGAACGCTTGAATATAATTCAATTCGATCAAATGATCTCGCCTATTTAAACGGTGAAATACTTTATGTACAAGCAGTTCAAGACTATTTCCAATCAGGTGGATCACCTAGAAACTACATCGATGCGATTATTCCACAAATTAATGAAAACATTCGTAGAATGCTAGATGCTATCGCAAGTAGTTTATCTTAATGACTTTGAGTCGACGATATGCAATCATAAACACACTCATATCGTCGACTATCTTTTTATTATTTACTTGAACCACTATTTTTTGGAGGATTGAAATTGAAGAAGAAAATCATCATTGGAATTATTTCCATCATCTTTATAATTGTTAGTATCATTTCAGTTATAAATTCAAATAAACCTTTATATTCGGGTGATATTTCAACTTACCTCACTGACATAAGTGATGTTTTATTGATAGAAGGAAGTTATTCTGCATATATGGAAGAGCATCGTGATCATTCAATCGTATCAAATGAAGAGGTTGAAGTTAACCTTTTAAATGATGTTGTATCATTACATACTGATATGGACTATCATATCGTTGATGAGATGATTGTAACATTGGAAGAAGGAATCATTACATGGTCTTTTGATGTAGCAACAAGTGGTTTATACAATATTTACATTGAGTATTATCAAATCGTTGAATTAGAAGCATTAAATATATTTGGGAAAACCTCTAGTATTGAACGTTCAATAAGAATCAATGGTGAACTTCCTTATGCTGAATTTGAGCAAATTAGATTATCAAGAATATGGGAAGATGAAACAGAAATTTTAACTGATTCCATGGGAAATCAAATTCGTCCAAAACAAATTGAAAAAGTGCGATTAGTTCAAACATATATTGAAGATTATGAAAAATATACAGTGGATCCATATTATGTTTTTCTTGAGGAAGGATACAATACCATTTCATTTGAATCAATTAGAGAACCTTTGCAAATTAAAAAATTATCATTCATCGGACTAGAACCCGTCAAAACTTATGAAGAAATCAAATTGGAGTATGAACAAAACAACTATCAAATTGTAGAAAATCAAATGATTCTTGTTGAAGCTGAAAACATGTTTGAAAAAAACTCACCGACAATGATTCCTCTAGCTGACACATCAAGTTTATTATCATACCCTCAATATAAGGGTAATCAAACTGTTTTAAATGTAATGGGTGTTTACTCATGGAGACTTCCCGGTTATTGGGTATCTTATAAAGTGGATGTACAAGAAAGCGGATTATATGCTTTAAATTTCAGAATGAAACAGGACATCAAACAAGGTTCGTTTGTTTCTAGGCAGTTAAAAATTGACGGAAATGTTCCATTTAAAGAAGCATCTTATTTACCTTTTTCTTATAACTCTTCATTTAATAATTACGTTATTGGGACTGAAGAAGAGCCTTACTTGTTCTATTTAGAAGCTGGAATACGAGAAGTCAGTTTTCAAATTAGTCTTGGAAATATTGGAGAAGCTGTCAATCAAGTTAATCAATCGATTAACGCATTAAATCAATTATATTTAAGAATTATCATGTACACGACAGTCAATCCTCAACCTTATAGAGATTACCAGTTGGAAAATAACATCATTGGTTTAAAAAATATTCTTGAAACTGAATATAATAGATTGACAGAAGTCATTAATAGTTATCATTCAATTAGTTCAGGAAGCGCAGCACAAACTTCTATTTTATCTAATATGAGTTTGCAGTTAGAACGTTTTATCGAAAACCCTGAGTTAATTGTTAGAGAGTTAACAAGTATGGAGTCCAATGTTTCAGCACTAGGAACCTGGATTATGCAAGAAACAGAACAACCATTAACCATAGACTCTTTTGCATTTTTTGATCCAAACCAAACGTTGCCACGTGGTAAGGATAATATATTTGAATCTGTGTGGCATGAGTTTAGAAGATTCTTTTTCTCGTTTTTTAACAACTCTGATAGTTTCAGTGGTTCAGGAGATGGTGAAACCATAAGGGTATGGGTTACCGCAGGACGTGATAATGCACAAATACTAAGAAGAATGATTGATGATTCATTTAGTCAAGATATCAATGTGGAACTCGAGCTTGTCAATAGAGATGTATTGCTTAGAGCTACTGTATCAGGGCAAGGACCTGATATTGCTTTAATGATTGCGGAAGGTACGCCAATCGATTTTGCTTTTAGAAATGCAGCTTATGATTTGACAACATTTAGTGATTTTGATGACATATCCTCACGTTTTTATGAAAGTGCCTTAACACCTTTTCAATATTTGGATGGTATATATGCACTACCTGAACAACAGACATTTCCTGTATTCTTTTATCGAACTGATATCTTTGAAGATTTGTCACTTGAACTTCCAACAACTTGGGATGAAGTCTACTTATTGTTGACGCAACTCAATACAAATAATCTAGATTTCTTTATCGATTCTGGGTCAACTTCATTATCTATTGCAGTTACCAACACGATATATGCTGGTCTATTCGGAACGGTATTATACCAACATGGTGGATCATTTTACTTAAACGAAGGCAGAGAAACTGGATTATTGACAGATCAAGCTGGAGAAGCATTTAGAATGTTTACACAATTCTTCACAAGCTATGGTGTTCCAACGCAAGCTAATTTCGTTAACCGTTTTAGAAGTGGTGAAATTGCTGCTGGTATTATGGATTACTCAATATATAACACATTAGTCGTATTCGCACCTGAGATAAGTGGTAAATGGGCGATTGCAACTGTACCTGGTTTTGATGAAGAACACCAAATGGTCACCAGCAATGTTCCTTTTGCATCCATGATGCTGAAAAATACAAAAAACCCTGAAGCATCTTGGGAGTTTATGAAATGGTGGACATCAACAGATATTCAAGTCGAATATGCAAGAGAGCTCGAAACCATAATGGGTGCAGCAGCACGTTATCCTACTGCAAATAAAGATGCATTAGCAAAACTTTCGTGGCCATCTAAAGATTTAAACATTATTCTTGAACAATTAAGCAGAGCTGAGGGGATCCCTCAAGTTCCTGGAGGATATATGACAACAAGAATGTTTACATATGCATTTTTATATGTTGTAAATGATGGTTATAATCCTCGTGAAGTGCTGAATGAGTATGCTCAAGAAATCAATAGAGAAATCAGACTAAAAAGAAGAGAGTTTAATTTAGATTAAATTGAAATGAGGATTTTCAATGACCCAAGTAGAAGCGACAAAAAACATGTCCTTTAAACAAAAATGGAATATGAATAAGTTTCTGATTAAGAAGAATAAAGTCTTCTATTATATGCTTGCTCCATATTTTATTTTGTTTTTTGTCTTCACTGTTTTCCCTGTCTTAATGTCTATGGGATTATCCCTTTCATATTTCAATATGCTCGAACCACCAAGATTTATAGGTTTTAATAATTATTTAAGACTATTTCTTGATGATGATGTTTTTATGACTGCAATTAAAAACACGTTTGTTCTTGCAATTATAACTGGACCTGTCAGTTATTTATTGGCATTTGTTTTTGCTTGGTTAATTAATGAGTTACCTAGAAGACTAAGAACATTTATGACTTTAATATTTTATGCTCCTTCATTATCTGGTGCTGCATTTACAATATGGCTGTTAATTTTCTCGGGTGATATCTATGGATTTGCTAATGCATATCTAATCAGATTCAATATTATAAGAGAACCCATTTTATGGTTGCAAAATCCAGAGTATGCATTGCCTATCTTAATTATTGTTCAGTTATGGATGAGTTTAGGTGTTGGATTTTTGGCATTTATTGCTGGTTTGCAAAACTGCGATCGTACACTTTATGAAGCGGGAGCAATTGATGGTATCAACAATAGATGGCAAGAACTTTGGTTTATCACACTCCCTCAGATGGTTCCACAATTAATGTTTGGTGCAGTAATGCAAATAACAGGTTCATTTGGGATTGGGCTACTATCAAAAAACTTACTTGGTTTCCCAAGTACAGACTACTCAGGACACACTATTATCAACCATCTTGATGATTTCGGTATGATTAGATATGAATTAGGATATGCATCTGCAATTGCAACTGTCCTCTTCTTATTTATGATTTTTGCTAACAAATTTATCCAGAAAATCTTGAGAAAGGTGGGAACTTAAGATGAATTCTACTTTAGTTAAAGATTTTAAAACCTACCTAAGAAGTAGAAAGACGAAAAGACTAAATCGCTCAAGAGTAATGGATATGCTATTGTTTATTGCACTTGCTGGGTTTGGTTTATTTAGTGCATGGCCACTTATTTATGTAGCAAGCAATGCATTTAAACCCTTGGATGAAATCTTTAGATTCCCTCCGCAATTAATCGTTAGAAACCCAACTTTTCAAAATTTCAGTGACCTTTTTAGAATTTTGAATGATTCTTGGGTTCCATTATCAAGGTATTTTTTCAACACGCTATTTTATACTGTAGCAGGGACTGCAGGTCATGTTATGCTATCTTCAATGGCTGCGTATCCACTCGCTAAATATGAATTCCCTGGGAAAAAATTCTTATTTGCAATTGTCGTGTTATCATTAATGTTTGCTGTGGAAGTTACAGCTGTTCCTAACTATATTACCATCTCAGCAATTGGCTTAATCAATACGCCATTTGCTCTTATATTGCCTGCCTTTTCCGCTTCATTAGGGTTGTACCTATTAAAGCAATTTATGGAGCAAGTTCCAATGGCACTCATTGAAAGTGCTCGGATGGATGGAGCAAGTGAAATGACGATTTTATTTAAGGTAGTCATACCTCAAGTTAAACCAGCAATATTAACGCTTATCATATTTTCATTTCAAGGGCTATGGGCAGCAGTTGGTGGTTCATTTATTTACAGTGAACGTTGGAAAACCATGACGGACGCAATTTCATCAATAGTTGCTGGTGGCGTTGCTAGAGCTGGTGTTGCAGGTGCAGCTTCTTTACTCATGATTAGTGTCCCTATTATTGTATTTATTATCACACAAAGTAATGTTGTAGAGACCATGTCAACATCTGGTATAAAGGAGTAGATGATCTTATGAAAAAATTACTGATTTTATCTCTACTAATGGCATTGATTTTCTCTTGTTTCAGTATTATCACAGTCAAGGGAATGAGTTATAATTATGACTACTTTGGTAAAGCTGTTCATGCCCCTGCAGCTTATAGCTATAAAACTGAAATTAACTCACATAGTGCTAATATCTCAAGTTTTGTTAGACTTGCAGATGTTGAAGTTCATAATGATAAAATATATGTTTTAGATGAGGCTATTGGGTTATATGTTTTTGATAGTGATATGAATTTTTTGTACCATTTTCAAAGTTTTATCAATGAAAATGAAACCACAGATCGTTTAAGACGATCAACGTCAATTGCTGTCACTGATGAATACATTTATGTAGCAGATACTGATACTGAACGAATTGCCATTCTTTCTCATTACGATGAAAATGGACAAGATCTTCATAATATCCGTTACGTTAAATCCATATATATGCCAGAAGACATTCCATCGATGCAAAATATCGCATTTAAACCACTCAAAATAGATGTTGATCGTTCTGGTAGAATTTTCGTAATCAACCGTGATGTTTATGAAGGATTGATGGAATTCGATTTTGATGGGAATTTTAAGCAGTTCTATGGAACTAATGAAGTTGAGATTAATTTGATCGATTATTTTTGGAGACAAGTTATTTCGGATGAAGCAAGATCTAGACTTCAACTTTATTTACCTGTTGTATTTACAGCATTGGCTATCGATAGTTCAGGATTTGTTTATACGACTACTGAATCAGCAAATGTAAATCCTATTCAAAAATTCAATTATAAAGGTGAAGATATCTTAATTCAAAATGGAAATATTCCTGTCATTGGTGATGTGAGTTCTGAACCTGATAATAAAAGCACATTTCGTGCAATTGATATCAATGATTACGGTATATATATTGCGCTAGACCGAACTATGAATCGTATATTCAGTTATAACGACAATGGTGAATTGCTCTACATTATAGGTAACAGAGGGTCAACAATCGGAACTTTTGAGGTTCCATCAAGTATCAAGTGGTTTGGAGATAACATTTTAATTCTCGATCAATCTCTAGGCAAAGTGTTTATATTTGAACCCACTGAATATGGAAATAATATCAATCAAGCAGTCTATCATTATTATCATGGTGATTTTGAAACCTCAAAAGATTATTGGGAAGAAGTCTTAAAGTTGAATACGAACTATGACTTAGCCTATGTTGGCATTGGAAAAGTCTTTTACCAAAATGAGCAATATCAAGAAGCAGTTGAGTTTTTTAGATTAGGAAATAATCGAGTTTATTACTCAAGAGCTTATGAAAAATATCGAAACGAATGGTTAAGAAGTAACTTTACATGGCTATTTTTAGGTGCTGTTGTCCTTATAGGGACTGCAGGATATTCGTTGAGGAGGAAACCTGAATGAACCATTTAAAGCGTTTAAAAAACGAATTTTGGACAATCCCTGTCCAATTGATATTCAGACCCTTCAAGGGATTTGAGAGTATAAAAGATAAAGAAACAGGTCATGTCGCAGTATCAGGTATTTTCATATTTATGATGGGTATACTTTCTATTATCGAATATCAGTATACTGGATTCATCATGAATACCTTTGATCCCAGAGAAATGAATGCGATTGTTATTCTTGTTACTTCGATTTTTCCGTTATTGTTAATCATTTTAGCCAATTGGTCAATGACAACATTAGTAGATGGAAAAGGAAAAATGATTGAAATATTCAAAATGTTAGGTTACGCATTATTTCCTTTAATCATCGCAAGAATCGTCGGCGTCATTTTGAGTAATATGGTTGTTGATACAGAAATTATTTTTGTCCAAGTCATTATTGGATTTGGTATGATATGGACCATTTTTACAGTTTTGATTGGATTCATTGTGATTCATCAGTTTTCACTATCAAAAACTATCTTAACAGTTGTTTTAACTATAATTTCGATGATGGTCATTATTTTTATCTTATTACTGTTTTTCAGTTTGTTACAACAAATGACTGGTTTTATATGGTCTTTTATAGAAGAACTTTTGTATCGAATCAATAGGTGATTAAATGAATAAGTTAGAGTTTATGGCAAAACTAAATAGCGCAGTTAAATATACAAAAACTCATTTAAAGATGGTATGCATCGGCATATTGTCTCTCTTTGCATTCATTATAGCCTTAAATTTTATTTTTAGTTTTAGATTAAAAGAAAGACAAATCGAAGTTCCAGATGTTAATTACACAATAGGAGAAAAAATAGAAATTGATTATGCGGCAATTTCTGCGCAATTATCACCAGAAGTGATTGAAGTTATTCCTGCATCTAGTGATTCTAATGATATGAGTTTATCTATAAATTTGGTGTCCACAAACATCATCATCGAAAATCATGTTACTGGAACAATATGGGAAACACTTAAAGTCGACGAGTTTTTATCTTTAAACAACCAAACATTGCAAAAGTCGCCTTTAATATTGACATATATGTATGATGGGTGGAGTACGGGTAAAAGATTAGATGCTTATACGCATAGCATATCTAAGCAAGCTTATGAAATAGAAATGATTGATGGTGGTGTGCGCATCATTTATCATATGGCTGTTCATACCCCAAGTTTATCTTGGATGCCACAACGCATCACTTCTGAATTGTATAACACACTCTATACAGCTACTGATGCTTCTGGAAGAATTGCTTTAGAGAGAATTTATAGTTCTCCATCGGGTACAAACTTTTACCAAATTGTTAGTTCAATTGCCCAACCATTTATTGATCGTATCTATGATGTTTGGTATAACGAATATGGTCTAACCATTGAAACACTCTTTGAGTTGAATTCATATTTCAATATTAGAAATACATTTATTGAGATGCCTAGTTTCAAAGTACCTGTAGAATATATCCTTGATCAAGGAGAACTCGTTGTCAAAGTTGTTTTACCTGAAATAAAAGAAGAAAGTGTATCCTTTGAAGAAGGAAAAACATTATTTATTCAAGATATAGATGTTCTCCCCTATTTTTTCAGCTCTCTCAATAAAAATGACGCTTATATGTTTGTCCCAGATGGATCAGGTGCGATTATTGATTTAAGTTTACCAGATTATAATTATACAAGGTATACAAAACCTGTGTATGATAATCGATCATTAATCAGTTCTGTCTATTCAACATATCAAGATCAAGAAAAAATATTAATGCCAGTCTTTGGATATGCAAATGAAAATAGAGCTATTTTTGCAATTATCGAATCTGGAGCAATGCAGAGTTTAATGCAAGTTAGAAGATCTTCAAGTGCCAATAACCTCAATGCAATTCATCCTACAATTATTTATCGCTATAAAGATATTTATAGTCTAAGCGGCATTGATATTGATATGTATAGTAATCCGATGAATGATACTTCATACCAAATTAGGTATCAAATGATTGAACATGAAGATGATGATGTACATTATATGGATATGGTTGAAAAATACCAACAATATTTGTTTGAAGATAAAATCAGACAAGCCGTGGGTCCTGCAATTAAAATCGAAATGCTAGGAGCAATTCTTGATCGAGCATTTTTCGTAGGTATCCCATATGATCAGATGATTAGTTTAACATCATATCGTGATGTCATAGACATCATGGATTCATTTAAAGATTTAGACATTATTAATTATGTCTATCAAGGATGGTCTAAAGGTGGAATTAATGGTCAATATGTTACAAATCTTAAACTAGAACGCGTTTTAGGAAATGATAAATCCTTTAAAGCACTTAATGAATATGTAGCCACCCAAGGTATTAACTTATCATATGATATTCCGATTATAGAAGTATATGAACAAGGAAATGGCTTTAGAAATAACCAAAATGGTGTCCGACTCATCGGTGATTATGCTCAATCGTTTTACCCCTATCATTTAGCATCTTTATTAATGGATGACAGTAATGATTTAGGTCGATATTATTTATTAAGCCCTAACTATTTAACTTCTGCTGTAGATCGTTTTATTAAACAAGATAACTATCATTTAATGCATCTATCATTAAGAGATTTAGGTTCGACTTTTATAACAGATTATGGTAGAGCATCAAACTCACCATCAGTAGTTGAAGATCTTATTAATGAAAATCTTGAACATTTGGCATTACATTATGACTTGACCTTAAATCAACCTTTTGTACACGCTACAACTTACGCTAATCACCTTACAAATTTGCCAAGTTCAAGTTCCAATAACTACATATTTACATATGATATCCCGTTTTATCAATTGGTATTTAATGGTTATAAGACATACGACTTGGAAAGTACGAATTTATCAAATCAATCATCGAGTTGGACGATGTTTTTAAAGGCAATTGAAACTGGTAGTGCAATGCAATACACCATTAGCAAAACCAATAGCAGTGTAACAAAGACATCACCATATTACAACTATATTTATTCAAGTGATTACCTTGTTTGGAAAGACGAAATTATGGATTATGGAAACCAACTTAAAGCGATTTACTCTGTTTTAGATGATGGCATCATCATCAATCATCAGACGATAGAACCAGGTTTTGTTATTTTGACATATCAAAACGGTTACCAATTACTCATCAATTACACCCCTCAAAACAAAACTTATAATTCAACACTTGTAGAAGCATCAAATTATGTGATCATTGGAGGTTAAGGTGAAAAAGAAGAAACTAACACTTCATCAGAAAAAACAACTTTATAATCTTCTATTCATATCACCATGGTTGATTGGTTTTTTAGTCTTGTTTCTTAAACCTATCATTGAAACTGTGATTTATTCATTTAATTATATTGTTCCTACTGCGGATGGTATGTCTATGACACCGATTGGATTCGACAACTACACACGCTTATTTACAAGTTTTACTTATAATCTTGATGGTACTGTCTATCCATTTTTAAGATTGATGTATGAGTCTATTTCTGGAACTTTGATTGAACTTCCTATTATTATTATATTTAGTTTAATGATTGCTATTTTACTGAATCAAAAATTTAAAGGTCGTGGATTGGTTAGAACTATCTTCTTTCTTCCAATTATTTTTGGGTTAAGCGTTTTAAGTAACTTATCTGTAACAGATGCAATGCGAGTTTTTTTAGAGCAAACCATAGCAACACAACCTATATACAAGTTCTTTGACATTTCGTTTTTATTCGAAAGAAGTGGTATTCCTGTTTCATTTATGCAAGTTTTAGAACAAGCAGTTGTTCAAGTGTTTCACATCATCTCGTTTTCAGGGGTACAAATCTTAATCTTTTTAGCAGCACTGCAATCCATTAATCCTACTCTCTATGAAGTTGCAGATATTGAAGGTGCATCAAAATATGAAAGTTTTTGGAAAATTACACTACCGATGATTGTACCCATTATTATCACAACTATCGTTTATACTTTTGTTGATGTTTTATACCGTTCACCAATCACACAAGTCATCCAAGATACAGCCTTTACAGATTTAACTGCTGGTCCTGGTCTTAGTTCAGCAATCTCAGTTATTTTCTTAATTTTGACAATGGCACTTTTAGCCCTGATCTTATTCTTTGTTAGAAAGGGGGCTCACCATTATGAACAGTAAGAAACTTAACTATAAAATGAATCCCTATCGTTTTAAAAAACTCATAACGAAAATATTGGTTGTCGTTTTTAGAACACTGTTGATTTTAGGTATTTCCTTTATTATCTTATACCCATTGATTGAAAGTATATTACCTGCGATTACGGATTATAATTACCTAGGTCGGCCAAACTCAATTTGGATTCCACTTAGATTTGGTTTTTTGTCATTTGAAATTGCAATTCACTTATTGGATTATTGGAGTGCACTCGTAAAGACATTTATATTTTCTACATCCATGATGATTGTACAATTATTCGCAAGTGCTATTGTTGGATACGGATTTGCTCATGCTGACTTTAAAGGAAGTAAATTATTATTTATGTTTGTGATCTTAACTATTATTGTACCTCCACAAACCATTATGTTACCTCAATATTTTCATTTTCAAAACTTTGATATTTTTGGCATTATTGAGTTTATCAATGGTAGTTCCCTAAATCTTTTAGGTAAAAGTGGTGTGATTTATTTGATGTCTGCACTTGGCATGGGATTTAGATCAGGATTGTTCATCTTCTTATTTAGACAATATTACAAAGGTTTACCAAAAGAATTAGAAGAAGCTGCATTAATTGATGGTTGTGGATATTTTAGAACATTTTTTCAAATCATATTACCCAATACTGCTTCAATTATGTTAACTGTTGGTGTGTTCTCATTTGTTTGGAATTATGGAGATACTTTCTATACTGGATTGTTTGCAGAAAATTCGGGATTACTTGCTCAATTTTTAGGACAGCGATTTAGTACAACCATTTGGGTTTCAAATGCATTTAATGAGTTGACGCTTCAACCACAAGGTGCACAAGCAAATCCACTATTACTTGGAGCAGCTCAAGGTGCTGCAAAAGTGTTATTTATTTTACCTTTATTAATATTGTATTTCATTATACAAAGAAAGTTTGTACAAAGCTTCGAAAGATCTGGCATTGTTGGCT
>NZ_JASCXW010000040.1 GCF_030012175.1 Peloplasma aerotolerans
AGTTAGTTTCATTCATCTTTCACTTAATGCTTTGAAGAGGGAGTTTTCTGAAACATGTTAGATAAATAATTCTTCTTCTCGAGTGCCGATCAACAAATGGTCCAGCTAAGAATCCTGTAATAACTCTAGGAACAATGTTTGCAACTGTAAATAATGCTAAGGTGAGTGGTGATCCTGTTCTTTGATATATGAGAATACCAAAAGCCACCCCAGCAGCTGCGCTACCAAAGGCGGATATTAATGAACCTATCGTTAATATGCTAAAATTTCTAGTCCATAACTTGTACATATTTGCAATCACCTCAATCAGTATATCACAATATTATATAAAAAAAAGCAGTTTTTTAAAACTACTTTTATAGATATTTCATTACCTAATAAATCACTCTAATCTTCTAGCCATTTCCAGTCTAACTTCTTTATTTTGGATATCATTATTTGTATATGATATCGTGTCTAACCCTACAAAATGAAGACCTTGCTTCATATAAAATTGAATAGCAGGATCATTACACGACTGAACTTCTAGTATAATAGCTCTTGCTCCTTCATTTTTTGCATACTGCATAATGTATTGAAATAGTTCAGAACCAATACCTTGTTTTCTATATTTTTTCTCGACTAGAAAATTCCAAACCCGAAATCTTTTGTTCCATGATTCCATTGCTCCTTCAATAACTGCTACAATTTTTTTACGGTCGAAGACTGCAAATGCTTTAGGGTACTCGATATAATCTTCAAATAGTTTTGCATCGAATGTTTTTTCTATTTTCTTGAAAACTTTTTTCCTGTGAATGGTAATTGTTATCTTCTTCCGTTTTTTTATTGATATATCATAGTATGCTTTAGTCTGATATACATATTCTAGTTGATAACCTTTATATTCAGATTTGCTTAGTTCAACTATCTTCATAGACCTCACACCTTTTCAGTATATATCAAAATATTAAAATTACTTTTTTTCAAATTTAAAATTGATATAGTGATTATATTGATTCTCTTTTTTCAAAATAGCAGAATTAAGTTCTTGGTGGTGAATACCATCTGCTTCATACTGACACTCAAATGTAATTCCACAATGTACACCTGGATGATCTAAACCTCTTAACTTGAATGTAGACGGTAAATTGTGTGTGTAAACAACAACGGCAGGATATGATGTATCAACAGTAACTTGATATTTTGATATAGGATCATACAAATAAGCAGCTGGTGTTGGATTTTCATTTAATACAAAAGTATGATCAATGCCAAGTAATGCAGAATCTTTAAGTGCCTCAATAGACCCACCAACAGTTCTTGCCTTTCTAAAATCAAAAATTGTGTTTTCAACATGCTTTTTAGTTTTAAAGCGATATTGATCATCAACATCAACATAATGATCAGCATCAATTGATAATATCTGATGATGGACTTTTTGGTTGGTTTTTGATAAATTGAAATAGATATGATTCGTAATATTACATAAAGTATCTTGGTCAGTGTTGCCTTTAATGATAATTTTTAATTCATTTAGTTGATTCAATTGATATTCAACTATCAAATCAAGATTGCCTGGAAATCCTTCTTCCATATTTGGGCTGTGATAACGATATGTTATTGATGCAATATTTTGATCAATGTACTGGTCATCAATCTCAAATTTTTGCATAGAAAAACCTTTCGATCCACCATGTAACATTGCAATTTGATCCTTTTCTAATTTAACCTGATAAACTTGATGGTTGATTTCATAATCTGGACCAAACAGTCTACCGCTAATTCTTCCTACTGTTTTTCCATAATATGCAGGTGATACAAAAAAATCTTCTATTTTTTCTGTATTAAGTGTCATCTCAACACCATCATACTCAATACTATAAATAGATGCACCAAATGATGAAAGAACAACTTTCATTCCATGGTTGTTTTCAAGTGTTGTAAGTGTAACTTTTTCATATGGAGCTTTAACAATCTCTTTATTCATTCTCATCGTTTTGTCCTCATTTTCTAAAAATCAGAATCTTTTTAAATTATATTTTAAATCATTTGATTTTATCATACTATTGAAAAATCTCAACATGATAATTATATCAAACATCGAGTTTTAAATCAATTAGCTAGAACACTTAGTGTTCTATGACTAGCTTAGTCATGAATCATTAACTTAAAATCGATATCAACATCTTTTTCATGCTAAAATAATATTGAAGGTGGTATAAAAAATGAAAAGAGTTTTAATTACCGGTTTTGAACCTTTTGGTGGAGAGACGATCAATCCATCATTTGAAGCCATTAAAAATTTAGATATTCCTAATATAGATGCACACGTTTATACACTGTTGGTACCTACTTTGTTTGATGTATCTTCTAAACACGTCATTGAACACATTAAAAAAATTAATCCTAATATTATTATTTTGGTTGGACAAGCAGGTGGTCGTAAATCAATTTCTATCGAAAGAGTAGCAATCAATATTGATGATTCTAAAACTCCAGATAATCAAGGAGTTGCTCCAACAGACAGAGTCATAAACCCAAGTGGCTTGAATGCTTATTTTTCATCGTTGCCAATAAAATCTATTATTCAAGAGTTGGAAAAAAATGAAATACCTGCATCAGTCTCAAATTCAGCAGGCACTTATGTTTGTAATCATTTAATGTATTCAGTCCTAGATTATCTATATCACTCTAGACTATCAAAAGTTAAGGCTGGATTTATCCATGTTCCATATATAGATGAACAAGTAATTGACAAACCTAATCAGTTTAGTATGGATGTAAAATTAATAACAAAAGCTTTAGAAATCATCATCAAAACATCATTAAAATCATAATACAGTAAATAACCAAGCAATTATTTGTGGTTTTTATACCATAATGTGTATAATTGCTTTTTTTATTTGCTAAAAATCATATTTAGGTATAAGTTAAAGATAGATAGAGGTGATAACCGTGTCTAGAATCTATATTGTTACTGGAGCAAACGGTCATCTAGGAAATACAATTGTTAGAATGCTTCGAAACCAAAATCAAATCGTCCGAGGATTCATTTTACCAAATGACTCAAAAAAAATGCTTAAATCTTTAGGTGTTGAGATTTTTTGTGGTGATGTTAGAAATGTTAATCAACTTGAACCTCTATTTCAAGATATTAGCACATCTGAAATCATTGTAATTCATACTGCAGGTATCGTTTCAATTTCTTCTAAAATGAAACCTATTATACATGATGTGAATGTGAATGGCACCAAAAATATTGTCGATTTATGCTTAAAATATAAAGTCAGTAAATTGGTTCATGTCAGTTCTGTTCATGCTATACCCGAAAAGAAAAACAATGAAATGATGACTGAGATTAGTGATTTCAATCCTGATCTAGTTATCGGAGGATATGCAAAATCAAAATCTATCGCTTCACAATATGTTCTTGATTCTGTAAAAAAAGGGGTTAATGCGATTATCGTTCATCCCTCAGGTATCATCGGTCCCAACGATTATGGTAGATCTCATATGACGATGATGATTGAAGATTACCTAAATGGTCATTTAACTTCAAGAATTAATGGAGCTTATGATTTCGTCGATGTTAGAGATGTAGCGAGTGGTATTATTCAAGCTTCAGTATCAGGACAAATCGGAAACTGTTACATTTTATCTGGACATAGAGTCACTTTAAGTGAGTTATTTGAACAGCTAAGAAAAATCAGTGGTAAGAAAAGACATATCCATGTCTTACCTATGTGGTTTGCTAAAGTAACAGCACCTCTTGCAGAATTCTATTATAAATTAAGAAAACTTCCACCTATATATACATCTTATTCATTATATACTATTTCTAGCAACTCATATTTTTCACATCAATTAGCCCATGTTGACCTAAACTATACACCAAGAAGTATGGATGATACCATATATGATACTGTCAAATGGCTTGTTAAAGTAAAAAGAATCAAACGGACTAATGTCATTGATTATATAAAAACATTTAAAACATTTAAAAAGAAAACCGAGTAATAGCATAAAAGCTAACTCGGTTTTTCATTAATGACCAATATCATATTTCTTAAATTTTTCTAAGTCTTCGATTAACCAGTAAGATTTACCATCAGTTGTTCTATCTAAAAATTTATAGTCAACAAGATATCTTCTAACCGTTGCAAAATCATGAATCATTGGTTTCAAAATTTCGTTGACTTCACTTTCATGATATTTTTTATCTTTTTCAAAAAAATGAACAATCATACATAATACAATGTATTTTCTTTTTTCTTTGACTGGAAAATTACTAAAAACTAATGGATTCTTAGATAGGACTGTTGTATCGATGACTTTTTGTATATCTTGATTGCTAATATCAAACATCTTATCACCTCGCTATTTTCATCTTAACATGAATACATACAAAAGAAAACAAGCTTATGTTGATTTGTTCTGATGATACCACTCAGTTGCCTTTGTTATTTCTTCATGAGTTAATTGATGTCCTGCATCCGTCCAATATACATCTACATTAGCCTCAAGCGACTCAAACATCTCTGTTAACTCAAACACTTCATTTTGTGGAACCATAGCATCATTTTTCCCTGAGCTTATGAATATATTCATTTGATTCAGTTTATTGTTTAATTTGTTTCTTGATGGAACCATCGGATGAAACAATATGGCTCTATTGAAGGGATTTGTATATGTTAGCATAAGATTAGCAGCTATATTGGCACCATTCGAATATCCAATAACAACAATCTTATTTCGATCAAAATCATATTTTATAGATGCTTTATCAATAAAGTCATATAGATTCATTGATTCCTCTTTTAAACTTATCTCGTCAAATACACCCATTGAGATACGTTTAAAAAATCTTGACATGCCATTTTCCAAAATATTACCTCTAACACCTAAATAACTAGCTTCTTGATCTATATGTTTAGCTAGAGGTAACAAATCATACTCATTACCGCCTGTACCATGGAGTAACAATAATGTGATATCATTTTTTCCTTTTTGATATATATGATTCATTTTCTCACTTCATTCATTTCAAACGCTTTATAGCCTATTTTTTTTAGCATAGCCATCAATGGGACAACTTCATGATCTTCTAAACTACTAAAGATTTCTTTGATAGTGACAACGTGAGTTTCAAAAATAGATTCAAAAAAATCTTTCCCTTTAAGCGTTAGTTCTATTAATGTCATCCGTTTATCTTTTTTATTTGAAACTCTTTTAATAAATTCTTTTTTTTCGAGTTGATTAACGACATATGTCAAACTACTATTTGCCATTAATAGACGATTACAAACTGCTTGAATAGGTTGTTTTCCTTTATGGTATAAAAGCTCTAATGTTCCGAACTCAGTTGGATTTAAATCATAGGTTTGAATATCTTTTTTTAACACATGTTCAACATTTTGCATCGCTCTAAACAATATAGTCGTCAGTTTTAGATAATCTTGGTCTTCTCTCATCTTCATTCCTCGAATCCGAGAAACTCTTTTTCAAATACTTTATCGCTTCGTTTCGTATCTATATGCCTAACCATATTTTCTATCTGCTCTCTTTTGTTTCTAAATTTTGGCGGTAATGCTAGTTGTTCACCCAAAGTTTCGTAAGATTCTTCATCATCTATAAAACCAGGTCCTTCTGTCGCAAATTCAAACAATAGTCCTGGATACAATCTTGTGTATAAAGATGTGAAATAAAAACGATCAACTTCACCTGAATGAGGTGCTCGAATTTGATTTAAGTGTTGAATCCAATCATAGATATCTTTTTTGTCATTTACTCTAAACGCAACATGATGAACACCTCCATAACCTTGAATGGCTTGAGGATGTTCTTTATCTTCAATTACAATAACACTTGCTCCATTTCCACCGATTCCGGATTGATACCGTGTATACAACGCTTCTTCATCTGTCTTTTTGAAATTTAAATAATCTATTAATACATGATCTATTAAATTCATTTTGTCCACTCTAAAAAATATTGGTCCTAAACCTCTAATGCCAAAAACTTCTGGAACTGGTCCATTTTTCCATGGAATGCCAGGTTTGACACCTTGATCATTTTCATCAGAGAACAAAACGTATTCTTGGCCATCAAAATCTTCAAATTCTAATGACTGAATACCGAAAAGCTCTTTAATCTCAGCATGCTTAACATTGTATTTTTCAAATCTTTTTTTCCAATAAAGTAATGCACGATTATCTGGTACTCTAAATGATGTTTTCGCGATTTCGTTTGTTCCTTTTTTTGCTTGTGCAGCACCATTAAAATCAAAGAATGTCATATCCGTTCCTGCATTTCCTTCGTCATCTGCAAAAAATAGGTGGTAGGTTTGGATATCGTCTTGATTAACCGTTTTTTTCACTAACCTCATACTTAAAATGTTTGTGAAAAAATCATATATTTTTTCAGCACTACTTGTGATTGCTGTCACATGATGAATCCCATTTACTTGTTTCATATATAATACCTCCATATACTTTCATTTTATCTATAAAATAGAAAAAATCAAATAATATGTTTCGAATTCGTAATATTTAATGTGTTAAGTTTACTATATTGTTTTTCATATCAATAAAAAAGTGTATAATAAAGTATATCAATGTGCTACAATTATGAAATACATAAGGTGTGATAAAATTGAAAAAACAAAAATATTGGTACAAACTAGATAATGCTGGAAAAATTTTTCCAGCCATTTCAAGAGACGATCGAAGTAATGTATTTCGATTGTCATTTTATCTAGATGAAATCGTAGATAAAGATATTTTAGAGGAAGCCGTTAATAAAGTGCTCCCTCGTTTTGAAACCATCGCTGTACAAATGAAAAATGGCTTATTTTGGAATTATTTTTCATCGAATAATAGATATTTTTTTGTTGAACAAGAACCTGCTGAGATATGCAAATATTTTAAGCCGAACGCAAATCAAGGTTACATGTTTAAAGTCTATTATTTAGATAATAAGGTAACACTTGAAACCTTTCATGCACTTACAGATGGAACTGGTGCCTTAGCATTACTAAAATCAATTGTTTACCACTACTTCAAGCTAAGAGGATTCAAAATAGATCACGAAGGAAAGATTTTGAGTGAGAAACCATACTCTAAAAAAGAAAGCGAAGACAACTTCATTACGAATTATGACAAAAGTAAAATTCGCAATTTAAAAGAAGAAAAAGCATATCATCTTGAAGGTGAACGCTTTGGTAGACATTGGGTTTTATTGATTAAAGCTCGATTAGACACAAAAGCTTTTATTACTTTAGTAAAGACAAAATATAAATGCACGATAACTCAGTTTGTTACTGCACTTCTTGCCTATAGTATCTATAAAGAAACGCTTGACTTTGTTGGCAAAAAGAAACCATTGAAAGTATTTATTCCTGTAAACTTAAGACCTTATTTTAATTCTGTAACTTTAAGAAATTTCTCATTATATATTAAAGGAACATATTCAAGTGAAAGAACTGATTGGACATTTGAAAACATGCTTGAATTAACAAAGGAACAATTTGCTGATCAATTAGATCGCGATAAATTACAATCTAGAATTAGTTCTCTTGTAAGTCTTGAAAAGAACGCAATGATTAGAGTTCTACCTTTAGTTCTAAAAACGATAGCCTTTAAAATTGGTTATAATATTTTAGGTGAAAGTATCAGTAGTTGTTCTATTTCAAATTTAGGTATTGTTGATTTACCATCAGGCTTTAAAGATAAAGTCTATGATATTGATTTTGTCAATGCCGGTTATGGTCATGCAATGACTTTAATCTCAATGGATCATCACACAAATATTTTAATGAGTTCGCCACTTAAAGATTTATCAATCATGAATCATATCATCTCTTTCTTAGTTGATGAAGGTCTTAGCGTTACATTAGACACGAATTATAAGGAGGGTTACGATGAAATATTGTAAAACCTGCAAGGTTCATTATGATACTGATTTAAAACATTGTTTGCTCTGTAATGGTGAATTGGAACACGAAGGTGATGTAGAACCAATTTATAAATTCACTGAAGTGACAAATCGTTCAAAATCTAAATTTTATTTACGTTTATTCTATTTTTTAAATATCATCAGTGCTATTGTTGTTTTATATTTAGATTACATGAGTGGAACACCATTAACTTGGTCATTAATCGTATCGATTACAAATGCTTATGTGGTCATTATGTTCACCGTTTTAACAGTGCCTACCATATGGATATCAAAACTCACAAAGGGTATTATACTCACCGTAGCTAGTGTTGTGTTGGTCGGATTAGCAATTCGCGATCATTCTTGGGCATTGGATTATGTTCTTCCCTTAGCGATTACAGCAAACATATTTTTAATATCAATATTAATTATTGTAAATAAGAAAAAATGGTTTGACTATTTCGCAAGTTTAAGTATCATTACTGTCATTGGCTTGGTTCCTGGTTTATTTAACTTGTTAAACTTAACAACAGTGATGTGGCCAAGTATGATATGTTTTTCATTCTCAGCATTCACTTTATTAGGCATTATCTTTTTGCCTTCCAAATCAAGTCGAGAAGAATTTAGAAGAAGGTTTCATATTTAACTCATAAAGAAGTCGAAAGGCTTCTTTTTTTATGAAAAAAAGAACGTTATTTACGTTCTTCATTGACTTTCATTTGTTTAATCATATAATTAAAAATATCTTTTCTAGTGATAATTCCAATGAAAGCTCCGTAATCATCTAAAACAGGAACAAAGTTTTGTTTTGTAGCGACTTCGATGATATCTTCCATATTTGTATGTATCGGAACTGATACATTATCCTTATTTCTTGGTACAACTTTTACAGATTTAGTTTCTGTCTGTTCAAAGCCTAGCTGATGATCTTTGATATACCAAAGTAAATCACCCTCACTAAGTGTTCCAACATAATCTCCTTTTCGATTCAAAATGGGAATCGAATTGTAGCGATAAATCTGCATTTTTTCTAATGCTTGTCGTATTGTATAGTCATTATAAATATACGCAACTTTCTCTTTCGGTGTTAAACAAAATAATACGTTCATAGTTCTCCTCTTATCATGTGAATATTTAAATCCTTATATTTTTAATCGATTTTTAGTAGATCATCAATCAAATATTCATTTTTAGACGCGGGAAAAAAGTCACTCAAATCATTTTTATATTATCCTCACAAATTCTTAGCCACGATTGCTTTCACACAACTAGTATAACATAGTTATAAGATATTTAAAATACAAGAGCATTAAGTTGATTTGATTATGTAAAATTGTCTTAAGTGTATTTCAAAGTTGT
>NZ_JASCXW010000041.1 GCF_030012175.1 Peloplasma aerotolerans
AAGGAAAAACCTTGATCAAGATTGATCAATATTATCCATCAACAAAGACCTGTAGTCAGTGTGGGAAGCAAAAAGATATCTTACTCTTTGAACGCACATACTCTTGTGTATGTGGGCAAAAGATGGATAGAGACCTAAATGCAGCGATTAACATCGGTGTTCAAGGTCTAATAGCATATGCAACAAAAGCGTATGGAACAGACGCGATAGCTTGGTAAACTAACGGACACTAGCCTGTTTTACCCAAGAAGCCTTCGCTTTTAATGAAATTCATTAAGTGGTGGGAGTAGTTCACTTTACATATTATACGAGGAGGATTTAAATGAAAAATAAATATGGTATATCGCCATCAACTAGAATAGAACGTACTGTTTTTTGGTCTGTATTTATTTTAATGTTTTTTGCATTTATTTGGTCTATAGTTAATGCTATAGAAGCACCGCTAGAATATAGTCAAGGTGTTGAGCTTATAAAAAATGACTATATCTTAATGGCTACTGAAAGTTTTGGCGGAATGTTTGTGTTACTTTTACCTACTTTTATAGAAAAAAAGTGGCATTTTGACATACCATCTACAATGCATATATTTGTAATTATTTTTTTATTTGCAGCCATTATTTTAGGCGAGTTTAGAAGATTTCATTTTATTGTACCTCACTTTGACAAGATGCTCCATATTGTAAGTGGAGCATTTTTAGCAGCATTAAGTTTTACAATTATACAAGTTTTAAATGATTATGACATTATTAAAATGAATCCGATGTTTGTTGCTATTTTTGCTTTTTGCTTTGCAATGACCATGGGTGTTCTTTGGGAGTTGTATGAGTTTGCATGGGATAGTACAATGAATTTAAATATGATGAAATACATGGATGAAACAGGTACGCCATATGTTGGATTAAATGCATTAAATGATACCATGTGGGATTTTATTATAGATGGTATAGGTGCATTTTCAATGAGTTTGATTGGCTATATATCCATTAAACATGATAAAATGTGGATAAATAATCTAATTATTAGAAAAGCTAAAAAAGAGGAAGATTAATTAATAGAAATTTGTCAACGTAAGGGATATTGTATTTCGATTGAAGTTCTAAGTGGAACGTGTAGATTATTTTAACACGATTACGCACCCCTAGTGAGAATTTGCGCACCCTTAATTATAGCTTATCTAAGATATTTCATCTTAAGATAATGAAAACTGTTGAAAAAGACTGTTGTAAATATTTTATACAGTCCAATTAAAACTTGATGATTTAGAAAGCTAAGTGGGTTGTTTCTATATTTTTTTGTCTCTCTAATGATTTCAAAAGTATCACTTAAGCGAACCTCTAGACTGCTTGAGACAATATATAAATTCATTTTACCTAGTTCTACAACAAACTGGTTATTGTGATCAGTAAAGCCTAAAAGGATTATTTGTATTGAAGAAATTATTCCATTCTACTATTACATTATCTATCTAAACATAAGTTCAACTGCAATTGGTAAGATTAGCATTCGAATAGGCCAAAATGATCATTCATATTTTAACGGTAATTTAGGATATGAAATTGATTAATCTTTTTGTAAAAATGGCTACGCAAAAATAGCAGTGATGATGAAATATTCAACAACCAGATTTCATAGAACGATATACTTTATCATTTCTTGTGACGATGATAATGTCTCATCAAAGAGAGTTATTGAAAAACTTGGTGGCGAACATTTGGAAGCGATAACACCTCCAAAAAATTATGTATTTTATTACGATAGTATGCCTGAGAAAAGCATTTTTAGAATTCATATATAATGTGGATAATGATTGATTTTCAATAGTTTTTATTCAACTTTCAGCACTAAAAAATGCTGCTTTGTTAAGCCGTTTTCATAAAGGTGCATAATTGTATTAAAATAGGTAGAACAACCCAACTTTATGTTTGATTGCTTTATGTACTACAGTGTCCTCTGTTGTCCTCTAAAAAATGTGTTACCGTAGGCGTTCACTAATGGTTGTCGACCCCAAATTAAGAAACATAAGACGACTTATCGAAAGAGAATTGGTCTTTTTTCCATAAAGTGAGGTAGGTCTTGAATTATATTTTGTACTTAGTTCGTTAAGGTCAAATATTAACACTCTAACAATTTATACTGTTTTTTTGTATTCTGGCATGAAACGAAGAAATAATCATGAAAAAAACATTATACAGACAGAGACCAGCTTCAAAGGGTATACCAAACTGAATAAAAATAATCCAAAGATTAAACTTCAAAGGTGCTTTACACATGCTAGAAGACGTTTTTATCATATCGACAAAACTTTACCCGAAGAAAACTATTTTTGGAGTAGCGTAAAAAAGATTTTGGATATTATCGGTAAACTCTTTAACTTAGAGTCTATCTACAAAAAGGAAAATCTTATAGCTCCTGACCTTTTAAAGCCTCGTAGTCAAGAACATCCAATTATCCCAAAAGAACTTGAGGCTCTTCTATTTAACCCTATTTATATACTAGGATTAGCATTAGGAGGTGCAGTGAGCTATGCCAAGAAGGTCAAGCTAAAGCTTTCAACCTTTTTATCAAGTGGATATATCGAAATATAAAACAACAGCGCAGAAAGAACTGTGAAACCGTTCGTGATCAATCGAAAAATCTTTATGACATCATGTTCTTATGATTAGGCAAGATACACAACACTACTTTTTTCAATCATTCATACGTGACGTTAGAATGATTGAAATGTTTCAAAGTATTTAGAATATGTCCTAGACAACATTCAAGCAAAGAGACTAGAAATCTATTACCCTATTCTATATCGATCGGTAAGTCGCTTAGAAATGCTTAAAATCCGCCAATTTTCATCAAGATGGATTTCATCTCCCCATACAAAAATATCACCTAGAGCTATTCTCTAAGTGGTATTTTTCTTATATAGTGTTAATATTTGACCTATATTTTTTTGAACTTTAAAATCTAGTTTTAATATGAAAGATTATTATAATCTGAGTCAAAATTGTTCTGTTTTGGAAAAGTGAGTAGTTGGAACTTCAAAATGGCAAATTAAAGTCTTTAATAGCATGAATATAATTTGTTAAATATTAAATGATTAGATGAAGTATCATCATAAAAATTGAAAAAATGCACACTAGTTGAAAAAAATATTGCACATCGCGTGCAAATATGATACAATTTATTTGAAGTGTAAACACTTTTATAAATATAAAAAAAGGGGAGACAAGGATGACAGTTTCTAGAAAGTTTTATTTAATCGCTTTATTGATTCTAATCGTTTTATTAGCTTTATTTGCATTGCTACCTTGGGATTACACATTATCTATTGCTATATACAATTCTCATTCGATTTGGGCAGAATTTTTCAACATGTTTGGTGAAGTGCCTTTGTATGGAGGGTTTTTATTAGCGACAACAATACTCTTTGGTAGTAGAAATCGAGTGAAATCACTCAAGTATTATGTTTTATCTGTCTTGGGTGTTGTCTTTATGTTGTTGTTTTCTATTATTACACCTTTTATGCCAATTAGATATGTTTTTGAATTTGCAGAAGGTGGTATTCCAACAATATGGATGATTATTGCAATCATTATTGGGTTAATCATTTTTAGTCTGATGTTTTTTTGGACGAAAAAAAAGGATCGAAAAGTTTTTGTTGCAATGAAAAAAGAAGCAGTAGTTCTTATTTTACTTGGATTATATGTCGTGATATCAGTTAACGTTTTAAAAATGATATGGGGAAGACCTCGTATGAGATCAATTGATTCCATTGATGAATTCAGATATTGGTATGACATACGACCTTTCGCAGTAAATGAAGAGTTCAAATCGTTTCCTTCCGGACATACGGCAAATGGCATGATGATATTTGCATATATTATGTTTATTGATAAAATTAAGTGGATTAAATCTCACTATTTCATAGCCTTTGCGTTGCTATGGGGCGTATTTGGCGCGTTAGCTAGAGTCGTTCTAGGGGCACACTTCTTTACTGATGTCATCGTAGCACTTTACATTACTATCTTTGGATTTGCATGGATACATTCCATGGTATTTAAGAATAGAAAGCGAGCTGATTTAAAATGAAAAAAACAGGTTTTCTAACATCATCAAAGGAAAGAAATTCTTACGGTTTGTGGTTTGTTGGACAAAATATCATCTATATGATGGTTATTTCTTATTTGGCGATTTTCCTTACAGATGAAATTGGTCTTACTGAAGCAGTTGTAGGAACACTTTTCCTTGTTGCACGCGTTTGGGATGCAGTCAATGATCCTATGCTAGGAGCTATTGTCGATAAATCACAACCTAAACGGGGTAAGTTTAAACCGTGGATTAATGCTGTAACATTAATTATGCCAATTGCAACCATTTTTCTATTCTGGAATTTTAACGGTAGCGGAACATTTAATGTGATCTATTTTTATATATCATATATTGTTTGGGGTATGCTTTATACTGTTAGTGATATTCCAATCTTTGCATTAGCAACAACCATGACCGATAATTCGGATGAACGCGTTTCAATTATATCTATTGGACGTTTAGCTGCAGGTTTAGCTTCAATGGTCATCGGTATTCTTGCCCCACAATTCATAGCAAACTTAGGATACCAGACAACTATTATTGTCCTTATGGGTATTGCTATGTTGACCATGATCCCTCTTCGCTTCTTTGTTAAAGAACGTGTTTTATATAAGCGTAGTTCAGTCATTACATTGAAATCGATGTTCCGAGCTGTTTTTTCAAATAAATATTTGCTTATTTTTTATGGCTCATTTATTGCAATAACATCAACTATGACATCGATGACTATTGCACCTTATTTTGCAAAGTGGAACTTAGGTGATATTGGTATACAAACAATCATCATGGCTACAATGGCGATACCTATGATTTTATTGCCCATAATAACACCTTTTTTGGTTAGAAAATTTGGTAAAAGAAAGATTTTTATGTATGGTATTGGTTCATCAATTCTTTTTAGTGTAATTCAATACTTAGTTGGTTACGAGCAATTTGGATTATTTTTGATATTAAACGCTTTAAAAAGCATTGGATTATTGTCTCCTATGTTAATGATGGGCATTTTTTCAGCGGATTGTGTTGAATACGGTGCATATACCACTGGCAAACGTAATGAAGGCGTGATTTTTTCTATTCAAACATTTTCTACAAAACTTGGAAGTGCGATTTCAGGGGCATTAGCACTATTTTTCATTTCAGCATTTGGTTATGTTGGCACAGCTACTGTTCAAACAGAACAAGCACTCAATGGGATATGGATTTCATTGTCATTGATACCGATTGTAGGACTTATCATCGCGTTCGTGTTGTTTGGTTTTTACTATAAATTAACAGAAAAAGACGTAGAGCGAATGATTAAAGAGATGGCATTAGATAAAACTATTGCGGAATAGAGGAGATAAACATGGATTTAAAAGCTAAAAATATTGTAAAACAATTGACTTTAGATGAAAAATTAAAACTTATCACTGGTAAAGATTTTTGGCATTTACAAGATATTCCAGCGTATGGGCTTCAAAGTATTATGGTTACAGATGGGCCACACGGATTACGCAAGCAAGATGGAGAATCAGATCATTTAGGATTAATGAATAGCGTACCAGCAACCTGTTACCCAACTGCAGCGGGCCTTGCTAGTACATGGAATGTAAACTTAATTCGTGAAGTTGGAGAAAAACTTGGAAAAGAATGTCTATCTGAAAAAGTATCAGTATTACTTGGACCAGGTGTTAATATCAAACGCAATCCACTAGGTGGACGTAATTTCGAATATTTTAGTGAAGACCCTTTGCTAACCGGAAAACTTGCATCTAACATGGTTAAAGGAGTTCAAAGTCAAGGGGTTGGCACCTCGATTAAACACTTTGCTGTAAATAATCAGGAAAGTTTTCGGATGAGTACGGATGCTCTTGTTGATGAAAGAACACTTAGAGAAATCTACCTCAAGGGTTTTGAAATTGCTGTTAAGGAGGCACAGCCATGGACTGTGATGTGTTCTTATAACAAGGTTAACGGTAAATATGCTTCAGAAAACCAGCATCTCTTAAAAACAATTTTAAAAGAAGAATGGCAACATGAAGGACTAGTTGTGACGGACTGGGGAGCAAATAATGATCGTATAAAAGGGCTAATTGCTGGGCAAGATTTAGAAATGCCAAGCAGTGGGTCACTACATTATAAAGACATTAAAAAAGCTTTGAAAAATGGAGAATTGGACGAATCTACTTTAGATGCTCGTGTTGAAAGAATTGTGGAATTAATAATCAAAGGACAGAATGCTTTAAAATCAAATCCTGTCAGATATGACGAAGAAGAACATCACGCATTTGCAAGAAAAGTTGCATCTGAAGCTATTGTTTTACTTAAAAATGATGACGAAATACTCCCTTTGAAATGTGAACATAAAGTAGCGTTAATTGGTGAATTTGCAGTTAAACCAAGATATCAAGGTAGTGGGTCTAGTTTAATTAAACCCACTCGTCTCAGCAATGCATACGATGCCTTTAAAGAAGTGTTAGGTGATAATTTAATCTATGCCCAAGGATATGATTCTAAAAAAGATACACTGGATCAACAATTGATTGATGAAGCAGTTCAAGTAGCAAAAGCTGCAGATTATGTTGTTCTTATGGTTGGCCTAACAGATGTTTATGAAAGCGAAGGGTTTGACAGAGACCACTTGAATATACCCAGAAGTCATCTAGCCTTGATTGAAGCTATTCAGTCAGCAAACAGCCAACTTATCGTTAGTCTCTCAAATGGTTCGCCTGTCATAATGCCATGGGAAAACCGCGTAAAAGGCATTGTCGAACAATATTTGGGTGGGCAGGCGTCAGGACAAGCATTAGCAGATGTTATCTTTGGTTTTGTTAATCCTTCAGGAAAACTTGCAGAAACGTTCCCAAAAGATTTATCTGATGTGCCTTCGAGCGCACATTTTCCAGATTATCCTAGACAAGTTCAATATAGAGAGGGATTATATGTTGGTTACCGTGGATATGATACATTAAACTTGGAAGCTCTGTTTCCTTTTGGTTATGGATTATCCTATACCATGTTTGAATATGCAAATTTGAAGGTAAAGGTTAATCGGGGCAATAAAAACATAGATTTATCTTTTGATCTTTCTAATGTTGGTAAATTTCCTGGCAAAGAGATTGCTCAAGTATATGTTTCAAAAATTGACAGTAAAGTTTATCGACCACTTCAAGAATTAAAAGCATTCGATAAAATTGAACTTGATATTAATGAAACTAAGCGAGTCAAAATGTCTATTGCATTTGAAGATTTGGCAATATATCAAGATGGGTATAAAGTAGAATGCGGTTCATATCTATTCTCTGTAGGAGCTTCATCGAAAGATATTAAATTAAAAAATGTAATTGACATTGAATCAGAAGACGTCGTGATTGATGACCAGCAAGACGCATACCGAATTATAGACCACACTTTTAATCCTAGTAAATCTGATTTTGAAAAACTATTGGGATATTCTATTCCTGAAATACCGGCGATTAAACCCTATCATTTAAATAGTTTGTTAGGTGAAATAAAAAAACATCCAATTGGAAAAAAATTGACAGGTATGATTCAAAAACGGATGACATCGATGATTGGTGAACCTGATGAAGCAATGAAACAAATGATGGAAAAAACAGTTGACCAGATGCCGTTAAGAGCATTGATAACTTTTAGTGGTGGTAAAATTAGCAAAAATAGAGCGTTAGGGTTACTCGATTTAATAAATAATCGCTTTATTCGAGGTTTATTCAAAATTATCAAAGGCTAAAATATAAAATGTTATTTTAATCAAAAAACATTGAATTTTATTATTTTAAATTGTTCAATTATCTTCTTATATCTTAGTGGGCACAGATAAAAAAGTGTTGCCAATCCATATAAAATAAGTCGCAACAATAAGCAACATAAAACATAGACTACAAGTGTATACAAATTATATCCAACCAATCACTTTAAAAAAACGGGCAATATATCATGCGATATATTGCCTAATCTTCCTTCGTTTTAGTCTAATAACTTTATTCTTGACATTGAGTCAAAATAACAATTATTGTTTTATACCTCTTAAGATGAGTTCTTTGAAGATTGATAAATCACCTTTACCTGAGATATCTTCTGTCAGCATGACTTTTTCTCTATATATAATTTTTTGCGCATAGGCCAAAAGACTCTGAAAAATAGTAATCAGTGTCAACATCGCTTGATTTTTTGGAAAATAGATTGATTTATCCAAAAGTGCATGTTCAACGATTTCCATTGGTATATTCGATGATTTGATTGAATTCAAGTATATATTATATCGATTATCAGGGTAACTGTTGTAAAAATAATAGTCGAACGCCGTTATATATTTTACAGCCTTTTGATTGTTTAATAGATCATTAAATATTTTTTCAATTACATTTTCTAAGTTTTGAAAAGCTGTGATATTTTGATTATAGGTGTAGTTAGAAAAAGAATATTTAATAATTTCCATCGTAACTATTTGAATATCAATTGCAAGGTCATCTTTAGTTTGATAATAATTATATACAGATCTTAAAGATATACCAGCAGCGCTAGCTATATCTTTCATGGTTGGCGAATGAATACCCTCTGAAATAAAAAGATCTCTTGCTTTATCAATGATTATTCGCCTATTCTTTTTTTTGTAGTTATTTTCATTGTAGTTTAATAGTTCATTCATAATATTCCCTCAGTTTCTATTTCATTTTAACATTTTTGCAGATACTATGCAATTAAAA
>NZ_JASCXW010000042.1 GCF_030012175.1 Peloplasma aerotolerans
GTATTGATTAGAGAGGTTTCTATGAAAAAGATTGTAGTTATTGGTGGGTCAGTAATTGATATATTCGCGTATCCACATCATAGAATGATCATGAACGATTCAAACCCCGGATATTTAAGAAAATCGATGGGTGGTGTTGGTAGAAACATCGCTGAAAATTTAGTTCGCCTAGGATTAGACACAACTTTAATAACCGTATTAGGTGATGATGATGCTGGTATGTTTATTAAGGATTCATGCAAAAATCTAGGATTAAAACTCTCAATTGTTGATGTCGCTACAACACCAACATATTTATGTATTATGGATGAACATAATGAAGATTTAATTAGCGTTGCAGCTATGGATCAAATCGAAGAGTTAAATGAAACATCACTTAGTAAAAGAAAAAAAATAATTGATCAAGCAGATATTCTTATTGTTGATACTAACCTATCTATTGAAACACTAACCTATATTTTCGACACATACGACAAAGACATATATGTCGATACTATTTCCAGTCAAAAAGCTGTCAAAATTAAACCATTCTTATCTAAAATAAACACTTTGAAACTTAATCGTTTGGAAGCCGAATTACTTTCTGGTATCCACCACGAGGATGAAAAAGATATTTATAGAATCGGCGATTACTTTATTGCTCATGGCGTTAAAGAAGTCTTTATAACATTAGGATCTAATGGCTCCTTACATATGAGCAATAAAATTTCTAGATTTAAACCATCATATAGAGTTCCAGTTTTGAATTCAACTGGTGCAGGTGATGCATTTTTTGCAGGCGTTATCTACGCGAAGTTAAATGATTTAGATCCTCTTATTTATGGATCCGCATCTGCCATTGTTAATCTACAAGATGAGAAAGCTGTTTCATCTGATTTAACAGTTCAAAAATTAGATGAAACAATTAAGGAGTACAAATTATGATGAATCAATATATTGATATCCACCCAGAAGTGGAAAAAGCACTTAAAGAAAATAGACCGGTTGTTGCACTAGAATCAACCATTATATCTCATGGTATGCCATATCCACAAAATGTTGAAATGGCAGTCAACGTGGAGAACCTAATTAAAGAAGAAGGTGCAGTGCCTGCAACCATCGCTATACTAGGGGGGAGAATCAAAGTCGGTTTAACCCATTATGAAATCGAGCATCTTGCAAAAGCTAAAGATGTTTATAAAGTAGGAAAAAGAGATTTCGCTTATGTAATCTCTCAAAAAAGAAATGGAGCAACTACCGTTTCTGGGACTGCACTTGTTGCTGAAATGGCAGGTATCAAAATATTTGCAACTGGTGGAATAGGTGGTGTACATAGAGGTGCTGAAAATACATTTGACATTTCAAGAGATTTAGAAGAAGTATCACAAGTCAATGTAGCAGTTATATGTGCTGGAGCTAAGTCTATTTTAGATTTAGGTCTTACCCTAGAATATCTTGAAACCAAAGGTGTTGAAGTGATTGGATATCAGACACAAGAACTACCCGCATTTTATACAAGAGAAAGTGGGTTTCAAGTTAATTATCAACTTAACACTCCACAGGAGATTGCACAACTTCTACACGCCAAATGGTCACTTGGATTAACTGGAGGTATTATCGTTGCCAATCCAATCCCTAAACCATATAGCATGGATTCAACTCAAATTAATCTAGCGATTGAACAGGCTGTTGAAGAAGCAAAACTAAAAGGAATTAAAGGTAATGAGGTCACACCATATCTATTATCTAAAATTAAAAATATTACTGAAGGCTCAAGCCTAGAATCAAATATTGAACTTGTATATAATAATGCAAAATTAGCAGCGAAAATCGCCTGTTCATATGCATCGTTAAAATGACTATATTTTATCCCTAAAATAAGGATATGAAATATCCTTTTTTTAACAGTTCGGCATGAAAACGTTTGAAAAGACTATAATATTTAACAGAAATATAATATAATAGATTTAAGTGGTTTTTTGAAAAGAGGAATTTATGATGGATATATTTAAGAAATGTTATCAATTTGATACAGCCAAAAAAGCACGTGAAGGTGGATACTATCCATACTTTCACGAATTAACAAGTAAACAAGATACAGTCGTTCACATGGAAGGCAAAGAAATGATTATGATCGGGTCTAATAATTACCTGGGATTAACATCTCATCCTGAAGTTATTCAAGCAGCAGTAGAGGCGACTTTAAAATATGGAACTGGGGTTTCTGGTTCGCGCTTTTTAAACGGTACATTGAATTTGCACAAAGATTTAGAAAGAGAACTAGCAGAATTTTTGAACAAAGAAGACTGCACAATATTTTCAACCGGGTTCCAAAGTAATCTTGGAATTATTTCTGCTGTTGCAGGACGCAATGACATTATTTTTTCCGATAAAGAAAATCATGCAAGCATCTATGATGGCACAAGATTGAGTTATGCTGAAGTCATCAGATATGAACATAGTAATATGGAAGACTTGGCAGAAAAACTTTCAAAAGCACCTGAAAATAAAGGTAAAATTATTATCACCGATGGTGTTTTTTCGATGAGCGGTGATATCGCAAAACTACCTGAAATTGTTGCACTTGCTAAAGAATATGGTGCACGAGTTATGGTAGATGATGCTCATGGATTTGGTGTTATGGGACCTACTGGTCGTGGAACTGCTGAACATTTTGGTTTAGAAAAAGAAATAGATATCATTATGGGAACATTTTCTAAATCATTAGCAAGTTTAGGCGGATATGTTGCTGCCGAAAGTGATGTTGTAGATTATATAAGACACAATTCACGCCCTTATATTTTCTCAGCTGCAATTCCTGCTGCAAATACTGCTGCAGCTTTGGCTGCATTACGTATTTTAAAGCGTGAACCTGAAAGAGTACAAGCACTTCATGATATCGCAGACTATATGAGACAAGGATTGAAAAATAAAGGTTTAAAAATTAGAGACTCAAGAACACCGATTATACCAATATTTACATATACACAGTTGAGAACCCTTGTGGCATGTAACAGCTTATTTGAACAAGGTGTTTATGTGAATCCTGTTGTTCCACCTGCTACACCTATTGGCGAGTGTTTAATTAGAACAAGTTATACAGCAACACATACGAAAGAACAAATGGATATAGCGATAGAAAAAATTGCAGCAGTCCTAAAGAATTTAGAAGATTTTGAGGAATAAAAATGAAAGTAATTATTGTTACGGGAGCATCATCTGGAATCGGATTATCAATAGCACAGCACCTTGCCGCAAAAGGCAATAATGTGTATGGTGTATCACGATCCAAGATACATGAGAAAAATATCAAAAGTATCCAAGCGGATGTAACCCAATTTGAACAACTCCAAAAAGCTTATCAAGATATTTTTGAAGTTGAAGGAAAGATTGACATTTTAATCAATAATGCTGGAATGGGAATTTCAGGGAGTATCGAAGATACTTCTTATGAAGATGCTCAATATTTAATGAATGTTAACTTTATGGGTATTTTTAACTCTACAAAAGCCGTTATTCCACTGATGAGAAAAAGCGGTAGAGGAAAAATTTTCAATATGAGCTCTGTTGCATCTAAACTATCCATTCCATTCCAATCATTCTACAGCAGTTCAAAAGCAGCTGTTAATGCTTTTACTGATGCATTAGCAAATGAAGTTGCACCATTTAAAATTCAGGTATGTTCGATTATGCCAGGAGATATTAAAACTGGATTTACGAAAAATAGAAAGAAAAATGCCGTTGATAGTGAAGCATACAAAAAACGTGTTGATAAGTCTGTTGCTGTTATGGAAGAAGATGAAAATAACGGTATGGATCCAGAAGTTGCAGCAAGAGCAGTACATCGATTGGTTCAAAGAAAAAGAATTCCTCTTTATTATACAATCGGTATTCAGTATAAACTTATTGTACTACTAGCTAAAATATTACCAGCGAAGTTTGTTAATCATATCGTAGGTTCAATCTACGGTTTCAAAAAAGACAAATAAAAATCAAATGTTAAAGAATAATCGATGGTGGCATCGATTATTTTCTTTTGTTGCATATTCAGTTTGAATCTCGAACCATACCAAAAAGAGTATTTTCTTTAAAAATTTACAAAGATTTACGTCAAAATCATTGACATTACATTGAATGTATTATATAATAAAAACGCTGCGTGAAATACACGCGATACAAATGATTATTTTGGCCCAATAAAGCCAAAAATAATTTTTAAATCAAAAAATGAAACACTTGGATATGTGTTTGAAGAAAGGAGAACTATTAATGCCAACAATACAACAACTTGTAAAAAACGGAAGAACAGACAAAAAGTATAAATCAAAATCACCTGCACTAGGCTATGGTTACAACAGTCTAAAGAAAAGTGAATCAGACTATACTTCACCACAAAAACGTGGAGTTTGTACTCGTGTAACAACAATGACACCTAAGAAACCAAACTCTGCATTACGTAAGTATGCCCGTGTTCGCTTAAGCAACCAAACAGAAGTAACTGCTTATATTCCTGGTATTGGACACTCTTTGCAAGAGCATAGTGTGGTACTTATTCGCGGTGGTCGTGTAAAAGACCTTCCTGGAGTACGTTATCACGTTGTTCGCGGTACATTAGACGCATCTGGCGTAGCAAATCGCCAACAAGCTCGTTCTAAGTATGGAGCAAAACGTCCAAAAGCTGCAGTTAAAAAATAAAAATTATTAATCAGAAAAAAGAAACATTCGAAAAGAAAGGAAGTAGGTGAACTCATGCCACGTAAAGGACACATCGTAAAACGCGACGTTTTACCGGATCCAATTTATCAATCAAAACTTGTGACACGTATTGTTAATACAATCATGGTTGATGGTAAAAAAGGAACAGCACAAGGCATTTTATATGGCGCATTTAACCGCGTCAAAGAGGCAACTGGCCGCGAGCCAATCGATGTATTTAACGAAGCGTTGAATAACATTATGCCAGTATTAGAAGTTCGTTCACGCCGTATTGGTGGTCAAAACTACCAAGTACCAACTGAAGTTAGAGCTTCAAGAAAAACAACATTAGGATTAAGATGGTTAATCAATTACGCACGTTTGCGTAATGAGAAGACTATGGAAGAGAGATTAGCGAAAGAAATTATTGATGCATCACAAGGATTAGGTGCAGCAGTGAAAAAACGTGAAGATGTCCATCGTATGGCTGAAGCAAATAAAGCATTTGCTCACTATCGCTGGTAAGTTAGGAGAATTATTATGCCTCGTGTATTCCCATTAGAAAAAACTCGTAATATAGGCATTATGGCCCATATTGATGCGGGTAAAACAACAACAACTGAGAGAATTTTATACCACACAGGAAAAATTCATAAAACTGGTGAAACACATGATGGTGCTTCTCAAATGGACTGGATGGCTCAAGAACAAGAACGCGGTATTACAATCACTTCAGCAGCAACAACAGCTTATTGGAATGATCACCGCATCAACATCATTGACACTCCAGGACATGTCGACTTCACGGTTGAAGTTTCAAGATCTCTTCGTGTATTAGATGGCGCTGTTGCTGTTCTCGATGCACAAGCAGGGGTTGAACCTCAAACTGAAACAGTTTGGAGACAAGCCACTGAATATAAAGTTCCAAGAATCGTTTATGTAAACAAAATGGATAAAATTGGCGCAGATTTCGCACGTGCTATCAAGACCATGCATAATCGTTTAGGTGTAAAAGCATATGCAATTCAATGGCCAATCGGTGCTGAAGCAGATTTTAAAGGCATCATTGATGTTATTGAAAAGAAAGCATACATCTATGATGGATCAGATGATGAAGCGAAGAAAGAAGTACCAATCCCAGCACATTTAGTTGACATCGTTGAACAAAAAAGAAACGAATTGATAGAAGCAGTCGCAGATTTTGATGAAGAAATTATGATGCAGTACCTTGAAGGTGAGGAAGTAACTATTCCTCAAATCAAAAGAGCAATCCGTATTGGAACGCTAGCTGTTAAATTTTTCCCAGTCGTTTGCGGTACATCATTTAAAAACAAAGGTGTCAAGTTGATGCTTGATGCAGTCGTTGACTATTTACCAGCACCTACGGATGTTGCAGCAGTCATCGGACATAACAGTTATGGTGAAGAAGTTGTTCGTCATCCAAACGATAATGAACCATTCACTGCTTTAGCATTTAAAGTTATGACTGACCCATATGTGGGACGTTTGACATTCTTTAGAGTCTATTCAGGTAAAATCACTTCAGGCTCTTATGTATTAAACACTAGTAAAAATAATAAAGAACGTTTTGGTCGTGTTCTTCAAATGCACGCAAATCACCGTGAAGAAATTAAAGAAGTTTATGCAGGTGATATTGCAGCAGTTGTTGGATTAAAAGATACAACGACTGGTGATACTTTAACAGGTGAAAGAGATGACATTATTTTAGAAACAATGATCTTCCCTGAACCAGTTATTAACGTCGCTATTGAACCAAAAACGAAGCAAGATCAAGACAAAATGGGTGTTGCACTTACAAAACTTGCTGAAGAAGACCCAACTTTTAGAACATTTACAGATCATGAAACGGGTCAAACAATTATTGCAGGTATGGGTGAACTTCACTTAGATATTATTGTCGATCGTATGAGAAGAGAGTTTAAGGTTGAAGCAAATGTTGCTGAACCACAAGTTTCTTATCGTGAGACATTAGCTGGAGAAGCTGATATCGAAGGGAAATTTGTTCGCCAATCTGGTGGACGTGGACAATATGGACACGTACAGATTAAGTTTGAACCAAATCCCGGAAAAGGTTTTGAATTCGTCGACAAAATTGTTGGTGGTGTCATTCCAAGAGAGTACATTCCAGCAGTTCAAAAAGGGATTGAAGAAGCACTTCCAAATGGTATCATTGCTGGTTATCCAGTTATTGATATTAAAGCAACTCTACATTATGGTTCATACCATGATGTCGACTCTTCAGAAATGGCATTTAAGATTGCTGCATCGATGGCACTTAAAGAAACTCGAAATAAAGCAAACCCTGTTTTATTAGAGCCTATTATGGATGTTGAAGTGGTTGCTCCAAATGATTATATTGGTAACGTAATAGGTGATTTAACATCTAGACGTGGCCGCCTTGAGAGCCAAGAAGGTCGTGATAACGCAGTTGTTATCCGTGCACTTGTGCCTTTAGCAGAAATGTTTGGGTATGCCACCTCACTTCGTTCAAACACACAAGGACGTGCAACATTTATTATGCAATTTTCAAAGTATGAACGTTGTCCTAAATCAATCATGGAAGAAATTATGAAAAAGCGTGGATCTAATTAATCCACTTGCAAAAATGTATATTTTAATATACAATGAATTATGGTAAAATAAAAGTAATTAAAAATAAAAAAACAAATCTCATATAGGAGGAAATATTAAAATGGCAAAACAAAAATTTGAAAGAACTAAACCACATGTTAACGTTGGTACAATTGGACACGTTGACCACGGTAAAACAACTTTAACAGCTGCAATTACAAGCTTATTCGCAAAACAAGGTTTGGCAGAAATTAAAGATTATGCATCTATTGATAGCGCACCAGAAGAAAAAGAACGTGGTATTACAATTAATACAGCACACGTTGAGTATCAAACAACTAAACGTCACTATGCACACGTTGATTGCCCAGGACATGCTGACTATGTTAAGAACATGATTACTGGAGCTGCTCAAATGGATGGTGGTATCCTTGTTGTATCTGCTGCTGATGGTCCTATGCCACAAACTCGTGAACATATTCTTCTTGCTCGTCAAGTTGGGGTTCCTAAGTTAGTTGTATATATGAACAAAGCAGATATGGTTGATGATGATGAATTACTAGACTTAGTAGAAATGGAAATTCGTGAATTATTATCAGAATACGGATTCCCAGGTGATGACATTCCTGTTATTCGTGGTTCTGCACTTGGTGCATTGAATGGCGAAGAAAAATGGGAAGCTACAGTTCAAGAATTAATGGATTATGTTGATAGTTATATCGATACTCCAACTCGTGAAACTGACAAGCCTTTCTTAATGCCAGTTGAGGATGTATTTACGATTACAGGTCGTGGTACTGTTGCAACAGGTCGTGTTGAACGCGGTCAAGTTAAGAGTGGAGATCAAGTAGAAATTATTGGTATTACTGACACTAAAACAACAGTTGTTACTGGTGTTGAAATGTTTAGAAAAATCTTAGACTATGCAGAAGCTGGAGATAATATCGGTGCGTTACTACGTGGTATCAACCGTGATCAAGTTGAACGTGGTCAAGTGTTAGCTAAACCAAAATCAGTGAAACCACACTTCAAGTTTGAAGCTCAAGTTTATGTATTATCAAAAGAAGAAGGTGGACGTCATACTGCATTCTTCTCAAACTATCGCCCACAATTCTATTTCCGTACAACTGACATCACAGGTGTTATTACACTTCAAGAAGGTACAGAAATGGTTATGCCAGGTGACAACACAGTTATGAACGTTGAATTAATTCACCCAATCGCAATCGAAGAAGGAACTAAGTTCTCTATTCGTGAAGGTGGACGCACAGTTGGTGCAGGTTCAGTTGTTAAAATTACAGAATAATTAAAATTT
>NZ_JASCXW010000043.1 GCF_030012175.1 Peloplasma aerotolerans
AAAAATTGATTAACGGGGGTTTCGTTATGTATCACACATATAAAAATGGATTCATTGAAGTCGTATGTGGGCCGATGTTTGCCGGAAAAACTGAAGAATTAATTAGAAGAATTAAAAGACTAGAGTATGCAAAACAACATGTGTTGGTGTTTAAACCCAAAATTGATACAAGATATAATGTTGGAGAAATCGTATCCCACAACTTAAGTAAAAAACCATCGATAATCATCGATAAAAGCTTAGAAATATATGATTATGTTAAAGATAATACAGATGCTGTTGTTATTGATGAAGTTCAATTTTTTGATAATGATATCATCAATATAACAGAAGATTTAGCGGACAGAGGTATTCGAGTTATCGTTGGAGGGCTAGATCGGAATTTTCGTGGTGAACCATTTGGACCAATGCCTGAACTTCTTGCAAGAGCTGAGTTCGTTACGAAATTAACAGCAATTTGTGTAAAAAGCGGATTACCCGCAACAAGAACACAAAGAATTATTAATGGCAAGCCAGCTGAATATTCAGATCCAACTATATTGGTAGGTGCAAATGAATCCTATGAGCCAAGATCGAGACACTATCATGAAGTCCCAGGAAAACCAAAAAAAACTTAAATACATGAATGCTGCTTTGAGAGAAGCAAAAAAAGCAGAAAATGAAAATGAAGTTCCAGTTGGAGCGGTTGTTGTTTTCGAAGATAAGATTATTGCTAGAGCTTATAACAAGCGAGAACAGAAACAAGAGTTTCACTCTCATGCAGAATTTTTAGCAATGATGAAAGCTGCTAAAAAATTAGGAACTTGGAGACTCGAAGATTGTGATGTATATGTTACCCTAGAACCATGTCCAATGTGTGCTGGAGCAATGATTCAGTCACGTATAAAAAATTTATATTATGCAGCTGATGATCCTAAATCTGGAGTAGCCAAGAGTATTATTCAAATATTTGATTTACCCTTCAATCACAAAATTCATATAGAGTCAGGTATAATGGCAGATGAAAGCCAAGAATTACTTGAAAATTTCTTTAAAAGATTAAGAAAAAGTAAAAATTAATTCCCCATCAAGCATCATCATTCAATAGTAACTTGTGAACCTGGTCAGGTCTTGATTGAAGCAGCCATAAGCATGTTTATTATGTGGATGATGATGCTTGATGGGGATTTTAAATATTTATTAGATTTTACATAATCACCTATAAATAATTATATGATGTTATAATAAAAATAATGGAGGAATGACCTATGAAATTAAACCCAAAAGTATACAAGCAGTTAACTGGAGAACCTTTTGAAACGCAAGAAATAAATGGAAAGAATATTGAATTTCATTACATGAATGACACACCATTTCTTTTTCAGTTTGCATCAAAGGGAAGATTTGCGATTTGGACATCAGATGGAAACGATTATAAAGTTCTTATTGAAACTAAGTATTATGATGTCATGAAAGATTTTTATCAAGAAGAAGTGAATATGATTTGGTTATCATTTCTTGAAAGAGTTGGAGCAATTAGCAAGAAAATTAATATGATGTTCATTATACCTACATTGATTTTTTATGTGTTAATAGCTGTAGTATCAACACTATTATTCCCTGAGTTAATGTTGCAAATATTATTATTCATGATTGTTATTGTGGTTATTAGTAATATGTTTCAAGGGAGAATCGTAAATAAAAGAGTCAAAGAAGAAAATAAACTAGCACAAGATCAGATTCGTGAATTTTTGGGCAATAGTGAGTTTGATGAACTCGTAAAAGCTCAAGAAGAGCACTATAAAGAATACTTCAAGTTTAATGTTGAAGAAGAAACAACAATAGAGGAAGATAAAACAAATAACATAGAGAACAGTGAGGATGAAGATGGAACAAAAAGCGATTAATACAATAAGGTTTTTGGGGGTAGATGCTGTCAATAAAGCGAACAGTGGACATCCAGGCATTGTTTTAGGTGCTGCACCAATGGCATATACTTTATTTACGGAACACCTAAATATTAATGTCAAAGATACTAAATGGATTAATAGAGATCGGTTTATTTTATCTGCTGGGCATGGATCGATGTTACTTTATGCATTGAACCATTTATCAGGATACAAAATATCAATTGAAGACTTAAAAAACTTTAGACAGGTTGGTAACACACCTGGGCATCCTGAATATGGTCATACAGATGGAGTTGAGACTACAAGTGGTCCATTAGGACAAGGCATTTCTAACGCAGTTGGAATGGCAATTGCAGAGTCACATCTAGCTTCTAGATTTAATAGAGAACAATTAAGTCTTATTGATCACTATACATATGCATTATGTGGTGACGGAGATCTTCAAGAAGGTGTTGCTATGGAGTCAATGAGTCTAGCAGGTCATTTGGGGCTAGGCAAATTAATTGTATTGTTCGATTCTAATGATATACAATTAGATGGTGAAGTTAAAATGGCATATAGCGAAGAACATAAGAAAAAGTTTGAATCTATAGGCTGGCAATATCTATATGTTGAAGATGGGAATGATTTGAATGCAATTAATAAGGCAATCAATAGAGCTAAGAAAGATTTAAATAAACCATCTATTATTGAAATAAAAACAGTTATTGGTTATGGAACAAGCGCATCGGGTACAAGCCAAGTTCATGGATCACCAATAGGCGAAGAGGAAGCAGAAAAATTACGGAAGACTTTTAACTGGAAGTATAAACCATTTGAAGTTTCTGAAGATGTTTATGAACATTTTAGAAAAAAAGTGTTATTAAGAGGACAACGTGCTTATCGTCGTTGGAATAAATTAGCGGAAGAATATCAAGAACAATACCCTAAAGAATATGGATTGTTTGAATCTTTTATTAATGATAATATCGAAATTAATCTGAATGATTATAGTGAGATTGCAAATACTCCACAAGATGCAACAAGAAATATTAGTGGGAAAATGATAAACAAATTGTCAGAAAAGTATTTAAATCTTATTGGAGGTTCTGCCGATTTAACCGTTTCTACAAAGGCTAAAGGAGCAGATGGACATTATAGTAAGGAAAATAGATTAGCAAGAAATATAAATTTTGGAGTTAGAGAACATGCAATGGGAGCAATTGTAAATGGCATGGTATTGCATGGAGGACTAAAAGTATTCGGAGGAGCATTCTTCGTTTTTAGTGACTATATGAAACCGGCGATTAGATTATCTGCTATCATGCAAATTCCTTCAATATTTGTCTTTTCTCATGATTCTATTGGTGTTGGTGAGGATGGACCTACACATCAACCAGTCGAACAATTAATAGGATTAAGATCTATACCCGGTTTAAATGTACTTAGACCAGCTGACGCTATAGAAACATTAGCATCTTGGAAAATTGCTATGGAGTCAAAGCATGTGCCAACAGCTATTATTTTGACTAGACAAAATGTTAAAAACCAAAAAACAACTTCGCATGAAGGTCTTGCTAAAGGAGCATATATTGTTTCACCCGAAAACAACAAGGCAGAAGCAATTTTACTTGCAAGTGGATCTGAAGTAGATTTAGCGGTTCAGGTTAAAAACGAACTTGAAAAATTAGGCAAGGACATTCGAGTCGTAAGTATGCCTTCACACTATCTCTTTGAAAAACAAACACTAAAATATAAAAAAGAAGTATTGCCAAAGAGTGTAAAAACAATAGCTATCGAGATGGGAAGTAGTTTCTCATGGTATAAATACACACAAAATGTTTATGGGATAGATACTTTCGGTGTAAGTGCGCCATTAAATGAAGCACTTGAGCAATATCATTTTACAAAAGAAAAAGTTGTGGAATATGTTTTAAAAAAACTTGCTTAAAGAAGATGTGATTTAATGATTTATGATGGAATCGTCGTTGGCGGAGGTCATGCTGGTATTGAAGCAGCCTTAGCAATGGCTAGAATGAATAAGAGAACATTACTTGTAACAGGCAACCTTCAAAAGGTTGCTTCTTTACCATGTAATCCGTCTATTGGCGGACCAGCAAAAGGTATAGTTGTTAGGGAAATAGATGCTTTAGGTGGGCAAATGGCAAAGAGCGCTGACGAAGGACAGATTCAAATAAAGATGTTAAATGCGTCTAAAGGTCCCGCAGTAAGAGCAATTAGGGCACAAATTGACAAACTAAAGTATCCAAAAATAATACTAAGAGTCCTAAAAGAAACTAAGAATTTAGATTTAAAAGAAGCTTTAGTAGATCAAATGATTGTCGAAGATAATCAAGTTAAAGGAGTTATCCTTAATGATGGAGAAAAAATTTATTCAAAAACGGTCATTTTAACTACAGGAACTTATTTGAGCAGTACAATTCTAATTGGTAATGAAAAAATTTCAAGTGGACCTCATGGCGAACCAACGACACAGGGAATTAGTGGCCAACTTAAGGATTTAGGATTTGATGTTTTTCGATTGAAAACAGGTACACCACCTCGAATAGCAAAAAACAGCGTTGATTATTCTAAAATGACGGTACAACCAGGTGATTCGACTCCATATACATTCAGCTTTGACAATAAATACTATGACGAAAATCCCAAAGAAAATTGTTATCTAACACACACTTCGAAAACAACCCACGATATTATAAATGAGCATTTAGAAGAATCTGCGATGTATAGTGGAAATGTCGAAGGTGTTGGTCCAAGATATTGTCCTTCAATTGAAGATAAAATCGTTAGGTTCCACGATAAGGAAAGACATCAAATATTTATTGAACCAGAAAGTCTTGAGATAGACGAATATTACGTACAAGGCTTTTCAACAAGTCTACCCAGATATGTACAAGAAGAAATGATAAAAACGATTAAGGGGCTTGAAAATGCCCAAATAATTCGATATGCGTATGCTATTGAATATGATGCGATTAATCCCATGCAGTTATTTCCATCTTTAGAGACCAAGAAAATAGATAGCCTATTTTGTGCTGGTCAGATCAATGGAACAAGTGGTTATGAAGAGGCAGCAGGTCAGGGATTAATGGCAGGAATCAATGCAGCTTTAAAAATATCAAATAAAAAGCCATTAATTTTGCATCGACATGAAGCTTATATAGGAGTATTAATTGATGATTTAGTAACGAAAGGAACTTTAGAGCCATATCGTTTATTAACTTCAAGAGCTGAACACAGATTGTTATTGAGACACGATAATGCAGATTTGAGACTTCGTGATTATGGGTATCAAGTTGGACTGATTGATAAAGAAACATATAAAAAATACAATGAGAAAAAACAATCATATGTTGAATTGTTTGAATTGGTGAATCAGTTTAGGATTTTACCCAATAAGGAAAATACAGATTACTTGAATTCTAGAAATTCAGCAACCATTTATGAAGCGGTGTATTTATCAGATTTGTTAAAAAGACCTGAAATGAATAAAGAAGATATTAAATATTTCATTAACAAAGAGTATAATGATGATATATTGGAACAAATAGAAATAAGAATTAAATATGAAGGTTATATCCAAAAAGCTATCCGTGAAGCGGATAAAATGTTACGACTAGAAGATAAAATTATTCCGGATATAATAGATTATGGACTCATCAAGAATATATCTTTAGAAGCTAAAGAAAAACTCAACAAAGTAAGACCTAAAACTTTAGGACAAGCATCCCGTATTTCTGGTGTTAATCCATCAGATATTTCTGTTTTACTTGTCTACTTAGAATCGGGAAGTTTAAATCATGTCAGTTAAAGAAGATTTACTTAGAAATTTAAAAATTAGTTTAGATGAGAAACAAGAAGAACAATTTGAAAAATACTATGCATTTCTCATTGAGTATAATAAAAAAATCAACTTAACAAGAATAACTGAGAAAAAAGAAGTTTATTATAAACATTTCTATGATTCTTTAACTATTGTTCAAACTGTTGATATGGCAAACATAAATAGTATATGTGATATGGGATCAGGGGCTGGATTCCCAAGTATTCCACTAAAGATAATATATCCAGATTTGGATGTTACAATCATAGACTCACTAAATAAAAGAATTACTTTCCTTAATGAGTTGACAAATTTATTGGAGATATCAAATGTACATTTAATTCATGATCGAATTGAAACATTTGCAATAAAACATCAAAAAAAATATGATCTAGTTATAGCGAGAGCGTTAGGTAACATGCAGTTAATTACCGAAATGGGATTACCAATGACTAAACCAGGTGGATATCTTGTAGCATATAAGGCATTAAATTATGATCTAGAGTTAAGTCAAGCCTCGGCATGTATTAATAAATTAGGTGGCAAAATTAGTGATGTAAGAACCTTTGAATTACCCCAAGAGTTTGGGCATAGAGTTCATGTAGTTGTCAATAAAGTGAAGCATGTTGATGGATACCCAAGATCTTTTGTAAAAATGACAAAAAATCCATTATAAAACTAAAGAAGAACGGGTGACAAAATGGGAAAGATTATAGCAGTTTCAAATCAAAAAGGTGGAGTCGGAAAAACAACAACAAGTGTTAATTTAGCAGCTGCATTGGCCGAACATAACAAAAGAATACTATTAGTAGATTTTGATCCTCAAGCAAGTACAACTACTAGTTTGGGGATCAATAGAAGTATGTTGTACTCAACAATTTTTGATGTTATACTCGATGAGAAAACAATTCATGAAACAGTTATTCATTTACCCGAAATAAATATTGATGTAATACCAGCTACAATAGAATTAGCGCATATCGAAGTGAAACTCGATCACGAAGATAGAGAATATATACTAAGTCATAAACTAAGTGAAATCTCAGAAGATTACGATTTTATTATCATTGATTGTCCCCCATCATTAGGGTTATTGACACTCAGTGCTCTATATGCGGCAAATTCAGTTTTAATACCAGTTCAATGTCAATTTCTTGCAATTGATGGATTGACACAATTATTAAATACAATTCGAATAGTGCAGAAGAAACTTAAAGTAAACAACAAAAGACTCGAAATTGAAGGTGTATTGCTAACCATGCTAGATAAAAGAACAAAAGCTGGTTGGGAAATAGTTCACGAAATTAAAGATTATTTTAAAGATGGAGTTTTTGACACTATTATTACAAGTAATGTAGCTGCACAAGTTGCTCCCACATATGGGTTACCTGTTTTGACATTTGCACCGAAATCACCTGCAGCGAAATTGTACAAGTCACTTGCAAAGGAGATTGTGAAAAATAATGAATGAAGATAAAAAAGCAAGAACCTTTTTAGATTTATTGAGTGAACATCATGTTGATGATGTCTTAGAAGGTGAGACCATTGAAGAGATTCTTCTAGAAAAGATTAAACCAAACCCGTTCCAACCACGTAGATTGTTTGATGAAGAAAAAATCAATGAACTTGCACAGTCTATAAAGGAGCATGGAATCTTTCAGCCAATAATATTAAAAAAAGTGAAACAAGGATACATTATTGTTTCCGGTGAACGACGCTTTAGGGCTGCGCAAAAAGTTGGATTGAAAGCAATACCATCAATCATTAGACAATATGAAGAGTCTAAAGTTGCAGAAATTGCTTTAGCAGAAAATTTACAAAGAGAAAATCTTACACCAATTGAAGAGGCAGAAGCATATAAAATTGTTATGAGTAATCTTAAACTAACACAAACTGAGCTAGCTGAAAAAGTGGGTAAAAGTCGTTCTCACGTTACAAATACGTTAGGATTATTGAATCTTCCACAGGAAGTGCAACAACTCCTTTTGACCAACCAAATAAGTATGGGGCATGCTCGTGCATTAAGTAAACTAGAAGACAGCAATCAAATTGTAAAACTCGCGCATCGAACAATAAAGAATCAATTAAGTGTTCGACAAATTGAAGAACTGACAAAGATAGAAGAGAAAACCAACAAAATAAAAAGATCCTCAGAACCGAAATATACAAGTGAAGAGAATGAACTTTTTAATACATATGGGCAAAAAGTTAAAATCGACGATAAAAAAATAGTGATATATTATAAGGAAGATCAATTAAAAAACTTAATTGATAAACTATTAAAAAAATGAAATATAACATTGGAGATCGAATAAAAACTAAAAAAAAGCATGTATGTGGGTTTGACGAATGGGAAGTCCTAAGGGTCGGGGCAGAAATCAAAATTAGATGTGTTAAATGTAATAGAGAAGTGATGGTTTTTAAAACGGAGTTAGATAAAAAAGTAAAAACCTTAGTTCATATAGAAAATCAATAAAAAAAGCGAGCAAGTGTAAAAACTTTATTTATAATAAAAATCACAGACCATATTTGGTTTTTGAATAAAAAACTATGTCTATAAACTATAGAATATAGTAAAAAATCAAATTTGTGTTGAAAGTGGTTGCTTTTTTTTAGATGATAAGATAGAATATAAAAGCAAGCCAAAAATGGAGGGGTAGCGAAGTGGCTAAACGCGGCAGACTGTAAATCTGTTCCCTAAGGGTTCGGCAGTTCGAATCTGCCCCCCTCCACCACTTTATACTATAGACCTTGTATAAAAAGAGATTAAAATCTCAATTAAGTATATTGACAAGGTCGTTTTATAATGATAGAATAATTAAGCACGTCATAACACAGGCGTGTGAGT
>NZ_JASCXW010000044.1 GCF_030012175.1 Peloplasma aerotolerans
TTTTATATATTAAGGGGGATTTATGAAAGTAGTATGTCTCAATCTAGAACAACAATTGATAGAAATAAAAAAATACGTTAGCTTTAAAAATGACAAGAAAATTAAGAGTCTGTTATTTGAGAAGGGTTATTATCGTATCAGCAGGTATGCAAAATACTTGCATAAGGTTTCAGTAACCGAGGATAAACCTTCTATTGAGCAATTAATTAGATTATATGAGCTAGACAAGGATTTGCGATTATTATTTATTAAATATATAAAAGACATCGAAATCAAGTTTAGAAACAGTATAGCTATGTACTTAGTGAAGACACATCCTGATAATCCAAGTGTATATTTAGAAGAAACGATATATACAAAATCAAAAGGTTTATTTAACTCCTCACATAGGAAAACTGCAATATTGCAATTTCCTGTGTTTCTAAAAGATATAATTGAAAAAGAGAGAAAAATAAGGAGTAGTAGTTCAAAAATTCCAGATGTTGGTTCATTCCGCAAGGGCGGTAAGTATTATCGTGAGAAACTTCCTGTTTGGACATTTTTTGAACATGTTGATTTTGGAACAGTCATAAATATTTATGAATACCTGAATGGTGAAGCAAGAAAGAAAATATTAATAGAATCATATGGATTCTCAAAACCAACTAAAGAAACTGCATTCATATTTGATGACTGGATGCATTCAATTAGAGGAGTTAGAAACAAATGTGCTCATTATAATAGAATCATTGGTCAATCTGGAACAATCATCAAATTATATTCTATAGAAAATGATATGCTTGAACTTGAAAGTAGCACTGACTTGTTTTCAAGGATTTATTCAATGTGCAAAATTATGGATAGCAAGCAATTAAGAGAGTTTAAAGAAGAGTTTAAGAGGATTGTTCGCAAATTTGAAAAAACTGGACAATCTGCATACGAAACAAATGTATTACCTAGCAAATGGGATGTTCAGTTTGACATATTTTCAAGTGTAGCATGTGAGGAGATATAATGATGAAAATTAACAAACAAAATGCACTTCTTATTTGGGAATCTATTTTTGGTTCAAATTTGGTTGCCTTGGACTTCACTGGTAGGTATATCTATAAAGACGATTTCAACAATAAAACCGAACTTAGATTCGATAATACTGGCCGGAAATATAATTTTGGATGGAATATACACCACATATTACCTATTTCCCTTGGTGGAACAAACGAGATAAAAAACCTTTTAATAGTACACTGGAAGACAAATGCAGAAGCTGCAGGAAAAAATACATTTAGTATAAACGGGATTTTATACCAAGTTAGAAAAATAAAGTACACACATAATTACGGAATTTTTCAAGTAGAAACAGATGAAAGAGTTGATTACTGGAAAGATTTTGATTAGCAATATATTTTGGTAATCATTTATAAATGACTTCATTAATAGAAATCGAATTTACTATGCTGATTTTCCATTGATGAGGTCTTTCTTTTCTATTATTAAAATAACTACAATATCGTATAATAAAACTAGTAAGCTTTTCACATAAGAGGTACTCAAATGGAGCATAACGATTTGAAGAAAAACTAGCCTTTGCATCTGCTGATATATTTGGTGGAGGTTATTTTAATATTGTTAATTTTCTTTATCCAGGCTTTTTAGCATTAACAGTAGGGATTAGTCCTTATTGGATTGGAATCGTCATATTAGTTGCTAGAGTATGGGATGCGATTACAGACCCATTGGGTCATATCTCAGATAGAACAAAATCAAAGATGGACAAAAGAAGAATCTATTTGGTGATAGTTACTCCATTTGTATTACTCTCTATGTATTTATTATTCTTTCCCTATGCATTTTCTACAACAGGATTAGAGTGGTTGCTGTTTTATTATCATATTTAATATTTACAACTGTTCAAACATCTGTCATGATTCTCTACTATTCCTTATCGAGCGAAATTACAAGTGATCATCTAAAAAAAGAGCTTCCTATAACTCTTATCGCTTAGGATTTTCCATATTTGCTTTTATTCTTTGTGTTGTAGTTCCAGGAATTATCGTTAGCATGTTTGGTGATAAAGCAATTGGTTTTCAAGTCATGAGCTTATCCTTTAGATTACTCTTTGCATTATTGGTATTGCTCACAGGACTCTTTGCAAGAGAAGAGATACAAACGCCAATCGTTACAACTAAACTTTCTTTTAATGAAATGGCGAAGCCTTTAAGCCTTCGCCCATTTAGACAATACTTAGGTATGTTTTTTGTACTACAAATGTCAATGGCAATTATGAGTGGATTGTTTTTCTTTTATGTTGATTTCCATATTACAAAATTTTCAACTTTTATCAGCTGACCAACTACGGTAGGATTGATTGCTGTTGCACTCATGTTTTCAATGCAAATCGTTGCATTATCTGTTTATTTAAAAATGATTGAAAAGAAAGGCAATACCTATTCTTACAGGTTTGGTGCTTATCATTGGATTTTACTGCACACTCTATCTTTATCTTAATCATTCCAGTAATTGTTAGTCCTTTAGCAATTTATATTTCAGGAATACTTATGGGTTTTGGTATATCTGGACCTGGATTAATTCCTCACACGATGTATGGAGATGTTATTGATGCTGGTCAAATCAAGTTAAAAGACTGCTTAGACGGCCAAATAAGTGGCTTTACGAACTTTTTCAATAAGATCGCTCAAACAGTAGGATTATCCTTAGTCATGTTTCTAATCAGTTTAGCAGGATTTAGAGAACAACAAATTGGTGTAGTATTAATTATAGAACAACCTGATAGTGCAATGTTAATGATTAGAGTCATCATGGCCATAGCTCCTCTCATATTTAGGAGTATTGGAATTTTTATATCGAATTGATATAAAATAGATGCTAAAAAACAAAATGAAATAACCAATGCAATTAATGATTTAACGATTTCTAGAGAAAAAATCTTGAGTACTTAATAAAATGATAAGATTAAATATTTTTCTTAATACTATATTAGGATTAACAGAAATTGTATTTATCTTAGATAGAAGTGGTTCAATGCAAGGTCTAGAAGCAGATACCGTTGGTGGATTTAATGCTATGATTGCAAAACAAAAGAAAATAGAAGGTGATGCAATCATCTCAACGGTTCTATTTGATGATCAATTCGAGGTTTTACACAACAGAGTGCCTTTAGAATCAGTTAAACCAATAACAACCAAGGATTATTATGTTAGAGGCGCTACAGCGCTATTAGATGCTATTGGTAGGGGCATTAAAAAGATTGGTCGTGTTCAAAAATACTTACCAGAAGAGTCTAAAGCTGAAAAAGTTATCTTTATCATTACAACAGATGGTATGGAAAATGCAAGTAGAGAATATAGCTATGAACTACTTAAAAACATGGTTGAGCATCAAAAAGAGAAATACAATTGGGAATTCATCTTTCTAGGAGCAAATATCGATGCACAAGAAACTGCTCAAAGATTTGGTATTAGAAAAGATAGAGCTGCTAACTACCATGCAGATCAACGTGGGACTCGCCAGAATTACGAAAGTGTTGGAGAAGCAATTAGTGAATTTAGAATGTCTAATGAAATCAATGCAAATTGGAAAGATCAGATTGACAAGGATTTTAAAAATAGACAAAAATAAAGAAAGAATACGTCACTTCAAACAGGTTATGTGTACATATATTTATAGGCATATCAGTAATCATCTGATATGCCTTTTTTACTATCATAAGACATTGTTATATATATATTTACTAAATTTTTTCTGCGAAATCAAAAAAAGAAGTAGTATAATATAGTTAATAACAACTCCGCTAAACATTTACAACCACATGATGTTATCAATGAGGCAATTAAATGGCGAATAAAGACAAATATAGGAAACAAAAAAAGGACAAAAAAAGATACGAAGTTCTTCGTTCTTTTATGTCCTCTTTTACTTTAACAGCAATCGTTGTCGTTGCGGTTGCAATGAGTATACCAAAAAGTCCAGTTGCTATTATCCAAAATGTGAATATCTTTGAAAATGAAATTGTCTATCAGGTCTTAGTGACTGATGAAGATCAGGCACTTGACCTTTCATCACTTAAAATTGTCCTCAATGGACAACTAGGAGATTATGCTAATCCATTAACTTTAGGACTTAATGTAGGTGTATTTGAAGGTTTAAGGCCTAATACGAGTTATAAGCTAGAAGTATATGGTAGTAAGGGGTATGGAGCTGAGAAACTGGCCTCGATGAGAGTAGAGACGAAGGCAAGTTCAAATGGAGCTATCGCTTCTTATGAACTTGTGGATCGATTAGACTTTTACCTTAACTATGAAGTTAATATCATTTATTCGGATGTAAATCAACTCTATAGCGAGGTTAACTTATACTATACATATCTATATCCCGATGAAGTCCCCGATTTCTATGATGTAATACCCATTATAAGTTCAAATCAAAAAATTGAACTAAATAACGTTCCTAATGAACATACAACGGTTCATCTCTATTTAGAAGCAACCCTCATCGAGGGAGGCAATGTTATTTTAGATGAGTTAACATTTTATGTTCCTTTTGAACTATCAACTTATCTATATTTAGAACAAGTGTCATCATCAAATCTAAAATTTCAATTTTATGAGGATTATTATTTTACTGAAAATATAGAGTATAAAGCAAAAATTTATTACAGGCATATGTTTATCGGTGAAGCAAATATGATAAGTGATGAAACAGATATGTATCACGGAGGAACAATATTTAATTTCTTAGGTTTAAAAAAAGATACAACATATAAAGTTGAAGTATCATCTACATATATTGACCCTTATACATTAAGAAAAGAAACAGTTATTTTACATGAAGAAGAATATACGACCTTAGGTAATTATGATATTGAGTATGAGATGACAGAGTATGATCAATATTTCGAAGTCTATATTTATTTAAATGATCCCAATCATTACTTCCAAGTTCCCTATTACTTCATTTATGAGATGGTTGATGGGATGAAGGTATATTATGAGTCACAGGAGTTTGGTTTTACTCCAGATGCAACTGGAAAGTACGTAACATTGATTGTTTATAAACCAGATTTAGAAAACTATCAGTTGATTATTGGAGTAAAAAACCAAATGGATCAAGCAATCAACGATATCATTATTGATCAAATCATATAAAATAGGAGACAAAAATTATGAAATTTAAAAGTAGACCCAAAAAAGAACAGCTTCAAATTCTCAGTGTAATCATCTTAATATTCATCTTTGTTTTAGTAGGTAGTTTATCTAGCATCATATTTCCAGGATCAACTTTTGCTTTGGTGATTGAAAACAGTATAGGTAAATTTTTTAATCTGATTCGCTTTATTGAAGATCATTACGTGACAATATTGGAATCAGTAGCTATCCTTATTTTTGTATGGATTTTAAATAAAGCATTTTTGTTGATTATATACTTAACAACAAAAAAGGGTAAGCGCAGTGAAACCATAGGGAATTTATTCAAAGGATTTGTAAAATATTTATCCTTTATCATCGCAGCATTTTTAATTCTGAGTGCATGGGGTATCGATACACCTACACTGCTTGCTGGTGCTGGTATTATTGGTCTTGCGATAAGCTTTGGTGCCCAAAGCTTAATGGAAGATTTATTTGCAGGACTAGCGATTATTATTCAAAAACAATTTGTAGTTGGTGATATTGTTGAATTAGAACATATGAGAGGAACAGTTAAGGAAATAGGACTAAGAATTACTAAAATTGAGGATCTAAATGGTGATGTCTTATTAATTAATAATTCAGACATAAAAAATGTAATCAATACATCAAGTTCTTTATCAATAGCCATATGTGATATAGGTATTGAATATGGTGCAGATTTAGAAAAAGTTGAAGAAGTTATTATAAATAATTTAGAAAATATGAGAAAAAACATTCCTAACATTAAAGAAGGACCATTTTATTATGGTGTTGATCAATTGGCTGATTCAGCAGTCGTTTGTCGAATTGTTGCGAAAACTGAAGAGCAAAATCGACATAATGTAAGAAGATCATTAAATAGAGAAATTAAATTGTTGTTTGATAAATATGGAATTTCGATACCTTTTCCACAGGTTACTGTACATCAAGAGAATGGTAAGCACAAGGTATCTGATAAATAATTTTATTGATGCTTTCTAAACATTAGTTTGTTTTTCTAGGGGTTTCAATATTATTAAGGTTCATCTCACGCCTAAGATGAACCTTTATTGCTCTTTTATAACGATATAGATAGTTAAGTTTTAATCATGTATTTAATAATAACAGTCTACTTTCTCGACTCATTAAGTAAAGTAATATGATGCATTTTGGTGGTAAAACCTGTTTCAGATTCTTTTTTATTCAAATATAATTAACGATTTAAGAAATAATTATGAAATAATTATGAAATAAAAAATGTTTAAAAGTTTCTTGGCTTTGGATGGTATAATCAATCTACACAATCTATACAAACCCCTTATAACAACCATCTACTACGTAGAAGACACTATTCCCATTACTATTGAGGATAAAAAGAATAGAAATGCACATATAAAAAATAATGAACTGATTATAGATATATCAAGTCAATATATCAAAAGCTTTAGAATACATGGATAATAGAGTTAAAAACTAAAGGAGGTATAACGCATGCAAATACTTTTAGAAGTCATATTGGTTCTAACCGCATTTATATCATTAATACCAGTAATTAACATGAGAAAAAACAGAGGAGATCTAAAGTATAGTTGCCTAAAAGTGTTGATTTATTCAACATTCATCTGGACGATTTTAATTATCCTTGAGCGCTTATCAACACATAGTTTTATCATCTATTATGCAGGTATGCTGGGTTATACTTTAAGGCTTTTGTTTGCTGTTTTAATGCTTTGTACGATTTTTCAATATGTTGGTAAAAAAGTCCCCAAACCAATGATGATGACACTTGGTTTTTTAGTTCTAATAGATTTAGGATTAGCACTAACAAATTCTAGCACAGGGTGGTTACTAGAACTAAGTAGAACCGAATTGGTGTCGTTTAATGATTTGTATACCTCAAACTATGGTGCTTTGTTTGTTTATCATATGGTAGTGAGTTATATTATTGCTATTTCAGCGATTGTACTTCTGTTTGTTTTTCTAGGTAAACAAAAAGGTATAAGACAATACAAAGAAGTTACGCAAATGATGGCATACAGCGTTATATTAGTTCTATTGTTTAATGCACTACAGTTATTTGTTGTAGAACTTAATGTTAATTTAACTTATATTTCATTAGTCATTGTTGCTTATGTTTTATATGACGTCATTTTTAGAAAAGACATGGTTTTTAATCTTCGAGCATCGGGAAGAAGTGAGATTCTCGCAAATATGCGAGAAATGTATATTCTAACAGATGCTGATCATAAGATAATTGAGATCAGCCCACTTTTATTAGAGAAATACAATCTATTATTTGAAGATGTCATCAGTCAACCATTTGAGAAAGTTGCTGCTTTAATGGCAGATAAAGTAACTTTATATAGTGAATACAATATGAATGAAGATATGTATGAAGATAAAGATCATTATCACTTGCGTGAAAAAGAGTTTAAACTAAAAGGGATGAATGAGTCAGGTCATATGATTTTGCTATATGATGAAACACAAGTGTATCTTTTATTAAGAGAATTAAATCAGTTAAGTAACTATGATTCAATGACGGGACTTAATAACCGTAATTATATTGAGAACAAACTGAAAATGATTAAAGATACCAAACATATAGGTGTGTTATCTTTAGATCTTAACTGTTTAAAGATTAATAATGATTACTTAGGACATGAACGTGGAGATTTCTTGTTGAAGTCACTTGCTGATCGTCTTAAAATGGTCTTTAATGATGTCCCACATAAAGATATTGGGAGAATTGGTGGAGATGAATTTATTGTTATTGTTTATGAAACAAATAAGGAGTTACTAGAACAAAAGCAGTTAGAGCTACTAAAAGCATGTGAGCATCCAGACATTGAGCAATTAATTAGTGTTTCTGTTGGAATGGCATATTATAGAGAAGGTAATAGCAACATCTACAATCTCATTCAACATGCTGATGCACAAATGTATGAAATGAAGTCTATTGCATCTAAAGATTATAAAACCAAATTAATAGAATATATTAAATTACAAGATAAATATATTAGATGATTTAACAATATAACCATGAGAATTAAATAAAACTAAAATCTATTCCTTGTCTTTATAGTAGTGACTAGGTGGTAGATCAAAACCTATTTTAAATTACTGAATA
>NZ_JASCXW010000045.1 GCF_030012175.1 Peloplasma aerotolerans
TTTTCTTTTTCCTTCTAATCGAACTTCCGAGGATTCCTCGGTAGTTGAATTCATTTCCAACTCATTTTCCTTATATATGTTATTAATATGGAGACTAATATTATCAACGCTAACATCAAAAAGAGCACTCATCTGCTTTTGAGTCAACCAAACTGTATCCTTTTCAGAATCAACCTTAACATCTATTTCAAGATTACCATCTCGAAATGCTATGACACTTCTCTCCTTAGAAATACGATTCATTTTTATTTACCATACTTAGCTTTCATTTCATTTAAGAAAAATGCACCCTCAACCTTTGGATTAGATCGATCTATATCTTTAAGCGAATCATTGATGAGTTCAATTATTTGTCTTTTAGCAATCTCTTTTTCGTAAACATCAATACTCATGATAACCATTGATCCATATCCATTTTTAGTAATAAAAACAGGTTCATTAGTCTCTTCTACATACTTTGAAATTGATGCTGTATTCTTAAGTTCCCTGATTGGTATAATTTTTGGCATAATTACGTCTCCCTTTTATACCATAATTATACCACAAAACATTTACTTTTCAACGTCTACTTAATAATACTAGGTTTTTCAATCAGCAATCTAAACCCGTTCTATTCTTCATCTTGATATGCTTCTTTAATATTTTGTATGAAACCAGCAAAATCCTCATCTTTTATGAGTTCCTCTATATCATCGAGATCATCTACATTTATAGCTTCTTCTGATTCTTTCAACGAGTAAATGTTTTTAAAAAATGGACTAACTTCATCTGTTGCATTCAATAATATGTAAATGGCTGATTAATTATTTAAATCTTTTATATTCATTTTTTATCATCTTCATTTTTCATTTTTCCACCATTAATTTTCGTATTGCTAGATTTATTAAACGGGTTAATCATTATGATAATTGTATAATAAGTTCATGATGTTGATAAGACACCAAAACACATATCAACATAAGTCGGTTTTTTCAACAAAAATTTATATCTTACCATCAACCTCTTTTTCCTGGTTCAGATTTTGCTTATTTACACATAAGTTCTGATGGTTTTAATACTACTTCATTAAAAACAATCAAACCAACAAATTTTTCTGACTTTTTGTTTTCAAAAGAACTGTAACCACCTATGAATATCAAGAAAAAAAAACCTTCTCACGGGTGAGAAGAGCACTAACTATATACTTTGGTGACCCGTAGGGGTTCACGTTTTTTTCAGTGTTTGCCAGACTAGACTGGCATGAATATCTTTACTTTGCGTATTGTTTTGGCAACCCTTTACAGTTTTTTAATACATAAATCTCATTCTATTTGTCACTGTCTTCTTTAAAGGTTTCACAACAAGCCTGGGGGAGTTAACTGAATTTTAGATCAAAATTGTGAGTATAGCCAAATTCCACAACCTATGACAATTGCTATACCGATAAATCTCATAAGGTGTTCAAAACTCCTTCTACTTTCATCATCAACACCGTGCCTAACTGCCCAAATAATATAAACAGTTTCTTGTGGCCAAATGATATTCACAAGCCCAATTATTAAGACGATAACAAAAGTTACATAATCCCAAAACATATATTCCCCTCCTAAGGTACAACTATGTTGTTAATCTCGCATTATTTATAACAATTATATCACAATAAGTGATCGCTGCAAAAAGTGTGAAATTTATATTAACATAAGTTAACTTTTTTCACTTAGTCCTTGACATAGGGTACACATTACGGTGAGAAGAGCTTTTCATATCTATATTGGTGACCCGTAGGGGTTCACGTTTTTTTCAGTGTTTGCCAGACTAGACTGATATGGATATCTATATTTCGCGAGTAGTTTTGGTGACGCTTATGACTTGAAATATTATTGTTCTTTATCTATATAATCTGTTTTGAAACATACTATGGGGTGGTGCAGAAGGATTATTCAAACTAAAAATTTATCCTATTTCTGCAATCTCCATGTAGATCATTGTCTTATGTTCCTGTATTTGGTCATAAATGGACTCGGGATTATTAACATGTAGTTGCCCTCTATTGTGAAGTTCTCTGATTATTCTCTTAGCGCTTTCAATAGAAATCAATTCGTAAAGATATTTTCTTTGCTCTTTTTTGAAAGTTGGATTATTTTTGTCGCTTTGCCCTAAGTCTCCCATGATGTTGCGGTTAATTATATGCTTACCATTTATATACAATATGCCTTTGCTTTCCATCATTGAGGTTTGCCAAAAATCATCTTCAAATCTGAGCTCAATTTTGTTTAAAAAACCACTGTTACCTTCATCAGCTCTATCGCTAATTCTAACATATAAAATTGCAGATGCACTAATGTCATTATAATGAGCTGTTATTTGTATTCGTTCTTCATATAATCCGGACTGCACTTTGATTTTTATTGCACCTATATTTTCAGTTAACAAGTATTCTTCTGATATTTTTAGTATTTCAGATTCAGGAATCAGTTCCATTTCATATGTTTTTTCTATTTTTATACTTGAACCTATGGGGATAAGGTCGGTATCGAAATATAATTTAAAATCGGTTTTTGATTCTGGTTTGATGTTTTTTCTTTTTGGGAGAAATTCAAGACCTTTTTTTGGATATATGATCTTCTCATCAATAACCGAAACCAAAACTTGAGCAGAATATTCCTTACATTTTGCTATTAAAACAATAGGCTCTTCTGTGGTTTTTGTGGATCTGATTACAACACTTTTGACAACTAGATTGTTATCTTTAATATCTTCTTTCTTATAAGTTATTTCACTGTTATCAGTTGTGAAAAACGTTGACCCCTTATGTGATATCAAAATGATGTCACTAGTGCTAATTTGAGATGCGTTAATATATATTTTTAAATCATACGTTTTACCTTTTGTAATTGAAATTGTTGGTCTTGCAAACTTAATTCCATAATTTGGTGGGTTTGCTCCTGGATTTAATCCTTCAATGCTCGACAATTCTAATTCACTGTAATAGTTGTTTATTTTTTTCATTATGTCGTTAAATCTTTTATTGTTGTTTAGATTAACGCTAATAACATCTCTTCTACTGTTATTTTTTTCAATTTCTTGTTCTAGTATTTTTCCAACTTTTGCATTCATTCCTTTGGTGAATTCTTCTCTACCATCAAACCCATCACGCGAGTCAGTTAGCAATTCTTTTGGTTCCTCAGAATTTAGCAATTCTCTTAAAAGTGTTGCAATGTTTGGTATAACTAGTTCTCCAGATATTAAATTTGCCCCTGGTAAGTTATCCATATTAAAAAACGTCTCGTCATAAACGACAAAATTATCGTCTCTTATGATTATTTTAGACTCAAACTGTGAATCTTTCTCATATAGAGTTAAAAATGATGTTAGTTTTCTACCATCATACTCCAATATTATCTTTTTGTTTTTTAGTATTATTTTTTCTTCTTGAATTAAATATTTCTTTGAACTAAGTGAATACTGTTGTTTGCCATCATAAAATACAATTTTTCTTAACGGATTTGAAAGAAGATATCTAAACATATAAAACTGTTCAATTTTATCTTTTAAGTCCTTTTCTTTGGGAATTTTGACATTATCGCTTAAACCAAAAGTGACCAGCGTTCCGTTTTCTACTATGCCCGTCTTTATCCTATATTCTCTCATTCGTGGATAAATAACTTTTGAATCGATTTCCTTATTATCTTCAAAATAAAATTTACATTTAGCAACTTCTCCATCTTTTATCGACTCGATTTGAGCTTTCTTTTTGCTCATTGCCGCATTAAACATGACATCTGCTGCTCCTTGACCAAAAAGGCCTCTTACATTGTTGGTGTTGTCACCACCGCTAAAATCTCCGCCATATTCCCCAAATATTCTTAACATCTGAGAAGATGTCATACCTTCTGCATTATCTAAAACTGAAATCTCTCTTTTGTCTCGATTCAGCTTAACAACAATTTCTCTTACAGGATTATTTAAAGATATACTTTCAATCCTTTTATAACTGTCATCAGCATTTAAGACTACTTCTGTAATAATTTTTAGGAAATTGTCGGAAAATACTTTTCTAATGTCTCTTCTTGTTTTTCTATAAGCGTTTTTGACCTGAATCCTATTCAATTCCACTAAATCGCCCCCATTTTTATTGTAATTTAAACTTGCTCTTTCCACTGTTTTGTTTAAATTTACTTCTAGTAATTGATAAATGTCTTTCTATTTCGCTAAAAATTTTCCTAGCATCTTCTTCAGAGTAGTCATATACACGTTTATTAGCGCAGTTACCTAATAAATCTATCAAGTGTAATATTTTGTTTGTTCTATTTTCTGCAACTCTAATAAATTTTTCTCTCTTATTTTCCATATAATTTTCACTCCTTGTTAAATAATTCTATCAAAGATGCAATTATATGTCAAATATTTTCAATATATTCCATTTAATGCCTAGAATTTTGTTTATTTAATATGTTGAAAATTTACTTATGTTTCTAAGTTCAACAAGGTCTTTTAGTAGTGAGTAAAAAAATAATTAAAACTTATAACAATATACGTTGCTTTCTCATTAAAAAGTTTTTAACTATCTATGAACTTCTTTGATGGAGTTGTATTTTTGCTTATGTTATCATTAGTTTCTATAAAATTCAAGACTACACTTTTTTTCGTAACTCTTTTACTAATTGTGTGATAATTTAAGATCTTTAGTTTCACTGAACAGCTTTTATTATCTATAAAAAAGACCCCACCTCTGTAAAGAAATGGGGTTTACTGAAAACTTTGGTGACCCGTACTGATTCACGAATTTTGCCGAGTAAACCAAACTAGACTAGCATAAAGGGCTTAATTTTTACGGGTTATATTGGTGACCATAGTGTTATTTTGAAACTATTATTATTCATTTTGTACATACTTTATGGTAGTAAAACACATTTTTATTTGTAGTCCATTCCTGTTTAACCTTAGACTTACTTTAAAAATTTCATATAGTATATTTTGTGACTCTCCATTTCCCAACGACTTTAAAAAGAGATTGTCGCTTAGGATAAATAGTTATTTACTTCTTAATATATGTACTTTTTGATGGTTTAAGGCTGTTTGTATTACCTGGAGTATTTTTGTTGTCTCGCTGTCTTTTATCAGGTTTACTTGTTGACTGTGCAACTCGTTTTGGTCCCGGTTTTAGTGTCATTTTTTCCCCTTTCTTTAAAGTGTTATTTGTAGAAACCACTCGATTATATTGATTGCTTGTATTATTAAGTATCCTATTCCATTAAAAATCCAAGCAAGCACTTCCTCTGGATTGCTTTTTATATAGCCTCTTACTACGGCTTTGAGACAAAATATAATCACCCCAGATATTGTAATGCCACTAAGCATAGCTACTATTTTTTTCATTAAGGTAATATACCTTGTGCTAACAAAATGAGTCCCCAATATGCTACCAAATACATAAACGATCCTAGTGTAGGCGCATCTCCTCTATTATAGAATTTACCTACTATTGAAAATGCAAGTATATGAAACAATGGTTCTGCGATTAATAGGTTTATTAAAAATCCAAACTCTATCTCTTCAAAAGGATTTGGTAATAGAATTAATCGAATAAAAGTGCTTATTGAAGCCATTTTTTTTTACAAGATAAGTCTCCTTTCTTAGATTTTCATTTTTAAATCTTTAACCTTATCATACGAGATGAATTTTTGATCGTTTGTAGAATTCCAGATTAAACCTTCATGAGATAATTCACTTAATTCTGATGCAGTTTTATCTTTGATATACGCTTTTACCCTAGTAATAAGATCAAGTTCAAATTCTTCTAATATTGATGTATCAGCCTCTATTAAAGGAAAAATATTAATATTAGTAATGTCTCCTTCATAAGATGTTTCGACTTTGATTAATTCTTTCTCAACTAAATACTCAAGTAATTCTGCATAATTGTTGGGCATTGGTCCCCTAGGCATTTTGGCGTAAGTTAAGCCAGTTATTGATCTAGCTTTTTCATTATATGCATTGAAATCAAGCACAAATAATCCTTTTGCCAATTTGGTTTTTCCTAACCCCTTGTCTAGAATAGCTAAAAAAACATTGATAAATTTATCAAAATTGAAATCAACATAACCGTTGTACTCATTAGAATATGGAAAAATTATGTCTTCAATATCTTTTTTCTTATTAAAAACCTTATTTTTCTCTAGTCTGGACAATTTGATTTTATTTATTTCTGCTAATTCTTTTAGATTATCAAAGTCATTTGTAACAAATTTCAATATTGTCATATGTGTATCACTTGGTACAGATAAGCTTTGCTCATATGAAAATATAGTTTTCTTTGCACAGCCAACTATTTTGGCTAGTGTGGAAGCTGAAATCGAATAATATTCTCTCAACTCTTTTAATGTATTTGAACTTACTCCATATTGACTATTGTACTCTTCAATAGCCTTCGTTGTGAGTTTTTGACTTAACTCGGCATCATATACTTCTTCATGACAATAACTGCACATCGCTACTTCTGTTTTTACTTTTATTTCTTTTCCTCTTATTTTGAATTTCTTTTCTAATTCTTTTACTATCACTTTTTGATCAGATTTACAAATCTCACAATATTGTGTGTTCATAGTTCTCCTCCTAGTTGTTTGCCCAATAATCAAGATGAAATGATATGCAAACAACTTCTTCACCATTTTTACCTTCTTCAATCTTCACTTTAATATATGCCATTTTCCCATCTATTTGTTTTTTAAATACAAAAGCATCCGAGTTACTATAACTTGGCATTTCATCATTCCAAAGAAAGTGTTCATTTAAGTTTTTAATATGCTCCCATGCTTTTTTATCAGTTATGCCAAAATCTTCAAGAAGGATTTCATAATAGTATCTTCCATCTCGTTTCATTACAAATCTTTTACTGCCTTGATTAATCAGTCTTCTCATTTTTTTCAAGAACTCATAAACATTCATAGAACACCTCCTTCAACTATATTATACATTTTTATTTTGATATATCAATATAAAAGGACACATATGTTACCTTTTTCATGTATTTATCAAAAAAAGTCCAAATCTAAAGACTTTTTTAGTATGGCTCAATAATTATGCTAGAGGTGGGTAATTATAAATCATATAGTATCTTCGCTAAATGCTAATAAAAATCCAACAAAAACTTGAGTATTGTAACAAATCAATTGTTAGATTAGCATACTGCAAAAGTAGTTGCATCAATCTCGATTGCTTGTTTAAAGTATGAAATATCATCAATTGGTGTATTCTTCCATGATGGTTGATTATATTGGTTGAATTCTTTTTTCCAAGCTTCTATTATTTTTATATCTTCTCTAGATCTCGTATCAATACAATACTTTTGCTATGCAAGTCTAGTCTCATGAAGTGCAGTAATCATAATTTCTAATTCATTACTTCGATTGACCCAATCTTCATTGAATATGATTTCATTATTTTTATATCGATAGATACTTGATATTTCTGGATTAGGGAAGTTAGAAGAGCTTGCGAAGAACACTTCAGGCAGTGGAATGTTAATGATTTTGGTTGCTGTTTGTATGAACAGTAGTGCAAATTCTATTTTAGTCATTTGTGATAATCTCTTCTCCAAGAAAATACCTTTCAATTAAGTTCCATCTTTCATAATCGGTGTTTAATCTTGTAAAAAAATACTGCATTATTCTTATAGAGTTGTTGTGTAGTTGATTTATATTATCTACAGTTCCGGACTGATAATTTTGTGATGTCATTCTTTCTAATACATCCACACTATTGACACGCATAAAAAACTCTGGTCTATCTCCTGATTTAATACTGTATTTTGAGATTCCTAACAACTCAAAAATTTGTGCCATTACGATTAAAGTATCGGATCTCATCTTATCACCAGACGTAACATTAGGTCTTAAAAATAGTTTTTGTTTTAATCCTAATGCCTTATGAAATTCTCGTTTTGAAGTTTTAACTAACTCATCCCGTTTAGATAAATATCCTATACTTTTTATGGAATATTTTTCAGTATTTGTATTATATTCTAGAAATCTGCTTGAATTGAAATTATGATTTGTAACTAATGTATCCATCAAGTATAGAACAACATTGGTAATGAGTTCGCATTGAGTTCTTGATTTAAAAAATCCATCATGCATATCAAATAGTATTGTTGAAAACTCCAATAAAGTAAAGTGTTTATTATTAA
>NZ_JASCXW010000046.1 GCF_030012175.1 Peloplasma aerotolerans
AATGCATGCGATAGGAGTTTAACATGATAAAAACACATCCTTTAGAGAACTTGATTAATCAATATCTAGTTGAAAAAGATTTTCCGAAAGGCACCACCAGCTATACTGAAGGACTGTCTATCCTTTGTATGTCCTTATGAAGTGTGTGTCTTCCTATATACATAATAATGCTCAAAAAGATTGAGAACTTTTCAAAATATAGAAATTTGATTATGCAGAACATGAAAATCCAATTCAATACTTTATCTATCCCAAGAAAAACATACTTAATGGCTTAAGTGTATTAATATAAGGGAAATAAAAAAAACAGTCTATCGTTATTTTCAAGTGAATAATAAAACATATATTTAATCATAACAATCTATTGTAAATGTAACACATTTGTGTTACAATATATATGAGGTGGTTACGATGAAAAAAGATGCTTATATTAATGTTCGTGTTGATGAGAAAACAAAAAGTGATGTGGATGAAATTCTAATTGATTTGGGAATCAATATGTCAACTGCAATTGATATCTACTTGAATCAAATCCTTTTAAATCAAGGTTTGCCTTTTGAAGTAAAAAAACCTAAAAAAGAAATCACAGACAAAGCAAAAGAGTTAGCAGAAGCAATCAACTTAACAGGTGGTAAAGCATACCCTAAAAAGTTTAAAAAAATTATCTCGCTTTATTCAAAGGGTGATATTGACTATGAAGTTGCTCTATATGCTATAAAAAGGGAGTTTATCAATGTCTGATCCATATTTGTACGAGAACAGTCATGTTTTAAGAAATATATTGGATATAAGAAATGAAGAAAATTTAGAAGCTTATGAAAATACAGTTGTTAACCTTGCGTTACTAAAAATGTTTAAAGAAAACTATAATGTTTCTCATGCAGATGCAATATTTGATATACATAAACACATTTTTAGTGATGTATACGATTGGGCAGGGAAGTCTCGAACCATTAATATCGAAAAGTCTGAACTTATATTAAATGGACTTAGTGTCAAATATGAGGATAAATCTAAAGTAATGACAGCAATTCATGAGATACATCTTCTTTATTTTGACAAGCCTTGGAAAACCATGAGTAAAAATTCATTCATTTACGAGATGACAAGATATATAGCTTCATTATGGAAAATACATCCTTTTAGGGAAGGAAACACGAGAACGTTATCAACCTATTTGTATTTCTTTCTTGAAAATCATAATTATACATTGGATGAAAAACTCCTAAATGTTCATGCTGCATATATTAGAAACGCTCTTGTCATGGCGAGTTTGGATGAGTACAGCGAATATCAATACCTTGAAGACATATTAAGTGATGCTATTATTCATAAGACTAATCGGAGACCTGCAAAAAATAGAACAGTTCACAAATATGAAAAGATTAAAGATATTGAAATGAAAAACTATAAATATAACTATCATCAACATAAAAAGGAATAACTCATCAAATGTAATAGTAGGAACTCACAAAGAGTAACCTGCTATTTTTATAACGTCATATAAAAGTAGCCAATCAAAATTTATTGATGAATTCCAAAATTAAAGTAAAAAGCCCGCTATCACAGTATTATATGATAGAGAGCTTTCTATGATTGGAGATAAACTATGAATATTCATCCTTTAGAATCGTTGATTAAGCAATATCTTGAAGAAAAAGATATAACTATAGGGACAGGAGAAGTCTATCAGACCATACTAAATCAATACCTAAACTATCTGAAAGACCATCATATTTCATATGCAAAGACCAGTGATGTGATGAATTATCTAACATGGAAAAGAAGTCACATCCAGCTATACGGTAGGACTGTCTGTCTTATGTATGTTGGTATGAAACGAATGTCACCCTTGACATGAAAACTTATTAAAATCGATGAAGACGAGATTATTTCTTGTCTTTTTTATCGCATTTTTAAGAAATGTCTGATTTGATACTTTATCTACCCCAAAAATAACCTACTTGTTGGCTTTAATAAGATGTTATCAGGTTTCTAAAAAATCCATGTTTTATGATGTTCATAAGATCAACTACCCTAATTACTACCTTAGTTGACTACCCTATTTCTCATGTTGTTAAATTAAAAGTATCTTGATCCTTTACATCACAAAATTATTATGATAGAATTAATATATAATTTATATTGCATTATGAATGGAGGATGAAAATGAATATCAATCAGATATCCAGTATTTATGCTGAACGCATGCCAATACTTAAAGAAGATCTCAAAAACATATTAAACATAGAAAATGAACATTCACTTAACCAAGCTTTATCTTACTTGGTTTCTTTTGGTATCATTAAACGATATGAAAATGGTATTTATTATATTTCTAGTGCAAACAATAAATTCTCCCATCTTGCACCATCGATTCATGACATTGTTGAAGCAAAATATCTAGAAAATTGTCAAGGTATTAGAACAGGTGCTTACTTATTGTATAAATATAAATTCACTTCGCAAGTGTCGACTTTCTATGAAGTACTTACAAATAACGTCTCTATACATACGAGATCAAAGCAATTATATGACGGCCAAGTATTCATCTCTTATCCGCCATTTGAGGTAAATGAAGCAAATAAACATTACCTTGAATTTCTTGAAATTGTCAAACATATTAAGTACAGTGATTTTGAGATGAGTAAGAATCTATCCATGTTGAACGACTTAATCAAAAGCCTCAATTTAAATAAAGAAAAACTGATTCAATATAGCTATTATTATAATGGTAGAAGGTACAGCAATTATAGAAAGTTCGTGAAGGAGATTTTGAATCATGAAATTGCATCTTGATGACAAATTATTTAAGAACTATATAGCTTTAGCTAGCCAAGAAGAAAAAATTGATGAAGCAATTATATCAAAAGACTATTTTGTTGTATTGGCACTTAAAGAACTCTATAAAAACCAGAAAGATTTGATCTTTATCGGTGGAACATCTTTATCAAAATGTTATCAAATAATTGAAAGGTTTTCTGAAGACATTGATATCGTTGCCACAGCTAAAAGTAGAAAAGCTAAACAGAAGGCGACACATGAAGCAATTGAAAATCTGGTGAATACGTGGTCTTGGAAAACAGAATCATCTAATCCAATCCATTCTGATTTTAAGGAAGTTTATCTCTATTATGACACAGAGCATCAGAGTGAACTAGATCAAAGAGTTAAACTTGAGCTCATTACATTCACAGATCCATTTCCAGTGATTGAAAAAGAAATTACTCCCATCATTTACAAATATTTAGAAGAAGATGAAAAAATAAAATTTGAGATTGACAAAATTAAAGTCTTAACCCAAGAACCTTTTAGAACTTTTGTTGAAAAGACAACACTTGAAAAAGAATTATATAAAGAATTCGTAGAAAAAATAGCTTCAGACGAATCTCAGGAAAAAAGAGCAAGAGATTTTTATGACATTCACAAGATTTGGCAATTCTATCATAAAAATATGCCTATCACTCAAGGTGATTTTATAGGCATGCTAGACTCAAGAATTAAGCACCGTCGTGAAAGAACAATTATTTCAATTGACACATATAACAATTACTCACTATTAGACATGTTTTTAAAGCGTAATATTCGAATGCAGTTAGAAGAAGCAGATAAGAAAAAACTTTCGATTAGGGATTTGGATTGTGATGACATTGAAACTTCCCTTAAAGAAATAGATGATTTCTTTGTTAAACTTTTAAGATAATGTTAATTATTAGAAAACGCGAAACTAGTAAAATCTAGTTTTCGCGTTTTTACTTCCAAAGAGGAATTTTGTATAAAGATCTATTTGATAATAGTGTTGATAATTTATGCTCCACACCAAAGTAATCTAAGACTTGAGACAAAAATGCAATGTCTTTCTTTTGATACTCTATTAATTTATGAAGTAATAAAAAGATATCTTGATTAAATTGTTTGCAAAAAGATTGAGCTATCGTCAAAAATTGATCCTTATTGATGTGAATGATTTTATCATAGTTACATAAAACATCCATGAATTGAATGTGCAAGGTTGTCAATCCATCAAAATGAACTTCAAGTCGGTGAAATGTAGCGATACCATATGTTTTTTTATGTTCTGTTAGATTGCTCGTGTAATAACGATATGTTTTTGGTTTTTGATGGGTGAGTTTGAGTTGATGATATAAAACTTCACCGATTTCACACCCATATTCATTTGATGAAATAACAAGGGATTTAGTTGCAAGCGGTGAAAGAGGAATCATACCATTTTTACCTACTTTTGGTAAATAGAAAACTCCTTTAGAAAAGCTTTTTAAGAAGTTAAATTCTATGAAGCGACTGATTATTTTAAAATAGTTAACTTCTGAAACGATATCCTGATAATACCTTTCATATAAGGTTCGTGAATCGTAGAGAGTGTTTAGGATTAATAAAGATAGTGATGTTTTTAATATTTCATGTGTGTTCATTGATTTGATTCCTTTCGTTCACTTTATTCTATCAGATATGTTGCTTTATGAAAATCCTCTGTAGATGGTATTCTTGTAAATATTTTATGAATAATTATATATTACTCAAAAACGTAAATATGTTGTACTCTTGACAAAAGCTTTGCCTTTTTGAAACAAAGAAATCCTTACTGTTGAACATAGTATATGAGATTTTAAGGATATATTTCCTGTGTCATCCTTATGAAATGGGTGTATTTTCTTATCCATCTCTTACATGAACTTGTGCTCATTATAAAGACGCAAAATGACATAATTGACTTGACTTTTTCCCCAAGATGTGCCAAAACACGGCGCCCCTTTGGTTAGAACTGTCTGTTGTTATGAAACCAGTGTATTCCATTATGAAATGGCTCTATTAAGATGTTAAAATCACTTTTCATGTCTTGAGTACTTTCTTGTAATTTAACTGAAATATCACTAAAATATTACATTTTTATGATAGGGACCCCTGACCCTTGAGTATGAACTATCTTCACTTAGAACTGTCTGTTATGTACCCTCCCTTTAGTGCATATTATGAAACTAATGACATATTCTCATATGTGACAAATATTCTTTATCTATAAGAAATAATGTCACAAAAGAAAATGTTTGTGTTATAATGATGTTGTAGAAAAGGAGGCGTCATGAAGTGAAGAAAATAATAGATCAATTATATGAATATATTGAGAAGACATATGAGTTTAATGAACCGTTCCTTTTAAAGGAATTATATGATGTTTTTCCTGATATTAAACAAGGTACAATTAGAGAATCTATGAGAAGATTATTTGAACAAGGCAAACTGATTAAATCAAAAAATGGTGTTTATGGATTACCAAACCCATATAGAATTTTAAAGATGGCTGTCATGAATTCTGAAGACGCTGTAAACAAGAAGTATATTAAGTCCGATGATGGCACTGTCGTTGGATATAGAAGTGGCTTTTATATTGCAAATGCTTTAGGACTCACAACACAAACATCTAGTGATTTAGTCATATACGCTAATGAGGTATCAAAGAAAAAAAGAACAATCCGGATAAAAAACATTAGAGTGATCATTAATCAAGCAAGAGTTAAAGTCACAAACGACAACTACAAGCTGCTTCAAATCTTAGATTTATTCGTTGATTTTAACAAATTTAGTGAATATTCACTCAGTGAATCAAAAGAAATCATTAGTAATTATCTCAATGGATTGAACTTATCAAATGAAGAGATTGAACATATTGTAGAGGCATATCCAAAGGATGCACAAATACAGTTTTACAAATTGGGAGGGACTCATGCATTTACACACAAATAAAAAGGATTTTAGAGAACTAATCATCGCTACTGCATCCAATACACCAGGACTACAAAATCATCAAGTAGAAAAAGATTATTATGTATCACTGTTTCTAAAAGGACTAACTAAGCTTGAAAACAATGTAGACATTGTATTTAAAGGCGGGACGTCTCTATCAAAGTGCTATGATGTGATTGACCGGTTTTCTGAAGATATTGATTTAACGATCAAGTTCCCGAATGTTAAAGCAGGTCGAGGGTTAAGAAAAAGATTAAAGGAAAACATTCTTGCTACAATTGATAAACTCGGCATGAAGTTTATCAATCCTGATGAAGTTCAAGCGGATAGAGACTTTAACAGTTATGAAATTGAGTTTGAAAGACTATTCGAGTCTACTCCTGAGATGATTCCACATATTAAAATCGAAACCATCGCGGTTTATAAACCATATCCTTGTATAAAGAAAAAAGTGAGCAACTATATAACAAAACACTTAATTGAGCTAGAAGAAGGACCGGATTTAATTAAAAAATATGATTTAGAGACCTTTGAAATGAGTATTCAATCCATTGATAGAACATTTATAGATAAACTGTTTGCGATATGCGATTATCATTTAGAAAAGACATATGAAAGATACTCGAGACATATTTATGATATTCATATGATTTGGAACAGTGGACTTTTAGATAAAAAAGTGGTTGCAAAAATCACTGATGATGTCATATCAGATAGACAACGATTATCTATGCGTAATTTATCATCAAAACCAGGATCAAGACCAAAAGATATATTACAAGAAATCATTGATCATAAAGTATTTGAATCAGATTATCATGATATCACTTTAGGATTCATATATAAAAAAGTGAGTTATGAGACGTGTATAAACACTTTAAGGGCAGTATTAGAAACCAAACTCATTCCTGAAGAAGTAAAAGCATATTGAATCATAGAAAAATTCGGCGATCAAAACGGTCACCGAATTTTTTTTGATTAATCTCCATGTTTCTTTTTTATTTCCAATCTGGAATCTTATACATGCTTCTTGTAGATAAATATTTGCTAAGATTGTTTTCAATATCAAAATCATCTAATATTACTTTAAGATATGCAATAACATGTTTTGGATATTGGAGATACTTATTGATGTTTTCGAATGTTGTGGTTTCGTAAAATTTTACAGTCTGATTTAAAAATCTATGAAATTCTGCTAGATCAATGTCAGTGATCCTATGAAAACCGCAAAGAACGTCCATTAATTCAATGATTGAACTTGTAGTAGGATCGAAATAAAATGGTAGAGATGTAAACCTTGCATTCCCTACTTTCTTTGATTGTTCTGCTATTTGATTTGAATAGTAATGAAACTCGCTTGGAGCAACTTTTGTTAATTTTAATTGAAAGTACAATCCTTCGCCAATAAGAACTCCCTCGTTCTTATTAGAGGAGATATAAGATTTGATATCACGCTGTCTAATAGAAACCTGTTTTCCGTTTTTATATTTAGGCAGATAAAAGATACCTTTTTGAATCATTATAATCAAGCCTTCTTTTTGCATACGATTAATTATTTTGGAAAAAGATGATTCCAAGCAATTTTCAATAAAGTATGCTTCGTAAATTTCTCTTGAACTAAATAATTGATTCTTAGGGAGTTGCAAGATTATCTCTTTCACTTCATTCGTAACGCTCATTGTTGATCACTTCCTTTGCTATAACATTATAAATGATTATGGAGATTAATAAAACCATCTTAAGATGGCAAAACGTAAAACAGTATATCAACTTGACACCATCTATAGCGGTGGTTTTATAATCTGTACTTGGTCAGATTTGTTTTGAGAACTATGCATCACTATGTTATCGCTATGAAACCAGTGTATTTTGTTATGAAAGTCGTAGTCTTTAAAGGTCTTCATAAAGAGAAAAAAAGTCATTTTCTACTTGATTTTTCTGTTCAACTGTGGACGGCACACTGCCCCATCTTTTACAACTGTCTATCCTGATGAAAGGCATGTATGTGGCTATGAAATGGCTTTGTTAAGATGTCAAAGATTCACTCTATTTCTTAATGGTTTACAATGATTTATAATGGTTTTTTCAAGAATTTTTACTAAGTTTTCAATATTAATGATTAGGGCCCTTGACCCTTTAGTAAGGACTGTCATTGTGAGAACTGTATGTTATATACCCTTTCTATATTCATTATTATGAAAAGGACCGATTATGAAAAAATTATTTTTTTCAGGCGTTGGGTTTATAATTTGATGACTTTTTAACTTAATAGTAATCAATACATTTGTGGCAAATATTCTCATATCATTAGAAAAAATGTCACAAAAAGCATACGTTTGTAATTGAACTGGTCTCAGGTCAATTAACTCATTTGTAG
>NZ_JASCXW010000047.1 GCF_030012175.1 Peloplasma aerotolerans
AATAGGGAGATTCTATGAAAATATATACTAAAAGAGGAGACATGGGTCAAACAGACCTGTTAACTAAAAGAGTAAGTAAATCAGACTTACATATATCTGTAAATGGTGCATTTGATGAAGTGATGGCATTTTTGTTGATGGCAAAACATCATATATTGATGGATGAAGTTAATGATGATATCAATCATATTTATGATCATTTATTTTCCATATGTCATGAGATTGCATTAAATGACGAAAATAAATATATCACTAAAGAAGAACAAGTAAAATGGTTAGAATCAAGACTTGATTATTATGACAGCTATTTAGAACCACTTCATAAGTTTATAAAACTTGATCAAACAAAAGCAGCATCATGGCTTAATGTAGTAAGGGTTACAGTAAGAAGAGCTGAAAGAGAACTCATAAGTCTCAATGAACAGCAAAAATTAAATATACAAACTTTGTCATACATTAATAGGTTATCTGACTTTTTATTTACAATTGCTAGGTATTTCGATGAAGTTCATAAGGTTTAAGGAGGAAATATAATGGAAAAAATTAAAGTTATTATTTGGGGATTTGGAGCGATGGGTAAAGGTATGGCAAAAATGCTTTTACTTAAAAAAGGTGTAGAAATTACGGGTGTTTGTGATTTAAACCCTGAATATATAGGTAAGAATTTTTTAGATATCATTTCGATGGATGTAGACCACCCAACTGTTTATGTCCAATCTGATATCGACTTTCTGCTTAATCAAACCAAAGCTGATGTCGTATTACTTTGCACAGATAGTTTTGTTAAAGGTGCATTTGATAAAATTAAAAAGATTGTTTCGCATAAAATGAATTGCATTAGTACTGCTGAAGAGATGGCATATCCACATGCAAATGAACCAGTCTTAGCAAAACAAATCGATCATTTAGCAAAAGCATTTGGTGTTACAGTTTTAGGAACAGGGATAAATCCAGGGTTTATAATGGATTTACTTGTTGTTGCTTTAACGGGAACAATGGTTGATGTTGAACACATTGAGGCAAAAAGAGTTAATTCACTCAGTCCGTTTGGACCCACTGTTATGCATGAACAAGGTGTTGGTATTTCATTAAATGATTACCACAAGCGTATTATGGATAATGAATTAGCCGGACATGTTGGATTCAAAGAAAGCATTCAAATGATTTCAGATGCATTAGGTGTAAAACTAGATGATTTTCAGCAACAAATGGAACCGATTGTAACCAATGTTGATCGTAAAAGCACATATGGTGAAGCAAATGCAGGGTCATTAGCTGGTATTAATATGACAGGGCAAGGTTTAGTTAATGGAAGTGTATTTATCGATATGATCCATCCACAGCAAATTGAACCTGAGATGGAAGGGACACAAACAGGAGATTATATTAACCTAAAAGGTATCCCTAATATCAATATGGCAATAACACCAGAGATTGATGGAGGTATAGGTACAATTGCGATGTGTGTTAATATGATTCCTCATGTTATTAATGCTAGACCAGGTTTAAAAACAATGATAGATTTACCAGTCCCTCGTGCAATTTTAGGAGACATGAGAGATTTAATTGAACAAGATGATAAATAGGAAATCTTTTTTGGATTTCCTTTTTTTATCTTTTTTTAAAAGATACACTATACAACAGGGCATAAAAATGATATCATATAAGTAAGTAAGCGCTTTCAAAAAATGGTTCTTTTTTTCTGCGTAAAAGGAGAGATAATGTGATTGAAAAAATGACATATGTTCAAATTTACAAGTCTGTTTTATCGGAAGATAAAAGGTCACCTAATTTACCTCATGACACAAAACGTGTTCCTTTGGAAATGAGAGTTAAAGGAAAGCTGATGGAATCAGCAGAAATTGGTGATTTTGTAAAGATTAGAACGGCTACAAATCGAATTGAAACCGGCATATTAATTATTGCTGAACCTCATTTTTCACATAGCTTTGGACACCATGTCCAAGTTTTAAATGATGTTCGAGATATTATCTTAAAAGAAACGGAGGATCTATGATGGACCGTTCTTTTGATGATGTAATGAATAGAAAACCTAGTATTATGAAAAAAGCCCTGCAATTGGATTATGATCAATATGAAGATGAAGGCATTGGATTTGATTACGAGAAAATGATGGAAGATTCTGGCTACACACTAGAGGATGTACAAAAGATTCAACTAGAAAACAGTGTTGGAAATACACCATTAATCGAGTTAAAAAGATTAAGTTCATATGCTAGAAAGTTTGCAAAAAAAGGCTATGGTGCACGCATATTTATTAAAGATGAAGCTGCTAATTTAAGTGGCTCTTTCAAAGCTAGACGCGCAGCAATGAGTATTCATCAAGCTAAAAAATTGGGATATAAAGGCGTGATTGCTGCTACAAGTGGTAATTATGGAGCTGCTGTTGCTGCATTAGCCGCAAGAGCAGGTTTAAAATGTATTATTGTTCAAGAATGTTTTGATTCAGAAGGTATCGGTCAACCAGAGATTATTGAAAAAGCTAGAGCATGCGAAGCATATGGTGCTGAAGTCGTACAATTGTCCGTAGGACCTGAATTATTTTATGAATTTTTATTGCTCCTTGAGGATACCGGATATTTCAATGCCTCTCTTTATTCTCCTTATGGCATTATGGGTATCGAAACATTAGGACAAGAAATTGCGCATGAGTCAATGAAAAGATTTAACAAATATCCTGAAATCGTCATTTGTACAAATGCTGGTGGTGGGAATTTAACCGGAACTGCACGTGGTTTAAGAAAGTCAGGTGCAATGCATACTAAAATTATTGCAGCCAGTGTTGATTTAACTGGTCTTCATATGGCAAGTGATAAAGATTTTAATAAAAAATCATTTACCACAGGTCATACGGGTTTTGGAATTCCTTTTTCAACTTTTCCTGATCGAAGCGATGTTCCTAGAAGTGCTGCTAGACCTTTAAGATATATGGATCAATATGTTTTAGTTAATCAAGGTAGTGTGTTCTTTATTACAGAAGCACTATCCATTTTAGAAGGTATGGAAAGAGGACCTGCAGGGAATATCAGTTTAGCTGCAGCATTTAGTATTGCACAAACTCTACCCGAAGATCAAATCATTGTTGTTCAAGAAACTGAATATACTGGAGCAGGTAAACATATGAATGCTCAAGTGTCATTTGCTTATGATCGAGGTGTTGAAGTTAAGATGGGAATTCCACTAGAAGAAAAACCTGGTAAAAATCTGATTTTTCCAATGAGTGGTGCATTACTCAAACATAAAGAAATACCACTGAAAAACTTGCAGTTATCATATTTGAAGCACTATAAAGATGAAGTTTTGCTCGATGAGAAAGACTTGAAATATTTATCAGAAGAACTCAACACAACCATAGAAAAAATAAAAACAATGATGGAGGAAATCAATGAAACCAAGAAATGATGATTTTCAAGAAAGAAGAAAACATTTAGACCATTTAGATGATCATGAATTAAAAGAATATTTTTATAAACTCACAAACCAAATGATTGATCCTTTGCTAGAACTGGCATATGAATATACATCGCCAGCCATTGAGCGTAGTGTTTTAATGCGTATGGGTTTTTCAAGTTTAGAAGCAAAAGCAATTACTGATAAGTTGATGGAATATCAGTTATTAGAACATGGCGCTGGTCATGTTGTTTATGTGTATTCAAAAAACAATAAGCTTTCAATAAGAGAATCTGGTCTTGCTTTAACAGAAGGCAAAAATGTTGAGAAGATGATGGAGGTATTCAAATGAAACCAAATGAGAAATTAGACATTAGAAATCTTTTGGATAACTTAGAAAATTATCGTCCACGACGTCATGGATGGACATGGAGAACTAAAGGACCAATCGAAATCGGACAATTTAAATATTTTCAAGCGAGTCCTTCATTAAAAAACTTTATACCACTTCCAAGTGCGGGACATTTAAATGGTATAGATCCACAACCAGATTCAACGATAACCACAGAAATAGCATCTGGACGTTTTGAAGATGATATTCGAAGAATGCGTATGGCAGCTTATCATGGAGCAGATCATATTATGGTTATTAGAACAGCTGGACAATCCCATATGGATGGCTTGTTAGAAGGAACACCACAAGGTGTTGGCGGTGTACCGATTACACGTAAACAAGTAAGAGCACAAAGAAAAGCTTTAGATATTATCGAAGATGAAGTCGGAAGACCGATTAATTATCATTCATATGTTTCTGGTGTTGCTGGTCCTGAAATTGCAGTTATGTTTACTGAAGAAGGTGTCAATGGTGCACATCAAGATCCTCAATATAACGTTTTATATAGAAATATTAATATGATTAGGAGTTTTGTTGATGCTGCAGAAAGTAAAAAAGTTATGGCATATAGTGGTATGGCACAAATCGATGGCGCACATAACGCTAATGCAACTGCAAGAGATGCATGGAAAGTTATGCCAGAACTATTAGTTCAACATGGTATCAACAGTGTGATGAGTGAACGTATCGGGATTAAACCGGATTTGATTTGTTTATCAACTGTTCCACCTGCTGCACCGCCTAGTCCTGACTTAAAATTAAACTTACCCTATGCACTTGCACTTCGCGAATTTTTTCCTCAATACAAAATGCGTGCACAAATGAATACAAAATATATGGATTCATCAACTAGAGAAGCAACCGTTACACATGTCTTAAATCTTTTGATTTCAAGATTAACATCTGCAGACATCCAATCAACCATAACACCAGATGAAGGAAGAAATGTTCCTTGGCATGTTTATAATATTGAAGCATTAGATACAGCTAAACAAGCCATGATTGGTATGGATGATTTAATGGGTATGCTTGAGTTTAAAAAAGACGGATACTTATTTGAGACTAAACGAGAAATTCAAGAACGTGCAATTTTAATGATGGAAGAAATTATTGAGTTAGGTGGATATTTTAAAGCGGTAGAAGCTGGTATGTTTGTTGATAGCGGTAGTTATCCTGAACGTAATGGTGATGGTATCGTTAGAGGTATTGATAAAGGTATTGGTGCAGGAACAATCATTAAGAGAGCTAAGAACTATATGGCTCCGGTTACAGCACATTACGGATATAACAATATTGAACAATTTAATCCTGAATTCAAAAACGATCCAGCGAAGTTAATTGGTGGATGTACTTTGGAGAATCCTGATTTAATTCAATATATTGATGAACTAGATCCTGAAGATAATGTCAATGTTCGTTTAGATGAGAATGAGAAGTATCGTAGCCAACCTACATTAAAACCCGAAGTTCAATGGTTAGGTGATGGTGTAATTACGGTTGATTTGTTTTTCCCAACAGATGAGTTAACTGCAGAAGCTGCAGCACTTGAAGTAGGACGAAAACTCAATCTATCACAAGTAGAAGTTATTCATAAAGAAGTTCTACACCCAAGTGAAGGAACTAGAATTCAATTAAAAGGGACAGTTGGCTTTGACATTGATATAACAAAACTTGTTTTACCCGTGAAAGAAGAAACATTGCCAGAAGAAGACATTATGGCATATGTAAAAGAACATGAGATTAAAGTTGTTGCTGGTACTGGTGGAAGTGATGAGCATAGTGTTGGTATGCGAGAAATATTAGACATTAAACATGGCGGTGTCGAAAAGTATGGTATATCTTATAACTACTTAGGAACAAGTGTTCCAATTGAAAAATTCATTGATGCAGCAATTGAAACTAACTCACAATGTGTGATGATTTCATTAATTATTTCGCATGATGATATTCATTATAAAAATATGCAAAAACTACATGACTATGCAGTTGAAAAAGGTGTAAGAAATAAACTCATATTACTTGCTGGAGGGACACAAGTTACTCCTGAACTTGCTAAAAAGTACGGTATGGACCAAGGATTTAGCCGAGGAACTAAAGGCAAGGATGTTGCAAGTTTTATTGTCAAAAGGCATCAAGAAATCCATGGTCATTGATTGCTTAGTTGCTGAAATAGGAAGTACAACAACTGTTGTTAATGCCTTTAATCTCCATCATGGTCCAGTGGAGTTTATCGCTAGAGGTATGCATCAAACAACAGTTGAAACGGATGTAACCATTGGATTAAATAATGCAATTCTTGATTTGAAAAAGAATCTTGGAGTTGATCAATTAGAGTATAAAGAAATGTTTGCTTCATCTAGTGCTGCTGGTGGATTAAAGATAACGGTTCATGGACTAGTTTATGAAATGACAGCAAAAGCTGCTAAAGAAGCTGCACTCAATGCAGGAGCAAACATCCATTTAATTACAGCAAATCGAATTGAAAAAGAACACGTTGATAAAATCAAAGAAGTTAATCCTAACATGATTATTATCGCAGGTGGAACTGATTTTGGTGAAAAGGATGTTGCTTTCCAAAACTTACTAGACGTTATAGAATTAAATATCCCTATCATTTATACTGGAAATATTTCTAATCATGAGCGAATAAAAAAATTGAAAAAGGAACATGTTCGCATCGTTGAAAACGTCTATCCTAGAGTAGATGACTTTAACATAATACCGCTTCGAAAAGCGATATACGAGACATTCGAACAAAATATTATTCACGCTAAAGGGATGCAACATATTTTCGATATGGTCAATCAGGTTATTATTCCAACGCCTGGTGCAGTCATGGATGCAACACTTCTACTAAATCAAATGTTTGATGGTGTTATGACAATAGATGTTGGTGGAGCAACCACAGACGTCCATTCCGTATGCGAGCCTAAACCTGAGTTTTCAAAGTATAACGATGGTGAACCAAGGTTTAAAAGAACAGTTGAAGGTGACTTAGGTGTTTTTGTAAATCGCATGCATGTCATCAAGACATTTAAACAAGGTGAGATGGAACGACTTACGGGAATGAGTTATGATCATATTCTCGACACTTTAAAAAAGGAACCATTTATTCCTCAAACAGAATTTGGTGTTCAAATTATTGATTTACTGACTAAACAATGTGTTAATCAAGCATTAGACCGTCATATTGGCGATTTAAGAAGAGTCTTTACGACAAACGGGTTCAAAGTTATCCCCGATGGTAAAGATACTACACAAGTTAAATATATCTTTTTAACTGGAGGAGCTTTACTCAATGCAAGCTACCCTAAACAAATCATTAAAGACTATCTTGCAAGACAACAAACAAAATTAGCACCTGATGCAAATGCTGAAGTATTTTTAGATCATGATTATATTTTTGCTTCATTAGGTGTGTTATCACATAAATATCCAGAACAAACCAAGGAATTGTTAAGACAAACAATTCGCTTTAGAGGTGACTAACTATTAAAAGTCAAGTACTTTTTGTAGATAAACAGTAAAAACCTCCAATAGCTATATTTTTA
>NZ_JASCXW010000048.1 GCF_030012175.1 Peloplasma aerotolerans
CCTAGAAATTCATAGCAGTCCAACCCTAAGAATCTCATCTTTCATAGTGATCAGGGTAAACAATATACTGCAAAAGTGTTTAAATCCTATAATAAGCAAAATGAAATTACACAATCATTTTCAAAGAAAGGTTGTCCATATGATAATTCGGTTGCTGAGAGTTTCTTTGCGAGTATCAAGAAGAAAGAAATATATATAGACACATCTACAATAGTTATGTTCACTTAAGAATTTGTATTGACGGGTACGTTATCTTCTACAATGAAAAACGTCCACATGTACCTCTAAAATATACGACTCATACCGAATTCCAATTATCTATAAATACAAGCATAGTGAGTTGGAGTTCAATCTTTATATATGCTAGTTCGGAACCACATTACCCCTTGTAACTAGGATTGAAATAAAGTTCGGAACCACATTACCCCAAAATTAAATATGTCACTTTCGAGAAAGCAAATTTGCTCTCGACACGACTCGATAAAAGAAAAAGACCCTATTTCATTAGAAATAAGGTCAATTTCATTAAAATATCGCTATTATCCCCTGGTTTTGGGGAGTAATCAAAGATAACTTTGGTGTCATAGGAGCACAAATAAACTCGCGTTTTTTGATGAAAACACTTTAAAGTGTTCTTTTGTCCATCAACATACTTTTTAGAGGACAACAGAGGAAAGTGTAGGACAATGAAAGAAAAGTGTTCATTTGTCTATCAATGTACCCTTTGGAGGACAAGGTGGGAAACTGTGACTCTAAATCATTATTTGCCATCACTTATCTTACAAACATACCATACATCATGACCAACAAAACCGCATCGTCTATATAACATTTCGGGATTTGTTTTATTGTCTAATTTTCCCGATACTGTAATAAAACTAGATAGACTAGATAATCTATTGATAAGTTCATTGACAATCATTTTACCGTATCCTTTTTTACTATATTTGGGATTGATTTGAATCCACTCAAGGATTCCTTCTTGTGCTTCGGGATCATATTCAGCAATACCGGCAGCAATCATATCTCCTTCAAGAACTATCTTTACCCATAAATCATTACGATAGACTCTTCGGTTTATCCAATCATCAACATCATTTCTATCAATAGAAATATGCTGATCAGAATAACATAAATTAATTAGTTTAATTAGCTCGTGCAAATCTTTATTGATATCAATACTTTCAATCATAGGATTTCGTTCTGGAATTTCATTTAAGTGATGAATTAGTCGAAAATACTTCTCGATATGAAGTGATTTTACTTCAATTTGATTGAATGCCTTTTCATGATAGATTTTAATATTTTCAGGAATAGATATGACTTGTTGTTTCCAGTAGGGAATAGATAAGGTACCACATGGATCTTCTAAATATTTTTTCAGTAACATAGAATACCTTTCCTCCAGTTTAGTGAATTAAACTAAATATCATTTTTAATGTCTAAAAATCTGCACTTTTTACAAGTTCGAATAACTTGTGATTAATATATATCTTATCTCTACCAACCATTTCAGATACTAAAACGCCCGCTTTTTCCAACTCTATTAAATATGTCGATGCAGTTTTTCTACTGACACCAAGACCTTTTTTAACATAGCTAATTTTTGTATAAAACTCATGAAATAGCACATCAACAAGCTCTTTTGAATATATTTTTGGTAGTTTTTCTTTTATTTCTAGTTTGATAATGTCAATTAGTTTTACAATATCTTTCATGACATCAAGTGTATTGATTGACGTTTCTTCTATTCCTTTTAGTAAATATAGAATGAGAGATTCCCAATCATTTTCATCTCTAACGGATTGTAGATTAACATAGTATTGTTGTTTGTTTTTGTTGATATATTTGCTTAAATAAAGAATCGGTGAATCTAATAACCCTTTTAGCACCAAATATAGAATATTAATAATTCTTCCTGTTCTTCCATTGCCATCATAGAAAGGATGAATAGATTCAAACTGATAATGTATGATCGCTAGTTTAACGAGATCATCTACCTCATCATCTTGATTGATGTAGATTTCTAAATTAGTTAGTAAATCCATGATCACATCATAACTTGTTGGTGGTGTATAGATGACTTCTTTTGTCTTATCATTTACAAGAACTGTACCAGGAACTTTCCTAATCCCTGCATCGCTATTTTCGATGATACTTTGAATAGCGATGATCATATTGGTTGAGATGAATTTGTTTTGATTGACTAGTTCATATCCTCTCCACAAAGCTCGTCGGTAGTTGATGACTTCTTTTGAAGGCCCTGTTTCTTTAGCTCCACTCATCGCTTTATATAGTTCGTCATGTGTTGTAATGATGTTCTCAATTTCTGAACTGTTTTTTGCTTCATTAATCATTGCAGCATTGATTAAAATGTTTTTATTTGGAATGACATCAGAAAACCCTTTTAGTTCAGCTAAAGCTTTATGTGTATTTAATAATTGCTTCAGGATAATTATAGAATCAAATTTATCTTGTGGTGGTAGTTTCGAGAGTTTAAACATTTTACCCCTCCTTTCATTCCATTATATAGGAAGTTTTTACCTAAGTCAACATAATGTGAGTAAATTGTTCTGAATTTTACCTATATAATAAGGATTAAAGTAAAAAAGACCCGCTAGGAGTCTTTAAAGTTATCTATGGTGTCATAGGAGCACAAATAAACTCGCATTTTTTAGCGAAAACACTTAAAAGTGTTCTTTTGTCCACCAACATACCCTTTGGAGGACATGGTGGGAAAGTATAGGACAATTAAAGAAAAGTGTTCTTTTGTCCACCAACATACCCTTTGGAGGACATGGTGGGAAAGTAGAGGACATAGTTCATCGTTTATTTATTAAATATATTTTTCGGTACGTCTGTAAACAGTGAATAGCATAGGAAATTTCAACAACGTTAAATATCTATTCTAAGTATTTTTTTATAACTCATCGATAATAATAACGTACTTCCAACAAGATAAAACAAAATCAAAATTGCATATGATATTTGGCTAAAACTTAGATTACTAACTTGTGAGTTGATGAAAACAAAATATTTTTTAACAATTTCTGACACAACATCATTATTAATAATGAGTGAAACAACACTGAATATTCCTAAAACAAAAACCACACATCCAATAGTTGCAAATCCTGCCAAATAACTATTTTTAACCAGTGTCCTAATGTATATGCTTATCGATGCTATGAATAAACCGATGAAGAGATTCATAACAATTTTGGATAGAAAAAAGGTAGTGGTACTTATGCTTTTAACAACTCTTGTGGTTGTGTCAACGATTAAGGTGCTTGTATCTGGTAGTGATGAAGCTACTAGAATCGTAGCTATAGCATACAGCAACACAACCGATAGGATTGTTATTCCAGTGAATATCAACTTTCCTCGGAATATTGATTTTCTATCTATTTTTGTTTGAATAAGATTTTTTATATTTCCATTACTATAGTCTGAGTAGTTAATACTTAATGATAAGACGATACTTAAAAACCCAATAATGTAGAAGTTTAAGTTCCCCAATATGACAAGAAAAACACCGCCTTCTAAGCCTCTTGATGAACTAAGTGGATAGGTAAGATTCACATAATTGCAACTACTAGTTGATGTACTAACGTAGTGGTTATATTTCAGATATTCCATATGATATATTTCTTTATCAGCATCTAGGTTGGGGGGAAACATGAATCCCTCTGGGACATCAGTATTAATACCATATGCATACTCATACAATGCTTTATAGTAATCCCGTTGCTCTATATAATAAGTTTGTGTGCTTTCCGAACCACAGGTTACATTAGGTAGAATAATAACATTTCTATAAGCATATGCTGCTAAAAACAAAAACAAGATCATCAAAAATAGATAAATAATTTTTACCTTGTTTTTAAGGATTTTATGAAATTCATATTGAACAACCTTAAATGTATCTTTCACAAAATACCCCCACTAAAAATCAATCTTTTGAAATTTTCTTTTTTGTATTATATAGAAGATTATTGCGAAAATCGAATATCCTAATGTCCAGAAAAATGTTCTAAGTTGAGTGTATCTATAAAAATACTCAATATTGATAAATAATGCGTAATCTGCTGGATTGACGACATTATTCAAGTTGCCAATTTCAATGCTTTTTTCCATAAATAGGTAGAATAAAAATAACCCCAAAATTAACCAGAATATTATTGAAATGGTATATGTAAGATTTCTTGTTATTAATATGAGTAGATTTGTAATCAATGAAACAACTAAAACCAATATGATCAATCCCATCGATTGAAATAGAAAAGAGGTTAAACAGTTCAGGGCATAGTAGTCACCATTTATACTAACTAAAAACTCTGCTTGTGGACTTTGCAAACCAAATATGATGGCGATAAATAATGCGATGAATAAAACGCCATATACTGCACTCATTTGGAAAGCGAATTTCCCTAAAAAGACATTCTTTCTAGTTTCTTCTGAAGCCAAGATATTTTTAATGGTCCCACTTTGTATATCAAATAAAAATGTATAAATTGAGATGAATACTGTAAATAAAAGTATTAGTATATAAGTAGAATTGAATAGGTAAAACATCAACGATGTACCTTGGTGGATATTGAGTTTTCTTCCCGAATCGGTGATGTCAAGGTATTCATTTTCTATAGTCTGGGTTAGTAGTAAAAACTCAAGTTTATTCTTTTCGATGCGTAGGTTTTGTTTATGATAGTCAGATAATTCTTCATCTTCAAGTTCTTCATAAATTCTATTCAAGTTCACTTGGTAACCTGACAAAACTTGTTCTTTTGTTATTGATTGATTTGGGGATGAAAACGAAGTGAATGAGAATATCATTATTAAAATAGTGATAATAATGATAATCGAACCAATTAATGTAAAAAACAAGATTTTGTTTCCTCGCAACTTTTGGTATTCAAACTTGAAAATTTTCATTGTGCTAATCCATCAGTGGTAACTTTGGATAAAAACAGTTTTTCTAGGTTCTCACTTTCATTTAGATTGCTATCATATACAACATTTCCTTTGTCAATAATCACGACTTTGTCACAGATTTCATGAATATCTGATATAACATGACTAGATACAATGATTGTGCATCCTTGTTTTGCTAAATTTAAGATGAGGTCTTTGAATAATCTTGAAGTTACCGGATCAATTCCATTAAACGGTTCATCAAGGATTAATATTTCTGGATTATTGAGAATGGAATATGCAAAATATAATCGTTGTTTCATTCCAAGTGAATAATTTGAAACAAGTGAATTCTTTACATCGTCCAAACCTACTTCACATAAGACTTGATCTACTCTATCTTCTTTTACGGTATCGTAAAGTGCTGAAAGAATTTTTAGGTTATTTCTTCCTGATAGATCCTTGTAAAACGCAGGCGATTCAATCATGTACCCTAGAGGAACGGTATTATCATCCTTATTGTACACATTCCCATTGTATTTGATTTCTCCAGAATCTTTAAACGCAAGGGAGGTAACGATTTTCATCAATGTTGATTTCCCTGCACCATTTAATCCCAATAATCCACATACTGTACCAGATGCAACGCTAAAAGTAACATCATGTAGAACCTTTTTTTGTCCGTACTTCTTGTTGATATTAATAATTTCAAGCATATGTAATCTCCTTATAAACGTAAAATATTTCTTCTTGTTTGCAAAAAAACCACCTATTTTCAATTCATCTTATGAAAATAGAATAATAATTGCATAAAAAAATTATGTTAATTTGATACAATTCATTTCAGTGAGGTTTAGTTCTTTTTGAAAATTAGTCTAGTACCATCTAAAGATTAATTGCACACATTGAATTATCAAACCTAGTGATAGTACCAGACTTCAAATTTATAATTAAAAATAAGCATAAATTATCTATATTCTTTTCTATATATTCCATAAAAATAGGGTTCAACTGTTTCTATTCTATCATGACTATCTGGTCTTGTCACCATTATGTCACTAGTTCTCAATATTGCATTAGCTTGTTCGGAACCACGTCACCCCATATAAGTCGGTTCAAAATGAAGTTCAAGTCTCACCTTACCCTATAGAAAAAGACCAATTCTCGTTAGAAAATTGGTCTAATATCTCATAATTTTGTGCCGATAACCAATAGTGAACGCCCACGGCAACATACCTTTTAGAGGACAGCAGAGGACACTGTAGCCCATTAGCAATCAAACATAAAGTTGGTGCGGTCGATGAGATTTGAACTCACACGACTATTCAGCCACATGCCCCTCAAGCATGCGTGTCTACCATTCCACCACGACCGCTATTAAAAAAGGTGCAAGCACCTTTTTAATTGTTATTCAACTGCGAATATATAAGTATATATATCCTGCTTACCTTCTATCAAATCAACTTCAATATCAGGATTTAACTTCTTCGCATGTGCAACAATCATTTCGATTTCGTCTTCATCTGCATCATTGCCGTGGAAGATAGTTATAATTTCTTTTTCCATATCAATCATATCCTCAAGTAATACCTTAGCTGTTTCTAATCTATCTGGAGTTGATACTTTTATCTCATTTTTTGTAATTCCGATAAAGTCACCTGTTTTAATCTTAACACCATTTAACTCAGTGTCTCTAACTGCATAAGTGATTTCACCTGAACGCATATTACCAACAACTTCCATCATTGCTTCAAAGTTATCATCTAACTCACCTGTTGGATCAAATGCCATGAGTGATGAATATCCTTGAGCAATACTCTTCGTCTTAAGGACTCTAATCGATCTATCAGCACATAAGTCTAACGTTTGTTCTGCGGATAGAATAATGTTTTTATTATTTGGAAGTATGATGACATGTTCGCAATTCAAACTCTCTACAGCCTTAACGAATGCTTCTGTCGATGGATTCATTGTTTGACCACCGTCAATAATTAAATCCACGCCTAATTCTTTAAATGCTTCATGAATACCTTCGCCTGATGCTACTGCGATAATACCAAATTTAGATTTCTTCTTAGGTTTTTCTTCTTTAACTTCTTTTTTATGAGGTGCAATTTCATCACCCATAATATTAGAGTGTTGAATTCTCATATTTTCAATCTTAATCGTTTGTAAGTCTCCATATTTTTGAGCTAACGTTAAAGCTACACCTGGTTGATTCGTATGGACATGTACTTTTAACAATTCATCATCTGTAACAACAACCAATGAATCACCCATTTGTGATAAAGGATCTTTCATAAAGTTTTCATTAAACTTTTCAGGTTTATGTAATTTCACAATAAACTCAGTACAAAAACCAAATTTAATATCAACGTTACCTAAATTTTCAGCACCATGATAATGTTCTT
>NZ_JASCXW010000049.1 GCF_030012175.1 Peloplasma aerotolerans
TTTTTTATAAAAAAACTGCATCAAGATTTTCATCTTCATGCAGTTAAACTTATTTCTTAGGAGGTAATGGAAAGAATACGCTTGTTCTACTTGCATATTCTTGAAACAGTGGATTATCTTTATATTTCTTTTCTAGCATTGGAACACCAGAAACATAAAGTAGTAAGTAAGTAATAAAAATAGGTCCAACAATACTTAATAGACTATAGCCATTTAATGTTGATAATGAAATAATCCATATTGCCCACCACATCAACGCTTCACCAAAGTAATTAGGATGTCTTGTATATCTCCAAAGTCCTGACTGCATAATTTTGCCTTTATTTCCAGGATCTTTTTTAAAGTTCTTTAGCTGAGCATCACCAACAGCCTCATAATAAAAACCAATGATCCATAAAATAACACCAACACCTAAAATGATATAACCAATCATTTCCATTTCAAAGGTTAAATAATTAACGAGTTGGATTGGCAATGAAATGATATATAAGAATGTCATTTGAAGCATAAAAACGATAAGATAAGCTTTTATTTTTTGATGACTTCCCCACTTTTTTCTCATGTCGACATAACGATAATCTTCAGGTTTATTCCAATTTCTTATACCAATGTAGAAAAACAATCTAAAGCCCCATAAAGCAACTAAACCTGTAATTACTAGTGCAGGTATTGAATAATCACCTTGATAGACAAGGCTGCTAATCGCAACGACAATAAAACCTAATCCCCATGCCATATCTGCTAAACCATTGTTTTTTTTAATCTGTGCAATGATAAAGAAAATGTTAAAAAATATAAACAATGCGACTGCATTAGCTAAAAACATCATTTGTCGTCACTCCTAATATAAGCGATTGCAACAGTACCAAGACCAGCATTCATTGCAACCACAGTTGAGATGTCCATAACATACTCAGGTTTTTTCCCAATCACAGCTTCAAAATATTCAGCATACTCTTTAGCACGACTTTCTGCGTTAGCGTGTACGATAGCAAACCTTTCAATGCCATATGTTTTTTGAACTTCTTCAACATGCTTCTTTATTTTTTTATTACTTGAACGAATACTTAATGATTTATCAAAGATAATACCCTTACCTTCTTCATCAATTGAAATCACGGGTTTCAAGTTCAAAATTTTTCCAATAATTCCTGTAACTTTTGATACACGTCCAGATCTAACCATATATTTTAAAGTTTGAACGCTAACAAGAATTTTTGTTTTTGATGTTAAAGATTCGATTTTTTCAACAATTTCATCAAATGGAAGTCCTTGTTCGATATATTCAGCAGCTCTTAAAACAAGTAAACCTTCAGCTCCTGAGTTTTGTTTTGTGTTGATAATTTTGATTTTAGCATCCTGAAATTTACTAGCAGCTTCAACAAATGCATTGTATGTTCCGCTCATTTCTTTTGAGATGGTTAAGACCATAATTTCTTTATAATAAGTGGTTAAGAATGAGAAGAAGTTTTCTAAGCTTCTTAAATTGGGTTGACTTGATGTTGGGTAAACCTCTAGACTGTCCATCATGTCATAAAAACGAGAACTCTGAATAGTAATTTTATCATAGTAAATTGAATCATTCATCAATAATTCAATAGGTATCATATGAATTTGATATTTGTCAAAATATGAGGATGGTAAATCAGCAATTGAATCTGTAACAAGTGCAATAGGATATTTTTTATGGTTTGCAGCTTCGAATTGTCTTTTCATATCATCAACTTTTTGTTCAATAATTCTACCTTTATCATCAAGGTATTCAAAGACTTGATCAGGTAGATCACTATGGATATGAATTCTAATGGTTTTATCACTACCAGCGACAACTAATGAGTCTCCAAATTGTTCTAAATCAACTTTCATTTGCTCAACATCGAGATTTTTACCTCTTAATAAAGCTTCTGTACAATAGCGGAACTGTGAATCTTCTAGATGGTCAACATGTAGCTCTTCAACAACTTCATGATTGTGTGCATGCATATCGACATCTTCGCCCTTCAAGGCTTTGATGAAGCCTTCAATAAAATGAACAAACCCCTTAGCACCAGCATCTACAACATTGTTTTCCTTTAAAACTGCTAATTTCTCAGGAGTTCTAGCAAGTTCTTCAACAGCAATCTCATATCCTTTACTCATTAAATCAACAAAATTTTTAGCAATGCTTTTAAACTGATTGAGGGCATCAACAAAAGCCCGCATAACGGTAATCATTGTTCCTTCAACAGGTTTTGTGATTGATTTATATGCGTAATTTGCTCCATTTGTTGCACTTTCAATAAAAACATCTTGATTGATAACATCATCTTTGATATTTATAGAAAAACCATAGATGTATTGAGCGAAAATAATTCCTGAATTACCTCTTGCTCCTACGATGGCAGCGTCAGCAATCGATTGAATTGTCTCTTCACTTGTTTCTCCCAATTTTGATAATTCAATAATACTATTCATCATAGATGCTAGATTACTTCCTGTATCACCGTCTGGTACAGGAAATACATTAATTGAATTTAATGCATTTTTCTCTTGAATTACATTTTTAGCTCCAATAATAAACGATTTGTAAATTAATTCATTTGTTAGTTGATAAGTTGTCATAAGTCACCTCAAAATATTAGATTATATATTAAATACGATATAGTGCTAGTCGAAGCTCCTAAGAAAGTTCCCCAAACAAGATCAATGATTGTGATTTGTATAGGCCAATCCTTTAAAGTTGCTAAGTTTGTCAAGTCATATGTAGCATAAGTAATAAATCCAAATAATGCACCTAATAATACTGCTTTCCATATATTGCCTTGGTCAAGTGCTGGCATTAAAACAAATATCACTAAACCACCAATAAATAGAAGATAAAAAACAATAGCAGCAACCCAATTTACATCAGGTCTGAGCAGGTGTCCTAAATATCTTTGATACAGATTTTTTGCAACAATGCCTAACCAAAATAAATCAATAGCGAAAAAAATAATAAAAGATATTCCATACAATTTCAAAAAAGTTAACATTTGTTTTCCTCCTATTTTTTATAAGTTAATTATAACATTATTAAATTAAAAAAATTAAAATAACGCCTATATTTAATAAAAGTATAACTCATGAGCATTTAGCTGATAAAATATAAAATAAGTCTTCTAAAAGGTTAAATCTATTTTATCGTGTTATAATTTAAATAAATAATATTTAAATGTAGTGGAGGTCATTATGATACTAATAAGACATAATAATGAAGGCAACTTAAAACCATATTTTTACTTTGCTCTTGAAGAATATGTGCTAACAAAGTTACTTAAAGATAGCGAAACGTATTTTTTCACATGGGAAATTCACGGTGTTGTTATCGGAAAAAATCAAGTTATTGAAAATGAAGTCAATTTACAATTTCTAAAAGAAAATCAAATTGATGTATATAGAAGACCAACTGGTGGTGGATGTGTTTATGCAGATCATAGAAACACAATGTTTTCAATTATCACTAAGAAAACAAACAAAGAATTCACTTTTAAAACATATTTATCAAAAATTATTGATTCGATGAAACTACTCAATATCGATATTGAGTTTAGCGGAAGAAATGATTTACTCTTTGAGGGCAAGAAAATTTCAGGTAATGCTTTTCTTCAAAATAAATATGGTATGTTAATGCATGGAACATTCTTATATGATTGTGACCTAGAAACAATGATAAGAGCTATTTCACCTAGTGATGAAAAATTAGTATCAAAAGGTATTGATAGTGTACGTTCAAGAGTAACGAATTTAAAACCATATTTAAATGGACTAACACAACAACAGCTTATCAAACATTTCGAAAATACGCTAACGAATCAGACGTATACATTAAATCAAGAAGAAATTGATTTAATTCACGAAATGGCGAAAAAATATGAGTCTAAAGAATGGATTTACAAAAAACAACCAGCTTACACAAAAATGTTGAAAAAAAGAATATCTGGTGGTCTTTTTGAAGTTAAATTGGATTTAGAAGAAGGCATAATCAAAAATATTGCTATCCAAGGTGATTTCTTTGATAAAATTCCCCTATCACCTTTTGAAGAACAATTTAACGGAAAACTATATGAGAGAAAGATTATTCATGGAATTTTGGCAAAAAACAAGATTGAAGATTATATACTTGATGCAAAAACCGAAGAGTTTCAAGAACTACTATATGAAGGTATCATTGGAGAATAAGCATATAAAATACTGAATTATTAAAGAATAGAATGAAAGTAACATAAAAGTTTGACGAGATATTAAGAATTTTGTTAAAATAGAGTAGAAGTGAAAGGTGGTAATGATATGAAAGAACCTAAGGAAAAGAAAACTAAAGAACCTAAAGAAAAAAAGGTAAAAGAGTCAATAGAAAAGAAAGTCAAAGAAACAAAGGAAAAGAAAATTAAAGTTCCTAAGGAAAAGAAAGCTAAAAAGATTAAAGATCGCCAAAAATGGACATCAAAATATTTCAAGAAATTTTCTGGTCGTGCAAGCGATAGTTATGATGAAATGTTACATCTTGATTATGACAGAGCTATTGAACGTGCAAAACAACTTTCTAGTATTATGGAATCTGAGTTTGACTCACCTATCGTTATCACAGTGCCAGATGCATTCGATAAAAATGGTCGAGTAACTTATAGATTGGATAAAAAAGAGGATGGAACCAGCTCTTTATTATATGATCAAGCTTTGGTGACCATACTATTCTTTGGTGATGACTCATTGTTTTATTACCAAGCTAATATTGATCATCGTAATGGCCACATCGCATTTGATATAGCTGGAGAATTTAATTATTTTGACGTTGTCCATATGGAAACTGCATTAAAATATGATAATGCTGATAATCCAAAATATATTACACTCGATCTTGAAGTAGGATTAGCTGATGGAACCATCGTACCATTCCATTTAAGAAACCATAGAATTCATGATGGTTATGATTTACCAACTTTATTGACCGCTTCAGAGCAAAAAGTTTTAGACGCTATTAAACGAAAAGTTCGTGAAAGTCGGATGCTTTAAAACAAGGATTTCACGTTATTAAAATATGTTGTATTCATTGACATTTGAATAAATATTATGTATAATACTTTCGTTGAGGTGATATTATGAGATTTTCATTAAATGAGATAAAAGAACATACCTCAATCAACTTCGTTTATGACTACTCAAAAGAGATTTCATCTGTTATCGACATATTATCTATTAAACCAGCAAAGATACATGGAGAGATCTATTTTAGTCAAAATGAGTTAAGACTGGATATCAACGTCGATGTCAACTTGGAGTTGGCATGCTCTAAAACATTAAAACCGGTGCCTTATGAAATGCATTTCGATGCAGAAATTTTATTCAGTGATTCACTTGAAGCAGATTTCCCATTAACGGACCCACTTGAGTTGACAGATATTATCTTCGGGTACATCGTATCCGAAAAGCCATATACAATCTATCACCCAGATGCAAAAGACATAATCTTCGAAGAAGAAAAACGTCCACATCCTGCATTTGCTGAATTAGATAAGAACATGAAAAAATAGGAGGTGAACAGATGGCTGTTCCATTTCGTAGAACGGGCAAAACTGCTAAGAGAAAAAGAAGAACTCACTTTAAGTTGACTGCCCCAGCATTAGTTGTATGCCCACAAACTGGTGAATTCACATTACCACACCGTGTAACACCTAACAGTGGATATTACAAAGGACAACTAGTTTTAACAAAAAAAGAATCCAAGAAGGATTGAGGAAGGGTGCCAATAGGCACCTTTTTCTTTGTGAAATTGACAAAAATAATAAATTCATATATAGTTAATATATGACATTAAAGAATTGAGATAACTATGAAACATGAGACAGTTTTAAAAGATGAAGCGATTCAGTATTTAAATATAAAACCAGGTGGTATCTATGTTGATGGCACATTAGGTGGAGCAGGACATTCTAAACGCATATTGGAAGCGTTAAAGGATGGTTTTTTGTATGCGTTTGATCAAGATGAGTATGCAATAGAATATGCAAAAAAAGTCTTAAAAGATTATAAGAACTACATGATTATTAAAAGTAATTTTAGAGATCTTAAGCAAAGATTAAATGATTTAGGGATACAAAAAATCGATGGTTTATTGTTAGATTTAGGATTATCATCTTTTCAAATTGATGATGAAACAAGAGGTTTCACTTATCTGAAAGACACATCATTAGATATGAGAATGGATCAAGATCAACTGTTAACAGCAGAAACGATATTGAATACATATTCAATGGAAGAGTTAGCACGTATATTCTTTGTTTATGGTGAAGAAAAAAATGGTTTTAAAATTGCTAAAAGAATCGTTGAGCAAAGACCATTGAAGACAACGATGGATTTAGTAAAAATTACAGATTCTGTTAATTATAAAGATAAAGGGCATAGCGCGAAACGTGTGTTTCAAGCGCTTCGTATAGCTGTTAATGATGAGCTAACGGTACTAGAGGAAGTCTTAAAAGATGCGGTTGAAATGTTGAATCTAGATGGAAGGTTGGTCGTTATCACCTTTCATTCATTAGAAGATCGGATTGTTAAACATTTTTTTAGAGATGAGAGTTCAAGTTCATTACCTAAAAATCTTCCAATTATCGATCTACCTGATGTAAAAACAGAGGTTCTAACTAAAAAACCGGTTTATCCAAGCGAAGAAGAATATATGCGAAACTCAAGAAGCAAATCAGCAAAATTAAGAGCTTTAAGGAAGAGGTAAAAGATGAGAATAGCATTGATTGCACACGATAAAAAAAAGGCTGATTTACTAGCCTTTGTTCAAGAAAACTTAGAAATATTTAAGAAGCATGAATTATATGCAACAGGTACGACAGGTTCAATTATAAATAGTCATACTATACTGCATATCAACTTGAAAAAATCTGGACCTATGGGTGGTGACCAAGAAATTGGCTCAATGGTTGCTAATGGTAAACTGGATATGATTTTCTTTTTTCGCGATCCATTAACTGCACAGCCTCATGAACCCGATGTTTCAGCATTATTACGGTTAAGTGACGTTTATCAAATTCCTTTAGCTACAAATATTGAAACTGCTAAATTATTCGTTGAAGCTGTAAAAAA
>NZ_JASCXW010000005.1 GCF_030012175.1 Peloplasma aerotolerans
TATAAGGGGATATTATGGGAGTTTTTTTGAAAATCGATATTAATTTGATATCAATCTTTATGTTAAGTCTAGTTTTTTTAATTGCTTACAGAAGACTTGATCGATCAGATACACTTAACAGATTATATTTATATACAGTTGTTGCGATTATATTTGGTTTACTCATCGAAGCAGCTACAGTTGTCATGAATGGTGTCAATATACCTTGGCTCATTTTCGTAAACAATGGTTTTCACGCAGTTCTCTTTATAGTTGCACCAATCTTGAGTTGCTTATGGTACTTTTTACTTCGTAATTTTATTTCTGTTAAAGTTAAAGTGACTAAACAACAAAAAATATTACTTTTTATTCCAGTGGCTTTAAATCTTGTATTAAGTTTATTATCGCCTTTCTTTGATTTTTATTTCAACATTAGTCAAACCAATGTTTATGCTAGAGGATCATGGTTTATGATTTCTATCATTATTATTTATTTCTATTTGATACTCGGTATAATACATGTAATTACACATCGAAAAAACATTATAACAACAGAGTATTATTTACTGATTGCATTTGGGTTTTTACCGATTATGGGTGGTATTGGACAAGGTTTGATTTATGGTATCCTTTTAATGTGGAGTAGTGCTGCATTTGCACTGATTATTGTATATATTTATTTACAAGAACGACTTATACATTTGGACAATCTAACTGGTGCTTGGACGAGAAAATCATTTATTTACTATATGAATAAAAAACTAAATCAAAGGAAAATTGAACCATTTGGTGGTATTTATTTTGACATTGATGATTTAAAGAAAATCAATGATAATTATGGTCATTTAGAAGGAGATTTCGCAATTTCTGAAATTGTAAAAAGAGTCAAAGGTATTATGTATGATGGAGAAATCATAGCAAGACTTGGTGGCGATGAGTTCGTAATCATAACGAATGATAATAGCGAAAAACGACTTAAATCATTAGCTGAAGACATTGATTTCTCATTATCCGTATTTAATGAAAATTCAGATAAAGCTTATCAATTATCGTGTAGTTATGGAACTGGTGTGTTCAATGATGAATTCAAAAGTGTTGATCAATTCTTAAGATATATTGACTATAAAATGTATTTAAACAAAAAGAATAATCACTAATAAGTTGCTTAGGCGACTTATTTTTTTACAGATATGTTTTATCTAAACTCATGGTGTTGTATAATAGAGTTATCATGATTCAAAATAGAGGTGAACAATGAAACATTTTTATTTGAAACAAAAGGTTTTTTCTGTTAGAGATAAGTATAAAGTGCATGATGCAAATCAAAATGTAGTTTATCATTGTAGAAGTAGTATGTTTTCATTGAGACATAAACTCAATTTTTTTGAAACAAAAAGTGAGAAACTTCTTTTTACATTTAAAAGAAAGTTATTAAGCTTTATGCCTACTTATTATCTTTATGATCAAGAAGGTGAGCATTTAGCGAAAGTAAGAAGAAAATGGACACTGTTGAGGCCAAAAGTATTTGTAGAAAGTTCAATAGCTAATTATCAAATTGATGGTGATTATTGGAGCCACAGTTTTGTAATTCTTGATCAACAACACGAAGTGGCAAGCGTAAGGAAGAAATTTCTGTCGTGGGGAGACTCATATGAGATTTCTATTGACGATGATCAAAACGATGAGTTTTTATTAGCATTAGTTGTTTCTATAGATAGTATTTTCCATAGTAAAAAATCTAAAAAAAGAAGAAGATATTAAATATGTTAGGTAAATATAAATCCAAATATGGAATGATTTATTATCTTGTGCAAGATGATAAACTTCGAGAATTAATGATTCAAGACTTAAAAATGGAAACTGATGAAAATATGTTGATCAACGAGGTTAAAAATCAACTCAATTTATATTTTAATCATCAGTTAAGAAAGTTTGATCTGCCCATTGGCTTTAATCGGGGAACAGATTTTCAAAAAGATGTATGGCAAGCATTATTAACGATTCCATATGGTGAGACAAGATCTTATCAAGATATTGCAAACCTAATTGGAAAACCTAAAGCTGTCCGTGCAGTTGGGCAAGCATGCAAGAAAAATCCAATTGGTATCATTGTGCCTTGTCACCGTGTTATTGGAAAAGATGGATCAATGACTGGGTATTCAGGGAAAGAGCATACTGATTTAAAACAGAAATTAATCAATCATGAGAAAATATTAGATTAATAATAAGACATTTGAAAGTAGGTTATTATGACGAAAGATAAGTTGAAAATATACCGACAAGAATTGCATCAAATCCCCGAGTTAGCATTCGACCTTTTTAAGACACATCAATACGTGGATGAAAAATTAAAAGGTTTAGGTTATCAAACAGAAACGGTTGCTAAAACAGGTTTAATTGCAGTTAAAAAAGGGAGAATTAAGGAAGCAATTGCCTTTAGAAGTGATATGGATGCACTTCCAGTTACCGAAAAAACAAATGTTTCTTTCAAATCAAGACATGTGGGAAATATGCATGCATGTGGACATGATGGTCATATGGCTATGCTTTTAGGGTTTGCAGAATATGTTAGTCAACTCAAAGAAATCAATCAAACGATTGTCTTTATTTTTCAACCTGCAGAAGAAGGACCAGGAGGGGCAAAAGTCATCATTGAGGAAGGTGTTTTCGAAAAATACCATATTCAAAAGATTTTCGGTATTCATTTATATCCCGACCTAGAAGAAGGATTGTATGGACTTGTTAATGGTCCGATGATGGCTCAAAATGGCGAGTTCAATCTTAAAGTTACTGGTCTATCAGCTCATGGGGCACAGCCACATTTCGGTCATGATGCGATTTTAGCAGCATCAAATCTAGTGACTCAGTATCATCATATTGTTTCAAGATTTATTGATCCGCTAGATCCTGTTGTCGTAACGATTGGAACCATATCAGGAGGAGAAGCAAGAAATATTATTGCTCAAGAAGTTAAATTAACTGGAACCATAAGAAGTTTTAATCAGTTAAATTATGATACAATCAAGCAAAAAATGAGAGAAATCGATCAAGGCGTATCGATAGCTTATGATGTCAAAGTTGAAAATGATATTATTGATTATTATCCACCTGTTATCAATGATGGGCAACTATTTGAAATGTTAAAATCTAGTTTAGATGCAAAGCAATATCAATATTTAAAACCCATGATGTTTGCTGAAGACTTCGCTTTCTATCAACAAAAAGTTCCGGGTATGTTTGTTATGCTAGGTACTAGAAATGAATCCTTAGGATATGTTCATCCACTTCATAGTTGTTATTTCAACTTTAAAGAAGATGTTTTAATTAAAGGTGTTGAGTTATATATACATATCGGTAAGACATTAAAACTATTTTAAATTACTTAAATAAATATAAAAAGAAAAAAATAAACCATATCTATGATAAGGTTATTTTTTTTATAATATTGATTTATTTTTTTAGCTTAATCTTCTGATGGTAACCAGTTTGATAATGCCTTACTTAAGGACTTTGGATCAATTGGTTTAGCTAGAAAATCATTCATACCTGCATTTAAACATAGGGCTCGATCTTCAGCAAAAGCATTAGCAGTCATCGCAAGTATAGGTGTTTTTTCATCAATTTTTCTAATTTCTTTAGCAGCTTCTAGACCATCCATAATTGGCATTTGAATATCTAAGATAATCAGATCATACTGATTTGTTTTAGAAAGATCAACAGCAATCTTCCCGTTATTAGCAACCGTTACAATCATCCCCATATTGGTTAAAATACGATGTGCTAATTTTTGACTTAAAAAATTATCTTCAGCAACCAATATTCTCGAACCTACTTTAGGTTTAGGTAAAACTTCTTCATCTTTTTCAATTTGCTTTCTTGTAGATTCGTGTTCATCAACTTCTAAAGGTATTGTAACGATAAATTCGCTACCTTCATTTAATTCAGACTCAACTTCGATTTTTCCGTGCATTAATTCAGCCAACTTCTTACTAATGGATAATCCTAAACCTGTTCCTCCATAAATTCTCGTTGTTGATGTATCAGCCTGTTCAAATTCTTCGAATAGACGTTTTTTCTGACCTTTTGTCATCCCAATGCCTGTATCTTTTACTTTAAAACTTATTTTAACAAGGTGATCTTCTAACTTTTCATCAACATAACATACAAGGCTAATACCGCCAGTTTCCGTAAACTTAACAGCATTACTTAAAACATTGATCAATATTTGACGAATTCGATTGACGTCTCCAATAAATACTTCGGGACAGTCGATTTTTTCGATATCAAAAAATAGATTTTTTTGTTTCACATTTTCATAAACCAAGGACTTGACTTCTTCAAGTAGTTTATCTAATTTAAAAGCTCTTTGTTCAATTAACATTTTGCCAGCTTCAATTTTAGATAAATCTAGAATGTTATTAATAATCCCTAGCAAATGGTTAGAAGCATCCTTAATCCGATTAATATATTCTAAATGTTCAGGATCGTTTGTTTTTTCCTCAATTAAATGTGTGAAGCCAATAATCGCGTTCATTGGTGTTCTAATTTCATGGCTCATATTAGACAAGAAACTCGTTTTTGCTAAATTGGATTGTTCAGCTTGAGATTTTGCGTGTTCAAGTTCTAGTATTTTTTCTTCAATGCTTTGTATTAACTCACTTTTCTGACTTTCTAATAAATGAATGTGGTCTTGATGATCCGTAACGTCTAGCATTGATCCATAAGCACCAATCACCATTTTTTCATCATTAAAAAGTATTTTGGAATGGACAGCAACCCATTTTATACCTTTGCTCGTTATAATACGATGCATGATATGATAAGGTGTTCCAAAAGTCTTACTTTCATCCCAGGTTGCTAAAACCACTTCATAATCTTCTGGATGAATCATTGAAATAAATTTTTCTTCTGTAATCGGTATTTTAGTATCCAACTCAAAAATTTTGTAACTTTCTTTAGACCATAACAATTGGTCATCTTCAAAGTTAAAATACCATTTTCCTATTTTTGTTAAGGCATCGATTTCATTGAAAATGTTTTCTACATGTTTTGGTAGTGTGGATTTCATCATCGTTCTCCTAATATGTATTAGTATTGATTATTTTTATTATATCACGTATGTAAGCATCACACATTTTAGATATCTTATATTTAATGGATAAAATTAGAATAATGATACATTTTCATAGACATTTGATTAAACTTATGTTATCCTTTTTTTATAATTAAATCACTACGATTTTAGAGGCTGCGTTGATTCAATAGTACCATTAGGGAAAGGGAGTGACGCCGAAGCATTGAAAATATGCTGGGCTTATGTTGAACAAACATAAGACTGTTCCCACAAGTTGCCCAACTTGAAAGGAGTGCGCTAGATCGTGGAAGGGCGAAAGCATTGTACATTAACCGCAGGCTTTTGCTGTGGTTTTTATTTATTTTAAGGAGAAAGTTATGTCAAAAAACACAATAAACAATCATTTATATATCGGTGGAGTCAGTGCTTTTGATTTGGTAAGAACATATCATACGCCACTTTATGTGATGGATGAATCAAAAATAAGAAGTCAATGCCAAATGTTTAAAAAACATTTTGTTAGTGACCATATAGAAACTGAAACGATTTATGCATCGAAGGCTTTTTTGAGTCTTGCAATGTGTGAACTTGTTGATTCTGAAGGTTTATCATTAGACGTTGTTTCAGGAGGAGAATTATATACAGCTCATCAAGCTGGTTTCCCGATGCACAAAATTTATTTTCATGGAAATAATAAATCACTTGAGGAATTGAAACTTGCAATAGAGTATCAAGTAGGAACGATAGTTGTTGATCATAGACATGAGTTATTAACTTTGATCAATTTAATACCAAAGAATCAGAAGATCAATGTGATGTTAAGAGTTAATCCAGGCATTGAAGCGCATACACATGAGTATATTCGTACGACACATCATGATTCCAAATTTGGTTTGAGCATCTATGATGAGTCAACACTTGATTTAATCAAAGAGATCAATCAATATGACTCTTTGATATTTAAAGGCTTCCATAGTCACATTGGCTCACAGATTTTTGAAGAGCAATCCTTTATTGAACATGCACAAACCGTATTAACTTATATATCTGATGTCTATTTAAAAACAGGTATTGTTGTTGAAGAAATGAATTTAGGTGGTGGGTTTGGTGCAAAATACACAGCTGAAGATAAACCATTTGAACTAAAGTTTTTTTTACCTACACTATTAGAGCATATTGGTGAAACTTCTAAGAAATTAAGGATTAAAGTTCCTAAAGTGTTCATAGAACCTGGAAGAAGTATTGTTGCTGAAGCTGGATATACATTGTATACCGTAGGTGGTACAAAAAAGACAACCAGTGGTAAGCAATATGTTTTTATTGATGGATCTATGGCTGACCATATGAGAACTGCTTTATATCAAGCTAAATATGATGCTGTTATTGCAAACAAGTTAAATGATGAAGCAAATACATCATATACAGTTGCTGGAAAAGCATGCGAATCAGGTGATATTATCATTAAAGATGTAAAACTTCCAAAACCAGAAGCAAATGATATTCTTGCAGTTAAAACTACAGGTGCTTATCATTATTCTATGAGTTCAAACTACAACCGTTTAACAAGACCTGCAGTTGTATTTGTAAAAGATGGTAAATCAAAATTGATTGTTCAAAGAGAAACTTATCAAGATTTAATTAGAAATGACTTGAAGTTAGAGGACTAAACATAAAAATGGAAAATAAAATCGTTTTAAAGTTCGGGGGTTCATCTGTTGAATCCATCGAAAAGATGCAACAAATCGTTCAAAAAATTATTAGAAAGAAAGAGAAGTACCAACAAATAGTTGTTGTTGTATCCGCAATGGGAAAAACAACAAATCAATTACTAGATCTTGCAAAACAAGCATCTAAGTCTCCTTCTAAAAGAGAAATGGATATGCTGATTTCAACTGGTGAACAAGTCTCAATCTCTTTATTAACAATGATATTAAATGAACAAGGACAACCTGCTATTGCGTTAACTGGATTTCAAGCAGGTATCAAAACTGCTGGTCTCCATACGAAAAATAAAATATTGGATATAGATACCTCAAAAATAGAGAAACATCTTGATTCAGGAAAAGTTGTTGTTGTTGCTGGATTTCAAGGGTTTAATGAAGATGGAGATATTACAACACTAGGTCGTGGTGGATCTGATACGACTGCTGTTGCAATCGCTGCGAAACTTAAGTGCCCTGCAGAAATATATACAGATGTTGAAGGTATTTATGGTGTTGATCCCAGGTTATATCCATATGCAAAAAAACTGGATGTTATTAGTTATGAAGAAATGAAAGAAATGGCGTTTTTAGGTGCTAAAGTGATGGAACCAAGATCGATAGAGATTGGACAGAAATATGGAGTTGTTATCTATGTTTCATCATCACTAACCGAAAACGGTGGAACATACATAAAGGAGTATAAGAAAGTGGAAGAAAAAAGTATAACAGGTTTATCAATAAGCGAGAAAGTGATGATGGTGACCATTAAAAACTTTCCGAATCATTCGAGTGATATTGCAGCGTTATTTATTCTATTAGCTGATAATGAAGTTAATGTCGATATGATTAGCCAGACACCTACAGAAAATGGGTATATCAACTTATCATTTACTGCATCAGCTGACGATTTAGATGCGATTAATGAGGTTTTAGGTTTAATGGGCAAAAAGTATCATGATATTGAAACTGTTAAAAATATAAATGTTGTTAAATTGTCTGTTGTTGGTTCAGGTATGAGAACACAATCAGGTGTTGCTGCTGATATGTTTAAATTATTTGCAGATCATAACATTGATTTTATGTTAGTTACGACATCAGAAATCAGTATTTCATATACGATTGATAAAAAGTTAATGAAAAAGGCAGTATTAGCAATCTCCGAAAAATTCGGATTATAGGAGGAAACCATGGAATTTCAAAAGTATCATGGAACAGGCAATGATTTCATTTTGATTCATGAAATACCTAATAACCCAAATCAGTTAGCAAAGAGCATTTGTGATCGTCATTTTGGTATTGGTGCTGATGGTTTGATTTATGCAAGTCCATCTCAAATCGCTGATATCAAATTTAACTACTATAACAGTGATGGTTCGATTGCACCTATGTGTGGTAATGGCATGAGATGTTTTGTTAAATATTTAAAGGATAACGATTTAATTGCTAAAAACGAGTTTATGGTAGAAACATTAGCAGGTTTAGTATCTGTATGTTACAACACAGAGACCAAACATATTAAAATAGGTCTAGGACAACCGAAATTTGATCTAGACACACCAGATGTAAATCCACCTATCAAGTCACTAGAAGAACAATCAATTGCTTATGAAGGGCAAATCATTAGATTTTATGTTGTCAACCTAGGAACGTTACATACAATCGTTTTTGTGAATGACTCAATTGATATCAATCAAATAGGTCCTTATCTATCATCAATTCCGTTGTTTCCTAATTTAAGTAACATTAATTTTGTTGAAATTGTTGATCAAAATATACTTAAAGTAACAACATATGAGCGGGGTGCAGGTTGGACATTATCATGTGGCACTGGTGTAAGTGCTAGTGCAGTTGTTTCCTATCAATTAAAAAAAACAAAACAAGATGTTAATATCATTGTTCCAGGTGGCAAATTAAAAGTATATGTGCAAAAGCAAGTTTTCCTAGAGGGACCAGCAGTTAGAATTGCTACAGGAGATTATGAGGTTTCAAATGAGAAAATATAGAGTTGCAATTGTTGGAGCAACCGGTATGGTTGGTCAAACATTTATTGAAGTGTTGAAAGAAAGGCAATTTCCAATAGAATCTATTTCATTTTTTGCATCAGCAAATTCTCATGGTAGAGAAATTGCTTTTGATGGGAAAATATACTTAATAGAAACGTTAACAAAGTCATCTTTTGATCGTGGTTTTGATTTTGCATTATTTTCAGCAGGTAGCGATATAAGTTTAGAGTATGCGCAAATTGCAGCTGACCAGAATATTATTGTGATTGATAATTCAAGCGCATGGAGGATGAAACCAGGTATTTCTTTGGTTGTGCCAGAAGTGAATGCAAGTGTATTAACTAAAAATGATAAAATCATTGCGAATCCAAATTGTTCAACCATTCAAGCGGTTGTACCATTAAAGATTATCGATGACTTATTTAATATCACACGCATTACTTATAGTACATATCAAGCAGTATCAGGCTCAGGATATCAAGGTATTGCTGATCTTAAAAGAGGATACAATAACGAGGAAAATCTATTTTATGATAAATCAATATATGACAACTGTTTTCCTCACATTGATGATTTTTTAGAAACAGGGTATACTAAAGAAGAACAAAAAATGATTGATGAAACGATGAAAATCTTAAATAAGAAAATCAAGATTTCAGCGACATGTGTTCGTATCCCAGTAACCATTGGTCATAGTATTTCTGTTCATGTTGAATGTGAAAAGGCAATTGATTTAAATCAATTAAGACATGCTTATAAGGAAAATAATGATATTGTGTTCTATGAACACAATACATATCCTACTCCAAAAGATGTTGTTGGAAATGATTTGGTTCATGTAGGCCGATTAAGAAAAGACTTAAGTGTAGATCATGGTGTTATATTATGGGTGGTGGCTGATAATATCAGAAAAGGTGCAGCAACCAATGCAGTTCAAATTGCTGAATATTTAATCAAGGAGGATTTAGTATGAAACTATTTACAGGATCAGGCGTTGCAATCATTACACCGTTTAATAAAAATGGTGTAAATTATGAAGTTTTTAGACAACTTATTGAGTGGCACATTAAGGAAAAAACGGATGCAATTATTGTTTACGGAACAACTGGAGAGTCAGCAACTTTATCACTTGAAGAGAAAAAGGAGATTGTAAAATTTGCAGTAGAAGTTGCACAGAAAAGAGTGCAAATTATTGCAGGAACAGGCAGTAACAATACCCAAGCAAGTATTGAACTATCTCAATATGCAGAATCTGTTGGTGCAGATGGACTTTTATTGATAACACCATACTATAATAAACCAACTCAAAAAGGTTTATATGCGCATTTTAAAGCCATTTCAGACCATGTTAATATTCCGATTATTTTATACAATGTTCCATCAAGAACAAGTATTAATTTACTCCCAGAGACAGTCTTAGAACTTTCAAAAATAAAGCAAATATTAGCAATAAAAGAGGCTTCTGCAGATATTAGTCAAATCGCAAAAGTTATTGAATTATGTCCCAAAGATTTTATTGTTTATTCGGGTAACGATGACCAGACTTTACCTATTCTTTCTTTAGGAGGAAAAGGTGTTATTTCTGTAACCGCTAATATAACTCCCAGATTAATTCATGATCAAGTTATCAGATACTTAAATGGTGATCAAGGCGTCATAGAATCATTTCTAAAAACAAGAGAATTACATCAAATGATGTTTATTGAAAGTAATCCAGTACCTGTTAAAAATGCACTCAATTTGATGGGATTTAATGTTGGATCTGTTCGATTACCCTTAGTTGAACTAGAGTCAGAAAATTTAATAAAACTTAAAGATATTTTAGATAAATATAAGTTATTAGGTGATTCCAAATGAAAGCTTTAGTGATTGGTTCATTAGGAAAAATGGGAAGTTTAATTAAGCAATTGTTAATACAAGATTCATTTTTTAGTGAGGTACTAGGATATGATATTAATGATGAAAATCATCAGTTACTATCAGAGTATCCAAAAGTTGATGTTGTTATTGATTTTTCTCATCCTAGTTTGATTACACATATCTTATCTTATGCTAAAAAAAATAAAACTGCTTTAGTTATCGCTACCACGGGTTATTCGACCCACGAACAAGAACTTATTGAAGACGCACAAAAAGATATTCCTATCTTTATGAGCTCAAATTTTTCGTTTGGTATTGAAATTGTGACTCAAGCTTTGAAACATATATCAAAATGGATTGAGCATGATTTTGATATTGAAATCATTGAAAAACATCATCACCATAAAATTGATGCTCCTAGTGGAACAGCAATTCATCTAGCTAGAACCATCAATGAAGCTTTAAAAAGTCCGAAAAATGTTATTAACGAACATAAACAAGCTCATTCTACTGATCTTGCTATTCATTCCATTCGGAGTGGGTCCATTGTTGGTGAACATACGGTTATGTTTGCAGGAAATGATGAAATTATTGAAATTAAACATACCGCACAATCAAAGTCAATTTTCGCATATGGTGCCATTAAGGCTGCAAAATATTTAATCAACAGGAAACCTGGTTATTATACAATGGAAGACTTAACAAAGGAGAATAGTCATGAGTGAATTTTTACTAGATGCATATGAAATTGCTAGATACATTAAAGAAGCTACTAAAAAAACACCAATTAAACTACATTTAAAAGGTGATATGAATCAAATTGACTTTAGCCAAGTCAAAGCTTTTGGTGATCAAAATCATCAAACAGTTTTTGGTGAAATCAAAGATATTGAGCTTATATTAGAAAACTATAAAAATTATATAACTGATTACGTTATAGAATACGATCGAAGAAATTCTGCAATTCCATTACTAGATATTACGAAAATACCAGCACGTATTGAACCAGGATCATTCATTAGAGAGCATGCTGTCATCAATCAAGATGCAGTTATCATGATGGGTGCAGTCATTAATATTGGTGCGGTTATCGGTGAAAAAACAATGATTGATATGAATTGCGTTATCGGTGCACGGGCTATTATTGGACAACGGTGTCATATTGGTGCTGGTGCAGTCGTTGCTGGTGTTTTAGAACCGCCATCAAAAGATCCAGTCGTCATAGAAGATGACGTCTTAGTTGGAGCTAATGCTGTTATTTTAGAAGGTGTAAGAATCGGTAAAGGAGCAGTAGTTGCTGCTGGAGCGATTGTTACACAAGACGTCCCTGAATTATCGGTTGTAGCAGGATCACCTGCTCGTGTGATTAAAATGAAAGATGAAAAAACGAGTGACAAAACAAAAATACTTGATGATTTAAGAAAGTGAACTTATGAATGATTTTAATTTAGACCAAAAATATATATTAAATACCTATAAAAGACTACCTATCGAAATCAAAAAAGGTCGAGGGTCTTATTTATATGACATCAACAATAAGAAATATTTAGATATGTTCGCTGGTATTGCTGTATCAAGTTTAGGACATCATCATCCGAAAATTATAAAAGCAATTAAAAAGCAGTCAAAGAATTACTTACATTTATCGAATTATTATACATCAAAAACATCCGTTGCACTTGCGAAAAAACTTGTTGAACATAGTTTCGCATCAAAAGTTTTTTTCACAAATTCTGGAACAGAAGCAAACGAAGCTGCACTTAAACTTGTTAGAAAATATGGCAAAACAATTGATTCTAAAAAAACAAAGATTATTGCCCTTCATGAAGCGTTTCATGGCAGAACATATGGTGGACTATCCTTAACAGGACAACCTCATTATCAAGAAGCATTTAAGCCTTTAATTCCAGATATTATTCATATCCAAAGAAATGATGTTAAAGCATTAGAAACTGTAGTTTCAGATGATGTATGTGCGATTTTTATTGAAATGATTCAAGGTGAAAGTGGTGTTCAACCCTTGGATTCAGATTTTATTAACGCGATTAATATATATGCAAAAAAACATCAATTTTTAATTGTTGCTGATGAAGTTCAGACTGGCTTACTTAGAACAGGAAAACTATTTGCATATGAACATACGAATTTAGTCCCAGATATTTTAACATTAGCGAAATCCTTAGGTGGAGGTCTTCCATTAGGTGCCATGCTTGTTAGTAGACTCTATGAAGATATTTTAAAACCAGGAGATCATGGAACCACATTTGGGGGAAACCCATTATCATGTGCAACTGGCCTTGTCGTCATGCAGGAACTATCAAATTCAAAAATGATTTTAGCAGTACAAGATAAATCAGAGTACTTGTTTCAACAACTAGAAAACTTGAAAAGCAAATATCCGGTCATCACAGAGATTCGTGGAAAAGGATTAATGATAGGGGTTGAGGTTGGACAAAAGGCATTAGATATACAGGTTAAGGCATATGAGTTAGGTGTTTTACTAAATGTAACTCATCAAACGGTAATTCGGTTACTACCGCCATTAAACATTCATAAAAAAGAACTTGATCAGTTCATCAATATATTTGAAAGTATACTAAAAACCGTATAAAATATACGAATATTAATAAAAATGGGGACGAGATGCTACCCATTTTTTCTTTATAAGGTATAATGTTTTCAAAGCACAATAGTTTATAATCATTTTTAATAAAATGAGATTAGACGATTATTATAACCTCTTTAATTTAACTGTTCACTTGTGAAAGGTTGAATTTATATTCGATATACACTAAAATAATATTATACAAAAGAAAGAAGGACATGAATGAAACGCTACACGTGGAAACTTGCAATTGCTTTTATCTTATCCTACGTACTGCTTATGGTAGTTGTTGTTTTTTCGTATACCCGAATTTCTGAAAACTTTATTTTAAATCAAGCAAAACAAAACTTGATTGATCAAAATCAAATTATAACAAATAGAATCAACGCTCAATTTGATTTCGACTATCAACAGTTTAATGAGTTAATTTTATATTATGAAAACTTATCATTAAATCCGATTGATGAGTTAAATGCAAATATCGAAATGATTTCAGTTAATGGCCAAAACTTTGAAGGATTTGGAACCCTTGATCAAAGAACTTTAAGTTTATTAGAAGAAACTTTTACTTATCTATCTGCTTTTGATAATGAAGACTTTGAGCAAAACATTGCAATCTATTCGTTTGCTGAAGCTTTTGGCGATGCTAATCAAACCGTCTACATATTTTTTATGGTTGATGAATATGTTGCATATTTTGATGCGCAAATATACCTTGACTCTATTCTAGATTTATCAGATATGCATGATCATTACTTGATTGTTAGTGCTGATAATGTAGTTGCATACCGTAGTTTTTTAAACGGATCATTTAATTATTTCTATGACTACTTAAGAGCTGAAGGTGTTAGTGAAAGCTCAATTGATGTTATAAAGAGTAAACTGATGAGTGGCACTAGTGGTGCGAGCCAACATAAATTTTTAGGTGTTAACTCTTTTATTGTTTATAGTCCATTAAATACAGAGCTATCAACAAAGAACTATTACCTAATTCAAACATTTAATGAGAATGTTGTGATTACATCATTGGGATATTTAACAAACATTTTATGGGCATTATTCTTTGTTATATTTATTTTGTTTGCAGGGGCACTTGTTTTGCTCTTTAAAATCCTTGAACAAAAAGTTAATGATATTGAAAATGCAAGGTTAGCACATTATTATGCGAAACCATATATCGTTAGAGTCTCTCATAAAGGCAAGATTAAGTCATACAATCATAGTTTTAAAAAACTACTTGGAGATTATGATATCTATGATTATGTAACTGATTTTGATACAAGACAAGATTCAGACCTTGATTTAATTGAGGACGTATTAAAAAGACAACGTGCCTTTACTGCAATATTTGAACTTGGATTTCACAAACTGGTCTATGTGCGTTTTATTCCACTGAAGACGACAGGTGGATATATTTTAATTGGTGATGATATTACATCTATTGAAGGTAAATTTGATGAATACCGTCATATGGCATTGTTTAACAAAGTAACTCATTTACCGAACTATAATAGTTTAAAACAAGATTTGCAATCATTTTTTGATAATGTAGAACTCCTTGAAAAGAAAAATTCATTGTTAGCTTTAGATATTGTCTCTTTTTCTAAGATTAATTTACTTCTAGGAGAAAAAAGTGGGGATCGCTTCTTAGTCATTGTTTCAGAATTAATAGATGAATCACTAGAAGGATACCCCGCAACCCTTTACAATATCGTCGCTGATAGTTTTGTCGTATTCTTTAAAGATATTGAAAACTATAATTGGGTAACAAGGTGGGCACAAAAATTGATTACCACTTTTGAAAAACCGATAACCATTGACAAGAACTTTATTAACATCGATGTTAAAATGGGTATTTTCAATATTGAAGTAGCAAAATATGAAATCATGAATAGTGAAATTGTTTATGAGAATATGCAGTTAGCACTAAACCATGCAAAAGAGTCTACACAACAAAAATACTTTATCTATGACGTTAGTTTAAGTATGGTAGCATCAAGAGAGCAGCGCATGGAACAAGACTTGGCATATGCAATTAAAAATAATGAGTTTTATATGGCACTTCAACCTCAATATGATAATCAAAAGGAAAAGATTACAGGTTTTGAAGCTTTAATTAGATGGAACAATCCTAAATATGCATCTGAATCACCACTTAAGTTTATTGAAATGGCTGAAAGAAACAATATGATTATTGACATTGGTCGTATTGCACTTCATGAAACATTTTTAATTGCTAAAGAATTAGAAAGATACGATATTCATATTTCTATGAACATCTCACCTGTTCAGTTGTTACAAGCAGGGTTTGTTAATGAAGTATGTACCATTTATGAACAATACGATTTAAAAAAAGGTGCTGTAAGCTTAGAGATTACCGAAACATTTTTAATTGGTTCATTTGAATTGATTATTAATAAATTGAAGCTATTAAAAAAATATGGATTTAATATTCATCTTGATGACTTTGGTACTGGCTATTCATCACTTCAATACCTAAAAGATTTACCAATTAATACTTTAAAAATTGATAGAGCGTTTATTATTAATCTTGAATCAGATGCCTATTCAAGAGCAATTGTTCAAATGATTTCATCTTTAGCGAAAAACGTTGGACTTGAAGTTATTGCTGAAGGTATCGAAAACGATCGTCAAAATCAATTGGTGTACAAGAGTGGATGTAACATTATTCAAGGTTACTTAATTTCACCAGCTGTTGTCAAATCAGAAGCAATTAAGTTAATTGAGGATTATAATATAAATAAGACTAAAAAAGTAGAAGTGCAAAAAAAGGAGATTAAGCGATGACATGGTTCACAATTTATCAAATCACTGATCAAGCAACTATCATATTATCCATCTTATCTATGCTCATCATGCTAGGTGGCATTTATTGGCTTGCACGTTCTTATTTTAAAGAAAGACAACGAATTATTGAAGAAAAAGCTATGACAATTGAAGGTGTTTTGACAAAAGCAGAAATTTCTTCAATTATTACAACTCATATTGCTAGATCTGGAAAAGATGGTCAATTTAGTTTGGTTTATTTGGATTTAGATAAGTTTTCTGATTTCATTAATGCATTTGGTCAAAATGAAAGTGAAAAGATATTAGAAAAGATTGTTAAGAATATGGAGTATGCAATACCAAAAGGTGTAAAAATTGCAAGACTTCAAAATGATGAGTTTCTGATTTTCTTATCGATGGATTATGACCGTACTGAAGCTGTTGATATCGCTAACAAGCTTAAAGCAGCAATTGCAAGACCAATTAAACTCTTTGGTGATACAGCAATCAATGCGACAGCATCGATAGCGATTGCCTTTTATCCAATTCATGGTGGAACGTTAAAAGACTTAATAACTTCATTGAAACTAGCAACCTATATTATTAAAAAAAATGGTGGTAACAATATTAGAGTCTATTCTGATGAAATGGATAATGAAGGTGGAGAACATGTTGAGTATTACTATCAAATTAAACATGCGATCCAGCACAAAGAATTCCAACTGTATTATCATCCAATGATTGATTTGAAAAATAACGATATTTACGGTGTTGAAGCACTTATTCGTTGGAATCACCCTGAACACGGTTTATTATCACCTTTTAAGTTTTTAGGGATTATGGAACAATCAGGTGATATTAACTGGATTGGTCTATGGGGATTAGAAACTTGCATTAAGACATATCAAGAGTTGAAACAAGAGTTTCCTAAAAAAGATATCAAGTTCAGTATTAACTTGAGTCCTAAGCAATTAATGAATGAGACATTGCCAAATGAATTTCAAAAAGTATTGAAAAAGTATAGAATGAACGCTGAACATATTATATTAGAAATCATTGAGTTTGCAGTGTTCGATCGCCCACTACAAATCCATAAAAACATTGAGACATTAAAGAAAATGGGATTTAAGATTGCAATCGATGGTTTTGGACTAGACTATGCAACACTTTCAAAAGTTAAAGTATTAGATATTGATATCTTAAAACTTGATAATGAGTTTTTAAAAGAAGAAGAATCTTATATGAAAGCTAAGTTTGCATCATTACTAGTAGAGTTTGCTAAGAAGAATAACTACGAAGTTATATGTGAAGCGATAGAATCTTTAGAAATGCTAGAAGAAGCTAAGACATATGACATTAATATTATGCAAGGCTTTTATTACACGAAACCATTATCAGCAGAAGCACTAAGGGGATATATCGGAACAGAGAGTTGGAAAGATGTCAGTAGACATGGCGTAGACTCACCTGATCAAAGGAATGAACTTCTAAAATAAACAATATTATTTTAGCAAATAAAATCAATTAAGGAACAACTTACTTTAGGTAGGTTGTTTTTTTTATACCATGAAAACGAATGAAAATGTTGTATGAAATCAAAAGATTTCATATACGTGTAAGATGTAAAATTAAGAATAATAGTCGTATAATCAATTAAAATATGTGCAAAAAATAGTATAAATTAACTTAATAATCGATTTTTAAGGAAAAGTAAGAAAAGTGAAAGAAAGTTAATAAAAACTTAACTGGAACTTAATTTTATTTTGATTGACAGGGTGATATAATCGACCATGTAAAAGGAAAGAAGTGATCTTAAATGAAGCTGTCCAGAGTGCTACAAGTTAAGAAATCGATGCAGCGTAAGAGGATTCACACACTGATGTTTATTAGTAGTGGAATCTTGTCTATCATCTTTGTTTTAATTACCTTTTATGGAACACAAGCTGGAAATTTCATCATGACAGTTGACTATGATGCATATAAGCGAGGGATTGTCTTATCACAAAATGATGACTTCGATGATCCACAAGCTAGATTGATGACAAGACCTGTCACAGAAGCAAGAGACATGACATACTCCTGGTTAAAGATTGAAGAAGTATTATCAACAACCGGAAACTATACAGACCCAGATTATGATTATGTCGCGTACACATTCTATTTACAAAACAATGGATTAGAGACAGTCAACGTCATCTATCACATCCGTATTACAGAAGTTTATAAAAATATGGATGAAGCAATTCGAGTTCTTGTTATTGAAGAAGGTGAAGAAACAATTTATCAAAAGCCTGATAAGAAAGTTGGTGGTGTATTGATCAGTTACCCACTCGAACTACAAGAAACAAAACACTTTCTATCAGACACAATTGTTACTAGAAAGAAAATTGAGAATTTCAGACCAGGCCAATTAAGAAAATACAGTGTGCTGATGTGGATTGAGGGAACAGACCCTGATACGACAGATGACATTTTAGGTGGTATGGTCAAGTTACAAATGAACTTCTCAATTGAGAATCCATAAAATGTGAAGATAGCTCATTTTAGAAAAATCAATTTATCAATCTTATCACTGATCTTCATCTTATTAATCTTTGGAACTGTAACATATGCTTGGATATCCATGTCAACCATTAACAACATTGAAGGTATGTCGATTACAGCTACAGCAGGAAATGAACTTGAAATATCACTCGATGGTGAAAACTTCGCAAACAACTTAACCATTCAAGAACTCAATGATCTCTTTGAAAACATTGTTCTAAGAGATGTTACAACAACAGATGGTATAGATTTCACGCGAGGTGGACTAACACTCGGTGGACGAGCAACTCCAAATCAACATTATTTATCATTTGAGTTGTGGTTTAGAACAACAAGAACTGAACTTAACGTTTATCTCATCAACAATGTCAGTCATGAAATGGAATATGACTCAATAAAAGACGGTACTTATGTAGTATCAAGAGGCATAACTTGGATGAGTAGTCATGATTTCCAATATGGTCCTGAAATAACAGATATGATCTTTAGAGGAGAAACAAGACAATATTTTGCAAGTGAAGCAATCAGAATCGGTTCAGTTGAACTACATGATGAATCCAATGAACTTGACAATAGAACCGATGAGCAACTCAAAAGATTTATATTTGATCCTTCAGAAAATGAAGGCAGAGGATATGGAAAACCCTACGGAGCTTATAGCTTCTTCAAAGAAAGAACAAGGGTTACTCTGGAATTACCCGAAACCCTACCTAATACATCATATCGATTATCAACACTTGATCCAATCAATCCGTATCAAGCACTAGATAATGAGAGTTTGATTGCTACCTTGCAGGAAACCAATCAAGTCGATGCACAAGGTAGAACAATTTATCAAGGCAAAATCAGAATTAATGTATGGATTGAAGGATGGGACGCAGACGCATTCGATGCAATTATCAATGACCGCATCAAAATACAACTGCAATTTAAGATAGCTAGAAGAGCTATAAATGAATAGGTTTCAATTTAACAATCGTTAATTGATAAAAAAAATAAAAAGAAAAAATAAGGAGAAAGAAAATGAGTAAAGTTACTAGAAAATTATTATTATCAGTATTATCAGTCGTTTTAACAGTCGTAGCACTTGGAACAACGACATTTGCGTGGTTTACAATAACCAATATTGCATCAGTTCAACCGTTTGAGGCACAAGTACTAGCAGATGCCGGTATTGAAATTGCATTAGGTGATCTCGGTGATGGTGTAAACCCATCGACGTTAAACTGGGTGACTACTTTAACAACAGAAGATATTATGGCATATATAGGAGAATTAGGTACATTTAGATTTGATCATGTTACTACTTCAGATGGAATAGAGTTCTGGACTTTAGGTAGTGGATCATTATCACGTGTTTATAGTGGATTTTTAGAAATCCCATTGCATTTTAGATCTAATAATGCAACTGGTATTAATTGGACAAGTGTTTCTTTAACGTCTGGTTTAACACCGTGGATTGCAGATGTTGCGTTTACTTCAGCACAAGGTGATGCTGTTCAATCAGGACAATCTATTTCAGTCGATGCAGCAAGTGCAATGAGAATAGCTATTCAAGGTACAGTTAATGAAGATCCAAATCACGTTGTTGGTTATGAAAAAGCTGGAAGCACAACAAATGTTTATTTAGGCACTGGTGGAGACTTACGCGGTGATGAAATTGGTGAGCCTGAATCAGGTATATATTATGGTGCTAATGGTGCGATGAACTATTTCTATAGAAAAAATAATGAACTTCCTGCTGGAATTGATGCAGTAGCAACTTTAGCTACATTAACAGAAATTGGAGCAGAAAAAGTTCTAGATATGGAAAGTGGTCAAGCATTAACAGCTGGAAATGAGTATTATGGAAAAGTTACATTACGTATTTGGCTAGAAGGTTGGGATGCAGATGCATACAACGCAATTTTAAACCGAGTAGTTACAGTTGCTTTAAGTTTCCAAGGCGACGTTGAGGACCAAGAATAATTAAACTTTCTAGGTAACTTCATTTTAGTGAGGATTGGTGTAAATGTTTACACCAATCCACTCCATCTTGAAGTTAATATAGTTTATTAGATCAAAACAAGGAGTATTATATGGAAAAGAAAAAACCAGCAGGCATCAAAGTCCTGAGAGTATCCATGAATGTATTATTTTACACGTTAATCCTATTTTTAATGGTCTTTTCAATTGCAAACATTAAAATCAAAACAGAAAATGATATTGCTAATGTCTTTGGCATGGGCTTCTTATCTGTACAATCTGATTCGATGGCTGGCAATGAAAAAGATTCATTTAGCCAAGGTGATATGGTATTCGTTAAGCTGTTAAATGATAGTCATCGTCAAAACCTTCAAGTCGGCGATGTTATTACTTATTATGATATATCTATTAAAGCTTTTAACACGCATAGAATTGTTGAAGTTTTAGAACTTGATGGAGAAAAGTTTTTATACACTAAAGGTGATAATACATCAGGTATAGATAAGCCCATTCATATATCAGAAGCTATAGCGGTTCACCAATCATCAGTAAGTTCATTAGGAACTACATTAGATTATTTACAATCACCTGGAGGATTCGCATTATTTGTGATCTTACCAGTCGCAGTATTGTTAATTGTCGAAGGTATATTCTTAGCAAGAAATTTATTGAATATGAATAGAGTTAAGCTTGAAGAGAAATTTAAAAAAGAAGTTAAACAAACTCAAGAGAGCTTAGAAACAGAGTACGAGAAAATCCGTAAGCAAGTCTTAGCAGAGATAGAAATGAACAAGAACTTAAAAACAAGTAGATAGCAAACACGATTTATTGGAGGATATATGGTCGAATTTGGACGTTATTATATCAACTTCATTAGAGAATTTTTTGAGAATGTTGGTGCATTTTTTAGAGGTTTATTCGAAGTCTTCGTAGGATTCTTCGTTAATGATATTGGTCAAATGTTTAGCAACTTCATCATATCAAGTATCCACTTTACATTACTCGATTGGGTAATGACTTTAATCGTGTTTGCAATTAACATTGTCTTTATTGTCTTTTTGACAATGAAAGTTGCACAAGCACTTAAGAAATATATTAAGTTTAGAAAAGAAGAAATAGAAAAAGATGAATTGGTAGCTGAAATAGCTTTCTTGAATCAAAAAACGATGGAACTCATCGATGAGAAAAACAAGATATTAGCTTTAAAGGTATCTAATTTAGGCATTAATCCAAATGGTGATGATGAAGATATTGAGTTAACAGAAGAGGAAATAGCAACTTCAAGATTTGTGAAATTACTTCAAGTCGATAAAAAATATGAAGATACAATTACACAAATTCATATGAATGAAAATGATATGATTACACTGAATGAACTCGTTGTTAGATTTATAAACTTTTCTGCAAACAAACTTGGTCTTTATTATGATCGAAAGATCATTTCAGCATTCTTTTCTGGTATGGCAGCATCTAAAACAATGATTTTAGAAGGTATTTCTGGTACAGGTAAAACATCATTACCTTACGCAATGGGAAAATTCTTCCAACATGATGCAAGTATTATTGCTGTTCAGCCTTCGTGGAGAGATCGTGCAGAAATGATTGGTTATTTAAATGAGTTTACCAAAAAATTTAACGAAACAGATTTTTTAAAGGCAATTTATGAGACAACATATCGTGATGATATCAATATCATCGTCTTAGATGAAATGAACTTAGCACGTGTAGAATATTACTTTGCTGAGCTACTGTCATTACTAGAAATGCCAGATCATGATGCTTGGTTAGTAGATGTTGTACCTGATACACAACCTGGTGACCCTAAAAATCTAATCAACGGTAAATTATTGTTACCGCAAAACGTATGGTTTATTGGTACAGCAAATAAAGATGATTCAACATTTATTATTACTGATAAAGTTTATGACCGCGCTACACCGATTGAAATTAACACGAAGAGTCAATATATTGATGCACCAAAAACTGAGGGAGTAACATTTAGTTATGATTATCTTCAAGAGTTGTTTGGACAAGCATATAAAGATCATCCAATGAGTTTACCAGCAATTGAAAATCTTGAAAAATTAGATAACTTTATCACTAAAAACTTTAAAGTTACTTTTGGTAACCGTATTATGAAGCAAATTAGAGCATTTGTTCCAGTCTATGTTGCTTGTGGTGGTTCAGAATATGAAGCACTTGATTATATGGTTGCACGTAAGATCTTTAGAAAATTTGAAGGATTGAACTTGCCATTTTTACAAACTGAAATTAATGACTTGTCAAAACTTCTAGATAAACTATTTGGTAAAAATAATTTTGAAGAGTGTCAAGCATTTCTAAACAATATTAAAAAGCAGTTTTAAGGTGGTGAAATGATGACAAATAATAATACAAACACATTACGCCGTTTAATGCTTGTCTCTGTTGTATATTTCCTTTTAGCATTAAGTGTTTTTACAGTCGTTGTTTATGCATGGTTTACATTAACCAATACGAATCTCACAGCTTTAGTATCTAAAGTATCTGAAGTTGAAGCAGAATATGAATTTTATGTGTATAAAGATCAATTGCATAATGGAAGTACAAATTTAACATTAATTGATAATGTATGTCTAACAGAAACTGATGATTTATGTTATCGATATATTCCGAATCCAACAACAGCACATTTAATTGATGGTAGTGTTGCACCTGGAGAGCGCTTTTCATTTGCAATAAAAATTTTAAACATCGGATCATCACAGGCTTATTTGAAACTTGATTTTGGTGGTGTAGAGTCTAGTGGTTACGATTTAGCAGTTAATAAGATACAAACAGCATTTTTATATGAAGTCACCCAGATATCATACATCATTGATGGGGTTGAATCAGAAGATATGAAAGAAAATGCTCCTAGTATTTATCATTCAAGTTATTTTTCATCTAACAGTGAGATGATATATCCACTGGTAAAAAACATACCTATGACTGTAGGTGGAGCTAATAACTCCATGGTCGTTATTTATTTTGATTTATATTTTGATCCAACTATATATGGTGAGGATGAGTTTGGTGTTCCTTATACAAATAGTAATATATTTAAAAAACAGTCTTTTATCGTAGAGCATGTCTATATGATTATTACTGCAAATACGGACTAAACCAAAGGCTTTAAGTTAGAAAGGAGATCCTGATGAAAAAACATTTAATCATTGCACTTTCTATCTTTTTAATCATTGTCTCTATCACTGGAGTAACGTATACTTGGTTTACTTATGTGCATAGGAAGTCTTTAGCACAGTTTGTTTCTAACGAGATTGAAGTTATCGCGGAAATCAATCAAACGATTGTTATCGACGAAATTCTTATGGATAATTTATCATTTATCGATTATGAAAATGATTTAATTCAAGATCAGACCGGTATGTTAAGTTATATGTCATCAACAATTGAAATTGTCGTTAGAATTCCTAATGGATCTCCATTATCAAAACACAAAATTCAATTTGAGAATTTATCTAATGATGATAGTCTTATTTATTTAATTGTCTATGATGGCATGAATTTAGAAGAACCCTATACATTTACAAAAAACTATCATGAACGCATTGGAATTATTATTGATGGATTAACGACTAAAGCAGATCGGTTGAATGCGATTAGTAGTTATAATCAACAAGTACTAGATGACTTATATCAAGTAATAACCAAATCAGATGATGTCCTATTTTTGCAAATTGCAATCTGGGGAGACTATGATGCAGTGGTTGATCAAACCAATTATCTCAATCAAGTCTATGCATTTCGTTTCGTTATTGATACTGTAAGCTCAAAAGGTGAGGTGAGTTAGATATGAGAAAATTAAATAATAAATGGGTAATCATAACCATACTATATTTGATATTATTGATATCATCTTTTGCGATTACCTATGCTTATTATGTCTCACAAAAAGCGTATGGCATAACTTTACAAACAGGAGAGTTTGAAGTAGAAATCTTTATCTCTTTTGATAACAATGCCATTTTAATTGATAGTCCTTATTATGATCAAGAAAAAAATGTTGTCCTGGTTAATAGTTATGATCCAAATAGCGAAAACTATATCGGGAAACTTAAAATATCAGTTTTAATTACACCAGCAGTTGCTGCTCGTGTCCGTTTTAAAATTATGGATGAATGGGAACTTACAAGAACTTACTTAGATCAAAACCCTGAATATCCAGTTGATCCCGTTGTTGAATCAATTTATCATACTGCTAAAGATGAGACATACTATCCGTTTTCATTGTTAAAAGTTGATCCAACATTTGATGTTAAATTTGATTTAGATAGCTATGCCTATTTTAATGATGTTCTTCAACATGGTAAGCCAAGAATGATTCATTTGATTGACGGTGGAGACAGGTTTTTAGTACGTTCGAATAATATTTTCGAAGAAACAGTTTATATTAAACTTGGTTTTCTAATTGAAGTTGTTCAAGCAAATCGTATCGTAGAATTATGGGGGATCGATCAAACATTTTATACAGAATAAGAGGTGAAAATATGACAAAAACAATTGTAAAAAAAATCGTCTTACTTGTTTTTGTCGTGGTTTCACTTTTTTTGTTTATAAACTCTGTGGGACTTTCAAAAATAGGTGCATATGACGTTCAAATGTTTAGTCCTTGGAAAGGAAACGATTTAGATTTTAGTCATCTAGAAGATATCCCTTTTGAAAGTTCATATCAACCATTTAAGACCATCATAGAATCAACACAAGAAGTTAATATGAATCATTATTATGTTATCGAAGACGCCTATGACTTATATAAACTGTCAGAACTTAGTTTGGGTGAAGATAAGATTACTTATTTGAGTTTAAATTATGTATTAGGTAATAATATTGACTACTATGATACTGTATTAGAAAATATTAACCATAGATTCCATCCAATAGGCTTTATAGAGCCTTTTGTTGGAACATTTGATGGACAGGGTTTTGAAATATCAAACTTGTATTTTCAAACGATATTAGATGAAGAAACTTATAACAATCAATATTCAGGATTGCGTTTTTTCTCAATGTTTTCTAAAGTTGGGATTCAAGGAACAATTAAAAATTTAGGATTGATTAATCCGATTATTATTCAACCAATTGAATGGGGAATCATGGATCATGCTTCAGCTTTAGTTGGTGAAAATTATGGACACATCGAAAATGTTTACCTAATTGATACAAGAATGGAAACTGCTGGTTTCCATGTTGAAGGTGCATTTCATGTATCTGGTATGATTTCTATTAATCAAGGAACTGTTAGCAATGCATTTATAGCAACTCCTTATGTTAAATCAAATGCTGTCGTTAATCTTCAATCGATTAATGTCTTTATGCATCAAAATTATGGAATTGTTACACAATCATATTATGATCAAAGTATTTATGGAGATATCAATGGATTAACCAATCATGTTGTTGGTTTGAGTACAGAAGATTTTCAAGATGATGCATATTTTTCTAATGCTTGGTACTTTAACGATCATTATTTAGGATTAACTTTGCAAGTCTATGAAGAATCACAAGCATCCTTAAACCATACATATCCAATTTTACAAGGTTTATCATATGATCAAGGTGTTTTGCAAATAAGTAACGCTATTGAGTTTAATTATATGAATAAGCTTTTGGTTCTATCAGGATTTTTTAGATCTAGACATTATCAAGTTGTAAAAGATATTGATATGAATCAAATTGCACGAGGTGCATATCGAGGTGCAAGTGTTGGATTTAATGGTGAATTTTCAAGTGCACTTCGCACACCACAAAGTTCACTTTATGAAAGAAGTATTGATCAAGGTGGAGATCTTAATTATCACACAGTGATAGGATTAAAAATATGTCATGCCTCAGAAGTAGGTAATTTTTCTAGTTATGCGATGTTTGCTTCATTGTTTGGAATTGTTAGAAATGTCAATTTTGTTCGTTTTGAAATTACAACAAACGACTTGCAAACTCATACGAATAAAACAAAAATTTTAATCGGTACAATTGCTGGACAAATGAACAATGGCAGAATAGAAAATGTTCATATTCTAGGTGATATTGATATAATATCTATTCAAACCTCTACAACTAGAATATACGCTGGAGGCGTTATTGGTGAAGGTTCAGGTACAATAAAAAATGTCTCTACTAAAGGAACAATAACACATGGAGTACAAATCTATGCATCTAAGAACAATGAAAGTTCTACTGCAGGTATCATCGCTAAATCGAATGGTATAACCATAGAAAATCTCATTAATAGCTTTGATGTAATGGGTATGAGTTATTCAAATCATGTATCATCAAAACATTATGTATCTGGAGTGATTGGATACGGAAAAGTAAATAGTTTAACTAAAGTAGTTAACTTAGGACATATTAAGTCTCACGATGTTTTAGGCTATATGGATACACTGTATATCAGTGGTATTATCGGACTACAAATGAGTCAAAATAATGAAATAGAAAAAGTATACAATCAAGGTTCTATAACCACTTATATGACAAATCCAATGACGCTAAGTCTATCTGGATTTGGTTCAGTTGATGGTAGTTTGGATGCTAGTGAATCAACATATCTCTACCGAAGCTTAACGAATAATGGCATCATTTCATTAAACCATCCAAACGGCAATCAATTTACGGAATTAGAGTTAAGTGAAATGGATATAAAAATATCAAGCTTAATTATTGCTGATGCAGTTGATGCATCCTTTTATGGCTTGTTTAATGAAAGAAGTATATCTCTGGATTTAAGTTTAATTGACGCATATAGTTCAAATCTAATTATTTCTAACTCTAATAAATCATCAATTACTCAATCTTATAACACTGGAAATATTACATTGACATCAGAAAATACTATAGTTAAAGAAAATATTAGAGTGTCTGGGAATATATTGGGGTCTAATATTTCAATGACGCATTTGAGAAATGAAGGAAACATTAATGTTTCGTTTAACAATGCATCACTGAATAACAATGGTCAATTATATGTATTTGGTTTGTTTGAAGATGTTAGTCAAGATATGACTGCAAACGATGGTTTCAATGGAGGAGACATCACGATATCAAAAGCACCATCAGTTGATGTTTATCATGATATATGGGTATCAGGTATTGGTTACAAACATTCAAATACAAATTATATGGATGAACACCATATCGATCCAACATCGATTCAAATTACTGATATTACAGGATCAATGAATCATTTTATTAATGATGGTGATTTATCGATTGTAGGAGATTATCATAGCTCTACAAGAGCATCAGGTATTCTGCTTCATAATTATGGATTGCTTACTAAAGCAATCAATCTAGGTTCAATTCAAAATAAAAATAATCTTCAGGTCTTAAATCACGAAGTTGAGTCATCAGGTATTGTTTATATGATGATTGGTGCATATGCTCAAGTTAAAGACTCAGCAAATTATGGTGATATTGTTTCAGTTTCGACAACAGATCAGGGTTATACATCAGCATCAGGTATCGTTGGAAGAAATGATCGTTTAGAAAATTTAAGTTATACAACTCAAGGTACAAATCATAAGTATGCTAAAATATTGTTTAGTATTAACTATGGAGATGTTTATGCATATAGTGGTGTTGATGAATCAACATATACCATAACAAATGAGACGAGATCTAAAGCATCTGGTATTTTTGGTCAAGGTTTATTAAGTATCGTGAATGTGATTAATTATGGAGATACTTTCTCAAAATATTTAGCAGCTGGTATTTTTGGGTTTGTTGACTTCCCTAAGTTTGGTGAAATCGCTAAAACTCAAGTTTACTTAGCAAACGCAATCAATTATGGAAAAGTAAGAGCAATCACAAGTTATGATGGAACATTTAATATAGATATGACTTCATATCCTATGAGAACAAGCTATAATGCCTTTAGTTCATTTATCGGTAAATATCATACAGGAACATCATCATGGGAATTCTTATCTGTATCCTCTAGTGCATTATATCCTATTGACAATATAAACTTTGGGTACATCGTTAACTTTGATGATTTAGGCAATATGTTAGGCAATGCACCACAATTTACACTAGCCGATAATTTAGCCGATAACGGTATAGGAAACTCAGATTTATTAGCTATTATCAATAAATTTTCAACTACAAATGATACAGACAGCTCAAAAGAACCATTTAAATTATTTTATGTAGGTACACATCCAAAAGGTTCTAATTATGGTAAGGCTATTCATAGTTACTTATTAGATGAAACTAGTTTTGGAATTTTCAACACAAATTTTATCCTAAAAACACCACCTGTATCATTTACTGGAACTGATCAGTATTTGAGAAACTATATATCATATGTACCGATTGATAAAGCAAATAGTGTTTTAATTGATCAACTTGAATCGAATACAACACAGGAATACATGGGGCTTTATGTTTTAACCAGTAGTCGTGGAGTTGCAAATGGTATTTATATGCCTGACCATATGGATCTAGAAGCTCTACATCCATATTATGGTGAAATCGAAGATACGACATGGTTAGGTGATACTAGTGATACAAACAGTGTTATCTATAAGTTGACGCACGGTATGCGTCAAATTCAAGTGTCTTATGCAACAACGATTTATGATTTAGAAATCATGCAAGTTGATGAAAGTGGAAATCCAATTCAAAATGGGTTATCACTGCAAAAACCAATTATTGATGAACAAAGAGGTTTAATTACTTATTATTTACCTAGTAATGCACAAATATTAAACCATTTAACATCACAAACCAAATCGACCTATAGTTTCGTTGAAGCATCTCAAGGTATGGAAGGTGTTAGAAAAGTACCTTATGTTTATGATGAAGCTTCGCAAACATGGAGTTATAAGTATGTTGGTGATTATCAAAAAGTTGGATATTATTATGAAGAAATAGGTCCCTATCATTCAACTGGGACAGTCAATTTAACATTTTCTGTTGATCCTATATTGATTGAAAGTAAGAATTCAGAAAACTATGTGACAAACGCTACTTACACATATCAAACACAAGAAGCAGAATCTATATTGAATCAAGTCTTTAAACATTTACCACATTACCAACGTTACGTTTCACATAACTTTTGGTGGACACAAACCGGACATACTGTCACTGGTATTTCAACAGTTCTTGGTAGCTATGGTGCATATAAAAGAGTTGTTGAACCTTATCCAGCATCAATTTATGGTGATGGAGTTTATGAGTATGTTGGACCCCATGAAGCCATCGTCACCTATATGCGTTCAGAATCAGAGACGATGACAATTTTTGAAGATGCAGGTGTTTACTTTAAAGCAAGTACAGCAACAGGAAGTTACGTGATTGCTGATGGTGCATCACTTTTGAATAATGGAATGCCACAATTAGAACTGATTACAATCCCTAAATCATTTGGTGCTTATGATGTGATTCATGATAGTACAAATGATGATTTAATTGATAGTTTAGAAAGTCATTATGGCAAAGTTAGAATTTATTCATCAAACTATGAATCAGCAGATCCACAAACATATCGCGATTATGACATTAGAATCATTCGTACAGCTGATCAAAGTTTAATAGATATTGAGTCTTTACATGTTAATGGAATTGACGCAATACCGACAGTTACAGACTTTAGAGATATAACATCGACTGTTGATATCAATTTTATTTCTGATGGCTCAAATGGTGTTTTAAGTGTGCGCTATCAAACGATGAATATGGCTACGGGATATAATATTTTATCTTTGGTGTCGTTGTATGATGAAATCACATCAAATATGATAGAATCAGATTTATATTTGCTTCATAAAGGTGTTGTAGAAAACACGAATGTCTTTAATAATTTGACAGGTGTATGGGGAAATGGTTATGTGACCTATGATTTTGAAGTAACAGATTTACTTCCAAGTGGGTCTTATCGTTTAGAACTAGAGCTTGTTACTGGAGAAGTCGCAACCATATTTTTTGAAAAAATAGAGAGTTCTAACGGATTTATTGTTGAATTTAATTATCAAAATGAAGTGATTCATCCAGATGGTTTAATAGAAATTTCAATGATTCCTTATGGTATCTTTTATGATGTATCTGATGCTAGAACTGAAATTGTCAATTTTTCTAACTTATCAAGTTTATCGAATATTGATTACTTAGACATAGAAAACAATATCCCTAGTTATTTAAATCATTTAGTAATTTCACCGTTTTCTACGCTTATTAGTATTGATTTATCGATTGCTCAAATTGGAGGATATAAATATCAATACGATATCCTATACACTATTGAAGCAGAAGATGGTACTTTAAGTGGTTTCACACATCGTTTGTTAGAATATGATATCAATCCAAACCCGATTTATATTTATAATAATGGTGGGGAAGTTGATTTACCATTTGATGAACTCGTTATCGGATATATGGATGCTCCAACAGTACGTGTTGAATTTAATTTAACCAATGTTTATTTACCAGATACACAAACACTCAATGTATCATCATCCATGACACCAACAGATCAAACAATAGGTTATCCAGATGTCGATTTCTTTATAACTTATTTAGGTGGCATTGGTTATAGCGTTGACTTCAATCAAAACATGCCTTTAGGTTATTATGAGTTTAATTATGTCTATACATCTGAAGTTAGCCTATGGGGAGAGTTGCTATTATGGACATTTGAGTTTGAGGAAGTTACTGTTTTAAAAGTTAAGAATAGTGATAGTTTATTAAAAAATATCTTGTTTGTTTCAGACTCTATTTTCACAGGATTTAATACAATCGTGGATATTGCAGAAATGACAGTTGAAACGTATGTTGGTTACCTAGAAAACCCTGAAACAAGAAAAATGACTGTGCTACCTACAAAAGGTATCTATTATGGAGACTATGATCATTATCCGATTTATTGGATTGTTGGACAAGTTCAAAAAACAAATCTAACTGTATATCAACCATCATTTGAACTTCCAAATGGCGCAGTAATTAGAAAAGTCGTTGACTTTATGAATGTTGGTATTGAATATCAATCTGAAGAGTTAACAGCAGATTTTTCTCCAGTTGGAGATATGCTCAACTATATTCTTTATCGTGTATATGCACATGATTTTGATGATTATCCTACACACTATACAGATTATTATGTAGCAGTTCAAGACATAACCAATAACATTAGATTTAACTTGACAGTTGAAAATGATACGAATTATCCATTTAGTGAAATCTATATTAAAGTTAATGTTTGCCAAGTTGAAGTTGGATATACTGGTATATGTAGTCAAAAAGATCGCATATTGGGTATGGGTGTATTCTCACATTATAATCAGTCAACTGAACAATTTGAAAATAATCAGTTCCAAACGACGATGTATGGAACATATGTTATTGAAGCTGTACTTCCAAAAGGATTTACATTTACCCTAAGGGTTCAAGATGTTGAAGTTCCTGGTCGATCATTTTATTTAGAAGATTCATTGTTACCAAGAAAGTATTATATAACATTAACCATTATTGAAGATGGAACACCGATTCAATGGGGACAAGAAGAGATTATTGACTATGTTCCTAACAGTAATTAATCCAATTTTCTTCCTAAAATAAAACAATAGAAATGATAAAATGATAGGAATATTTCGGTATTTCTATCTTTTTTATGAAAAAAATAAAAAAAAATTTTTATAAATATTTCTCTATTTTATGAAGATGATGAGAAAACCTTACATAAGTAAAGTTTCAAAATAGCGCAGATAAGGGTAAAAATTTAGAATCAAAATAAATAGAGTTCAAAAAGAAAATGAGTTAAAAGTATTGACAGCGTTTGCAAAATGAAATATAATTATGGCGAAATGAGTAATTTCATACAAATGTAAAAGGCAAAACTAGGGAAACCTAGCGACGCAAAGCTATAGGGCCTTCAATGGTAGCCAGTTGTCATCTTAAATGACGCGGGCTTTTTTGTTTCTATTAATATAAGAAAAAAGCGCGATAATTCAATAAAAATGTAAAAGGCAAAACTAGGGAAACCTAGCGACGCAAAGCTATAGGGCCTTCAATGGTAGCCAGTTGTCATATCAATGACGCTGGCTTTTTGTTTCTTAAAAAGTAAGTAAAAATAAAGGAAGTGATGAAGGATGCGACTATCTACAGTTCTTGGCATTAGACGAATAAAGTTAAGAAATAGAATATTCTCACTCGGAATCATCATCACTGGGATGCTATCATTAGTTTTTGGGGTTGTTACATTTTATGGACAAAATGCAGGTAACTTCGTCATGTCAGTTGATACAGCAGCAAGACTTAGAGGTATTGTACTATCAACTGATCCAGAGTTTGAAACGAAATCAGCAAGATTAATGAGTGATCCAATCAATGAAGCAAGAGATATTACATATGCATGGCTTAAATTAGATGAGATTACACAAACAAATGGGAATTATACAGATATAGATCACGATTATGTTGCCTATACCTTCTATCTGAAAAACGAAGGAATGGAAACAGTTGATCTTAACTACTATATAAGAATCACGGAGGTATATAACAACTTAGATCGTGGTATTCGCATATTGGTTATTGAAGATGGTGTAGAAACCATGTACATGAAAAGAGATACAATTAGTGGAAACTTCTACCCAGAATATATGCCAGAAGCTGAATACTTTCTAACAGATAATACAGTTATGAGAAAGATGATTGTTAACCTCAAACCAGAACAAGTCAAAAAATTTAGTATCGTTGTTTGGTTAGAAGGTAATGATCCAGATACAACAGATGATTTACTTGGTGGCATGATCAAGATGCAAATGAACTTCACGATTAATAGGCTAAACTAGGTGATCATGATGAGAAAAACGAAAAGAATTTATATTTCTCTTCTAGGTTTAGTTATTTCAATGTTTATTTTCGGTACTGTATCATATGCCTGGATTAGCTTAGCAACGATTAACAATATCGAAGGATTAACATTAACAGCATCATCAGGAAACGAATTACAAATTTCTATAGACGGTATTGAGTTCTCAAATAGATTACCAACTGCAGTCTTAACAGAAATTTTTGAAGATATTAGATTAATTGATTTAACGAGTTTAGATGGTATCAACTTTGAATTAGGCGGATTAAGAGATTTTGAAGGCGTAATAGCAAATGAACACTATTTATCATTTGATTTATGGTTTAGGACAATTAGACCTGAAAGAACGATTTACTTAATTAATAATGTCAATGATCAAGTAGATTTTAATACAGCTATTCAAGGAACTTACGTCGTATCTCAAGGTGTTAGTTGGAGAGCAGATCATTCATTTATCAACGGAGCAACCATGGATGATATCGTCGAAAAAGGTGATATTGGAATCTATCATGCTAGTGACGCGATTAGAATTTCAGTCATTGAATTAAATGATGATTTAAATCCTCTTGATCAAAGAGATGAAGAGGAGTTAAGAAGATTTATATATGACCCTTCTGAAAATCCAAGTAGAGGTTATGGTGTACCAATTGGCATGTTTAGTTACTTTGTACAAAAAACAAAATGGTATATCAAACTTCCAGACACATTTCCAGAAACAAGTTATAGATTGACAAAATTTGATACTCATAACCCTTATCAAGCTTTAGATAATGAATCATGGGTAGCAACACTTCAAGAAACTGATGAAGTAGATAACTTAGGAAGAACTTATTATAAAGCAAAGATTAGAGTTAACATTTGGGTAGAAGGATGGGATGCAGATGCATTTGATGCAATCGATAAAGACACAGTCTTGATCCAACTACAATTTAAAGCGGCTGACAAAGCTATTGAATAAGGATTAACTTAACGAAAGTTAATAGAAATAAAAAAATAAAAGAAAAAATAGAGAAATAAAAGGAGACTAGAAAAAATGAACAAAATTGCAAGAAAATTAGTATTATCGATTTTAACGGTCGTTCTCACAGTGATTGCACTGGGAACTACGACATTTGCGTGGTTTACGTTAACCAATACAGCACAAGTACAACAATTCCAAGCACAAATTGTTGCTGATACCGGTATCGAGATTGCTATAGGTGTTCCAAATCCTGCAGAACCTAACTATGGATTAAACTGGGTTACTACACTTACAACTGCAGCTGTTAATCAATATATTTCAGATGCATATGGTGGAGCATTTAGATTTCAACATGTAACAACAACTGATGGTAGAAGTTTTAGAACTTTAGGTCTTGATGAGTTTGGTAATCCAATTACATCACAAGGTACCACTACTGGTATTCTTGTTCTTCCAATCCATTTTAGATCAGCATCATCAAATCAAATTAGATGGACGGGGGCTTCATTATCAAGCACTAAAGCAGATTGGATAGTTAACCAAACGTTTACTGATGAAACAGGAACACTTATGAATGCTGGTAGTACAGTAGAAATTGATGCATCTGATTCTATGAGAATTTCAGTATTTGGTACTTTAAACGAACCTACTGGGATAGCACTTGCTTATGAAAAACCTGCTGGTGATCGTAATGTTACCAGTCAAACAGGTGACTTAACTAATGGTGGAATTGGTGTTAATGGAGCAATGAACTATTACTTTAGTTCTACAGCTTCTTTACCTGGTGGAGCTGATAATGTTCAACTAGTTCCAACATTAACTTCAATGGTAACTTCACCTCTAGTATTAGATATGGCTAGTGGATTTGCTGCAACAGCTGGTCAAGAATACTATGGTACAGTTAACGTTAGAGTATGGATCGAAGGTTGGGATGCAAATGCATACAACTCAATTCTTGATAGAGTAATTAATGCATCATTAGTCTTTGAAGGCGATTACTTAGCACCTTAATAATTAGTAATCATACATTTCAATAAATAGAGTTTAAAAATTATTCTAGTCGGGTAAGTACAGCTTACAAAAATAAGTTGTACTTACCATCCATCTTGGATAAAACTAGATCCATGTTTAAAAAACAATTGGGGAGTACATATGGAAAAGAAAAATACGCAAGTTGTTAAACGTGTCTTTAAGATTGTTTTTAACACGATATTTTATAGCATGATTGCCTTACTTATAGGTTTTTCAATTGCTACGATGAAGATCAAAAGTGAAGATAACATTGCCAATATATTTGGTGCTGGTTTTCTATCTGTTCAATCAGATTCCATGGAAGGTGACTTAAAAGATTCATTCTTTAAAGGTGACATGGTTTTTGTAAACATGCTTAACGATCAAACAAGAAAAGAACTTCAAGTCGGAGATATCGTTACATATTTTGATACCAATATTAGAGCGTTTAACACCCATAGAATTATTGAGGTTGTTCAAATTGAAGATCAACTTTATTACTTAACAAAAGGTGATAATACATCTGGTGATGATGGTTTACTTCATAGTAACCAAGCACTGGCTGTTTATCGTTCATCTGTTTCAGGTTTAGGTACCGCACTTGATTATTTGCAAACACCGTCAGGATTTGCATTATTTATCATATTACCTGTTGTTATGATCTTAATTTTTGAAGGTGTTGTACTTATTAGGAACATCATGGCACTTAACCATGCGAAACTTGAGGATCAATATACATCTGAAAAAGAGAAGATTCGTCAGCAAATATTAGCTGAAATGAAAAAAGAACAGGGAACACAAGTATAATCAAATCACGTAATGAATTATAGGAGAACGTATGGTAGAATTTGCTCGTTACTATATTAACTTCATTAGAGAATTCTTTGCAAATATCGGTGAATTTTTCAGAAGAATTTTTGAGGCATTTTCCGATTTATTTTTTAGTGGAGTCGCAGATTTTTTTAGAAATTTCATCTTAGCAAGTTCAAATTTCTCATTACTCGATTGGGTAATGGCTTTTCTCGTTCTTATTATCAACATGGCTTTTATTGTATTTTTGACTCTCAAACTATATCAATTAATCAGAAGATATATTAAGTTTTCAGTCATTGAAATCGAAAAAGACGAATTACTCGAAGAAATATCATTCTTAAATCAAAAAACTGTCGAATTAATTGATGAAAAAAACAAGATTTTAGCATTAAAGGTCTCAAATTTAGGTATTTCACCTGAAGATGAAGAACGTATCCTAGGCGAAGATGGTAAAGGTGATGAACCTTCAGGTCCATCAAGATTTGTTAAGTTAATTCAAGTTGATAAAGAATACGAAAACATGGTCACATCGATCCATATGAGAGATGAAGACATGATCAACTTAAACGACTTAGTGAAAAGATTTATTAATTTCTCAGCTTCAAAACTAGGTTTATTTTATGATCGTAAAATTATATCAGCATTCTTTGCTGGTATGGCAGCATCAAAAACAATGATTTTAGAAGGTATCTCTGGTACCGGAAAGACTTCTCTTCCTTACGCGATGGGTAAATTTTTTGGTAACGACTCAGACATTATTGCTGTTCAACCATCATGGAGAGATCGTGCTGAAATGATTGGTTATTTAAATGAATTTACAAAGAAATTCAATGAAACAGACTTCTTAAAAGCAATTTATGAAACAACTTATAGAGATGATATATGTATTATTGTCCTAGATGAAATGAACTTAGCACGTGTAGAATACTACTTTGCTGAATTATTATCCTTACTTGAAATGCCAGATAGTGATGCATGGTTAATTGATATTGTTCCAGATATGCAACCTGGTGACCCAAAGAACCTAAAAAATGGTAAAATGTTATTACCGCAGAATGTTTGGTTTATTGGGACTGCAAATAAGGATGATTCAACGTTTACGATTACAGACAAAGTCTATGACCGTGCGACACCAATTGAAATTAATGCAAAGGCTGCATATATCGATGCACCTGAAACAGAAGGCGTTACTTTCAGTTATGATTATATGTCTGAACTATTTAGACAAGCTTATAAAGATCATCCGATGACCATTAAAGCGGTCGAAAATCTAGAAAAATTAGATGCTTTTATTACCAAGAACTTAAAAGTAACGTTTGGTAACCGTATTATGAAGCAAATTCGTGCATTTGTACCTGTCTTTGTTTCATGTGGTGGTTCAGAATATGAAGCACTGGATTACATGGTAGCACGTAAAATTTTTAGAAAGTTCGAAAGCTTAAACCTTCCATTCTTGCAAGATGAAATCAATGAATTGTCAAATCTACTTGATCGTTTGTTCGGTAAAAACACATTTGTTGAATGTCAAACTTATTTAGCAAACATCAAAAAACAATTCTAATTCTTGTTAGGAGGAACTATGAAAAAAATTAGCGATCTTAGAAAATTTCATGAACAGCTAACAGATGCATTTTATGAGCTAGAAAAAGAAGAAGAATTTCCCAATCATTTTTATCAGGCATTTTTATCAGGGGAAAACAGTTTATCTCAAAAAAGTATATCTGAAACCAAAACTTTTCATGAAGATTGGATAGGGACGATTGAGTCCTATTTTCCAAGTTTAGATAAAATAACAAAAGATCCAAAATCAGGGTTGAAGTATCTTCAAGAAGTTACAGCAATCGAAAAAGCAAAAAAGACCAATAGTGATTCTATTCGTCATTTAGCTGCTAATACGCATTTGATTAAAGAAATTAGAAATCATCAAGTGGTCCCTAAAAAGATCTTAACAACTCAAGCTGAAATTGAATATGCAATTTACGAAAATCGCTTTATTAAAACGTTAGTTGAACGTCTATTTGATTTTGTTAACAGACGATATAAACTCGTAAAAGAAAATGTGGATTCATTTCAAGATAAGCTATTTAACTTGAATTCAAAATTCAATATTCGTGATACAGAAATACAAATGGATATTGATTTAAAAATAAGAGAAGATTTAGGTGATGAAACTGTTAATAAATATAATCACGATGTGTTAAATCGGATTCAAAATTTATTAAAGAAAGTTAATGGTATTAGAGTTTCTCCGTTTATGGAAGAAATTAAAAATGCTAAGCCAATTACACCACCTATTATGAAGACATCAATTATTTTAAAAAATATTGATTACAATAACTGCTACAACTTATGGTTATTTTTAGATAAATATAACACTCTAAGTTTTGATATTGATGTAAAAGAACAAAATTTAACATTTGATAAGTACTATTTAAAAAATATATATCAAACAGCATTAACGACATTTACAACAGTTTATGGAAATCAAAAAGCATTAGAAGACCATTATCAATATTTAGATGTAATGGAATATCAAAGAAAAAGTCCAAAAATCGCCAAAAAGAGTTTAAAAGATATTATAAAAAATCCTGATCCATTGGTTGTTGAAGATAACCTAATGAATCAATACTTCCTAGATCAAAACAAAGAATTATTCAAAGAAAAATTAAATCAAAACGTTGATGAATCTTCGACATATGAAATTGGACTAAGAAAAGCTATTCGAGATACATTAGCAATTACCAATGCATTGTTTGAAGACTATTTTGAATTTAATGATGAAGATAATGATGAAGATATGTTTTTCCAAAGAATGGTTAAGACAGATCTTGAGACTGAACACTTAAAAGCAAAAGATAAAGCAAGGGTTGCCAAAATCATTCGAGAAGTTAAAGAAGTTGATTATAATAATGCCATTAGATTAGAAAAACGAATGCTTAAAGAAATTGAGTATTATGATAAACAAATCGCTAAAGAGTTAAAGAAGAAATCAATTAAAGAATCTAAGAAACAAGCGATTGAAGAAAAAATAAAACTTGAAAGAAAAAATTTAGACAGAAATCAAAAGATTCTTACTGAGTATCTTGAATTCGTAAGTGCTCAAAAAGAAATCTTGACAGAAGAACATCGAGCGGCTCAAGAAAAATTAAGACTTGAGACCAAACGAATCAAAGAAGAAGAATTAGCTTTAATTGAAGTTGAAAAGAAAAAAGTTAGAGAAAAATATGAGCAAGAAATGAAGAAGCTTAAAGAAAAACAACGTATTCAAAAACAAAAAGTTGTTTCTCAGGCAAGAAAAGAGAAACAAGATGAAAAGCGCAACCTAAAGAATGAACAAAAGAAATTAGAAAAAGCTTCCAAAACTCGTATTAGAAAAGAAAAGACAAAAATTAAAAAGCAAATGGATGATAAAATCAAGAAAGAAAAGGTTAAATTAAGCAAATAAAAGGATATAGGTGGTGATTTCATGTCAAACAAAAAATATCAATCACTTAATCGTTTGATTATGATTTCAGTCGTATATTTTATCCTTTCATTAGCCATATTAACATCAGTGATCTATGCTTGGTTTACATTGACAAACATATCAAAAGCAGATTTAGTAGCACAAATTGCAGGTGTTGAAGCAGAGTATCAGTTTTATGTTTATAAAGATGAAACGCATACAGGTAGTTTAAACCCTACTTTAACTGATAATGTGTGTTCCATAGGTCAAGATTTATGTTATGAATATATTCCTAATCCAACGTATTCACATTTGATTGATGGGTATGTTGCTCCTGGTGAAAGATTTTCTTTCGCAATTCGTATAGTAAGCGTTGGTGCAGCTGGTGGAATGTTAAAACTTGATTTAAGTGGTTTAGTTTCAGCAGGGTTTGATATCCCTCAAAATAAAATTCAAAGAGCATTCTTTTATGAAGTCACTAAACTAACATATATTAATAACAATGTAGAATCTAGTGATTATAAAGACCATGATCCAGTTGTCTATTATGCTCAACATTTTCAATACGACCATGATGGTATTTATCCGCTTATTGCCAATGTTCCTATGGGTGTTGAAAATACAAGCAACTCTATTCTTATCGTTTTCTTTGATATATATTTTGATCCTGAAATTTATGGTCAAACAATTGATGGTGTATCACATGAAAACAGCAATATTTTTATGAATCAACTATTTATTATCAACTTTATATTTATGAACATTTATTCTTAAAGGAGTCACACATGAAAAAGATAATTGCTTATACTTTTACAACTATTGCCATCTTAATCTTTATCTTTTCCATCGCAATTATGCTTATAGGTTCTAGAGCTATGAGAAACAATGAACCCTTATATATTTTTGGATATACCTTTTCAATCATCCCAACAGATTCAATGATTGGTGATCAAGATGACTCATTGGATCGTTATGATATAGCTATTGTTCGATCTGCAAGTTTTGATGAAATCGAAATTGGTAATGTGGTTGTTTTTCAAAGTGAGGTAAGTGGTGTAGAAATACTTGTTATCCATAGAGTCATTGGTTTGCATCCTGATGGAGGATATCAGACTCAAGGTGACAATAATGAATTTGCAGATTCTGAACCTGTAACCGAAGAAAATTTCCAAGGTATCTATTATTCAAAAATAACTTTCTTGAAACCGATTGCAAGTATTGCAGTAAATTCAAGAAATCTTATTTTTGGATTACTCAGTGTTGTTTTAATTGTGTTACTCGTTACAGAAGGAACTCATATCATTAGGACAATTAGTAAAGAGAAAAAGGCAGAATTAGAGCAGCAACATCAACAAGATTTAGAGTCACTTCGAGAAAAAGAAAGACAAAAAATAAAAGATCAAATCATGGAAGAAGAAAAAGCTAAAAATAAGGACAAAAGCGAGTCATAACTATTGAAATAATTAGCTTTTTGAAGTATAATTAAATCAAAGATATATATATATATTATATATATCACATAAAAAAGGGCAAAACTAGGGAAACCTAGTGACGCAAAGCTATAGGGCCTATAAACGGTAGCCAGTTGCATCTATTTATTTAGATACGGCTGGCTTTTTGTATTTTTATAAACCGTCGAAAGGAGGCAAGTCGATGAGAAAATATTTGATATCCATCATAACCATTACATTGCTAATAGCATCTATTGCAACTGTGACTTATGCATGGTTTACTTATGTAGAAAAAAAATCACTTGCTACTTTTGAAGCAGGAGAAATATCGATTACAGCTGCTGCCAATGATCAATTGTTGGTTGACAATATTTTGCTTGAAGATTTAGCCTTTATCGACTACCAAAAAGATTTGATAGACGATACAACAGGTCATTTTGATTTAATGGCATCCACATTGACGATTACGATTCAAAATTCTGATCGCTCAGTTTTAACTAGAAACAAAATTGTTTTAACCGAAGAAGGAACTATTGATGGTTTACTTTACTTTCTAGTTTTAGATGGTGTTAATATTGGCGGAACTGAAAATATCAGTACAAATTATCAATCCATGATTCTTTCAGTTATATCTAGTTATGCTACGAAAGAAGAGCAATTACTTGCTATCATGGACCATAATACTTTAGTTCTAGATGATATTTATAACACTGTTATTGGTGCATCCGACGTACTAACATTCCAAATCATATTTTGGGGAGATTATGACGAGTTAACCGATCCAGAGTCATATTTGGATATGATATATAGTTTTAGTATTTTCATTGATACCATCAACTCTAAAGGCGAGGTGGTATAATGACATTTCGACTAAAAACTAGATTAATGACATTATCACTCGTGATTATCCTCTTGCTATCAAGTTCATTACTTGTTGTTTATGCTTACTTTATTAAGAAACAAGATCATGGCATTATCGTTGTTACAGGTGAGTTTACGGTTGAAATTTTTGCATCATTTAATGATGAAGTTATCAACATAGAAAGTCCCTTTTATGATGCTGATAAGAAGATCATTATCGTTAATGCGTATGATCCTGAAAGTGAAAACTATATTGGAAAATTAAAAATTGATATCGCTATAACTCCAGAAGTAGCAGCAAGAGTTAGAATCAAGCTAAAAGATGAATGGGAGCTTACAAGAATATACTTAGACCAAAATCCTGAGTATCCGATTGCTCCAGTTATTGAAAATGTATATCATACGCCAAAAGGTAGTGGTTATTATCCATTTTCATTACTCAAAGTTGACCCATCACTCAATGCTTTATATGATTTACAAGGTTATACATATATCAATCAAATTATTCCTAAGAATAAAACAACAGTAGTTCATTTTATTAATAGTGGTGATCGTTATCCAACACGATCTAATGAGGTTTTCCATGAAATGAGTTTTGTCTACATTGACATGATTGTCGATGTCGTTCAAGCCAATAGATTCGCAGAAAAATGGGGTATTGAACCAAACTTCTTCGGATAATAATTAATTAAAAGAAATGAGGTGACAGAATGAAAAGAATCATGTTAAAGAAAATGATTTTAAGTCTTTTTATTGCTGTCGCTTTTTTGTTTTTAGTTAACCTATTAGGATTTCATGGCATTAAAGGTATTGATTATCAAGAATCAAGTTCTTGGAAGGGTCATGATTTAGGATTTGTTCCTCAATCGGATGTAAATTTTGAAAGTCAATATGTACCATTTGGTGATATTATTGAATCCATTAGTTCAATTGATGTTAATAAGAAATATGTTATTGAATCTGCTTATGATCTATATATGTTTTCTGAACTCAGTAGAGGTCCTCATAAGACAGCATATTTATCATTAAATTATGTGCTCGGTGGACATATCGATTACTATGAAATTGTTCAACAAAACATTAGTTATCGATATATACCTGTTGGTTTCTTAGAACCATTTACAGGAACTTTTGATGGACAAGGTTATGAAATTACCAATCTATTTTTCCAATCAATTTTAAGCGAGGATGACTATAATAATAATTATCCTGGGTTAAGATTTTTTGCTATGTTTTCAAGAGTAAGTTCAACAGGTGTTGTAAAAAATCTAGGACTTATCAATCCAATTATTATCCAGCCTATTGAATGGGGAATTATGGATCACGTTTCCATCGTTGCTGGAGAAAATTTCGGTTTAATTGAAAATGTTTATGTGATCGATGAAAGAGGAACAACAGCTGGATTGAATGTCGAAGGGGCATTTAATATCTCAGGATTAGTCTCCATTAATCAAGGTACTTTTAGATATAGTTATATCGCATCGCCACATATTAAATCTTCAGCAGTCGTCGACAACATTTCTACGCACGTAGTGTCTTACTTAAATCTAGGAACAATGAATCATGTATATTATGATGAATCTATATTAGTAGGTGTTGATACGATAACAACAATTGGTATCGGTTTAACAACTGAAGCCTTTCAAAATCATACTTATTTTTCTGAAGATTGGTTCTTCAATGATTCATATCATGGACTGGCAAATGGATCAAACGGTCATGCGTTACTAACTTTAAATGATACATATCCAATCTTACAAGGCTTAAAAGTTAATGAAACCAAAATGTATATAACAAATGCAGTTGACTTTGTTTACATGAATAAGCTTTTGAATACTTCAGGGTATTTTAGAGATAGTCATTATCAAATCACACATGATATTGACATGAATCAGGTTTCAGCAACCGCTTATCAAGCAGCAAGAGTTGCCTTTACTGGAACATTGTCAGGTTCAGTTTCTAGTGAATCTACAAGACTTTATGAAAGAAATTCAAGTCAAGGTGGAGATATTAATTACCATACGATTCTTAATTTAAGAATCACAATTGCATCAGAAGTTGGTAACTTTGCAAGTTATGCTCTATTCTCGTCTTTCTTTGGAACGGTTGAAAATATTAACTTTGTAAATTACTCAATCGAAACGAGTGGTATTAACAACTATACACATAAAGCGAAAATTCTAGTTGGTTCAATAGCTGGACAAATGAATTCTGGAATGATTCATAATGTACACGTTCATGGAAACATTCATGTGGTCCAATCACCATCAGATATGACAAAACTTTATGTCGGTGGTCTCGTTGGTGAAGGTAGTGGCTTGATTGATTATGCATCAACCAATGGAACATTAGTTCACGATTTGCAGTCCTATCATGCGAAAAGTAGTGGAAGTGCAACCGGAGGTTTTGTAGGACGATCAAATGGCTTAACGGTTGAGTATGGTTATAATGCGTTAGACATAACTGGTTTAGGTTACTTAAATATGAACACATCAGTAACTTATATTGGAGGCATCATCGGTTTTGGTCAAATCGACTCTATGTTAAAAGTCATCAATGAAGGATTGGTTTTATCACATGATGAAATGGGATATCTTCATACTTTATATGCAGGTGGTATTATTGGTCTTAGTTCGAATCAATTAGGTGCGATTAAGCAAATCTACAATGAAGGTAATGTTGATGTGATTGTAAATAATCCTTTAACACTGACTTTAGCTGGATTTGGCTTTGTTGATGGTTCTAATAAAGAACTTGAATCTAGATATGAATTTGTTAGCATTACCAATAATGGACGCTTAAGAATGGTGTTACCAAGTGGTAACAATTTTAATCAAAGTGAATTAGGACAGTTTAATATACGAATGGCTGGAGTTGTTATAGCTGATCAAGTTGATGCAGCTTTTTATGGCTTATTTAATGATAGAAATGTCGGAATTGACATGAGTTTAGTCAATCAATATGCTGGTGTTCTATCTATAGAAAATACGACAAATTCTTCAGTTACACAAGCCTATAATACTGGTTTAATTAATGTGGTTACAGAAAATGTGATTACAGATCAAACTGTAAAAATATCAGGTAACATCTTAGGCTCAAATATGGATTATGAACACTTACGTAATGAAGGAGATATCAATATCGAATTCAATCATAATACGACATTTGCATCAGGTAATCTATATGTCTATGGGCTATTTGAAGAAGTTAGCCAAAATAAAACAGCAAACAATGGTTTCAATGGCGGTCATATCTCTATCATTCAAAATCAAGCAACAATCATTAACTTTAATGTGTTTGCATCTGGTGTTACACACGCTAACAAAAACACAAACTATTTTTCAGAGCACGATATTAATCATATGTCTATTGAGAATATTACAGGCATTCATGGTTCAATAGATAACGTATTAAACCATGGGAACATTCTCATTGATGGATCATTTAATGGTTCAACAAGAGCATCAGGAATCGTGATGATTAATGAATCATTATTAACAACAGCAATCAATTTGGGGAATATCATCAATCATAATGATATCGCATTAACGAATGGTGAAGTCGCATCTGCTGGTATATCATACCTACTTGCAGGTCAATATGCCCAAGTCAAAGACTCTGCAAACTACGGTAGAGTAGAAGCGCTATCTTTAACAACTAACGGTTTTGCACATGCTTCAGGTATTGTTGTAAGAAATGATTTAAATGCGAACTTATCTGTTGTAAGTAGTGGCACACTCAGTAAATACGCTAAGATCCTATTTAGCATTAACTATGGCGACATTTATGCCTTTAGTGGTAACGATGAATCAGCATATGCCATAACAAGTGAAACAAGATCAAAAGCCTCAGGTATATTTGCCTCAGGTCTTTTAACCATTATGAATACCATCAACTACGGTAATGCGTATTCTAAATATTTAGCTGCGGGTATCTTTGGATTTGTCTATTTAAATAGATTTGGAACAATCCAATCTAATCAAGTCTATATTGCTAATAATATGAATTACGGGAAAACTAGACAAATAACTGGATATGTTTCAGATTACACCATCAATATGATGAGTATTCCAACAAGAACTTCATTCAATGCATTTTCATCATTTATTGGTAAATTCCATACTGGAACAACAACTTGGGAATTCTTATCAAATTCATCTTATGCTTTATACCCACTTGATTTAATTAACTTTGGGTTTAATCATAACTTTGATTCAATCGCAAACATGCTAGGTAATGCACCAGCAACAACGATGGATCCAAATCTCGCTGGTGGGGATCCTAGAGGTCAAGGTAACACTTTACTAACTGCGATTGTAGAAAAACTATCAACAACCAATTTAAATGATCAATCGATTGCACCATTCACACCTAAAGAACTAGGAGAGCATCCTAAAGTTGCTATTTACGGGATGCCAATACCAAAGTATCAGATGGATGAAACAACAGCAGGTGTTTTCAATCCACTATTTATCTTTAGAAGATTACCAGTAAGAACATCTGGTCCTGATCAATATTTAAAAAACTATTTTGCTTATATGCCTTTAGATAAAGCTAATAGTGATTTAGTCGACCGACTAGAAGAAAACACATCAAATACATATATGGGACTCTATGTTTTGTCCAGTAGTGAAGGGATTAATAATGGGATATTTATTCCAGATCATCTTGATTTAGAAACGCTTAATCCACATCATTTAAATGAGGATCCTGATACAACATGGCTTGGAGTTAAAGAAGATTCTAATAGTATTATCTATAAACTAACGATTGGTATGAGCCAATTAGAAATGACTTATGCAACGACAATTTATGATTTAGAAATTATGCAAGTTGATTCAAATGGCAATCCAATTCAAAATGGATTAACGTTGAAGAAACCAATCATTGATGAAGATCGTGGCATGATTACTTATTATTTGCCAAGTAATGCATCAATCATCAATCACATTACATCTAGTCAAGTTATGACAACAAGTTTCGTAGAAGCATCAGAAGGTGTTGGACGTAAAGTTCCAGATTACTATGATGCTAATTTAGGTGACTGGGTTTATAAATGGGTTGGAGATTATAAAAAAGTTGGCGATGATTACGTAGCGATTGGTCCATATGATACTGTTGGTACACATCATGTTACTTTCAGTTCTATTCAATACGAAATAGAATACAATAGATCCAATGAAATATTAGTGCCTGTTTATTCAAGATCACCTGTACTTTCAAATATTCCAGGGTTAAATTATGTTCATAAACATGTTGATCATATTTATAGCTGGACAGGTAATCAAGGCAACTATCGTTATATTGCTACAGGATATACAAGAAGTACTGCAACACCTGCAGATCCAGGATATGGAGCATATCGTTTTGTCACGCATTCTAACCCAGGAACACAAACATTACCCTATTACATTAATGGAACTTATGAATATGTAGGTCCAAGTAAAGAACTTGTTACTTATGTTGAATCAGAACAAAGCATTAATACAGTTTTTGATGATGCTGGTGTTTATTTCCAAGCTAATTTAGCACCAGATACTTACATGCTAGCTAATGGAGCAACCTTCTATGAAAACGGATCTCCTATCTTAACTTCTACAACCATTCCGTTATCCTATGGTATATATGATAGTCTAAATGATGCGACCACTGGTGAGTTGATTGACAAATTAGAATATCATTATGGATCAGTAAGAGTTTTTTCTGATCAATACGATGGTATGAACCCTAATACTTATAGAGATTATCAAATTCGAATTATTAGAACTGCTGATCAATATTTAGATAGCTTAAATACATTATCTGTTAATGGTATCAATGCAATGCCATCATATAGTGATTTTAGAGACGTCATTGCCACACAAGATATCCATTATGAAAAAGATGGAGATTTAGGTGTACTAAGTTTCTCTTACAGTATTTTAAATGCATCTAATGAATACAATGTTTTACCATTAATCAATTTATATCATGATGTAACTGATGAAATGATTGACAGATCACTTTATATCCTATTAAGTGGTGTTGTTGTTAATGAGAACCAATTTAATAACTTAACAGGTGTTTGGGGGATAGGGGTAACTGTAATTGATTTTGAGGTTACTGATAAACTACCAAGTGGTGCTTATCGACTTGAGCTTGAGCTTGTTACTGGTGAAGTCGCGATGATTCACTTTAGTAAAATTGAAAGTTCTAATGGATTCTTGCTGGATATTACCTATCAAGGAAAAGTTGTCGTTCCTCAAAATGGAAATATTTTCTCAAATATACCATTTGGGATTCATTACCTAACATCAGATGAAAGTACTCATATTGTCAATTTTACAAATCTAGAATCACTAACAAACATATATGAAGAAGATTTGACAAATGGGTTGTTGCCTGATTATTTAGAAAATATGACGATATCTCCTTTTGCTACATTGATTTCTGTTGATTTATCAATTACCATGATAGATAGTTATCGTTATCGCTATACAATCACATATGATATTGAAGCAGAAGATGGTACGCCATTTACATATACCCATGTTTTAGAAGAAAATGAAATATCAACGACACCAGAATTTGTTTATCAAAATGGTGGTGAAATTGAAAAACCTTATGGAGATTTAATGATTGGTTATAATGAATCACCAACCATACGTGTTGAGCTAGATACAGATCGTATTTATTTTCCACATGATGAGGTTCTCAATATATATGCTACATTTACGCCAGAAAATGGAGTTGATCAAGCAATTGAAAATCAACATTATTTCATGTCATTAATTTCTGGTATTGGTTATCAAGTGGATTTTAATAAAAACACACCTATTGGATATTATCAAACACATGCTGAATATGAATATACGATTAATCTTTGGGGTCAGTCTTTTACTTGGGTATATGTATTTGATACAATATCTGCACACAAGTTAAAGAATAATGAGAGTATGCTTTTAAATATTACGTTTGTATCTGATACAGTATTTTCTGGCTTTAATACGATTGTTGATACTGAAGTTATTAATGAACCAATGTATATCAATTACTTACAACATCCAGAAACAAGAAAAATGTCTGTCTTGCCAACAACTGGTATTTTCTATGGTGAATATGCAAACTTACCTGATTATTGGATTATTGGTCAAGTGCAAAGAACTTCATTAACTGCTTATACACCAAACTTTATCTTACCTGATGGAGCAATCATCCGACGTGTTGTTGATCAAGAAAATATAGGTTATGAGTATCAAAGTATCTTATTAACAACAGATTTTGAAGGAACAGATGGTGTGATTAAGTACATTCAATATCGTGTCTATGCACATGATTATGATGACAATCCTACAAATTATACGGATTATTTTGTAGCGGTTCAAGATGTTACGAATAATATTAGATTTAATTTGACAGTGATTAATGATACTGATGAGATTTTTGATAAAATATTTGTTAAGATCAATGTATGTCGTGTTCTAGATGAAGAAACACCTTGTACAATCAACGATATGATTTTATCTATGAATGCTTTATCATATTATGATGCAACAACAGATAGTTATATCAATAACCAGTTCCAAACCACCGCATACGGAGTTTACTTAATCTATGTTGACTTACCTGTTGGTTATACATTTAGTGTCCAAGTTCAACAAGTATCGATTGATGGCAGTCAATTTTTCTTAGAAGACTCAGTTCTTCCCCGTAAGTATTATGTTACGATTACCATCATTGAACAAGCATATGATGAAGCATGGGGCTATCAAGAAATCATTGATTATGAACCACAAGATAATTAACAAAAAAAGTTATGAAAAAAGGACCGTTTTGGTCCTTTTTTTGTCTTACTTAGCCTAAAATTAAGATGCCACCGACAAGTGCTGCTATACCGAAGACAAGAATCAAAATATTAAAACCTGTCTTTCCCATCATTTTAATAAACATTTTAGATTTTGCGTTGTTGTAGAAAAATGGGAACTGAAACAATAAACCTGCTAACATGAATGCTCCATAAATAATTAAAATTATACCTAATATTTCCATGATCTCCTCCTATATATTAACTCTTTTTGTATAGAGCTTGAAAAACAATAATCCAATGACGATATTGACGATACATCCAATAACAAAATAAATCCATGATGCAGAAAAGAAAAACTCAATTGGTAATAACTGCATCGACACAATTCTTGCTGTCCAAAAACCAGGAATTATACCTAAAAGTAATTCAGTCCAGTTCGTTAGGAATAAAGCTGCAATAGGTACTAATAAGATAATCCCGGATAACTTCATAAAAACAAAACCTTCAACTTTGTTCGTAGCAAACGAATTAATAAACAAAGCAATAATAGGGCCTTGCATCGGTGCTAAAAGGATAATGAATAGGAAGTCTATTAAAGATATCGAATTTAAAAACCCAGTTACCAAAATTAATAGCATTGTTGCTAGGACGCCTAGCACATAACTAATGGATAGTTTGATTGCTACATAGTATTTGACGTTAATTGGTGTAATTCTTAAGGATAATAAGACTTTATCATCTTGATCATCTAGTAATGTAAATCCAGTAATCGCACCAAACATAAAGCTATTCATTAAAACAAAGATTAAAACAACGATATCTGCAGCAATTTGACTATCTAAATCTCTTAAATAAGGAACTAGAAAATAGGCGATAACTGCCATAATGATTGGATAAACAAGTAAGAATGTATACATTTTATCTCTCGTCATGCTTTTTAATTCGTGAATAAATACTCGATTAAACATCATTACACCCCACTTTGCTTAACAGCATAAGCTTTAAATTTTGGTAGAATAAAGTATTTGTACCCTAATATACTTCCACCAAACAATAAAACGAATGCGATGATTGATTTTACTGCAATATCTGCACCAAATCCTAATTCAATCAGTTTGGTTGCTGATTGTGTAGGTGCGATCAGTAATATATGTTCCCAGACTTCACCTTTGAAAACCAAACCAAAGAAATTTAATGCTGAAGGTATTAAAAATACAAATGTATACATCATTACACCAACAAGCATAGATGTGAAATCTTTAGAATAAAATGAGAACACAAAGCCTAATAAACTATGAAAGAAAATCGATACGATTAGAGCAATAATAATAAAGATCCAATTGACCTCAACACCTTTAACAAGATGAAAGACTAAGATGATTAAAAGTGATGATAATAGGTTATGGATTGTGTTCGCTACCGCTTTTGATAGGATGAGTTCTTGATTGGTAACAGGTGTAACAAGCATGGTTGAAAATGTTGATTCTGTTTTTTCAAAAAACATCACTGCTCCAATAAAGATGATTGACATCATGGTTGCATCAACGATAATAACAAAGGGTAACATGGCTGCTAGTATATCCATATCATCGATAAAGTATAGAAGAAGAAACCATAACAAAGCTACAACAAAACTAATCGTTGTTACATTGTATTTGTTTAATCTTTGCAATTCTCCTTTAACCAATATTAAAAATCTACTCATGGTTCAATCCTACACCAGTTACATGGATGAATATATCTTCTAGAGTTGTTTCTCCACTATGAAGGGTTTCGATATCTTTGGTTTGAAGTAAGTTTAAAAATGTTTGGTTTTGACCAATACCGTCCATAGGGAATTCTTCAATAACTGTCTTTCCATTTTCTTTATATTCAAGTTTCATGGTTCTTTTTCCATACTTAAGTTTTAAGTTTCTTGGTGTATCCATTTCTTTGATTTGACCGTCGACAACAAAAGCTACACGATCACATAATTGATCGATATCAGACATAATATGACTTGTGATAAATACAGTTCCACCATCTTTTTTAAATTCTTTAATCATATCTTTTAAAATCATAGCGTTTGTTGGATCAAGACCATTTGTTGGTTCATCTAAAAATAACATTTCAGGAGAGTTGAGCATCGCTCTAACAAAGTTAAGTCTGATTTTCATACCTTTTGAATACTCTGAGACCATCTTATCTTTATCTTCCCATAAACCTACACGCTTCATTAATTTTTCTATATCATTATTTTTCTTATACAGTTTTAAGAAGAAGTTGATGTTTTCCATTGCTGTCATTTTTGAGAAATGGATTGGCATTTCAAAGCTAACTCCAATACTTTCAAAAAAGGAATCATTGATTTCAGCAATATTTTGATTGTTATAATAAATTGCACCTTTGTATTGATCTAAAAGCTTTATTAAAATCTTTTGTGTTGTACTCTTGCCAGCTCCGCTTGGCCCTAAAAATCCAAAAATCTCACCTTTAGAGATTTCAAAAGATATACCTTTTATGGTTTCATCTTTATTTTTTGGATACGTAAAATGTAAGTTTTCTACTTTAAACATGTTATTCGATTCCTTTCTTGAGAATGTCAATGAGTTGATTGACAATATCTTCTATATTTTCTAGATGAATATCGTCTTTTAAATACTCATCTAGCGTAACTTTATTCATAAACTCTAAAATAAAATTAGCGAGCAATCTTGGTTCAATGTCCTTCCTGATTCGACCAAGTTTTTGATCGCATTCGATAAAACCTGCATACATGGTAACAGCTTGCTTAAGACCTTCTTTAACTCGAGGACTTTGCTTGTAGTAATCTGAATCCATCATTTTTTTTGCTGCTTTGACTAATCTAGGGTTCTCTTTTGCATAATAGAATCCTTTAATGTAGATTTGATAGAAGCGCTCTAAAAATGGTAAATCTTGGTTAGATGTAAATAAATCACCCCAATATTTAAACTTGTTCATAGCAACATAAGTCAAGAAGTAATCAAATAGGTCGTTTTTATCTTTAAAGTACTGGTAAAAACTACCTCTTGGAATTTGAGACTCTCTAATGATATTTGCAAGATTTAAGCTTTCATAAGCATGAAGTGATAGTTCATTTAGAGTCGCATCCATTATACGTTCTTGTTTTTCTTTTGGTAAGTTAAAAAATGTTTGTGTTGGCATAGATTCACCTCAATGTGACAACCTTGTCATATTGATATTGTACACCAAAAAATACAGGTTGTCAATAAAAAAAGAAGAGAACCCGAAAGTTCTCTAATGTAGGTGAATATATTTTATTTATTCTTCTGAATCTTGGCAACAATCGTCGTCATGATCTTTGCAACAATCTTCATGTTGTTTTCTTCGCATGACTAAGACTTTGTATAAATCATTTTCAATCTTGAATACTTCGACATTTTCGATATCTTCAAGACCATTGACATATTCAACCATTTCGGCTTTGTCAGTAAATAACTTAACTTCTTTTTTCATATGCATACCACCATGTCTACGCTTTTTATCGTAGTTAAACGGCCCATGCTCTGCAATATCTTTAAATCTTTTTTTAAACTCTTCTTTATCGATTTCTATGATCTTTTTCTTTTCCATAAGATCTCACGCTCTCTCTCACCTACACTTATATCTTATTCAGATTCAGTGTCTGTGTCAAGCGAGTTTGTTTTTATGGTACATTTCCCATTTTTAATCTCATGCATTACCCATGTCAATCCAATAACGATTAAGATAAGTGAAAACAATTTATAAGGTAGACCTGCTAGTGGTAATGCAATGACTGAAAATGCGATACCAACAGCTGCGAAAAATGCGATGACACAAGATGTACAACCATAAGTTAGGATACCGAAGAAGACGGAGAAGAAGCCAAATTTAGCACCTTTACCTTCTTTACCTTTAAGTTCAACCATCGCAGTACTTAAGTTCATTAATAATGCACTTAAAAATGACATTGTGAAGTTTAGAACAATGTTAATGATGACTAAATATAATCCATATGTAGAAATCATATTGATATAGGACATATTGAGCCCGTCAACCAATGTATAAATTAAGAGAAATGTCAAAAAAAATAGAGAACCTTGAATGATATATTTTTTTGTTTTCTGCAGTTTGATTGCTTCTGTTAACATATAAATGCTCCTTTTTAATAGTTTATATCTTCCATTTATTTAAGTATAACATAGAGGGGTCTATTTTTTGGCGAAATTGCTATGCCATGATTTAACTTTTAATATTTATATTATTATCATTGACAAACAATTCATATCTTATATAATATATGTGTTATGGTTTAGATAAGGTTAACGAAATGTTTATAAATAATAAACATCTACATGTTTTTAACGCTTAGCGTTTAACACAAGTAAACTTGAGGTGAGCATATGGCAGCATTAATTGAATTAAAAGATATAACAAAAGAATTTAATGGTCAAGTCGTTTTACGAGGTATCGATTTAACTATAGAACAAAATGAGTTTGTAACCCTATTAGGACCATCTGGTTGTGGTAAGACAACAACACTAAGAATTATTGGTGGGTTTGTCGAACCTAGCGCTGGAGAAGTCCTTTTTGATGGCAAAAACATTTTGGATACTCCTGCTCATAAAAGACCTACAAATACTGTGTTTCAACGCTATGCATTATTCCCTCATTTAGATGTGTTCGAGAATGTTGCTTTTGGCTTAAGAGTTAAAAGTGATCCTTTATCGACTTTAATGCAAATCAGACAACTACAAGATGACTATCAAGAAAAGATTAGAAAATTAAAAGATAAATCGGAGATTCATAACTTAAAGAAAATGCTTAAAGAAGAAATCAAAATACTAAGAGATCCTAACTCTGATCGAAAAAAGGAAATTTCAAAACTTCAAAAATCTTTAAAAACGTTATCTAATCTCGATGAACAAGAAAAAATTAAGAATCAAATTCAAGAAATCAAAAATACATTCGTTACTAAAAAGACTAAAGAAAAAGAAATTCAAGATAAAGTCAGTAAATATTTAAAGATGGTTGGACTTGAAGGATATGAAACAAGACCAGTTCATAAATTATCAGGTGGTCAACAGCAAAGAGTTGCCATTGCAAGAGCTTTGATTAACGAGCCTAAGGTTTTACTTTTAGATGAACCACTCGCTGCTCTTGACTTAAAATTAAGACAAGAAATGCAATATGAGTTAAAAGAGATTCAAAGAAACTCTGGGATTACTTTCTTATTTGTTACGCATGACCAAGAAGAAGCTTTAACCATGAGTGATAAAATCGTTGTTATGAATCAAGGTGAAATCTATCAAATCGGAACACCTGAAGATATATATAATGAACCAGCGAATACGTTTGTTGCTAAGTTCATTGGGGAATCGAATATTATTTCTGGGACGATGAAAGATGATTATTTAGTATCTTTTGATGATGTGGATTATCCATGTGTTGATAAAGGTTTTGCTCGTAATGAGGCTGTAGATATCGTTATCCGTCCAGAGGATATCGATATTGTAGAAAAAGGAAATGGGTTATTAACCGGACTTGTAGATAGTATTGCATTTAAAGGTGTACATTATGAGATTGATGTAAAAACTAAGGATAGAATCTACACCATCCATACAACAGATTATGCAGATGAAGGTTCAGAAATTGATATTACGTTTGGACCTGAAGATTTGCATATTATGGAGAAATGGTAATGCAAGCAAATGCATTAAGGGTTAAAAATAAACCTAAGAAGAAGCTAGAATTCTTCTTAAGTATCCCCTATTATTTTGTTTTAATATCATTGGTTGTTGTTCCTATTTTTCTACTCGTTATCTCATCATTTCAATTTGATAATCGAAGTGGTATCTATCCAATTAGTTTTACATTTGATCATTACCTTGATTTTTTAAGAGCAACAGCATTTGTTAGAGCAATGACAGCATCGCTTTGGATTGCTGCAGCAACAACTGTTGTGACATTAATGATTGGTTATCCATTAGCTTATATTTTAACAAAGATGAAATTAAGGACTCAAATTGCATTGCTTTTATTAATTAATGCTCCAATGTGGATCAACATGTTATTAAGAGTTAGAGCGTTAGAACAAATTATGCGAATGTTCTTCCCTTATTTAATTGATACCGTACCAGGTGTTGTGTTAGGACTTGTATATGTTTATTTACCATTTATGGTTTTACCAATCTACGCAGTATTATCAAAGATAGATCCTAATTATTTAGAATCATCTGCTGATTTAGGAGCAAATAAATTTAAAACCATTGTTAAAGTTGTTATTCCTTTATCATTATCAGGCGTTTTAGCAGGAATACTTATGGTATTCTTACCAGCAGCAACTACAATTATTATTCCTCAATATTTAGCACCTAGTCAAAATATTTATATGATTGGGACATTAATTGAAAAGAGTATTATCAATAATGGAAGAATTAGTTATGCATCAGCGGTTGCGATTGTTTTATCGATTGTAATTCTTGGTATTGTTTATTATATTAAAAAACTTGATCGCTATAAGGGGGTTAATCAAAATGAAAAAGAAACGTATTAACCCTACGCAAATCATTTTTATTATTTTAGTATTTCTATTTATTTACGCACCAATTATTTCTATTGCGGTTTTCTCATTCAATGAAGCGAACTCATTAACAAGATGGTCTGGTTTTACACTGCAGCGATATGTTGATCTATTTACAGACCGTGAACTATTTAATTATAGAAATCCAAGGGAAAGTATTGTCTTTATGACATTATGGATTGCAATTGTATCAACATTGGTTTCGACTGTCTTTGGAACGTTTGCAGCCATTGCTTTAACGAAATCGAAAAAAATAATTAGAGATTTAACGATGAGTGTCAATAACATTCCAATTGTTAGTCCAGAAATCATTACTGCAGTCTCTTTAATTGTATTATTTGGTGCACTACAAATTGCTCCTAGTTATAATACGATGTTAATCGCACATATTGCTTTTAGTACACCCTATGTATTAATAACAGTGTATCCAAAAGTAAAAAGCTTAGATCCAAATATAGCAGATGCAGCCTACGACTTAGGTGCTTCACCATTTAAAGCTTTGATTAAGGTTATCCTACCTCAAATTAAAGTAGCAATTATCGCTGGTGCGGCTATTGCGTTTACCATGTCATTTGATGATTTTATCATTTCATACTTTGTTGCTGGATCATCAGGGGATAAAAATATATCGATTTACTTATATACGAATCGTTTAAGCCCCAAACCTATTATTAATGCATTATCCACCATAATTTTATTGATTATTGGTGGTAAAATAACCTATGATTATTTCAAATCTGGGAAAAAGATGGAGGAATTAGAATGAAAAAAAGTTTTTTAATGATCTTATTATTGACACTTACCTTATTATTGGTATCATGTGAAACAGGACCAGTTTTGAGGTTATATAACTGGGGAGAGTATATTGACGATGAATTAGTTGAGCAATTTGAAGCAGAAACTGGCATACGTGTTAAACAAATTGCGTTTGATTCAAATGAAGTTGCGATTACTCAAATCAAAGGTGGAAATCAATATGATTTAGTAATTCCAAGCGACTATGCGATTGAGCAATTGGCAAGTGAAAGTTTAATCATACCCATCAATTGGACAAAAATAACAACATTTGATCCTGAGACTGATTTAGCTGATGGATTGGATTCAATATTGGATACATTAGAAAGTGGAGCAAACGGTTTTGATTTATTAGAATATGCGGTTCCATACTTTTGGGGCAATGTAGGCGTTTTATATAATACTGAAATAGTCGATGAAAATGATTTAACAGGTTGGGATGTTTTAAAGAATACTGACTATAAAGTTGCCTTTTATAACAGTTCAAGGGATGCCTTTATGCCTGCTTTAAAATCTATTGGTGCAGGATCGATCAACCATCCTACAACAGCAGAATTTGATGCAGCAGTTGCATGGCTAAATGAAGCTTTGACAGCACAAACTGACGTGATTACAGATGATATCTTTGAAGCAATGCTACATCCTGCAAGATATGATCTAGCTGTTGCGTATTCAGGTGATGCAAATTATTTAATGTCTGAAAATGATACGTTAGGATTCTTTGTCCCTGAAGAAGGAACAAACATTTGGGTAGATGCATTTGTTATACCTGTTCAAGCAAATCAAGATTATGCATATCAATTTATTAACTTTATGATGTCTTATGAAGCTGCACTACAAAATACAGAGTATGTAGGATACTCTACACCTAGAAAAGATGTGTTTGAAGAAGTTTTAGGTGTTGGTGGTGAGTTTGAAGACTATAGTGATTCTTATAACGTAAGAATTAGTGTAAACGATGAAGTCTATCGCTACAATGAAAGCTTAAAGCTTCAAATGGATACAAAATGGCAAGAAATTCTAGCAAACAAGGGTTATGATGATGATGGATTAGGATTTGCTGCTATTTTAACCATTGTATTGATTGGCGTCATTGTCGTCACGACAACAGGATATTCAATTATTAGAAAACGAAGAAGAACATAATATGTATAGAAAGTGGATCTTATAGATTCACTTTTTTTATGAATAAAAAGAAAGAAAATCAAATTATTTGTCTCATCAAAATTTATGAAAGCGTATGTCAAAAAACTATTGACAACGGTTTCACATCATGGTAAAATAAATCTAGATATAAACAGTGTCCGTATATAAAGACGGTTTAGAGTTAGATATTCTTTAAAGATTCTAAACTCAAATATAATAAATGAGTCATCAAATTAGCAGAACAATGAAATTCGATGATTTATTGTAATGTGCTTATCTAATCATTTCAATAAGTACTCAAGGAGAACGACCGATGAAAACTTTTATTCATGAAGATTTTTTATTACATAATGAAGTGGCTAAAAAACTATTTCACCAACATGCTAAAAAAATGCCGATTATTGATTATCATTGTCATTTAGATCCAAAAGAAATTTATGAAGATAAAAAATTCAGAAATTTATTCGATGCATGGCTTTCAGGAGACCACTATAAGTGGAGATTAATGAGAGCAAATGGTGTTACAGAAGACTATATAACTGGAAATAAACCAGAATTTGATAAATTTATGAAATGGGCAGAAGTTGTTCCAACGCTTGTTGGTAATCCTTTGTATCATTGGACACATTTTGAGTTAAAGCGTTTTTTTGGAATTGATACACTATTAAGCCCTGAAACAGCAGAAGACATCTATAAAGAAGTTAATCAAAAATTAGAGAGTTTAACTGCTAGAAAGTTAATCGAAATGAGTCATGTTGATGTGATATGTACAACAGATGACCCAATCGATTCGTTGGAATGGCACGATAAGTTAAATGAAGATCAAAACTTTAAAACTACGGTTTTACCAGCTTTTAGACCGGATAAAGCAATTAACATTGAATTACCGTGGTTTCAAGAATGGATTATTAAATTAGGTAAAGTAGTTGGTTATACATTATCTAACATTAATTTACTAAAAAAAGCAATCACCGAAAGAATTGAATTTTTCCATGAAAAAGGATGTAGATTATCTGATCATGCACTTGATGTTGTTTCATATGAGAGAACAACCAATGAAGAGATTGCGATGATTTATGAAAAAGCAATGCAACACGAAGATTTAACACCTAGAGAAATTAGAAAGTATAAAGGATATTTACTCGTTTTCTTAGGTCAAGAATATAAAAAAAGAGACTGGGTCCAACAATATCATATTGGTGCACTCAGAAACTTATCAGAACGTATGCTTAAAAATTTAGGACCAGATACAGGTTTTGATGCAATTAATGATGGTCTTATTGCTAAACCATTAAGTCAATTGATGGATGCACTAGATGCAACCGGAGATCTGCCAAAAACCATTTTATATACTCTAAATCCAAGAGATTTTGAAGTTGCGATTACGTTGATGCAAGCTTTCCAGGGTGGTGGCATTGCTGGTAAGATACAATTTGGTTCAGCTTGGTGGTTCTTAGATACCATTGATGGCATGACAAAGCAAATTAAAGCACTAGCAAATAACGGATTGTTATCTAGATTTGTTGGCATGTTAACAGATTCAAGAAGTTTCTTATCTTATCCAAGACATGAGTACTTTAGAAGATTGTTATGCAACATTATTGGTGAACAAGTAATGCTAGGTTATTTTCCTGAAGATTACACATTATTAGGTAAAATGGTTGAGGATATTTCTTATAGAAATGCGAAAGACTATTTTAACTTTTAATCATTTATGGAGCAATTAAAATTATCCAATATATAAAGTTTTAGTTGCTCCATCCCCTCCGTTTTCAAGTCATGGGAAAACTTGGATTCTATATAAGGAAACTCATAAAATCTATAATGTGTCTTATCCCAATTATCATAGCGTTCCTTTGCAAAGTTTCCTGTGAATTTCGAATTCACAAATACAGTTGATCCGTAGTCTCTCCATGGTCTTGCAAGAAAGACAGTTTCAGATGTCATAGAGACTATTTCACATTGATTGAAAATCATCCCATACAATGATGTTTCATAAGTTGATGGTGCAGCTATATATCCTTTGGCTAAGGCAACAATGGTTGATTGATTAAATAAAGCTGTTCCACTACCAAAGATAAAATCAACATCACCTTCGATATGGCAGGTCTCAAAGTAATGAAATAAATGATGGGTATGTCGCTGTTCATCTAGAAGAAAACCTTCATAACGTTCAGTTAGGTCAATAGGTAGTGGACCTAAAAATAAAGTATCTTGATGACCCATCAAATTGCAGTTTATCACTCTTGTATGATTGCCATACAAAGAAAGAGCAACCGCTTGACCGATTTTTAATCCGGATCCAGAAGTATTTTGAATGGTTAGGTAATTAAGTTCAACATAATCTCCTAAGACCATAACAGTAGAAGTACGAAACGTATTATATAATAATCCGTCTTCATGCATTTTATAGCTATAATCGTTATAGCATATTAAAGTTTTACCTGATTTTGAACCATATAATTTTAGATGATTATGCTTTATGCGAAGTTTTTGTACATAAACTCCAGGTTCTAAATAAACCTCCAAAGTTTCGCTTAAAGGATAACCATCAATGGTTTCTTGGATATTATCAGTTGTGTTTAAAGATAGCTTGATCATAGGGTATGCTCCTTTTTAAGTCTATCTATATTATATAAAGGAGTTGTTAGTTTGACAATAAAGAAATTTCGAACAATGGACTTAATTGTTTTGACAACAGCTGCTATCATCACTGATATATTGCTTGCTCTATTTGGATTAATTGGTATTCGTTTGTATTTAGCAATATCATATCCAATCATTATTCTTTGTTATATTCGTTGGAGAAAATATGGACTCTTTAGTCATATGGCGGTCGTATTTGCTCATTTCATTCTTTATGGTCTTTATTTAGATGTCGGTTGGTTGATTACGTTAGCTCATATTTTAGCATTGATGATGTTTGCACTTATCTTACCGATATTAAAGACTAAAACTTATAACAAAAAGCGTGTTGAAATGAAGTATAACATCTTATTATACTTAGGTATTTATTTAACGGTATTTCTTGCAGAATGGATATTATTTGCAATCTTTGGATTTGGTTTAGAATTGCTTAATCATGCGCTAAATCATTCTCTAAATTTATTATTAGGGTTAGGACTTATTATGATCATGGCTTATCAAAAAGATTTAATGGTCAATATGCATCAGTATCTTTTAGAAAAAGATGAGGACAAGTAATATATGAATAAAGAAAATATGACTAAAAATCAAATTTCCATTGAAGAGATAAGAAGAGAAGAACTTATCGAAGAAATGGAACGCACTAGATTTCATCGCTATTGGCACCAAGTCAAAAAAGACTGGCCAATTTATGTGATGCTTATTCCTGTCATCTTATTTTTCTATTTCTTTAGATATCGTCCAATTGGCGGTATTATGATTGCGTTTAAAAATTATGATAATTATAGTGATACCGTAGGGAATGCAGATTTCTATGGTTTTTATGCGTTTAGATATATTATGTTTGGTCCACAAGCAACAGCTTTTTGGCAAGCATTTAGAAATACATTTACATTAAGCACCTATGGATTGTTCTTTGGATTTCCAATTCCAATTATCTTAGCTTTATTATTTAGTGAAATGAAAAATGAAGCCTATCGTGCAACAACTCAGATTATTTCATATTTACCAAGATTCATCTCTACGGTTGTTATTACATCAATCTTAGGATTAATGCTTGCTGGTGGTAATCAAGCCATGGCACCAGGCTTATTAAATGGTATGTTCGTAAGATGGGGTTGGATAGAGTTAGGTACGCCTATGCTATCAAAACCTGAATATTTTAGGTCTATTTATATCTTATCGAATATTTGGGAATCAGCTGGTTATGGATCCATTGTATACTTTGCAGCAATTATGGCGATTAGTCCTACCAATTATGAGGCAGCTAAAATTGATGGTGCAAATAAACTAGCTCAAATCAGATATGTAACATTACCTGGAATGGCACCAACGTTAACGATTATGTTGATTCTTAGAATCGGTGAAACGCTTAATGTCGGATATGAAAAAGTTATGTTATTAACAGCCAATCGAGGAAGTGAAGTGCTTCGAACAGCAGAAGTTATTTCCACATATGTTTTAAAGCTAGGTAATATTGGTATTGGTGCGAGTGCTGGTTCTGCAGCTGGTGTGAATTTTGCAGCTGCAGCAGATGTGTTTAACTCATTTATCGCAATGTTTTTGGTACTTGGGGCTAATTTTATTAGCCGTCGTGTCTCTGACACTTCGTTATTTTAGGAGGCATCTATGAAAAGACTAGATAAAAGTGAGTTAATCTTTAAAATACTAGCATATGTTTTAATAACTTTATTTGCCTTAACGACTTTATATCCTTTTATCTATAGTATTTCTATGGCTTTAAGTGGTATTGATGCAGTAGAGCAAGGTCGAGTTGTTTTATGGCCAGTAGAGCTTCAATTTGATGCCTTTGGTGCGCTTTTATATGGCGAAAGAGCGAAAAGTTTTTGGATTTCTTATACAAATACTTTGTTTTATACATTTTATGGTACTGCATTTAGTATTATCTTATCGATCTTTGCTGCTTATGCATTAGCAAAATCGAATTTATTATTCAAGCGTCAAATCGCATTCTTAATCGTATTTACAATGTGGTTTAGTGCAGGTTTAATTCCTACTTATATTAACTACAGAGAACTATTAGTCAACAACCGTTGGGGTATTATTTACGGTTTTGGTGTTCAGGCATTTAATATTTTGTTATTAAGAAATTATTTCAATGGTATCTCCAAAGAGATTGAAGAAGCAGCAATTGTTGATGGGGCAAACGAATTCCAAGTACTCGGTAGTATCTACATTCCAATGTCGAAGTCAGCACTAGCAACGGTTACATTATTTTATGCTCTAAATCGTTGGAATGGATATTTTTGGAATATGCGTCTTGTTCAAGGTAATGAACATCCGCTTCAAGTTATATTAAGAGGTATCACTGAGGCAGCACGTGATACTGATGTTGTTGTTAATTATCCGTATTCACTATTTTCACTTGCGTATGCTGCTATTATCTTGTCTATTATTCCAATCATCGTTATATATCCTTACTTGCAGAAGTATTTTGCTAAAGGTGTTAACGTTGGTGGGGTTAAAGAATAAAAATAGAAAGGGAGAAAGAAATGAAAAAGTTTTTCAGCTTTATGCTAGTTTTACTAGCGCTATTCACAATCGCTGCTTGTGCAGACGATGCAACTGATCCTGTAGACACACCTGTTGAAACACCAACAGAAAGTGACCCTGTTGTCTCAGATCCAGATACTATTGATTATGATTCACAAGTTACTTTAAATGTAGCACTTAACTACACTTCAGGTGGAAACTTGATGAGTATCAGTTATCAAAAAGATGCTGCTTATGAGTCTTTCAATGGTAAAACTTATACAAAAGGTGATTTATTGCCAGCTTGGGAAAGAATCGGACAAAAATTGAATGTCACATTTGTTGACAGAGCAACTTCTGCCGATAATAACACAAATGCACAGTTTACAAGACTTCAAACTGAAGGTTTTGCTAACGTTGACCTAGTTAACGGTACTGGTGCATTGATTGGTCCTGAAGGTGTAAATGGAAACTTCGTTAACATAGGTAAATACTTAAGTGTTATGCCTAACCTAAATGCATTCTTAAATGCAAACCCATCAGTTAAAGTATCAATGACTTCAGCTGACGGAGGTATTTATTTCACACCTTATTTTGATGGTTTTGGCGAAATGGAACAAATGTTCTTAGCTCGTATTGACTGGATTAAAGATATTTTAGACGTTGCATCTCCAACATTTGACACAACACCTGGTTTTGTACCAACTAATTATGAGCGTCGTCAAGTAGAAACTCCAATCGATGTGAATATTACAGTTGCTAATGCTGATGGATCAACACGCGTTGTGAACAAAGCTTATACGAATAATATTCTTGATGTACTTGCTGGATTAAATAATCCTACTGGTGCAACTGTAGCTGCTGCATTTAAGACACATATGCAAAATACTTATGGTGATCAAGGTTATGCTAAATTATCAGACGTATTCGCTGGAACTGATGCTGCTTATGATACTGATGAATTAGTTGCTTTAATGTATGTTATTAAATCTAATCCTCAGTATATTACGCGTCAATTAACTCTACCTTTAACTTCAGTGGATATTATCTTCCCACGTGAAGCTGCTGGTAACCGTATCCGTAACTTATTTAGAGGTATGGAAATGTTTGGTCTACGCGGCATGTTCTCGAGACATGAGTGGATTTACTTTGACCAAGATGGTTTATTACAAGATGCACGTCATGATCAATCATTTGTTGATGGTGTTAATGACTTAGCTGGTTTATATGCAGACAAGTTAATTATCCAAAATCCAGAAGAAGGTCCAGCTAACTGGAGACAAATTCATTTAACAAACTCTTCAGCATTTATGACTTATGACTATAATGCTACATCTACTGCTCAAAGTTTAATTACTGGTGGTAGAGCTAAAGATGCTGATTTTGAATTCCAAGCGATCCTTCCTCCAGTTATTGACTGGTTAGGCGATGGTAACTATTTCCACTTCTCAGAAGCAACACGTTCTGTTAAAAATGAAGCATGGGGTATTCCAAAGCATGTTGAAGCTAACGAAACTAAGCTTTATAGAGCTTTAAAACTTGTTGATGAAATGTATGATTATTCAACTGATGATTCTGTAGGTACAATTCATTTGTATGGTCCTCAAGGTTGGACTGATGGAACATTAGAATATGGAACTGATACAGTTTATAAATTAAGTGATGCTGCAAAAGCAGAAATGACATCATTAGCTGGTGGTAACCACATTAACTACTTACGTCAATATGTAGGTGCTACAATGCCAATCGGACATATTCGTTCTATGGGTCTTGAGTTCCAAACATTGTCAGAAGAAGGACAAATTGGTATTGATCGTATTAATGTTGCTGTTGAAGCAGGCGTATTAAAACTTGCTGGTCTTGTTGATAGCGACAATCCATGGTTCCAATTATCACCAACTTTCTTCCCACTGACTAAGAGTGAGAGTGACATGATTACAGCTGCTGCATCATTTAGAGATATCTTTAATGATAACCTATTAGTTACAATGGTTAAATATGGATTCTCTGGTGAAGGTGCATCATTAACAGAACAAGAATATTGGAATTCATTTAAGATGAATAATATTGACGTATACGATGCGATTTGGATTAATTTCTATCGTCAAGCATACGCAAGAAGTCAAGGTTAATTTTTGATTGTTTTAACGATTGAATAAAATTTAGATGTTGGTTGGAAGGTAGTTTCTACCTTCCTCCAAACATCATTTAAAAAGAGGTTTATACGTGAAGAAAATACAAAAAATCATCTATTTACTCGGTTTGTTCGTAGCACTTTCATTTTTTATCTTTACATTAGGTTTTTCTACAAACTGGGCAGTTGGACAAATGCTAGGTGACTTCTTTATCAAAGCGCAAATAGCAAACAAAGATATGTTTAGATGGGCACTAGGTGGACTTGTGCTTTCTGGACTATGTTTGGTGTTTAGAGTTCATATTAATACTAAGTTTTTCCTAAGCAATTATATACTTTCAGGTCTATTTGTTTATTACCTTGTTGGTTCAGCTTTTACTACGTTAAAGTATATGGAACCATTAAAAGCAATGTATTTAGAACTAGACGAATTTTGGTTGACTTTGATTGTTGCGATTAATTATGGGAAAATTAGTACTGATATATTTGATATAGGTATTATGCTTTCGTATTTGATGTTTATTCAAGCGGGTTTAATTATATTTATGATGATTTTCAAATTGGTTAAAAGATTAAAACGTGCTAAAGCAAAAAGATTGATGCAAGCGGAGGTAACCGCATGAAAATAGTAAATATTAAAGCTGATAAAATGCGTTACCAAAAGAATACTTCTGCATATGGTCTTGTGTTGTTATCGATTGCAACAAGTTTGATTGCATTATTTACAATGATTAATTTCGATACATTTGGCTCTGGTGAAGGCACAATGCGTGTAATTCCTAACCTTAGAGTTGGTGTTGAGATTGCATTAGGTATTGTCTTGATGTTGTCAACATTTATGGCTGCAGAAAAAGTTAAATATTATGATCCAACGTGGTCGTTCTTTGGTCTTTTTATTTTAGCAGGTATTAATTTTTTAAGAATCTTTAATTTGCCAATCTATGCTCATGAAAGAGGATGGATTCCAACAAAAACAATGCAACTCGTTATGTTGGAGTTTGCTGTAACTGCGGGACTACTTGTAGTTGCTGGCATTATATCGCTGCGTAAGGTCATTATTTTACACAAGCACTTAAAGGAGATTGATGCTTATGGCAACGATGCAGTTTAAAAATATTAATAAAGTTTATATTAATGGTGTTCAAGCTGTTTTTGATTTTAATATGGAAGTTAAAGATGGCGAGTTTATCGTTTTAGTTGGTCCATCTGGATGTGGGAAGTCGACAACTTTAAGAATGGTTGCTGGACTTGAAGAAATTTCTTCGGGTGATTTGATTATCGATGATGTTCGAATTAATGATAAAGCTCCAAAAGATAGAGATATTGCTATGGTTTTTCAAAACTATGCTCTATACTCTCATATGACTGTTTACCATAATATGGCATTTAGTTTAATTTTAAGAAAAGAAAACTCTGATTTTATCCATGAACGTGTTTTATGGGCAGCAGAAGTACTAGGACTAACACCATACTTAAACCGTCGTCCCGCCCATTTATCCGGTGGTCAGCGCCAAAGAGTTGCTTTAGGTCGAGCAATCGTACGTGATCCTAAAATATTTTTACTAGATGAACCACTTTCGAATCTTGATGCGAAACTAAGAGGGAGTATGCGTAAAGAATTAAAGGCATTACATCACCGCTTAGGAACAACAATGATTTATGTTACGCATGATCAAATTGAAGCATTAACACTTGCAGATCGCATTGTGATTATGAAAGACGGATATGTGCAACAAATTGGTACTCCAGTTGAAGTTTACAATAATCCTGCAAACTTGTTTGTTGCGAATTTTATTGGAACACCTCCGATGAACTTTTTCGATGCGATGATTACCAAAGATGGTAAAATAGTTGTAGCAGGCAATGAAATTGATATTCAAGGACATGATGTGTTTAATGCCCTCAAAGAGAAAAAGTATTTGGGTAAAGAAGTCATTATGGGCATTCGTCCTGAATATATTCGTGTTGAGAAGAAAAAATCGGGTTATAAAGGTTTTCCTTCTGTCTGTGATATTTATGAACTGTTAGGATCTGATGCATTAATTCATTTTGATATTGCAAATATCGCAGTAACAGCTAAGATTAATTCTAGAGAAGTTATTGATCCAGGTGAAGAAATTACGTATGATTTCGATATTGAACATATTTATTTCTTTGATAAGGATACGGAGATGAGAATATATGCAGAACACAAATGATCAAATCAAAACGTATATGTCACAACCGTGGCATAAACGTTGGTATTCATTTAACAAACAAAAAATTCCAATGATTTTCGTTATGTTTGGTGTATTCTTTTTCACTGCTTTTTTAGACTTCGAGGTACAAGGAACTGAAATTAAATTGTTATCTCATATTGCAGCGATGCAAAAGTTTTTAAATACACCTTATAATAATTTATCTGCGTTTTATTTATTTGTACTTTATTTAGTAGCTTTGATTCAAATATTCAATGTAGTTACATTTGCACAGAAAAGATCACCATTTTCTTTAATTTCAATTACAGTTCTTACTGCAGTTCAAGTGGTTGTTTCTGGATTATATACATCAATATTTTTTGTAGAACAAGCAAATAGATTAGATTATACGATTGATAGTGTGGCAAGACTAGCGTATTCAACGACTATTATTGGTTCAATATTCTTTATTATCGGAACAGTCTTTGCTTGGTTTTATGTGGATTGGAAATATGTCAAAGAAAAAGAAGACTAATAACAATAGAACAAGTAATCCATACTTTGTAGATAAACTTGCAAGCATACCGCCACACGTCAAAATTGGTTTTTTGAAGTTTTGGCTTGCGGGTGCTTCTTTCTTTTTAACATTTAATGGATTACCTTATATGTTTGACTTTTTAGATCGCATTGTTATCTTATTTTTGGTACTCATATTAGGGATTGAGTATATTTCTAATATGATCATTATATGGATGCACACAGATCAAATTGATACAAAAAAATATTTACCTCATGAGGTCAATAGAAAGTCATTTTTATCGTTTATTGCAACTGCAGGATATTTAGCAATTATGATTCTTGCAATTCATTTTACCTTAGAATTATGGGTATCAATTGGATTACCTACTATTGGAGATATTATGAGTGAGCAAACTGCAGATCCATTTAGTTTCGCACTACTGTTTTTACTCTATGACTATATTTGGTATACAACTAGAGGTTTCATCAAAAATAAAACAAAGAAGGTATAAATATGTTTAAACTAATTTTTAAATCAGCAAGAAGCTTGTCATTTGAATTGGTGAATACAGATATCTATTATGCAAAAGAAGCATATGATGTCTATCTTGATCTAGAACTAAAACTAAAAGATGTGAAAACGAATGTTTTCTCTTTATATGATTTAAATCCAAACCAGCTTTATACGATTAGGGTTGGTGAACATGAAGTTAAAGTAACAACCCTTTTAGCAACCACTATTGTAAATGTTAGAGATTTTGGTGCAAAAGGTGATGGGAAAACTGATGATACTAAAGCCATTCAAGCAGCAATTCATGCTTGCCCTAAAGATGGTTTAGTTCATATTCCAAAAGGTGTGTATTCAGTTTTACCTTTATTTTTGAAGAGTTATACAACCATTGAAATTGTCAAAGACGCTGTTTTATTAGGCAATACGGATCGAAACTTATATCCTATATTACCAGCTCAAATAGAAAAAAGTGATGGTTCTATTTTAGAATTGTCAAGTTGGGAAGGTATTCCTGCACCAACATTTGCATCTACAATTACAGGTATTGAAGTAGAGCATGTCAAAATTATTGGTGAAGGTATTATTGATGAAAATGCTCATAACTCTGATTGGTGGGTTGATCATAAAGTGATGCGTGGTGGTGCATGGAGGCCAAAAGGTGTCTTTTTATCGAACTCGAAACATATTGGAATGCACGGTGTTACCGTTATGAATACCCCATCATGGAATCTGCACCCATATTTTTCTAGTTATATTGATTTGATTGATATGAAATTGATAAGTCCTAAAGATTCACCAAATACTGATGGCTGCAATCCAGAATCTTGTGATCATGTCAATGTTATTGGTGTTAATTTTTCTGTAGGTGATGATTGTATCGCGATTAAATCCGGTAAGTATGAAATGGGGATGAAGTATCGCAAGCCAACTTCAAATATGGTTGTTAGAAACTGTATGATGGCTTATGGTCACGGTGCTGTTGTTTTAGGTAGTGAAATGAGTGGTGGTATTAAAGATTTATCAGTTACTCAGTGTTACTTTAAAGAAACCGATAGAGGGCTTAGAATTAAGACTAGAAGAGGTCGTGGTGAATCTGCAGTTATTGATGGCATAGTTTTTGAAAACGTCTATATGAAGGATGTTTTGACACCTCTCGTGATGAATATGTATTATTACTGTGATTTTGATGGTAAGACAGAATATGTTTGGAGTAAAGAAATGCACGAAGTTGATGAACGAACTCCATATTTGGGAAGTTTTACTTTTAAAAATATGGTTTGTGAAAATGTTCATGCAGCTGCAGGATTCTTTTATGGACTTCCTGAACAACCGATTAAATCCATTAAACTAGAAAATATTAAGTTTACCTATGCTAAAAATCCTAAACCTGAATTGCCAGCAATGATGAGTTTTTTAGACCCAATGACAGGTGAAGGCTTACAGTTTAGATATGTTGATCATGTCAGCTTGAAAAACGTAAAGCTTGAAGGTCCAACTGGACAACCTGTTTTATTAGAAAACGTTATTGATTTCAAAGAAGAGTCATAATTAACATATATGTTTGACAGCGTAACAAGAACATACTATAATTATAGTGTATGTTACTATAGACACATTGGTGATATAACAAACACCGTTTATAAGAAAGAGGTAAACTTTTATGTTTAAACATGAAGTTTTGAAAAAAATTACAGATGTGGGTGTCGTTGCAGTTATTAGAGCTGAGACGAGTAAGCAAGCAATTGATATCGCAAAAGCATGTATTCAAGGTGGCCTTGCAGCAATTGAGGTAACATTTACTGTTCCCAATGCTCTAAAAGTCATTGAAGATCTCGTAAAAGCAATTCCACAAGATGAACTCATTATTGGAGCAGGGACTGTTTTGGACAGTGAAACAGCAAGAATTGCTATTTTAGCTGGTGCTCAATACATCGTTTCTCCTGGTTTTGATCTAAAGACTGCACAACTATGTAATAGATATCAAATACCTTATATGCCTGGTTGTTTAACCATTACAGAAATGATAACGGCAATGGAAGCAGGTTGTGATGTTGTTAAGTTATTCCCTGGTAGTGCATTTGGTCCAAGTTATGTTAAAGCAGTTAAAGGACCGTTGCCACAAATTAATATCATGCCAACAGGTGGTGTATCACTAGATAACGTTAAAGAATGGGTTTCTAATGGTGTCGTAGCAGTTGGTGTTGGTAGTGAGCTAACAGGTCCTGCTAAAAAGGGTGACTTTGAAAGTGTTACTCAAAACGCAAAAGCATTTGTTAACGCTGTAAAAGATGCTAGAAAAAGTCAATAAGACGATAATGATATGAAAGTGAGATGGTTTGTATGGCGAAAGTCGTAACGATGGGGGAAATAATGCTTAGACTTTCAACACCGGGACAACAAAGATTTGTTCAAGCAGAATCTTTTGATGTTGTCTATGGTGGTGGGGAAGCAAATGTCGCAGTAAGTCTAGCGAATTTTGGTCATGAAGCATATTTTGTAACGAAGTTGCCCGAGCATGAAATCGGACAAAGTGCAATTAATCAATTAAATCAATATCATGTCAATACGAAATATATCGCAAGAGGTGGAGATCGGATAGGTATTTATTACTTAGAAACCGGAGCAAGCATGAGACCTTCAAAAGTCATTTATGACAGGGCAGGTTCAAGTATTGCTTGTGCAGATGTAAAAGATTTCGATTTTGATGAAATCTTTAAAGATGCAAATTGGTTCCACTGGTCAGGTATTACACCAGCGATTAGTAAAAAAGCAGCAGAATTGACGAAAGTAGCGTGTATCGAAGCAAAAAAAAGAGGTATCACTGTTTCTGTTGACTTAAACTACCGTAAAAAGCTATGGTCACCTAGTGAAGCTCAAAGTGTGATGAAAGACTTGATGCAATACGTTGATATTTGTATTGGTAATGAAGAAGATGCTGAGTTAGTATTAGGCTTCAAGCCTAAGCATACTGATGTTTCTTCAGGAAAACTTGAAATAGATAGTTATAAAGAAATATTTAAAGAAATGAACGAAGTGTTTGGCTTTGAGATGGTAGCAACTACCCTAAGAGAATCATATTCTGCAACAAAGAATGGTTGGTCTGCATTATTATTTGATGGAAAAACGTTTTATCAATCTAAACATTATATCATTGATCCAATTATTGACCGTGTTGGTGGTGGAGATTCGTTCTCTGGTGGTTTAATCCATGGATTATTAACTAAAAATCCGCAAGATGCAATAGAGTTTGCGGTTGCAGCAAGTGCACTAAAGCATACGATCTTTGGCGACTTTAATCAAGTCAGCGAAAAAGAGGTCGAAGCGCTTGCTAAAGGTGATGCGTCAGGACGTGTACAAAGATGAAAGATAACAGATCAGTAGCTAGAACGTTAGCTATCTTAGAATTAATTGCAAAACATGATGAAGGGCTAACGCTTGGTCAAATTTATAGGATGCTTGATATTCCTAAAGCAACCGTTTATGATTTTCTACAAACACTATATCGAGCAGATGCAATCTATTATAAAGACCCAAGATTAAAAAATTATGTGATTGGATCAAAAATGTTTGCTATTGGCTCAGTTTATACGAAGAACTCTAATTTAATTGAAGCATCTCAATTTGAACTAAAAGATTTTGCAGATCGATATGGACGTACTGTATTTATAACAAAACGCATTAATGATAAAATTGTTTACGTTTATAAATACCAACCATCAAGTTCAAAAATAGTAACACCACAAGAAATTGGTACTGTATCTAGAGACTTTGAGTATGGACCTATCGGAAAGTGTTATGCAGTATTCGATAAAACAGTCAGAAATGGAAATATCCCTGATTTTGACGAAATCAAGAAAAATAAATACGTCTATAGTAGTTTAGAAGATAATAGTCATATTTGTACACTAGCAACACCTGTTTGGAATTTTGAAAACAGAATTGTAGGTGTTCTAGTCGCATCTGATTTAGCGATGGATGGCGTTAAACGTGATGCAATCGCAAAAGATTTTGTTGAAATCGCTAAACATATCTCAAGAAGATTAGGATATTTAGGAAACTTTGATGAATAAGATTGGTATTCGTGCCCATGACATTGGAAAGTTCGATGAGAAAACTTTATCGAAAAAAGTTATGGAGTATGGATTTGATGGTGTACAACTCGTCTTTAAAAAAGCGATTGACCATCCAGTAGATTTTAACAACTTAATTGAAATGAAAAAGCATTTTCAATATCCAATGATTATGATGCTAGGTGCATATTTTAATCCAATCCATCCTGATCCAAAAGTTGTTGAAGAAGGTATCGAAAACTTTAAAAACCATTTAAAGATTGCCAACAGTTTAAAAACAAAGTTTGTAGGAACTGAAACAGGTTCTTTAATGGGAAGTCCTTGGGGTTATGTCAAAGAAAATCATTCTAATGAATCCTTAAACCAAATGATTCATGTCATTAAAGATTTAGCAGACACTGCAAGCACTTATAAAAGCTATATCGCAATAGAAGGTGCTTATGCACATGTTGCTTATTCACCACAAAGAATTAAAAAAATATTAGAGGAAGTCAAGTCACCTTATGTCAAGGTAACTATTGATTTATTTAACTATTTACATCTTGGTAATTATCAAGATCGAATGGAGATTTTTGAGACATGTTTAAATCTTTTAAGAGATGATATTGTTATTTTCCATTTAAAAGATTTTATTGTTCAAAATGAAAAACTCGTACAAGTTGGTCTAGGTCAAGGTTTGATGGACTTTCCAAAGATCATTCGACGCATTCAAGAAGTTAAACCTGAAGCATATCTGATATTTGAAGGTGTAACAGGTGAAGATATAAAGACCAGTTATGACTATATAAAAAGTTTATTAGAAGGGAAGTGAGATTGTGAAATTCAATATTTTATATAACAATCATCCACAAGATTCAAAAACATATGACACAAAGACATTAAGGGAAAGATATTTAATCGAAAAAGTATTTGTTAAAGATGAGATCTCTTTAACTTATTCGCATCATGACCGTATTATTGCTGGAGGTGTTATGCCAGTAAGTCAAGAAGTTGATTTACCTGTTACTAAAGATTTAGGTACTGATTTCTTTTTGGAAAGAAGAGAAATGGGTGTTATTAATATTGGTGGTGAAGGTTATATCATTTTAGATGGCAAGAAACAAAAGATGGAAGCTAGAGATGGTATTTATCTGGGTGCTGGCGTTAAAGCAGTAAAATTTGGTAGTATTGATTCAAAAAAACCAGCTAAATTTTATATCAATAGTGCCCCAGCTCACAAAAGTTATCCAACAGTTCATATTCCATTTAAAAATGCAAACCCAAATCAATGGGGTGATGCTAAGACATTGAATCAAAGAACCATTTATCAATATGTACATCCAGCAGTGTGTGAATCTTGTCAACTCGTGATGGGGTTAACAATCTTATCACCAGGCAGTGCATGGAATACGATGCCTTGTCATACCCATGAAAGACGTATGGAAGTTTATTTCTATTTCGATATGGAAGAAAAAACAAGAGTCTTCCATTTTATGGGTGAAAAAGATGAAACCAGACACTTGGTTATTCAAAACGAACAAGCAGTCGTCTCACCAAGTTGGTCAATACACTCGGGCGTAGGAACATCAGATTATACGTTTATTTGGGGTATGTGCGGAGAAAATAAAACATTTGATGACATGGACTTCGTTGATATGTCTGATTTAAAATAAGGAGGATTTTTTATGTCAATATTAAATTTATTTAGTTTAGAAAATAAAGTCGCAATCGTTACTGGTGCTTCAACTGGTTTAGGTCAAGGTATGGCAATAGGTCTAGCGGAAGCTGGAGCAGATATCGTAGGTGTTGACTATGTTGAATCCGATGAGACGAAAGCATTAATTGAAAAATTAGGAAAAAATTATTTAAGTGTTAAAGCAGACTTAATTAAAATCAATCCTGCAGGACTACAAGATATCGTTGATCAAACCGTCAAAAGATTTGGTAAAGTCGATATATTAGTGAATAATGCAGGTATCATTAGAAGAGAAGATTCTCTTAATTTCAGTGAAAAAGACTGGGATGAAGTGATGAATATCAATGTTAAAACAGTCTTTTTCTTCTCACAAGTCGTCGCAAAACAATTTGTAAAGCAAAATACAGGTGGTAAGATCATTAGTATCGCATCGATGTTGTCTTATCAAGGAGGCATTCGTGTACCATCTTATACGGCATCTAAATCAGGTGTTAAAGGTATTACCATGACCATGGCAAACGAATGGGCAAAATATAACATCAACGTCAATGCCATCGCACCAGGCTATATGGCAACCAATAATACAGCTGCACTTAGAGATGATGAAAAGCGTGCCGGAGAAATTTTGGAACGTATTCCAGCAGGTCGTTGGGGTACACCTCGTGATGTCGCAGGAGCTGCAGTATTTCTTGCAAGCGATAATGCAAACTATATCAATGGTTATACACTCGCTGTTGATGGTGGTTGGTTAGGTCGCTAAAGATGATGTAATTGATAAAACCATCGATTTTGATGGTTTTTTTTTGTGTCCAATCGTTACAAAATCAAGACAAATATGCTACAATACTTATGAGGTAGAGAATATGAAAGTAACTAGAAGAGAATTGCGTATCGAACTGATGAACGCATTATATCAATATGACTTATATCAAAGTGAAAAGCTATTATTCATTCCGAGTTTTGAAATAGAAGAAGCACTTGGGATTTTTCATGAAATCATGGATGCAATCAAAGAAATTGATGAAACCATTGAAAGCAATTTATACGATTATAGTTTATATCGGTTAGCCTATGTTGACCGTGCAATTATTAGACTTGCTGTTTTTGAATTATTAAAAACTGATTTGCCAAAACAAATCGTTATTGATGAAGCTGTTGAAATTACTAAGATTTATAGTAATCTAGACGACGAGAAACAACATAAGTTTACGAACAAAGTTATTGATAATATCGCAAAAAAGATTAAGGGATGATACGGTGGAACAATATTTAACGGTCACAGCCTTAACTAAATATATAAAAGCGAAACTTGAAGGTGATAAACACCTTTTTTCCATCTTATTAAAAGGAGAAATCTCTAACTTTAAACATCATAGTAGAGGACATTTTTATTTTACTTTAAAAGATGAAAATGCACAGATATCAGCAATTATGTTTTCTAGAGATGCTCAAAAGGTTTTGTTCACACCTAAAGAAGGTGATCATGTACTAGTTTCTGGTAGAATGAGCGTTTATGAACCTAGTGGTACTTATAGTATTCAAGTATCTACGATGAAACCTGATGGTATAGGAGAACTATATTTAAAGTATGAAGCTTTAAAAAAGGAATTAGAGGAAAAAGGATACTTTGAGGCTACTCATAAGAAGGAAATCCCAAAGTTTCCGAGTAAAATTGGGGTCATCACATCTCCTACTGGTGCGGTTATCCAAGACATCATAAACACAGTAACTAGACGTTATTTATTGGCTGAAATACATTTATACCCTGCAGCAGTGCAAGGCCCAGGTAGTTCAGAAAGTGTTAGGAATCAAATCTTACTTGCTAATCAAAAAAATGAAGTTGATGTTTTAATTGTTGGTCGTGGTGGTGGTTCAATAGAAGACTTGTGGGGATTTAATGAAATGCCTACAATTCAAGCAATCTATGATTCGAAGATTCCAGTCATAACTGCTATTGGTCATGAAACCGATTATACGATTAGTGATTTCGTCAGTGATCTTAGAGCTCCAACACCTACTGCAGCTGCAGAACTTGCAACACCAAATACTGAAGATATAGTTCAAAAAATTAAAGATGCTAAAGAGCAAATTGAATATCGTACGCATCAATACTTTAATCAAAGAAAAACTGAACTACTCTATTTAGATCAACGATTAGAAAGATTATCACCTGAACATAAATTAGAACAATTAAAAATAGATTTGAAGCGTATGGAGTTAGACTTAAGAAAATCTATAGTTTATCAACTAGAACATAAAAAAAACAAAGTTGATACCTTCAAAAATATGATGAAAAGTCCTGATGATAAGATTAAAAACTATCGAGAAAGACATACCAATCTAGACCAAAAGTTAAAACATATGATCGAGCAAGTTGCTCAAAGAAAGAATTATCAGTTTGATTTACTAAGATCTACTTTAAATGCTTTAAATCCACTCATCATTATGGATAAAGGATTTGCCTTAGTTACTAAAGATAATCAAGTCATGACATCTATTGAACAAATTGATTTAAATGATCAAATACAGATTCAATTTAAAGATGGCACCTTAGGTGCTAAAGTCACTGATAAAAAGGAGAAATGACATGGAGAAGAAAACATTTGAACAATTATTAAAAGATCTTGAACAAGTGGTAAAAGATCTTGAAAACAAAGAAATCACTCTTGATGAAGCCGTTGAAAAATACCAAAAAGGTCTTGAGCTATCAAAGGCATGCTATCAAATGTTAGAGGACGCAGAAAAATTAATCGTGAAGGAAATTAAAGCATAATGAAGTTAACAGACATCAAGGATCCTAGCTTTCTAAAAAACTTAAATCATAAAGAACTTAAAGCCGTAGCAGACGAGATACGCTTGTTTTTGATTGATTCAATTTCAAAAACAGGTGGTCATTTAAGTTCAAACCTTGGTACTGTAGAACTTATTATCGCATTACATTATGTTTTTAATAGTCCTGAAGATGTATTTGTATTCGATGTTGGTCATCAAGCTTACACACATAAAATATTGACAGGTAGAATTAGTCAGTTTGATACACTTAGACAAACCAATGGTTTATCAGGATATATAAACTATAAAGAATCTATTCATGATCAATGGGAAAGTGGACATGCAGGTACAGCATTATCTGCTTTATTAGGTGTTTTATACGCTAAAAAAATTAAAAAAGAGCGTGGTGAAGGTATCGCGGTTATTGGTGATGCCTCTATTACAAACGGTATGGCATTTGAAGCGTTAAACTTATTGGGTAGTGATCCAAATACTAAAGGGATTATTATTTTAAATGATAATGAAATGAGCATTTCTAAGAGTGTTGGGTCTATTTCTAAGGCTTTAACGAAGTTTAGATCTATGAAAGTTGTTATTAAGTGGAAAAGAATTTGGCAAAGTATTTTACCGAGATTTATTTTATCTTTTTTAAGTCGTGTCAAAAGAGGATTACGGGGATTTTTCCAACGACAAAATATCTTTGAAGATTTAGGATATATGTATGTTGGTCCTATTGATGGTCATGACCTTAAGGGATTAATATATAATCTTAAACGTATTCAAAAAATAAAGAAATCTGTTGTATTGCATATTATTACTGAAAAAGGTAAAGGACATATTGAAGCAGAAAATGATAAGATTGGAACTTATCATGGTGTTTCTAAACCATCTAATTCTAAAAAGATAGGTATTTCGTGGAGTGAAATGATTTGCTTAAATCTAATTGAACTCCAAAAGTATAAAGAAACATTTGTTGTTATGCCTGCGATGGAAGTTGGGGCAAAGTTTAGTGCTTTTGCTAGTCAATTCCAAGATCGCTATTTAGATGTCGGTATTGCAGAAGAACATGCAGCAACCATGGCAGCTTCACTTGCTCATCAAGGTATTCCTGTATTCTTACCATTATATGCAACGTTTGCCCAAAGAGCATTTGATCAAATTTTAAATGATATTGCTAGATCAAATCATCATGTTGTCTTTGGTATTGATCGAGCTGGTATTGTTGGTGAAGATGGTTCAACCCATCAAGGATTGTTTGATGTCTCGATGTTTTACTTAATGCCCAATATGACGATAACGATGCCTTATGATGCAAAAGAAGCCAGTGAACTTCTCTATTATGGCTTTATGTTGCAAAATAAGCCTTTCGTGATTAGATATCCAAGGGGTACTGTTTTATATGATAAGGAAAAAGATATTATTGAATTCACTGAGATTAAACCTGTTTGGAAGATTTTAGAAAAAGGAACAGGTTTACAGATGATTAGTTATGGACCAAGTCTTGATTTATTAAAGCATGTCAATGAAGAACTTAAGTTAAATGCACAAATTGTAAATGCCAGATTTATTAAGCCGATGGATGAAAAAATGTTGCATGCAGTTTGCAAAACGAATGATCCTATCTTTGTCTATGAAGAACTTGCGAATACAGGATCTTTATATCCACAGATTTTAAAATTTATGGCAACACATGGTTATCAAAATAAAATAACATCCATGTCAATAACCGATCAAGTTGTCGAACATGGTCACTATAAAGATATGCTTGCACAATATCAAATGGATCAAAAAGCAATGATTAAACATATAAAGGAATTTCTAAAATGAGATTGGATCACTATCTTGTTGAACATAACTTAGCAAAATCAAGAAGTAAGGCCACGGATCTCATCAAACGTGGTCTTGTTTTAGTTGATGGTGAAGTGATGCTAAAAGCTGGATACGAAATTAAAGATCATATCGTTTTTGTGTTAGAAAATGAACAATTCGTTAGTCGTGCTGGCGAAAAATTGAAACAAGCTTTATTGGATTTTGGTATTGATCTTCATGGTAAAATCGTAGTTGATGTAGGCTCATCAACAGGTGGATTCACCGATTGTGCGATTCAACATGGAGCAAAAGAAGTTTATGCTTATGATGTTGGGACAAACCAAATGGATGAGAACTTAAAAAAAGATCCCAAAATTCATTTATTTGAAGGTACGAATATCTTGGATGTTGATCTACCAAAAGCTGATGTGATTTTAATCGATGTCTCATTTACTTCAATTAAACCGATTTTAGCGCACCTGGTATCATTTCAAAATGAAATCATCGCTTTAATCAAACCTCAATTTGAAGCTGGAAATATCCACTTTAAACAAGGTGTATTAAAAGATTTAAAGAAACATAGAGAAATCTTAACCTCTGTTTTAGAAGAAGCTAGAGCATTAGGTTTTTCAATCTATGATTTAAAGAAATCAGGATTAAAGGGAAAACAAGGAAATCAAGAGTATGTTTTATATATAAAAGATACGAAAAATGAACAAAACATAAGAAAATTGGTGGGAGATGTTTTATGTTAAAAGCATTGCATGTCAAAAACTTTGCGCTAATCGATGACTTAGAAATGCAATTTGAATCTGGATTAACTGCATTAACCGGTGAAACTGGAGCTGGTAAGTCTATTATTATGGAATCCTTACAACTTCTTTTTGGTAAGCGCAGTGATGCACAAATGATTCGCCATGGTGAAAGTAAAGCCTATGTCCATGGTCTTTTTGAATTAAATCAAAGCCAACAGGAAATTCTTGACCTACCAAAGTTAATAGATGTAGAAAGAGAAATCGACCAAAATGGTCGTCATACGATGCGTATAAACGACCAAATCACAACACTATCAAGACTTAAAGAAGTGATGAATACCATTGGTAGTATCCACTCACAAAACGAAACAATGAACTTATTTGACAAATCATTTTATTTAACATTTATTGATCAAGTCGATCAAAAAAGTGTTGATCAACTCTTAAACCAATATTTAATTGACCGCAGTCATTACCTAGCTAAGAAAAAACATTTTGAAACTCTAAAACAAAAGAAAAGTCAAAGTATAGAAAAACAATCTTTTTTAGAATACCAAGTTAAAGAACTTAAAGGATATAATCTAGAACCAGATGAAAAAGATGTGCTTGAAGATAAAATTGAGAAGCTAAAAAATCATGATAAAATCATGAATCAATTAAGAACAGCTTATCAACAATTAGATAACGAAATGTTTCAAATTGATCAGGTCTATGAGGCAGGACGTGCTTTAGAAAAAATATCAAATCTTGATCTTGAATATAAAGAGATGAGTGAACGATTAGTCTCTGCATATTATGATCTTGATGACGTCAAATCAAAAGTCTATCAAACCATTGAAGGACTTGACTTTGATGAAGAAGCTTTTAATCTGATGCAAGAAAGAAGTTTTGAATTGATCAAAATCGAGCAAAAATATCAAAAATCAATTAATGAAGTCATCGACTATTTAAAAGAAATTGAAGAAGAATTACATCTTATAACTGATTATGATGCCTATATCGAGAGTTCATCCCAAGAAGTAAAAAAAGCCTTTCAAAAGGCTTATGAGAGTGGTTTAAAGTTATCTAAGTTAAGAAGCAAACTTGCACTACAATTATCTAAAGATGTTTTAATTGAATTAAAAGATTTAGATCTAGATAAATCTGTTTTCAATATTGAATTTGAAAAAGATGATTCTGGTGACATTCAATTGATGGAAACTGGATTAGATCAAGTTGAGTTCTATATATCTTTAAATGAAGGCGAGCCTGTTAAACCATTAGCAAAAGTCGCTAGTGGTGGCGAGCGTGCACGCTTTATGTTCGCTTTGAAAAGTATTTATGCTAAAGCCAATAAGTTATCACTACTGATACTAGATGAAATTGATATTGGTATTAGCGGAAAGACTGCAGCTAAGGTTGCTACTAAGATGAATGTCTTAAGTGATATGATGCAATTATTGGTCATTACCCATTTACCACAAGTTGCTGCTAGAGCAAATCATCACTATGGGATTACTAAGATTAAAGAAAAAGACCGTATGGTCACGAGAATTCAAAAATTAAATGAAGATGAACGGATTGAGATGATTGCATTAATGCTTTCTGATGAGAAACTCTCACATTTTGCAATAGAGCAAGCAAAAATGCTTTTAAGAAAATAAAAAAAGCTTAAAAGCTTTTCTTATGCATTACCATGTATTAGCGCTAAAACGAAACTCAATATAACTAAACCAACCATACCAAACACAATTATCCAGACAATGAGTTTACCCCACCACGTTTCGGTTGGATTTTGATAATGTTTCTTTTTGGGTGCTGTTTCTTTGTTTTCAGTTTTTTTCTTTGTTGCTTGTTGTTTTGCCATGATTTCACCTCATTTAAGTAATCATTGATATTATACTATAAATTAAGTTTTAAAGAAAGGGGTTTGTATGAAAAAAGACATTAAAATAATCTTTCATATTGACCTCAATGCGTTCTTTGCAAGTTGTGCAATGATTAAAGACCCTTATTTGAAAGATAAGGTTTTTGTCGTTGGTGGTAGTTCAACATCTAGAAGAGGTGTTATATCTACAGCATCTTATCCTGCAAGAAAATTAGGCATACATAGCGCAATGAATATCAATGATGCTTTAAGGATATATCCTAAGTTGATTATTGTACCTACAGAGTTTAATCTTTATCAGAAATATTCGAATTTATTTTTCTCGTATTTAAAGCAATTTTCCAATATTATTTTAGCAGGATCAATTGATGAAGCGTATGTTGATATGACAGAAGCCTCGAAGAATAAGCATCCACTTGAACTTGCTAAGCAAATTCAAGATGGATTGATGGAAACGCATGGATTACCTTGTTCAATTGGTATTGCATCCACTTTGTTTTTAGCAAAGATGGCTTCAGATATGCTAAAACCCATGGGTATTACGGTTTTAAGAAAAAAAGATATCGTTCATAAACTTTTTTCGTTACCTATACAAGATATGTATGGAATTGGTAAAAAAACATATCCTAAGCTGATGGCTTTGGGTATTAAGACCATTGGTGACTTTACGAAAGATGAATATAAAAAAGATATTTTAGATGTGATGAGCGAATCATCATATCAATCATATCTTGATCATATCTTAGGCAGAAGTAGCGATGTGATTGATCCTAAGAAATACGCTATTCCTAAATCAATTAGTAATGAAACTACGCTAAACTATAATATGGATCAAGATGAAGCGATATTTAAAGTTATTGAAGAGTTGCTAGAACAAACGCATGAACGATTAGTTTCTGAAGAGTTGGTTGCTAAAACGGTTGGTATTAGAATTAAAGATACTCACTTTGAAATGATTAATCGCAGTTTTACGTTTAATGAACATACTGATGAGTATGCATTATTCTATGAAGCTATTGATACATTGTTCGAAGAAAACTATAATCATGAACCTGTTCGACTTGTTGGTGTATTTTTGAGTCAAGTTGTCCAAAAGAAAGATTTAAAAAAAGATTATAATCTGTTTACTTATCAAGAAATGACAAAACGAGAAGAAAATATATATAAAGTGATCTCTGATATTAATAAAAAATACCCTAAAAGCATTACTAAAGGAACAAAAAAGACATCATAGGATGTCTAATATGTCTAGTTTAGATTCATGATCCCACGTTGTGGGGTCATCTTTTTTATATTGTTTCAAGAAGTTAATGACTTCTTCGGTGACAACAGTTGGTGTTGATGCTCCTGATGTTACACTGACACTTTCAATACCATTTAGCCACTCAAGATGAATATCTTCTACACCATTAATTAAATAACTAGGAATGTTTTGATAATGATTGCCAACAAAAGCTAATTTATTGGAGTTAGAACTTTTCTCATCGCCAACAACAAGCATTAAATCTACTTTTTCTTGTTTTTGAACAGCATCTTGTCGAACAGTTGTTGCATTACATATTTCATTATCAAATAAGTAATCTGGATATTTAGATTCAATAATCTTCAAGACAGAATCTATATCATATAGACTTAAAGTTGTTTGATTTGTAACAAATACTTTTTTCTCTTTAAGCTCATTGGGGAGTAAAAGGGCATCTTTTTCATCTTCAACGAAATAGATTTTTGGATCAATGTCTAAAATTGCTTCAGGTTCAGGATGATTGCGGTGACCAATATAGACGATTTCATAACCTTCAGCTAATTTATCTTTAACTGCTTTATGAACCTTATAAACATCACGGCATGTCGCGTTTAAATAGGTCAATCCCTTTTCTTTCGCTTTTTCAATTACTCGATCGGATATACCATGGGCAGTAAAAATTACTGTTCCACCTTCGACATCATCAAGCATTTCTAGTCTCGTTTTACCTTTTTGATCTAAACTAATAACACCAAACTCATTGAAAGCTTGGGTAATTTTTTGATTGTGTATAATTTGACCTAGAACATAGATTGGTCTAGGATAGGATTCAGTTTTGATAACCTTTTTGACGATTGCAAGGGCATTTAATACGCCGTGACAATAGCCTCTAGGTGTTAAATCTATGACTTTCATAATATCACCATTTCTATTATACTAAAATTATAACCTATTATGCCGATTTTTTTACTTTAGATGCCTTTTGATGTTATAATACATTTGGTGATTTGATGTATATAGAAGACAAATTAAAACAACTTGGTTTTGAAAAAACGACACCTATTCAAGAAGGTGTTTTTAAGGCTATATCAAGTAAAAAGCATTTGGTAGGACTCGCTCCAACAGGTACAGGTAAGACGCATGCGTATTTGCTACCCATCCTTAAAAATCTAAATTTTGATAAACAAGAAGTACAAGTTGTCATTTGTGTTCCAACCAATGAGCTTGTTATTCAAGTTGATAAGATGCTTAAAGAGATTGAAAAAGATGTTCGTGTTAAAGCCTATTATGGTGGTTCAGATAAGCAAAGAGAAAAAGAATGGTTGGAAAGACATCAACCACAAATCGTTATTGCCACACCTCAAAGATTAAATGAGTTTGTGGTTGAGTTAAATATTTTAAAAATACAGACAGCGAAGTATTTTGTCTTAGATGAAGCAGATATGATGTTTGATTATGATTTTCTTTCTTTAATTGATTCAATTTTACCAGCGATGTATCGTGCAAAATATCTATTATTTTCAGCAACGATTTATCCGGGTATGGAACCATTTATCCAAAAGTACTTTGGAAGTTATGACTTTATTGATACGACGAAAAATCATGTATTAAATATTGAATATCGATTAATCAATATCAAGTCTAATGATCGATTAGAATCTTTAAATCGAGTTATAGAAAGTATTAATCCTTATCTTTGTTTTATTTTTGTTAGTAAAAAAGAAAATCAAGAAACCATCTATCAGAGCTTATTAGAAAATAATAAGTCAGTTGTTAATATTAACGCCACTTTAGGTGTTAAAGCAAGAAAGAAAATTATTGAGGATATCAACTTATTAAAATATCAGTATGTTGTCACATCGGATTTAGCAGCAAGAGGTCTTGATTTTAAAATCTCTCATGTGATTCATTATGATTTACCACATCACCTAGAGTTTTTTATGCACAGAAGTGGTAGAACCGGAAGAATGTATGATAGCGGTGTCGTGATTACTTTTATGAGTGTTAACGATCATCGAAAAATTGAAAAACTTAAAGAAAAAGGGATACCTTTTATAAACTATAATTTAACAAAAGAAGGCATAACAAAGGTTTTAAAGAAACCTAATACACTTTCTGAAGAAGAAAGAAACGCGATTAAAAAAATTAAAAAACCTAAAAAGGTAACACCTAACTATAAAAAGAAAAACGCTATTAAGATTAAAAAAGCGAAACAAGAAATTAGGAGGAAACAATATGCTAAGAATCGGTAGTCATGTCTCTATGTCAGGAGATGAGATGTATCTAGGATCTGTGAAAGAAGCATTAAGTTACCAAGCAAATGCATTTATGATTTATACAGGTGCACCACAAAACACAAGACGTAAAAATCTTAGTGATATGAAAATTGATGAAGCTGTAGCTTTTATGAAAGAAAATAAATTGGATTTCGATAACGTCGTTGTCCATGCACCCTATATTATTAATCTAGGAAATCCAGATCCAGAAAAAAGAGCTTTCGCTGTATCCTTTTTAACTGAAGAGATTAAAAGAACAGCAGCAATGCACGCTAAGCAAATCGTACTTCATCCAGGAAGTGCTGTTGGTGGCGATCGCAAGTTAGCAATCATCTGGATTGCTGAAGGTATTAAAGAAGTTATTAAGAATACGAGAGCTTTAGATGTTAAAATTGCTTTAGAAACAATGGCTGGAAAAGGAAATGAAATCGGTAAGACTTTTGAGGAGTTAAAAGAAATAATAGATTTAGTCAATGAACCTACAAGAGTTAGTGTCTGTTTTGATACATGTCATACACATGATGCAGGATATGCAGTCAAAGAACAATTTGATGAAGTAATCAAAGAGTTTGATCGTATTATCGGAAAATCATTGATTTCAGTATTTCACGTTAACGATTCTAAAAACCCTTTAGGAGCAAGTAAAGATAGACATGAAAACTTCGGATTTGGATATTTAGGATTTGATGCTTTAATCAAAGTGATTTACCATCCAGATTTTAATCATATCCCTAAAATATTAGAAACACCTTATGTAGAAGGCAATCCACCTTATAAAGAAGAAATCGAAATGATTAAAACCCTGACTTTTGATCCAACGATGGTTGAAAAATTAAAACAAAAAAATGGATAAAGAATATGTCGTTTCCGTTCTTAAAAAGAACTTGATCAAATCAGCCCTAAAACAACACCTAAAGTTCGAGCAGTATCTAAAAAACATTATCCACATGTCAAAGATTTACCTTTAGATAAGTTTTTTGAGCTTTGTGAAGCGTTTTTAGAAGAAAGACGATGGGATTTAAGCTTGATCGCTTATGACTTTGCGTATCGTAAAAGAAAGCACTATCGTCTAGATACATATGATGTTTTTGAATCATGGCTATATAAGTATGTTAACGATTGGGGAGATTGTGATGATTTCACGACGCATGCTTTTGGTTATTTAATCCATGACTTTCCGGAGTTATCACAACGGATTATATCTTGGACAAAACACGAGAAGTTTGCAGTAAGAAGAGCAGCAGCAACCGTCTTAATTATCCCTATTAAAAAGCAAAATGAAAGCATCATTAGTCCATTTGTTATTTCTGATTTGTTAATGCATGATCATCATTATTTGGTTTTAAAAGGATATGGTTGGATGTTGAAAATCTATTTATCAACACATTTTGATGATGTCATCGAATATTTGAAAAGACATGAGATTGCAATGCCTAGGATTTCATTTAGATATGCGATTGAAAAGTTAAATCAAGAAGAAAAGAAAAAATATTTCAACTTATAAACTACAAAAAAAGGACGCTTGTCCTTTTATTTTTGGTTAATTGTTTTTAGATACAAAGTTTCATATTGTTTCGCCATTTTTTCTAGGCTATGATTCACATGCATAGCTTGTTTAATTAAAGCTTGCCATGCTTCTTGATCGTTATGAAGAATATCAAGTGCTTGATCAATGGCTTCAGTAAGTTCAGTTGCATCATAATTCTTAAACGTAAAACCGACTCCAATGCCTGTAAATTTATTATATGGTGTTACGGTATCTTTTAATCCACCTGTCTCTCTTACAATCGGAAGTGAACCATATTTCATGGCAATCATATGATTTAAACCACATGGTTCAAATAAACTTGGAAGAACAAAGATATCACTCGCTGCATATGCTTTTTGTGATAATTCGACATCAAATCCCTTTTCATAGTAAACATGGTCAGGATATTGTTCTTTTAAATCTTTGAAGTAAGATTCATATAATGCATCACCAGAACCGATAGCAATTAAATTGAACTTCTTATCTGCTAAATATTGTTCAAGGACTGGCATTAAAATGTCTAGTCCTTTTTGTCTAGCAAAGCGGTTAATAAAGATAACAAGCGGTATATGATTATCTTGAATGTTTAATTCACTTAATAGTTTTTCTTTATTGATCTTTTTACCTTCAAGGAAGTTTGATTCATCATAGTTTTTATATAAATTTGAGTTTGTTTCTGGGTTATAAATATCTTGATCTAAGCCATTTAAGATACCACAAAGATCCTCTCTTCTTGACTTTAAAGCACCATCTAAAGAGAACCCGTAAAACCTTGTAAGAATCTCATTTGTATAATTTTCACTTACGGTATTAATAGCATTAGCTCTCATAATCCCACATTTAAGGAAGTTTACACGGTCTAAATGAATATACGTAAAATTTTTATTTCCAAATAGTTTTTCTGTCTCTAGTGGATATGAACCTTGTTTCTCTAAATTATGAATGGATAATATCGTTTTGATAGAAGCAAACTTTTTACTATATTGACGATACTTTACATCCAGAAAAAATGGTACCATACCGGTTTGCCAATCATTGACATGCAAAATATCAGGAAAATCATTGGTTAATTTAATATATTCAAGAATTGCTAAATTAAAAAAAGTAAATCTTAAAGCGTCATCTTCATAACCGTAATATTTCATACGATCAAATAAATCATCATTTTCTACAAAAATATAAGTAACATCTTCATAATCAATGGCGTAGTAGTTAGCTAATTTTTCGTATAGTCCCATTTTGATGTTTACTTGACCCAAATGTGTCATATCGACAATATGGACTTTGATTTGTTGATACAAAGGTGTAATGATTTTAACTTGATGACCTAATTGATTTAATGCTTTGGGTAATGCTGCGGCAACATCTGCTAAACCTCCAGATTTACTAAAGGGATAAGCTTCACCACTACAAAATAATATGTTCATAATTTTCACCTGACTTCATTATACATAACCTAATCAATATAGACAAGAAAATAAGTCTATTTCATCATTTATTATGTGTAAACTCTAATTGACTAAAGTTATCTTTTATGCTAAAATCATTGTGGTTGAAAAACCAATTTTTATTTTATAAATGAATTTAATTATTTGGAGGAAAATAAATGAAACGCATGGTGATTGTTGGTACCCAATGGGGCGATGAAGGAAAAGGCAAAATAACTGACTATTTGGCCCAAAGAGCAGATTTAGTTGTTCGTTATCAAGGTGGGAATAATGCAGGTCATACTGTCGTTTTTAATGGGAAAAAGTATAGTCTACATTTATTGCCTTCTGGTATATTAAGTCCTAAAATAGAAAATGTTATGGCAAATGGTATGGTCATTAATCCAAAAGCTTTTGCTGAAGAGTTAGCAAAAGTTGATGATTTCAATTTACATATATCAGATCGAGCACATGTGGTCTTACCTTATCATCAAGAATTAGATAAAGCTTACGAGTTATCTAAGGGAAGCGATAAGATTGGAACGACTCATAAAGGTATTGGTCCAACTTATACAGATAAAGCGTCCAGATTAGGGATGCGTATATCTTCATTTGTTCATCCAACGCGTTTTAAAGAAAAACTATATGAGCTTATCGAAATTAAAAATAGAGAACTAACGTTGTTTGGTTATCCATTACTAGACTTTAAGTCAATTTATGATGAGTATCAATCCTATGCGAAGTTAATGGCACCTTATGTTACTGATACATCTTTATATTTGAACCAAGCTATTGAAAAAGATCAAAAGATTTTATTTGAAGGCGCACAAGGTGTGATGCTTTGTTTGGATCACGGAACTTATCCTTTTGTCACATCAAGTTCTCCAACAGCATCAAGTGTTCCATTAAACACAGGGGTAGCCCCTTGGCTAATTGATGGAGCAATCGGTGTCACGAAAGCTTATACAACACGTGTTGGAAGTGGTCCAATGCCAAGTGAAATTCACGACGCATTAGCTGATCAAATACGAATTACAGGTAATGAATTTGGAACGACTACTGGTAGACCTAGAAGAATTGGATGGCTTGATACAGTCATTTTAAGACATACAAGACGCGTAAGTGGATTAAGTTATTTAGCAGTGACGTTACTGGATGTTTTGACAGGCATTGATGAGTTAAAGATTGCTGTTTCATATGACTTTAATGGAGAGACGATTGATCGTATTCCTGCAGATATTGAAGACTTTATGGATTGTAAACCTAATTATATTACTGTAAAAGGTTGGCATGAAGACATTACGAATGTGAAGTCTTATGATGACTTACCACAAAATACTAAAAACTATTTAGATAAAATTAGTGAACTCGTTGGCGTTCCAATTGGCATGTTTTCAGTAGGTCCTGATCGTGAACAGACGATTATGGTAAAAGAAATATTTTAGGGGTGAAATAAAATGATTGCAAGATATCAACGTGAAATCATGAAAGAACTTTGGAGTGAAACAAACAAGTTTGATGCATATTTAAAGGTTGAACTTGCGTGCAGCTATGCATGGCTAAAACAAGGTTTGTTTGATGAATCAACTTATGAAGCACTAGAGAAAGCCAGTTTTAACTTAGATGACATCTACCGAATTGAGCAAGAGACAAAGCATGATGTGATTGCCTTTACTAAAGCTGTGTCGCTAACTTTAGGTGAAGAGAAAAAATGGCTTCATTACGGTCTTACTTCAACAGATGTTGTTGACACAGCTCAATCTTTAATTTTAAAGAAAGTTAATCGAATCTTAATTGAAGATATGCAAAAAATGATGGCTGTATTAAAGGAAAAAGCTTTATTATATAAAGATTTACCGATTATGGGAAGAACCCATGGCATCCATGCTGAAGTCACCAGCTTTGGATTAAAATATGCATTATGGTATGAAGATTTTAAACGTTTATTTAATTTATTTATAGAAGCAGCTAAAAACGTGGAAGTTGCAAAAGTCAGTGGTGCCGTAGGCAACTACAGCGCAAATGGTCCGATGATCGAAACCATAGCAGCTAAGAAACTAGGTTTAGAAACTTCTAACATCTCTACACAAACTTTGCAAAGAGATCGTCATGCAAACTATATCAGCGTTATTGCATTAATTGGTGCTGAACTAGAGAAAATAGCAGTTGAAATTAGACATCTTTCAAGAACAGAAGTTAAAGAAGTCTCTGAATATTTTTCAATTGATCAAAAAGGCTCATCAGCAATGCCACATAAAAAAAATCCAATTAGCAGTGAAAACATTAGTGGATTATCAAGAGTCTTAAAAGGCTATATGGTTACAGCCTATGATAATATTGCTTTATGGCATGAACGTGATATTTCACATTCATCAGCTGAACGAATTATTATCGCAGACGCAACAACACTTTTAGATTATATGTTGAATCGTTATGCGCATACTTTAGATCAACTTGTTGTTCATGAGTCTCAAATGATGAGAAATATTGATTTAACACAAGGTGTTGTCTTTGCACAAAGTGTTTTACATCAGTTAATTGACCAAGGATTAGTCAGAGAAGCAGCCTATAATATCGTCCAATCACTCGCACATAAAGCATTAAATGAACGAACATCATTTAAAGAGCTTTTACTAGGTGATAAAGACATTAACGAGTATTTGGATAAAGATCAAATTGAAGCGTGCTTTGACATTAAAAAACATTTAAAATATATTCCAGATATCTATCAAAAGGTCTTTGGTGTAGATATTTCTTTATAAAAGATAATTTATAGATAAAATCAGTGATTTATCATTGATAAAGCAGTGGTTTTATGCTATAATGATGAGCAGTCTAACTAGGAGGATTTACCATGGCAGTCAAAAAGAAAAAAATAAAAGTTGATAAATACAGCAAGGTTCAACCCAAAGTACCACCATTAACAATAGGCATCATTATTGGATCCTTAGTTTTAATATTTGCATTAATCTTGATTTTTAGACCAACAAATCAGACAGTCGTTTATAAATCATACAATATTTTTGTAAGTGATTCTCGTTTTACTGAAGATCACCCATTTTATCAAGTGAATTATAAAAGTTCACTATTTAACAAAGGTTTAGATAAAATCATTGAACAAGATGAAGTCGTTATCGTTTATGTAGGCTATACAGGATGTCAATCATGTCTCGTTCATATCGCACCTTTCCAAGCATACTTTGAAAGTGAAGGTATGGATGCATATGTTGATTATATCTATTATTTAGATCCATCGAAAAATTTGAAGGAATTTGAAGCTTTTCAAACTGCATTTTCAGAAGTGAAACAAACGACACCTCAATTAATCGTTTTCCTAAATGGTGAAATCATTGAATCGTTCGAACCACAAAGCAGTGAAGACATGCAATTAGTTAATCGTAGTGTTCGTGACTTTTATAGAGCAGCAAAAGCTCAAATTGATGAATAAAGAAGCACTTTGTGCTTTTTTTGATAAGGTGATTATATGATTGAGAAAATCAAAAAGGAAATTAAAGAAGCCATAGAACAAAAGTTCGAGATCGATAGTATTGTGATTGAAGAACCTAAAAAAGGTGTTGCTGATATAGCGATTCCTTTGTTTGCGTTTGCAAAACTATGGAAAACATCACCGATGCAAGTCTATGATCAATTTTCAAAAATTGTTATGGAACATCAACAAGTAGACAAAATTGAATTTATGAATGGTTTTTTAAATATTTATCTAGAACGTCAAAAATTGTCTGAAGCTATTTTAAAAGAAATATTAGAGAAGAAAGAACACTATGGTTATCAAGATGTAGGTCATGGTGAACCAGTTGTTATGGATTATTCTTCGCCTAATATCGCGAAAAGTTTCGGCATTGGACATTTAAGATCGACGATGATTGGTAATGCTTTAAATCATATTTACACCAAGTGTGGTTATCATACGGTCTCCGTCAATCATTTAGGTGATTGGGGAACTCAATTCGGAAAAATGATTGTTGCTTATCAAAAATGGGGTAACGAAGAAGCCGTTAGAAAAAATTCGATAGCAGAACTTCAAAAATTATACGTTCGTTTTCATGATGAAGAACATCAAGATCCTTCTTTAGAAAAACAAGCGCGTCATGTATTTTCTAGGTTAGAGTCTAATGATGAAACATATTTCGAACTATGGAAGTGGTTTAAAGAAGAATCGCTTAGAGAATTTATGGAAATGTATGATTTATTAGGTGTAACTTTTGATTCATATGATGGTGAATCCTTTTATAACGATAAAATGGATGCTGTTGTTGAAGAATTAGAACAAAAAGGATTATTAAGAGTTGACGAAGGAGCAACCATTGTTGATTTAGGACAAGATTTACCTCCAGCATTAATTAAAAAATCAGATGGGGCAACTTTATATATTACAAGAGATATTGCGGCGATTTTCTATCGCCAAAGAACTTATAAAGCAAATAAGTTTTTATATATTGTTGGTAATGAACAACAACTTCATTTCAAACAATTAAAAGCAGTAACAGACTTAATGGGATACCACTTTGATATCGTTCATGCAAACTTTGGTTTAGTCATGATTGATGGCAAGAAAATGTCAACCCGTGGTGGTAAGTTCAAACGTTTAGAAGATGTCATTAAAAAAGCGATTGATGAGTCTAAAAAAGCGATTACTGAAAAGAACCCTGATTTAAAAAATCAAGATAAGGTTGCTAAAGCTGTTGGTGTTGGTGCGATAATATATAATGACTTAAAAAATGAAAAGCATTTGAATGTGGATTTCAATTTAGAAAACATGTTGAAATTTGAAGGACAAACTGGGCCTTATCTACAATACAGTAGTGTTAGAATAGAGTCTATCTTAAAAGAAAACACATTAGATCTATCCAATATAGACACAACATTTTATCAAGAAGACCATTACTTTGAAATCATTAAACAACTCTCTCAATTTCCACATGTCATCTTAAAATCTATGGAAGAAAATGCACCTAACTTAATTGCTAGATACATTATGGGACTTGCTCAAGGATTCAATAGTTTCTATGGTAAGCAAAGAATCAATGTTGAAAATGAACAACATAAAAACGCTAATCTATATTTCATTCAAATGATTCAAATTGTTATTAATGAGGGTTTACGTTTATTAGGTATAGAACCTTTAAAAGAAATGTAGATATTTTATGAAAACAAATTGCATTTTTAAATATTAGATGTTATAATTTTCTAAGGTAAAGTCAGTGGCTTTACCTTTATATTCCCCGCGTGATGAAATTGGTAGACGTGCCAGACTCAAAATCTGGTGGATGAATAATCCGTGCTGGTTCGAGCCCGGCCGCGGGGACCATAAATGAGATCAATACCAATTTTTTGGTATTTTTTTTGTCAAAAATGAAATAAATTCATCACAATAATAAAAAAGATATGACATTCAAAGCTTTTTGTTTTATAATAAGAGAGGATTGAATGAAGACATTTTGAAGTATAGTGTTTTTGTTCAACCTAGATGACACTATAGATATAGGTTATACTAATCGGTAGAGTGTTAAAATCACTGAAAGAGAGATCATAACATGAACAAAGAAAAAGAAGTAAAGGTAGAAAAAGTAGAAGCAAAGAAAGAAAAGCGTGTCAAGAATTTTGTGATGACCACGATGAATGGTATGGTTTACGGTTTATTTGCAACGTTGATTATTGGGGTTATTTTTCAACAGTTCGGCAGATTGTTAGGTATTTACCTAATAGAAGTCACTTTATTTGAGACTTTAAGAAACTTAATGGGAATTGGTATCGGTATTGGTATCGCATTAAGCTTAAAGATGAGTGGATTGAAACTTGTCGTTGCATCTGTTATTGGCGGTATCGCAACAAGTTTTAAATATAGTTTTGGTGTAGGTATGGTTTATGCGTTGAATAACGATCCAGTTACCGTTTATTTAGTTGTTATATTTGGTATTCTAGCAATGCGTTATGTATTGGTAAGAAGAACACCAGTCGATATTTTACTAGTTCCATTATTCGGTTCATTGGTTGCTGTTATATTAACCTTAGTTTTAAGCGGACCTGTTGGCTTTGTTCTATCATATATTTCGAGTGGGATTGATTCAGCTACTGCATTTGCTCCATTTCCAATGAGTATCGTTATTGCTGTTGTCATGGGGATGTTATTAACATCACCGATATCCAGTGCAGCAATTGCTATTGCATTGCAATTAGAAGGTATTGCGGCTGGTGCAGCAGTTATTGGCTGTACAACACAAATGATTGGTTTTGCAGTACAGTCTAGAAAAGACAATAATATAGGTATGGTTTTATCAATAGCATTTGGAACATCGATGCTACAATTTAAAAACATCTTAAGAAAACCTGTAATATGGTTACCTACCATTATTGCATCTGCAATCTTAGGTCCTATCTTTGTTTTAGTCGTTGGGACTGAAACATCAAGATTTGGTGCTGGTATGGGTAGTTCAGCATTTGTAGGACAGTTACAAACACTAGATTATATGGGTTATTCATTTGCGTCATGGCTAAGTGTTTTATTAATGTTAACTGTATCAGCAGCATTAGTTTTTGCATTCGATATTCTATTTAGAAAAAAGAACTGGATCATTGCTGGTGATTTAGCGGTTAATAGAGACATTAACTAAAAAATACAAATATATTACAATTTTCTTAATTTATGATAGAATATATAATGTATAGATTTTTTATAGAAAGTGGTGGTTTTTGTGAATAAAAGAGTTTACAATGGGACTTTTGGTAAAATCGTTAGGACCTTAGGTTTCTTATTGGTTTTAGGATCTTCTGTATTTTTAGCAACTGCTTTAATCCTAGAAAATGATAGTTTGCCATTTATAGATAATTTAACACCTTTTGCAGATATGCTAAATAACATGCTAGCAGGTATGCCATTTGTTAGTGAATATGCTGGTATTGCACTTATTGCAGGGTTAATTATGTTGTTATGGGCGATTAGAAGAGGGTTAATTCTTCGCATCGTTTTAACAGCAGTTTTAGTGTTTGTCTTTATTGAAAGTGCGATTTCAGGGACTTCTCCGATTGTTCCAATAGCTTTACCTTCACCAGATTGGTTAACATCTGTATTAAGTAGTGTTTCTGGATTGGTCAATCAATTAACAGCTATTAGTCCATATATTGTACCTGGAGCTGGTATTGCTGCACCATTCTTATTATGGATGCTATTTGCAACCAAGAAACCTGGAAGATTATCAATCTTTATGCTTAGAATCGGTAGTACAACATTATTCTTAGCAGCTTTGATGGCAGCAATCGCTAATGTCTTTGTAACCTCATTGTTGACTGTAGATATTTATAGTACAATTACCATTGCATTTTATATTGTCACTTATTTATTCTTTATATTAGGTGGCGCATTTGGAGTCTTAGGATTTACAAGAAAATAATTGAACTAAACATCACTTCGGTGGTGTTTTTTTTTGCATTAAATAAAAAAAGTTCGCTAGGAACTTTTTCTTTACATAATACTCGAAAATCCTCTAAAGATAACTTGCAACAATTTGTAAATCAAATTTCTTTTTCCTGTTTGTGTTACACAAACACTTTGTTCGAGCGTTTCATTGATAAAGGCATTCATTTGTTGAATCGATGTTGTGTGATCTAAATACACTGTATTTTCGAAGTGTAAATACAAACTTCTAAAGTCAAAGTTAGCAGTACCGATAACCGCTTTTACTCCATCGATGATCATCATCTTTGAATGAATAAAACCTGGTTCATAACGATAGACTTTAGCTCCAGCAGCAATCAATTCAGGAACATATGTTTCAGTAACCATAAAGACAATTTTTTTATCAGGAACATATGGAATAATAATCTTAATATCAATACCTGACTTCGCTGCGAAAGTAAAAGCCGTTGTAAGTTCATGATCGATAATTAAGTAAGGAGTTGTTATATAAATTGATTTCTTTGCTGAATAGATTAATGACAAGAAAATATTTTTGGTCGTTAATTCTTTATCTAAAGGAGTATCAGAAAATGGTGCTACATATCCATCTGATTCAACGATTAAATCACTTTTATAAGATAAGTAGTCAACTTCTTGATGGCTAATGAACTGATAAGTTTCTAAAAATGAAATGACTAAAGACCATACAGCCTCACCTTCTAGTCGAATACCTGCATCTAGCCAATGACCAAAAGGTTTTATTTTGTTAATATACTCATCACCAATGTTTATCCCTCCGGTATAACCTACGTTTCCATCGATGACAACGATTTTACGGTGATCACGGTAATTCATCGCGAAGTTCAAATGAATACGCATAGGATTGAAATTTAGGGCATCTATACCCATCTTTTTAAGGTGTTTAGTATATCGGTAGGGTAGTGATGAACTACCAAAGTCATCATAAATGATTTTAACATCAAGTCCAGCTTTAGCTTTTTCTTTTAAGATATCTAAGATGGTATCCCACATAAAACCTTTATTGATAATAAAAAATTCCATAAAAATATATTTTTTTGCATTTTTTAAATCTTCAAGAAGTTTTTCAAACATTAACTCTCCAGACCCTAAAAAGTCTGTTTTTGTCTGTTTATAAGTTGGATAGCCTTGTTGTTGTAAATAGACGGTATCTTGAAAAGGTTTCGGATTTTTAATATCTTTAACGTATTGTTCTCTTTGCTTTTCGATTTCTAGCTCTCTTTGAATAACTTTTTTACTGAAGTTTCTGTTTCTGTAGATTAAGTAAAATAAACCTCCAAATAATGGAAAAATGAGAATAGGTATAATCCAACTCATTTTGTATGCGGGATTTTCATTTCTTGTGATTAAATAGATAATAATTAAAATAGATATTGCATAGAAAATAGTACCCCAACTACCAATTTGAGAAATATAATTAATTAAGACAAACAGTAAAATGATTTGTAGCAGAAGTAAAATTAAAATCAAAAATGTTCTTGATAAAACCATTCTTAATAATCTTTTCATAGGGTTAACTCCTTGGTAAAGACATATTCGAAAGTATTGGAAAGATGTTCATCGTAGTGGTATCCATCAAATGTAATTGATTTGATCTTTGATACATCATCAATTGGATTTGAAATAAGGTGTTTTGCCATCATACCTCTCGCTTTTTTCGCATGCATGCTAATCGTTTTGTATTGTCCATTCATTTTTTGTAGGAATGAAATCGTTAATACGTGTTTAGATGGTTCAATGATTTTACTGTATTCATGCGATGCAAGATTGATAATCCATTCATTTGGATGTTGTTGATTCATGTAATCATTGATTTTTTTCTTCCAATAGCGATAAAGATTTAGTATCGTTTGATCTTGCATCTCTAATCGATAATATGAAATCCCATCATAAGGACGCAAAAGACCATAAAGACCAGATAAAATATATAAATGGTTTTTCATATACGATAATGCTTTCTCATTTAAAGAAAAAACATCAAGTCCTTTATATGCATAACCATCATAAGCATAAATAGCACGCAGTGATTCATTGCCAAATGTTTGATAATAATCATAAGTTTTTTGTGCTAGATCCTTAGATATTTTCATTTTTCGATGAATCGATAATACAGATAGTTTCTTGAGTTTAGAAATCAGATACGAAGCATCTTCATTAAAAAGCGGTTTATTTTCTGAGGTCACTTTGATTTTTGAAAATGTTTTTGCCGGAGATAGTAAGATAATCATAGAAAATAACCTCGCTTTGTATGACATTATTATAACAAAAATAATGAAAAAGTGTTACAATATAAGAGTCTAAAGGGAGGCTATAACATTGAATAATAGAAAACTTTCACTTTTAATGGACTATTATGAATTAACCATGGCAAATGGGTATTTTAAAGATAAGAAACATAATCAAATCGCTGTTTTCGATGTATTTTTTAGATCAGTACCTGATCAAGGCGGTTATGCCGTTTTTGCAGGATTGGAGCAAGTCATAGAATATATTCAAAACTTGACATTTGATGAAGAAGAGCTTGAATTTTTAAGATCTAAAAAAATATTTGATGAAAAGTTTTTAGAATACTTAAAGCATTTTAAGTTTTCTTGTGATGTGTACGCAATGAAAGAGGGGACACCAGTTTTTCCTCATGAACCATTAATCATCGTTAAAGGTCCGATTATTGAATGTCAATTAATTGAAACGATGATATTATTAACAATTAATCATCAAAGCTTAATCGCAACAAAAGCTGCTAGAATTGTTTATGCTGCTCAAGGTCGTTCGGTTTTAGAATTTGGTGCACGTCGTGCTCATGGCTATGATGCATCGATCTATGGAGCAAGAGCTGCCTATATTAGTGGCGTTATTGGTTCATCTAATACGTATGTTGATTTTAAGTATCAAATACCTGCATTAGGAACGATGGCACATAGCTATGTTCAAAGCTATGAAACAGAATATGATGCATTTAAAGCTTACGCTCAAACATATCCTAATAATACCGTTTTATTAGTCGATACTTATAATACACTACATCAAGGTGTCCCAAACGCAATTAAGATCCATAAAGAGATTTTAGAACCTATGGGATGTTCTTTGAAAGGCATTCGCTTAGATAGTGGAGACTTAACATATTTGTCAAAAGAAGTTAGAAACATGCTAGATGAAGCAGGTTTAAAAGATACTAAGATTACCGTATCTAACTCGCTTGATGAGTATTTAATTAAGGAATTACTCCATCAAGGTGCGAAAATTGATGCCTTCGGTGTTGGAGAGCGTTTAGTTACTGCGCGTTCTGAAGCGGTTTTTGGTGGTGTCTTTAAATTAGCTGCGATTGAAGTTGATGGAAAATTGGTCGATAAAATTAAGATAAGCGACAACATTCAAAAAACTACAGTACCTGGCTTTAAACAAGTGTATCGTTTTTATGATGGAAAATGTATGGCAATTGCAGATGTAATAACATTGCATGATGAAGTCATAGATGAGACAAAACCATATTTATTATTTGATCCAAACTTCCCATGGAAGAGTAAATTAATTGAAAACTTTAATGTAAAATCTTTATTAGTTCCGATCTTTAAAAATGGTAAATGCGTTTATGATTTACCTAGCTTAGAGCAAATTAGAGCTTACGCAAAAGAAGAGCATGATCGTTTATGGCAAGAAGTTCTAAGATTAGAAAGACCACATTTATATTATGTCGACTTATCTAAAAAACTTTGGGATATAAAACAGGACTTAATTCAAAAATATAAAAAATAGATTATGATTAAACGATGATTTGATGATAATCGATGGTATTGTCGACTGACAATACCCCTTTTTATGAGAAAAATATTCGAGATTGGAGCTAATCATATGTTTGATATTGTTTTATATGAACCTGAAATTCCACAAAATACAGGTAATATTATGAGAACATGTGTTGCTATTGGTGCGAAACTGCATTTAATAGAGCCACTTGGTTTTAAAATAGATGAACAAAAATTAAGAAGAAGTGCATTAGATTATTACGAACATTTAAATTATGTTATCTATAAAGATTTTAATGACTTTGCAGCAAAAAATAAAGGTACTTATTTGTTTTTAACAAGATATGGCAAAAAGAATTATGCTGATATCGATTATCCTAAGTTTGAAGAGCCTTTATATTTAATCTTTGGTAAAGAATCAACTGGTGTTGATAAAAAGATTTTAGCAAAGCATTTGGATTATTGTTACCGGATACCAACCACTGACAAAGTCAGGTCTTTAAACCTTTCTAATGCAGTAGCAATCGTAAGTTATGAAGTCTTAAGACAATTTAATTATTTCGATTTAATTCAAACTGAGCCAGAAACACATAAGGGTAAAGATTTTTTAGACCAATTTATAGAAAAAGAGGATGAGCTATGAAACTAGATAACAAACAAACATTAGGTGAAGAAATAGCGAATGCGGTATCCCATGGTTTAATGGCAATCTTTGGGATTGTTGCGCTTGTTTTATTGTTAGTTAGGAGTGAAACAAAATTAGAAGTTTTTGCAGCGATTATTTTTGGCTTTGGGATTGTTAATTTGTATACCATGAGTACTTTATATCATGCAATCTTTAATCCGAAAGCGAAAAGTTTATTTCAACGCTTTGATCATTTATCCATTTATATTTTAATTGGTGGCACATTTGCCCCTGCACTATTGTTACTTCCTGAACTTCAACGACCATTATTTGGAATAGAAGGATTAGGGTTAGGACCCATCTTATTTATCATACAATGGATTTTGATTGGTGTTGGTGTTATTTTTAAATCGATATGGATTAAAAAATATGCAAAACTTCACGTATTTATATATCTTGCGATGGGTTGGAGTGCTTTAATTTTTGTCGAACAACTGTTTGCTTATCAACCTGGAGCATTTTGGTTTGTCTTTGGTGGTGGGGTTGCTTATAGCTTAGGTGTCGTCTTTTATTCCTATCCGAAAATCAAGTATTTTCATTTTATTTGGCATCTTTTCACAAGTTTAGGAACCATATTACAGTTTGTAGCAATCTATGGCTTCCTGTATTAACATGAATGTTTATTCGCCTACTTGAATTATAGTTATAAATAAGGTATCATAGTATTAATAAGGAGATTACAATATATGAAAATTTTAGCAGTAAATGCAGGAAGTTCGTCACTTAAGTTCCAATTATTGGAAATGCCTGATGAAATGGTTATTACCTCTGGCATTGTCGAAAGAATTGGTTATGACAACGCAGAGTTTACGATTAAAGTCAATGATAAAAAAGTAACAGAAAAACTAGAGATTAAAAATCACAAAGTTGCTGTTCATTTAGTCGTTGAAGGTTTAATCAAACACAAGATTATTAAGTCACTTGATGAAATCAAAGGTGTTGGTCATCGTGTGGTACAAGGAGGAGAACTCTTTAAGGACTCAGCAATTATCACTGATGAAGTTGTTGAAAAGATTAAAAGCTTAAATGATTTAGCTCCGCTTCATAATCCAGCAAACATTACAGGTATCCAAGCATTTAGAGAAGCACTACCTGATGTTATTCAAGTTGCCGTATTTGATACGACATTCCATCAAACGATGAATGAACTTGCTTATTTATATGCTGCACCATACGAATGGTATAAAAAGTATGGCGTTAGAAAATATGGATTTCATGGAACATCTCATCAATATGTATCTGAAAGAGCAGCTGAACTATTAGACAATCCAAATGCTAAGATTATCGTATGCCATTTAGGAAATGGTGCATCTTTATGTGCAGTAGATGGCGGTAAATCAGTTGACACATCAATGGGGCTAACGCCACTTGAGGGTATTCCAATGGGCACACGTTCAGGAAACGTTGATCCCGCTGTTTTAATGCTTATTGCAGCAAAGGAAAATAAAACATATGCTGAAGTCTTAGATGATTTAAATAAAAAATCAGGATATTTAGGTGTTTCTGGAATTTCAAACGATTCAAGAGATATTATTGATAATATGAACAAAGGTGATTACCGTTCAATGTTAGCGCATAAGATTCAAATTAAACGAATTGCTGATTATATTGGATCATATTATGTCTATATGGGTGGTCTTGATGCGATTGTCTTTACTGCAGGGATTGGTGAAAACTCACCAGAGATTAGAAAAGGCATCTTAGAAGCAATTAGTGTCTTAGGTGTAACCGTTGATGAAGAGCAAAACTCTAAACGTGGAGAACGCATGGTTTCAACATCTGATTCAAGAGTTAAAGCTTTTATTATTCCTACAAATGAGGAAGTTATGATCGCAAGAGAAGTTATTAGACTTGAAAACTTATAAGCAGCAAAAAGGACGATTCACTGAATCATCCTTTTTTTTGTATTTGATGGTAAGCCATCATTGCTGCAGCTAATGATGGATCTATTGTTGGTGATATGATTTGAATCGATTGATCAATTGTTTTGATCTTTTGATGTAATTGATCTTTAAAATAACCTTGGGCATTTCCTAAACTACCCACAACAACTAATGTTTTGTTTTTTAGCTTTAAGTGTTCATAAACCCCTTTTACTGCAAGACTCAATTCGTTTGTAGCATGATCAACAATATGCTTTGCATATGGATTGTTTAGGTTTGCGTACTTCGTAACAATTGGTGCTAATTGAGCAATTTTTGTTCTTTGATCATAATATCTATCCATAACATCCATAATATCAGTTGGCTTTGTCATCGAAATTTGTTTTGCGATTTCTTTGGCGAAATCGTCTATTTCATAACGACCATCAAATGCTCTAATCACATAATGAATAGCATCAAAACCTAATGCATATCCAGATCCCGCATCGCCTTCTTTATAACTCCAACCACCACATTTATGCTCATTTCCTGTTGAATCTTTTCCGAAGGCTACCATACCTGTACCACAGATTAATGTCATCCCCCCATTGAAACAGTTTCCACTATATAATGCATTTTCCATATCGTTTTTAGCAATCACGGTTGTTTGATTTGTTACACCTTTAAGATCTTTTAATAATTTCTCAACTTGTTTAGAGTCATTATCAAAAACAATGCCTCCAATACCAGCAAAAACAGATGTAAAAATAGGATCAAGGTGTTTTTCATAAAAAGGTTTCAATGCCTTTTGAATCGCGAAAAACGTTTCTTGATTTGTGACAGTATCAATACTTGATGGACCACTTTCTCCAACAAATATGACGTTTTGCTGCTGATCAATGACGGTTACTTTTGTTTTCGTACCTCC
>NZ_JASCXW010000050.1 GCF_030012175.1 Peloplasma aerotolerans
TTTTTTAATCATCGAATAATTTTTGTATCCTTTTGGATTATCATTTCTCGTGTGAACAACCTTAAATCCAAACTTTTCATAAAATGGACGTGCTTGAAATTCTACAGTTCCAAGTTCAATTAATTTCAAGTTGCTTTTTATTGCATATTGAATTGCCTCATTGATAAGGTGAGACCCAATTGCTCTATTTTTGTAGTTCGTGTCAACAACTAAGCGATTAATGTATAAGATGTTTTCATAATGCTCACACTGGATACCACCAATACACTTTTCATTATCTAATACAGCCATATCGAATCTTCCAATAACATCATCATTAATCTGATGTTTTTTCTTAAAATTATAAACATGTTGATCTAAAATTTCTTGATATACTTCTTTAGGTTCATGACACAGTAAAATATCGTTAACTATGGGTTTTTCTTTAAGCTCTAATAAGTCTGCATAATAATAAATGAGCTCATCATCATAGTAAATCTGATTAACTTGTTTAAATCCAGCATTAACAAAATCATTAAATTGCTCTAAAACCTGTGTGAAAAACTTTATACCTACAGCTTTATCTTGATAGTATTGCCATGCTTTTTGAATAAGATCTTCTAAAACTTGGCTGTTTTGATAATATATATTACCAATAGTAGCCCAATCCCAAGCGTGACGAACGATTAATGCACCAATAAGTTGATTATGCGCAATAGCATAAAGATAAATACAATCTCTATCATCATAATTTACGAACTGTGCATTATATGTTCTGAGTAAAACCTTTATTTGCTCATCATATGTTTGATTTGCGTCTTTATAATAACTAATCATAATTCACCTCGAAAATAGCATATCTTTAGATATTATATCATCATAGTTATCCATAAATCTATGATTTTCTAATAAAAAAGGTGCCTTCATCAAATGGATATGATTTGCACCTTTTGTAATATTAGATTGTCTTAACTTGAGTAAAGAAGTAAAGATATTTTATTGCCGCGATTACAATTAAAATAATCGTTACGATTGGCCGATTAACCATAAAAATGGTAATGAGCAACATACAATCAACAAAAATCATTAATGACCACTTTTGTTTTCTTGTCATCGATCTTTCTTCAGCAAACCTTTTTAAGTATTTATGATAGATTTTTGTGTTAATAAACCATCGATGGAACTTTTCAGATCCTTTGGAAAAGAAATATAATGTTAATAGTAAAAATGGGGTCGTGGGTAATACAGGTAATATAACCCCTAATAAACCCAATCCTAAGGTTAAAAACCCTAGCCCAACATAAATGATTTTCATTCGTTTTCAGAGATGAGACGTTTTTCGCCTTCTAATTCTCTGATTGGTTTAATATTTTGAGTGATTTCTAATGTGCCTAAATAATCACCTTGTTTTGAGCGGACTGCAAAATATCTGATATACACAAACATATCTTTTAGTTTAATCCAAAAATCTTCGTTATCTTTTCTTCCAGATCTAAAGCTTTCTACAATTTCTTCAACAACATGTACACTTTGTGGGGGATGACACATGGAAACATGTCTATCAATAATTGTTTTAGGGCGATCAAATATACGTTCTTTTCCTTGTGTAAAGTATTTAACATATCCTTCATGGTCGACGAATGTCATATCAAATGGTAAAGTATTTAGCATTTGATTAACTTGTTCAAACGATAAACTACCTGCATCGAATGGAACTTCCCCTTCTTTTAAATCTTTAGATGTTTGAGTATCGTTTTCTTCATCTTGATCTTGTGGCTTCCATGATTCTTTTGTTTTTTCTAGAAAGTATCCGATTTCATCAGATGATGAATCGACTAATACCCAATCAAAGAATGTCATATGCTCTAATAACATCGGCATTAATATATTGTCTTCTTTGAAGACCATGTCTTTGATTTTTGCGATATTTAATTGAATCATTTCTCTTGTTTTGTTCTCATCTTGATCAATCGATCCTAAAGCTTCAAGAATTTTTTTAATTTCATTTCTGATTTCATCATCAACACCCCACATCACTTTAGGTGGTGCAGTAATCCCTACTTTTTCTAGTTTAGGAAAAAACAGATATTCTTTTCTTGCGTAGTGATGATGTATATCTTTTAGTCGGTCATATCCTACGCGTAGCATTAAATCTGCTGATTTACCCGTTTGAGTTGTATAGGGTTCTATTTCTTCTTCAATCAATTTCATAATGCGTTCGTTTTCTTGCTTGAAGACTCTAACTGGATGACCTATGATAGATTCGTGGTCTGATAGACTATGAATATCTGATATTGATCCTTCAAATACTGCAGCATGCACATCACATAATTTTTGGACTTCACCGACTGCCATACCATCTTTAATCAAGCTTTGCTCCATTTGGGTAATTTCATTTGTTGTCACATTTTCAAAATGTTCTCTAAAAGCCTTTTTTGCTTCTTCTAAAGATGTTCCATTATGTAAACTAAGAATAATTTCCTTAAGTTTTTCTTGTCTTTTTTGTGATACGTTGTTAATAAATTCACTCATTTTTTTCTCCTTTTACTTGATATCCTTCCTCTTCAAGCCTTTTAACAATCATTTTTAAATCTATTTTCCTAAGATTAGAACCTGCCTTTAGAGTCATAAACCTTCCAACAGTTTGTAGCATCCCTGGCTTGGTTATTTCTTTAAATCCTAAATCATATAATATATCTCTTAGCTTCTCATCTTTATTGATAAGCTTTAGTATAGTTTCATTGATGTTGATGATCATGTCTTCACTCCTTACCCGTATATTTTATCAAAATGATATATGATATCAAAGCAATATCCCTTAAGAAATTACTTTGAAAGAACAACAAAAAAAGACATAATCAAACTATGCCTTTTCTTATTTATATTAGTTACTTTTTATTAGTCAGTAAATGTATATTTATCCATATTTTTTATAGACTAAATGAATAGAATTGATGATGTCTTGAGCGAGTATGCTTTCTACATGTTTTTTGCTCTTTGCTTCTTGCCCTGCAAACATGTGTAATAAAATAGCATGCTCTATAGGTAAGTTACGTGAAGCAAATGTTAAGATGATTCCTGCTAAAACATCTCCACTACCAGCTTTGGCTAATGCTGGTGTTCCTTGATTTAAATAAAGCATTTGATTTTGATTAGCATAGATGGTTGATGGCCCTTTTAAAACGACTTCACAATGATAGATATTAATACATTGATTGATGTAGTAGGTAGGATTTTGCGATATTGTATTTACATCAACATCCATCAGTTTTGCGAATTCTCCATAATGAGGTGTGATAATGATTCTTTGATTTTTGGAATGCTTTTTTTGTTTCAGAAATAAAATTCCAGCAGCATCTAAGACTAAGGGAATATCGGTTTGAATAAGTGTGTCAAAGATCATTTGTTCAAATGGTGTGGATGCTTTGATGCCTAAACCAAATAGTATTGCATCTTTTTTATTGATTAACTTTAGTAAATCTTTTTGATCTTGAATAACTTCATACATCAATTCAGGTATGCTACGTACAAAGTGATCTTGATGTTGAATATTGGTAGCAATCGTACTTAATCCTACACCACTTACTAATGCACTTTGTCCAGCTAATGTTAATGCCCCCATGACACCGACTTGACCACCAATGGTTAATACGTTTTTGTAATGATATTTATGTGAGTTGTGTATTCTTGTTGGCATGGGTTGAAAAGTATCATATAGAAATTTTTGATTAGGTATTGATTCCATACCAACATGTATAACTTTGATGTCTTTAGTACAATCTAATCCATCATTAATGAGTAAGCCTTGTTTATATGCTTCTATCGTATAGGTAAGATCTGCTTTTACAGCTGTACCCATGATTTCACCTGTATCAGCATTTAACCCACTTGGACAATCGATTGATAACGTTTTTATTTTCTGTTGATTCATCCAATCAATGACATCTTTATATAACCCTGCAACTTTTTTTGATAAGCCAATACCAAAAAGTCCATCAATGATGATATCTATATGATTGATTTGATCAACTAAAGTAATAAAATCACGATAATGTTCAACAAACGATAATTCCATATTTTGATCTTGATAACGTTTTATCATTAATAATGATTCTTCTGTTTGCTTGGATGGTTGACCTATGATAACAGCATGAACCTTTTTGTTTTGTTTAAATGCCTCTTCACCAAAAACTAAAGCATCTCCTCCATTATTGCCTGTACCACATAGTAGAAGAAATGTTTTTGATTTGGAGTCTTCTTTTTGAAATGTTTTGTATATTTCTTTTCCTACTTTTACCATTAAATCAAATGATGAAATATGTTGAACTGCATAAGTTTTTTGCTCGATTTCTTTCATTTCTTTAATTGTTACAACTTGTTCCAAACGAATCACCTCTTATCGTTTATTCGATACTATAATTATATCATAGACAATAATCATTAGGACAATGTATCATTTATCTTAAAATGAACTACAAAGGTATATTAAATATTGCCTAATTAAACCAAAAAAAATATAGAAACGATCAAATCAATAATTTTGATATTACTCATTTATAGTGGTAAAATGAAGAAAAATAGGAAATGAGGTTATAACATATGGGTTGGGTATCACAATTACTCTCAATCATTGCTGCATTAATATTTTCTACGCTTGTTAGTTATGTCTTTACAATCGTTTTAATAAAGATTAACCGAAAACTCTTATTTCTATTACCTATTTTATTTGGTATTCTTGCTGCTATATTATGGACACTAGGACTTTTATCTGAAGATTGGGGTGCTTTTGGATACTTACTTTATGGTTCATTCGCTATCATCGCAGCTGTTGGTTCCTTGATATCTTCAATCATTATTTTTAAAGCATCTAAAAAAAGTTTGAGAAATTAAAAAGAAGGGATTTGATTTTATGAAAAAAATAGCTATTTTAATAGCAGATTTATTTGACGATAAAGAGTTGCTTGTTCCTTATTATCGATGTCTTGAAGAAGGTTTTAAAGTAGATTTAGTTGGAGCTGAAAAAGACACAGTTTATAAAAGTAAATTTGGTTTACCAATGAAAAGTGATGTAGCATCTAGGGATATATCTGCACATTCATATAATGCAGTCATTATTCCTGGTGGTTTTTCACCAGATTACATGAGAAGATCAAATGAGACAATTCAGTTTGTAAAAGATATGGATTTCATGGCTAAACCGATTGCTGCAATATGCCATGGTCCTTGGATGATGGCATCAAGTTGTGATTTGAAAGGTAAAAGATTAACTGGATTTTTCTCAATCAAAGATGACCTTGTAAATGCTGGTGCTCATTATGTAGATGAAGAAGTTGTTGTTGATGGTCATTTGATTACTTCAAGAACACCAAATGATTTACCTGCATTTATGAAAGCTATAATCAAAGCTGTAAAATCTTAAATATATATTATAAAAACCGAGTTCATTTCATCATTTGAAATAGACTCAGTTTTTTATTTGATTATATGTATATTTATTATTTAAGTTCCTCAAGATTCTTTTTTATCTTACCAAGAGTTTGTTTGAAAATATATTTCCATGAAACTAATAATGCTAACACAGTAAATACAATAGATAGCATCATATCGAAGATAAAACCTGTTTTTATTTCATCATATGATAAAATCCTCTCGTATTGAATCATCTATTAACATCATAACAATGCGGATTTAGGGTGTCAATACTAATTATGTAATCTTTAATGATTTTAAAATATGTTTCTTTACTAATTGCATGGGTAACATCGAATCTTTATAAAGTCTACTCGTTATACTTATGATTAATCGATGTTTAGGAATAACAACAATAAATTGTCCCCCATAACCTAAGGCATAGTAATAGTTTATATTACAAAACGTATCAACCCATATATGGTAACCATAATAACCAAGGGTTTGATAGGTTTTTTTGTTTGGTTGGATCATTGTTTTTATCCATTCTTTTGGAACTAAATTGTTTCCATCTTTTAAGATGAGCTCACCAATTTTCATCATATCTTCAGTTTTAATTCTCAAACCATCTGAAGCAAGAGAAATACCTTGTTTTTCAATCCATTTACTATCACTGATATCTAGTGGTTCGAATAATTTTCTTTTTGCATAACTATGCATAGTTTCATGAGTTACCATCTGAATAATAGCACCTAGTAAATGAGATGCTCCTGAGTTATAGTTCATGACTTCACCTGGATGGTTAAGACATGGTCTCGATAATATAAAGGCTATAATATCAGATTTAAAAACCATAGGTGCAAAATATTCCCACTCGCCAAACTCTGGCCAATCTAGTCCATCCGTCATTGTTAATAAATGTTTAATTGTTATTTCTTTTTTATAAGCATCATCAAATAGATGCTGATAAGATTCAAAATATGTATGTATTGGTGTATCTATATCGGAAATTAGTCCTTCATCTAAAGCTATACCAATCAATAAACCAACGACTGTTTTCGTTACCGAATTGATGGTTTGGAGTTGTTTTTGCATTTTATGATTAGAAAAATAGGAAAAACATACATCATCTTCTTGTTGGATGATGCATGTCAGTATTTTATGTTTTTTGACTGCTTTTTTAAAAGCATCTAAATTTAAATGATTCATAAAAAGTATCTCCGATGGTTTCTTTTAATAACTTTATTTATTTAATACTTATGATGATTCTTGTTAAAAAACATATATTATCTGATTGATGACTCAAGATTCACTCAGTGATTTTGAAAAGGCAAATTCACAAGTGTCATAGGCAAAAGTCATCGCAATAACATAAACTCTATTGAACTCAAGGTCATAATACCTTTTGACACACTATATGCAAATGCTTCATACCATTCTTTAAAGAAGTCTTCAATCCTCATAATAATACCTCGTGAACTACTCACACCAC
>NZ_JASCXW010000051.1 GCF_030012175.1 Peloplasma aerotolerans
TTTTTAAAATAAAGGAGGATCAAATGGCACATTTGTTTGATAGAATCAACAGCAATTTTTTTAGTGTGCTTTCCTCCCCGAATAAAAAGACATACATCGACTGTATTTTTATCATTTACCATTCGATTGATACAATAGAAGATGCTTTTCAAGGGGATAGAGAATATATTGTTCAAAAGCTTATTGATTACTTTGATGAGCAACCAACAGAAGACTTCATTGATGCCGAAGACGACGAGCCAGCTCGTACGAGTCGACAAAAAGCTGTTCATGTGATTAATGTTCTTAAAAGAAATGGATGGCTTGGTGAAGAAGAATTAGGTGATTATAAAACATCACTCAATTTATTTGACTACTCAATACAAATTATAGATATTTTAGAATCAATTAAAGATAACCGTCAAAGCGAATATACAGGTGAGATATACACCGTGTATTCTCTTTTGAATTCTTTTAATTTGTCTGAAGGTATCGGAATCTTAGAACAGGCATTTCAAAAAACAAACGATATATTAAGAAAACTCAAATCGCTAAAAGCGAATATTTATCGTTATTACTATGACATTACAAAAAAACAATCAAGACATGATTTACAAGTTCTATTAGAAAAGTTGTTAGTTGAGTATAAGCAAAATTTCTTTGATTCGGCTTATTACAATCTAAAAACAACAGATAGCTTACCAAGATATAAAAGATCAATTTTAGAAGTCATATCGAATATTCAAAACAATGAAGAGACCATGGACACTTTAGCTGCAATGGTTCAAAAAACGAAACGTATTGAAGAGTATAATGAGGCTTTCCATTATGTCGAGGATCGTCTAAGGTTCATAACAGATAGCTTTACAGCCTTAGAACATCTTATTTTAGCCATCGATAGAAAAAACGAGCAATACATCAGTGCAGCAGCTTCGAAGATCTTGTTCTTCACCAATCAGTCTGATGATGTTGAAGGTATCTTTAACCGATTATTTAGAATTATTTTGCACAAAAAAGATATGGATTACAATGCATTATTCAATTTAACTCAAATGAGAAATTTAGATACACAATCGCTTTATAATCAAAGAAGAATGCGTATTGAACCTGTTTCTGAAGAAATTTTGTTTGATGAAAGTTCAATTAGTGATGAGTATCGACAAGAAAAAATTAAAGCATTACTTAAAAATAATATTTTTGGTAAAAAAGAAATTGACGAGTATGTCAAAGGTTTACTTGATGGTAGACCATCGATTGAAGCATCATCGATTGATTTAGAAACACAAGAAGATTTCGTCAAACTCATTTTGATTTTCTTATATTCAAAATCCGTTGGCATGCATTACGATGTCGAACTGATGAGTAAAGCATGTAAAAGCAACTTCGTTACCTTCCAAAACTTTAAAATTAAAGAGGTACAAAAATGAACAAATCAGCAGCATTAAGACAATTTAGCGATGAATATGGATTGCTTAAAGAAGGCGAAAAATCAAATTTCTCACGAATTGTCAATAAATTGTTTCAAGTCAACTTTATAACAAAAAGAAAGCCTGGAGATACCAACGACTATCGTTTTATTGTCGCTTACAAAGCTGCATTCGAATCCTTTTTTGCATTAAGTGATTTCACATTAAACATCATGCGTGAGGATGAAGTTGTATATATTGAAAACGACAACTATTTTAATCATATGCGTTTAAGAAAAACAGAAAGTATTTTAATTCTTGTGATTCGTATTTTATACCAACGTAAAATGGATTTGATCACATTAGATGAAGATGTAGAAATATATTTACATGAAATTCATTCAGAACTTACAAGAATCGGATATTTAGATCATAAGCGAATAACAAAAGATAAATTAAAACCTGCATTAACATTTCTTAGAAACTACAATATAATCGACTATATTGATCGTGGTTTGCATGATGATGCAAGAATAAAAATATATCCAACCATTCTTTATGTAACGAATATGGATAGCATTAAAGAAATCATTCAAAAGCTTGAAGGATATGTAGAGGGAGGAAGTGACGACGATGAAGAAACTGACGAAGATTAAACTAGTTAATTGGCACTTATTCTCTAACCAAACGATTGATATTAAAGATAATGCTTTGATTTCGGGTGAAAATGGATCTGGTAAATCAACTTTATTAGATGCTATGCAATATTTATTTGTCGGTGGACGAAGTGGTTCTAAGTTTAATATTGCAGCAACCGATGATGCAAAACGTACATTAGAAGGTTATGTTCGTGGACGTATCGGTGCTGAAAATAAAGAATATTTGCGTAATGGTGATGTAATCACTCATGTTGCTTTAGAATTCTTTGATGAACAAAGTAAGAAGTTTAGTGTCGTTGGGTGTGTTCTAGACCTTCCAAAAGCTTCTCAACTTAAAGAACGTTTTTATTTACTTGAAAATGTATCCATCCATGATGGTCTATTTCTTGAGAAAAAATATCCAAGAGATTTTAAGAGCATGAAAAAATACTTAAAAAGTCTTGACATTGATTTTTCACCATTCGATACTCAGAAAAAATATCGTGATGCTTTAGCACGCTTTTTTGGTATGGATGCTACAAAATATGCAAAAATATTACCTAAAGCTTTAGCATTTAGACCTATTGATTTACAAGCATTTGTTTTTGAGTTTTTATTAGATGATGATCCAATCGACATTCAATCCTTAAAAAATAACGTTGCTCAACTAAAAAAAGTTGAACAACAAATAAAAAAGGATAAAGAAAAACTAGATCGACTTGATCAAATCGCTCAAACAGGCGAAGATATTACACAAAATAAAGAACAAAAAGATATTAATGAATTAATTGATCAACTTAATTGGGTAGAAAAAAGAGAGTCTTTTATTAAAGAAAATGAAGATAAACTAACCCAAATAGAAAAACGATTAGACTACTTAAGGGAAGCAAAATCACAAGTTGATGAGCAATTTGAAGATAGTGAGCAAGCAATCATTAATCTTGAACGTGCTAAAAATGATTCTGACTTATCAAGAACCTTATCACAATATCAAGAAGCACTGCAAAAGAAAGCAAAAGAATATGAAACACAAAAAGAAGCTGTTGTTCAACTTAGAGAGTTATTAAAAAAAGAATTCGAAACCATTAAAGAATTGACTAATCATGTGAACAACACAATGATGAAATCATTTGTTTCATATTACCAAACCAACGAAGATCAATTATCTGCTGCTGAGTTATCACGTCATCTAGCAGATTTGAGTACAGAAGTTCAAGCATACTTACAAGCATTTCATACTGAAAAAGAAAATCTTGAAAAAGAGAAAACTGAACTTTCACAAACCATCAGAATATCACAGCAAAAAATATCACAACTCAAACGACATGTTAAAACATATCCGTTTTACGTTGAAAACTTAATCAGATCATTAAATGAAGAGTTATCTGCACATTATCAAAAAGAAGTTCGAGTTCGTCCTTTATGTGAACTGATTGAAGTTACAGATGAGAAATGGAGAAACGCACTTGAAGGATATTTAAATACACAAAGATTCGATATTATCGTTGATCCAGTCTATTTCAACGATGCACTCGACATTTATGACCGCATCAAAATTGAACAAAAAATATATGGTGTTGGTTTAGTAAACACATCAAAACTAACAGCTTATGAACAACTCTCTCCAGGAACCTTAGCAGATAAAGTATCTTCTGAGCATACTTATGCAAGATACTATATCAATATGTTGCTCAATAATACGTATTGTGTTGATAATGTACATGAACTTAAAAACTATCATCGCTCAATTACACCTACATGTATGACATATAGCAACCACACCGCACGACAAATCAACCCTAGAGCATATGAAATTCCATTTATAGGGGCTCAAGCAACCACACTCCAAATGGAGATGGAGTCAAGCAATCTAAACGCTCTAGAAGCCAAAATGAACAAGTTGTATGAACTCACTGATAAAAACGATAAGATCGTTAAACTATTGACATCTAGTAGAAGTAATCAATTGATTCATCAAGGCCAAATGCGTTATCTTGACTTAATTAAGCAAACTAGAAAAGAGTATACACAAATTGAAGAGCAAATTCATAATTTAGGTAATGATAAAAATCTTGCTAAACTTGATCAACAAATTGATAAAGCAAGAGAACAAAGAAAATTACTTAGACAAGAAGCAGATGGTTTAGTTGGAGAAATAGCAACCAATCGTGATGAACGTCAAAGAATTTTAGATTTAATTGAAGAGATCAAAGAAAAACTTGATGAGTTTACCATCGAACAAAAACGAATGAGTCAAAAACATCCAGAAAAACTTAGTCTTGCAAACACACAATTTTATGCACTCAAAATCAAATACAAACAAGACCATGAATCAATTACAAAATATCTAGCATCATCATCGGTAGCCTTAAACTCACAAATTATTAAAGCTGAAGCTGATATTGTCAATTTGATGAAAGCATTTAATGATTTATATCATTTTGGAGCTGCACCATCAATTGATGAACTTTATTATTATGAACAAGAAGCTCAAAAGATTAGAAATAATAATTTAGTGAGATATGAGCAAGAAGCAACCGAACTTAGAAAGAGTTCAGAAATTGGATTTAAAGAAGAATTTGTTGGAAAACTTAGAGCAAGTATTGAAAATGCGCAACAACAAATTGCTGAACTTAACTTTGCATTAACAGATAAGACATTTGGATCTGATAGTTATCAGTTAATCTATAAAGCAAGTGAAAACCCTGATTATAAGCAATATTACAACATTATTATGGGCAATGAAGCGATTAGTAAACACACCTTGTTTACTGAAGGGTTAACGAAAAAGAATGAAACCATTTTAATGGAACTATTCGAAAAAATTGCGAGTAATGACCCAGAATACGATTTATTGACATATAAGTTCTTAGATTATAGAAACTACATGTCTTATGATATTGAAGTGACGAATCAAAATGGTAATAAATCATACTTCTCTAAAGTATCAAGAGAAAAGAGTGGTGGGGAAACTCAAGTACCATTCTATATCGTTATTGCTGCATCATTCCAACAATTGTTAACGAAGAATCGTAGAATTGATTCAGGATGTATTGTTTTATTTGACGAAGCATTTAACAATATGGACGAAAGTCGTATTGATGCAATGATGAAATTTTATAACAGTTTAAGTATTCAGTTATTAATAGCTGTTCCACCACAACGTGTTTCTAATATTATTAATTACGTCAATACAAGCTTAGTCATTGTTAAAGAAAATGATCAAGCAATTGTTGAAACATTTAGAGATGATAGAACCATCAGATTATAACAATAAGATGGCCAAATGAGGCCATCTTATAAATCATAAAAGGGAGAATAACATGAAAAAAATAACTGAGAAAGATTTGAAACAACTAGAGTCAAATTATGAGAAAAAACCAGTTCAAAATGCACTTCGAAGAGTATTGGTTAAAAATGAGTTAGCCAATCTTTTTGACAAACAAGAACAAAAAGCTTCAACTCAATTCCGCTTTTCTCATGAGATTAAAACTTTACCTGTAACTAATCAAAAAGCAAGTGGCAGATGCTGGATTTTTGCAGGACTCAATGTTTTAAGAGAAATCGTAGCGAAAAAGCATGATTTAAAAGAATTTGAGTTATCTCAAAATTACACAGCATTTTATGATAAGTTAGAAAAAATTAATTATTTTATTGAAATTATGGATGACTTTTTAGAAGTTGATCAAGATGATAGAACACTACAACATATTTTAAAAACCGGAATTCAAGATGGTGGTCAATGGGATATGTTCGTTAGTTTAATTGAAAAGTATGGTGTTGTACCAAAAGAAGCGATGACAGAAACTGCATCAAGCAGTGGTACACGCTTTATGAATCAAATCATTAATGTTAAATTAAGACAATATGCAGCAAATGCAAGAAGACTTGCTGCTGCAAATAAACAAAATGAAATTAAAGCACTTAAAGAAAAAGCATTAGATGAACTTTATACATTTTTAACAACAAACTTTGGTGTCCCACCAAAAACATTTGACTTTGAATACGTGTCAAATGATCAATATCATATTGAAAAGAGTTTGACTCCACAAGCATTTTATCAAACTAAGATTGGCGATATATTAAAAGATTACGTATCAATCATTCATGCACCTACTAAAGATAAACCATTCTTAAAAACATATACTGTAGCTTACTTAGGTAACGTTATTGGTGGTAGAGAAATTAAGTACTTAAACCTAGAAATGAAAGATTTAAAAGATTTAGTGTTAAAACAACTTAAAGATAATGAAGTTGTATGGTTTGGTTCTGACGTTGCTAGATATGGTGACCGTAAAGAAGGCGTATGGGATGATCAATCGTTTGATTATGATCAAATGCTTGAAACGAGTTTATTTATGACAAAAGAAGATGAACTTGACTACAGCCAAGGTGCGATGAATCATGCAATGTTAATTACTGCTGTCAATATCGATAATGATAAACCAAATCGTTGGAAAATTGAAAATAGTTGGGGAGATGCTAACGGTAGTAAAGGTTATTATTTAGCAACAGATAGTTGGTTTGATCGTTATGTCTATCAAGCCGTTATTCATGAAAAATATTTAACTAAAGAGCAACTAAAAGCATGGAAAGAAGAACCTAAAGTGTTGAAACCTTGGGATCCAATGGGTTCACTTGCTGTTTAACAAAAATGGA
>NZ_JASCXW010000052.1 GCF_030012175.1 Peloplasma aerotolerans
CGAGCTACATTGTTCATGATTCTATTATAAACAAGAAGTTAAAAAAAGAAAAGGCGATTTAATCGCCCTGAGTGAATTTATTCACTTTTAGTTAAAAGAATTGGGATAAAAACATATCACATTTCAGCAAAATATATAAGGTCAAACATAATATGAAATCATACACGAAACTGTTGACAATTGTATTTTAATATAGTAATATTACATAGGTACAGTATTTTTATCCACTTTAAAGCCCTTATTTCAAAAATAAGAATATAAGGAGAATTACAATGAAGACATTTATGGCAAACGCACAAACTGTTGAAAGAAAATGGTTTGTAGTCGATGCAGAAAACAAGACTTTAGGACGCTTAGCTACCGAAGTCGCATCCGTGTTAAAAGGTAAACATAAACCAACCTACACTCCTCATGTAGATAACGGTGACTATGTAATCGTAATTAACGCAGAAAAAATTTATATGACTGGAAAAAAATGGGACAACAAAATGTATTATAGCCACTCAGGTTATAGTGGAGGTCTCAAAAGTACAGCAGCTAAAGATGTTATGACGAAATTTCCAACACGTATGGTTGAAAAAGCAATCGTTGGTATGTTACCACATACAAAGTTAGGTAGCCAAATGGCAAAGAAACTCTTTGTTTATGCAGGTCCTGAACACAAACACGCTGCACAACAACCAGAGAAATTGGAGGTATAAGACATGGCAAAAGAAAAAGTACAATATTTTGGTACAGGTCGTCGTAAGAGCTCTGTTGCTAGAGTCATTTTAACAAGTGGTAAAGGGTTATTTTTAATTAATGGCCGTCCATTTGATGAATATATTCCTTCAGCAGCAACTAGATTAGACGTAACTCAACCATTAGTATTAACAGAAAGCGAAGACAAATATGATATTACCGTTAATGTTAACGGTGGTGGATTAACAGGACAAGCTGGAGCAATCCGCTTAGGCATCACGCGTGCTTTAATGGAAATCAACCCAGAATTACGTGCAATTTTAAAACCAGCAGGACTCGTAACAAGAGATCCACGTTCTAAAGAACGTAAAAAACCAGGTTTGAAAAAAGCAAGAAAAGCATCACAATTCTCAAAACGTTAATTCGGTGGGACCTATATGGTCCCTTTCTTTTTTTTATCGTGCTATAATAGAAATAAACCATTATAGAGGTTAACATATGAAATTGAATTATCGCAATACGTTTTATGTGGGTTTAATCTTTTTTATCATTTCATTATTTTGGCAAACGTATGACATGTTGATTGCTAGAACGCTAATTGACAAATATGGACTGAATCAAACATGGTCTGGAATCGTCATGGCAGCAGACAACATTATGGCGGTTATTTTATTGCCTCTCTTTGGTGCTTTATCAGATAAAAGTAATTCTAAATTGGGAAAAAGAACACCTTATATCATCGTAGGTACAGTTTTATCTGCATTCGCATTTATGGCATTATCATATACGGACTATATGCAAACTTTAAAAATACAGTCAACCGATATTATTGAGCAACATTATGATGTTGCATTTAGTGATATCGATGATGTGAGTGAGACAAGCCATTGGTATATCGTCGTTGATAATATGTCAATAGAAAGAGAACAAAGTTATCAAGAAGGATTTATAAGTGGAACAAAACTTAGTTTGTGGGAAGAACAAATAAGAGATCCAATGCTAGATATACTAGATCGAAGTTCTGATCACCTATCAACAAGAAACTTATCCATCGTTAGGGATTTATATTATAGATACTTAAGTGAACGTGCTTGGGAAGTAACTGCTCAAGAACCAACAAATCTTATTATTTTTTCAACGATTTTGTTTGTTGCATTAGTGTCGATGTCAATCTTTAGATCTCCAGCAGTAGCGTTAATGCCAGACGTCACAATAAAACCTTTACGAAGTAAAGCGAATGCTGTGATTACTTTAATGGGAGCATTTGGTGGAATATTAGCCATTTATATACTGATGCTGAGTGGATTAAATAAACACGCATATGATCACCATTCTATTGTATATATCGTTGTTGGTGTTATTATGTTAATAACATTAGGTGTTTTCTTATGGAAAGTAAAAGAACCAAAACTTGTCGAAAAGAAAAAAACACTTGATGAAGAATACAATTTAAACACGGATAATGGAAAAAGAAAAAACAAAAAAGTATTAGCTGAGTTAACTTTAAAGAAAAGAATTTCTTTATATTTTCTATTGGCATCTATATTTTTCTTGTTTACAGGTTATAATGCTGTTATGTCAAAACTTGCAGATTACTTACCAAAAGTACTTAATCTAAATTATTATGACCCACCATTCGTTATCGCTCAAGTTTTTGTTGTTTTAATGATTGTTCCAATTGGGCTGTTATCAATGAAATTAGGTAGAAAGAAAACAATCATTATTGGACTGATTATGTTAATATTTTCATTAGGAAGTGTTGTATTCCTCCAAGAAAATCAATTAGTCCGAACAGCAATCATCATTTCCATATCAGGTATTGGATGGGCAATGATTAGTATTAACGCTTATGTCATGGTTGTTGAAATGAGTAAGGGATCAGATATCGGACGATACACGGGATTTTACTATGCCGCTTCCATGAGTGCTCAGATATTTACACCTATTTTTTCAGGAATTCTAATGGATAGATATGGTCGGATTATCTTATTCCCATATGCAGCGATATTTACAACATTATCACTTGTTTTAATATTATTCGTTAAACATGGTGAAGCAAAAAAAATTAACAAAAATCTAATTGAAAGTATTGAAATGGAGTAAGCACTTATGAAGATATTAGTCGTGGGATATTCAAGTTCAGGTAAATCAACATTTGCAAAAAGATTGAGTACAGTTTATCAACTACCGGTGCTCCATATTGATACGATTTCTTTTGGACCCAACTGGGTCGAAAAAGAATCGGATGTTGTTGAAAAAGAAATCAGAGATTTTATGAAAAAAGATGGCTGGATTATTGATGGTCAATATCGAAATTTAGCTACTGAACGATTTGATTATTCAAATCAAATCTTTATATTTGATTTCAATCGCTTTAAATGCCTCTATGGAGCAATCGTTCGCAGAATAAAATATCATAAACAAAGTCGTGATTCTATTGCGGATGGATGTACTGAAAGGTTAAATTTTAGTTTCATAATGTGGATTCTCTTTACAGGACGAAAAAGAGACTCGAAATTATTGATCAAAAGTTATAAAAAAGACTATAAAGAAAAAGTCGTTGTTTTCAAAAATAGAAAGCAGACGAAAAAGTATTTGCGATCAATCGGTTACACAGGTTCTTTTAAATATGAATAAATTCATATAATCATTGTGAAATCATGTAATATATCGTATAATATTAGTTGCATGTAAGGATGGGATAAAATGAGCAAAGTAAGAGTAAGATACGCACCAAGTCCAACTGGATTATTACATATAGGTAATGCACGTAGTGCCCTATTCAATTATTTATATGCACGTCACTTCGGTGGCGATTTTATTGTACGCATTGAAGATACAGATGTTTCGAGAAATGTTGATGGTGGAGAAGCATCACAACTTAATTATCTAAAATGGTTAGGTCTTGAATGGAATGAATCACCCGATATGGGCGGCGATTTTGGTCCATATCGACAATTAGAAAGATTAGATATATATCGCAGATACGCTGAAGAATTATTAGAAAAAGGGTTTGCCTATAAAGATTTTAGAGAAGATAGTGAAGATTACGCTATCCGCTTTAAAGTTCCAAAAGATGTTGAGTATGTATTTAATGATATCGTTCGTGGTGAATTAAGATTTCAAAGTAAAGATGTTGAAGACTGGATTATTATGAAAGATAATGGCATTCCAACATATAACTTTGCTGTTGTTATTGACGACCATTTAATGGAAATAACCCATGTTCTTCGCGGTGAAGAACATATTACAAATACACCGAAGCAATTAATGATATATCAAGCTTTCGGATGGGAAACACCAATTTTTGGACACATGACAATTATTGTCAATGAAGAAAAGAAAAAATTGAGTAAACGTGATCAAAACGTCATTCAATTTATTTCTGAGTATGAACAAATGGGTTATCTTCCAGAAGCAATGTTTAACTTTATTACATTATTAGGTTGGTCTCCAAAAGGAAACCAAGAAATATTAGGTAAAGAAGAAATCATCCAACAATTTGACCCAAGCAGGTTATCAAAAGCTCCAGCGATGTTTGATAAAGAAAAGCTCGCTTTTGTAAATAGTAAATATATTAAAAAACTTAGTGTTGAAGATCTAGCACAAAAAAGTAGATCATTCTTAGAAAAAGCGGGTATTTCAATACAAAGCTCAACTTGGTTGGAGTTATTAGTAAGCATTTTACAAGATCGCATGACTCATATTGGCGAGATTGTTGAATTATATCAATCATTTTTCCACCAAGATTTTCATTTATCAGAAGAAGGATTTCAATTTTTAGTTGAAAATCAAAGTCTAAACTTACTAGAAACATTTTATAAGCATTTGGATAAAAGCAATTTTACATCCGATGTTATTGAAGAATTAATAAAACAAACAGGTTTAGATACCAGTACCAAAGGTAGACCATTATTTATGGGTTTAAGAATCGCAACCACAGGTGATATGCATGGACCAAGTCTTCCCATATCACTAGCATTATTAGGAAGAGATATTGTCTTAAACAGATTAGAAAAAACAATGACAAAATTAAGAGGTGAATCATGAAAAAAGTTATCGGCATTATCTTTACAATATTATTAACGATTATCCTCGTTGGTTGCCGTGAAGAAGAAACAAAAGTTACAGCAACATTTAGCGAAGTAGATATTATGCAAAATTCAATATCATTTGACTTAGATATCCAAGATCCGGATCAGGAAATCACTGGAGAAGTCTATATTTCATTAATTAAATCTAATGGTGAAGTTGTCCAAACTCTAGACATTGATATGGAAATGGATTTAACAGGAGTTCCATTTAGTAATTTAGTAAACACAGAATCATATACAATCAAAGTTTATGCAACAGTTGGTAGAAAAGTCCATATCATTGGTGAATATACATTTCAACCAGCATCTGCACAAACAGTCCACATCACAACACCTGAACAATTTCTGGCAATGAGTTCAAATCGTTCTGGTAATTATGTTCTAGATAATGATATAGATTTCACTGGAATTGAGTTTGTATCACCTTTTACATCAGCATTTTCTGGTACATTTGATGGTCAAGGTCATTCAATTAAAAATGTAACCTTTACCAAGGTCGCTACATATACAGGTATATTTGGATATGTCTCATCAGCTAAAATTCAAAATTTAGTGATTGAGAATGTAACGATAGGCACACCATCTGCACCTTTAGTGATGACAACATCGACAAGAACCGGTATTTTAGCAGGGTATATTTCAACATCTACTGCAGTTGTTGAAAATGTTACCATCAAAAATAGTTCAATCAACTATTCAACTTCAAGTACCGTACAAGCTTATGTTGGTGGTGCTGTTGGTGAATTTAGAGCAAAAATGACAGGTATTGAACTTGATAATGTATCTGTTCATTTGAAATCAACATCATATGGGCGTATTAGATTAGGTGGTGTCATTGGTACGTTATCAGAAGAAGCAACATTGAAAGAAGTAAGTAGCAACGCAAACGTTAGCCTAGATTTTGTAGGTAACAACATTAGAAACCGTGAGATTAGAATTAATGTCGGTGGTGTCATTGGATACCACAACGCTAGAAATATAAATCGTTCAGTTGAAAATATTTATAGTACAGGAAACGTAACCGTTGACTTAAACTTTGGTACAGCGTCTAATACAACATCGGGAAATTATTCAGTTTACGTTGGTGGATTAGCCGGTATCGCATATAGCAACATCCATCACGCATTTTACGCAGGATCAATTGAAGTTAATCATGAAAAAAATGATTATGAAAGTCAAGTCAGCAAATCATTTCATATCGGTGGGTTAATGGGATTCTATGGCTCAAATAAAACAAGCACTGAAGTCGTTCGCTTAGGAGACAATCAATCGATTACTATTGAAGTATCAGATGATGTACTCTTAAGAGCAAGCCAAACATCTGGACACAGCATTTCAACAACTATTCAAAACATTGGTATCTTTGGGTCAACACACTTAATGATCAATCAGGTTTCAGAAGTTGAAAATGATACATCAACCGTTTATAATGATTTAAATGATTACTTCACATCTGATTGGATCCAAGATGCATATGAAGCATTAACAGCTTAAAAATTCATGAA
>NZ_JASCXW010000053.1 GCF_030012175.1 Peloplasma aerotolerans
AATAGTATTATATTAAACGATATGGAGGATTAGAATATGCCAAGAAGAATTACTGATGTATGTATTGCGTGTGGTGCATGTGTTGCTGAATGTCCAGTTGACTGCATATCAGAAGGCGATATTTATGTGATCGATGAAGATATTTGTATTGATTGTGGAGCATGCCAAGAAGTATGTCCTACTGATGCAATTATCGAAGTATAGAAGTATAATTAATTAAAAAAAGGATTCTTAAAAAATGAGTGGTCACGTTTTGTGGCCATTTTGTCTATCAACAAATGAATTTTTACAAAAGAAGGAAAAATGATTGATATTGTTTGATTGTTTTGTTATAATGTTACCGTACGTTTGGAGGGATATCATGCGAGACCTAGTCAAATTGGTTTGTACAGAATGTGGCGAAGAAAATTATCATACTAATAAAAATAAGAAAACGACACCAGAGCGTTTAGAAATGAAAAAATACTGCCCACGTGAAAGAAAATATACAATCCACAGAGAAAAGAAATAAGCTATTCTAGGAATAGTTTTTTTTCTTAGAAATCATGAATAAATTTAAAGAAAACGAAACATTTGCCCATACATATTTAATATGCCGCTTTGATACATGTTATTTAATAGATCCCTCACATGACATGGATGAAATCAATCAAGCGTTATCGGGTAGAACACTTGCAGGCATTTTAATCACACATGCTCATTATGATCATATAGACTTAATTGGTGAATTCACAGCGCCTATTTATATGCATAAAGAAGATGCGCATTTGCTGTTTGAAGACAAATATAACGGATATTCTCCGAAAAATCATCCTTACAGGAGAAAAGATTTAAACCTTAATTATGTAAATCATATGGATAAGATTCCTTTTGCCGATCAATTTATCGAGGTGTTTCATACACCTGGGCATACGAAGGGTAGTTTATGTTTTTTATATGATCAAAAATTATTTACAGGTGATACGTTATTTAAAGAAAGTGTCGGTCGACATGATTTATATTCCGGGTCATTACCAGAATTAAGAAAAAGCACAATATTTTTATGTGGTTTACCAAGCAACATAAAAGTTTATCCTGGTCATGATGAACAAACAACGATTCGTTATGAACAGAAGAATAACCCCTTTTACTTAAAATGGACGAAACAATCAACTAAATAAAGACACTATGTGTCTTTTATTTTTTTTGTATAAAATAGCACATAATACTTGACAGTGCCAAATAATTATAATACAATAAAACTGGCACAAAGTTAAGATGAGTGCTAAATGAGGTGTATGAATGATTACAAGTAGACAAAAACTAATTCTAAAAGCAATCATTGAGGTATATGTGAGAGATGCACAACCTGTTGGCTCAAAGTCACTTACACTAATGCCTTATTTAAATTTTTCTAGCGCAACTTTACGTTATGATATGGCACAACTAGAAGAGTTGGGTTATCTAGAAAAGACGCATACATCATCAGGACGTGTACCATCTGAAAAGGGATATCGATACTACGTTGAACACTTAGTGACTCGAGATTCACAAGTTATGGATTCATTTCCATTAATTGATGAAGTCTTCGCTAAAAATAAAATTGCTAGAGAACATGCTGTTGAAGAAGCAATTCATTTATTAAGTCAGTTGACAAATTATACAGCAATGGCTGTTGGACCATCGAGTAACGAAAATACGATTAAGAAAATTGATTTTATTCCAATTGGAGAACATGATGCCGTTATATTAATTGTTACAGATCAAGGACATGTACAACATCAAAATATTAGTATTCCAGAAGAGATTAATATTAGTGAACTAAAAGAAGTCATTAAGACACTTGATGATTTGCTAAGGAATCGAATTATCAGTGAAGCAAGTGATATTTTGCAGGCTGAATTTGCGAAAAAAGAAATTGAATCATTTATTGATTATCAGTCACAATTAATGAATTCATTTATTCATGCATTTGCAAAATTTGCAGAAGAAAATTTTTATTTATCAGGTGTTACCAATGTATTTGACCAACCAGAATTCCATAATGTCATGCATGTTAAAAACTTTGTCGACATGCTAGACCGAAGGGAATTAGTCAAATTAATAGGTAATCATGATGGCTTAAGTATTAGGTTTGGTAGTGATTTACAACTTATTCCAATGGAAAATTGTACAGTCATATCAGTTCCTTATCGGATAAGCGATCATGAACATGGAACGATAGCGGTCTTAGGACCAACGCGAATGGAATATAGTAAGGTCATACCTTTAGTTGAGTACATCGCGAGTAATTTAGGCAAACTATATAAAAGTAAAGGATGATGAAAATGGAAGATAATAAAGAAAAAGAGATTAAAAAAGAAGTGAAACAAGAAACTTCAAAAGAACAACCTGTTGAAACACCAGTTGAAGACAAAGATACATCAAGCAAGAGAGAAAAGAAAAACAAGCATAAAGAGCAATTAGAGAATCTAGAAAATGAAATCAATCAATTGAAAGATAAATTGCTACGCAATGCAGCAGAACTTGAAAACTTTAAAAAAAGGATGAATCAAGAGCGTATTAATGACCGAAAGTATGCTTCTAAAACTTTGATTTCAGATATTCTAAATCCTTTGGACCAACTTAACAAAGTTGTTAATATGCCAACGGATAATGAAGCACTTAAGAATTTTTTAATCGGGTTCAAAATGATTAATGATCAGTTTTATAATATACTGTTTCAAGATGGTTTAAAAGAAATTGAAGCACTAAATCAAATGTTTGATCCAAAAGTACATTATGCAATAGAAAAAACAAGTGATAAAGAAAAACCGAATGGAATCAACCTTGAGGTCATTCAAAAAGGATATACATACAAAGAACAATTATTAAGACCAGCCATGGTTAAAGTAAATGAATGGAGTGATGAAAATGGCAAAGACGAATAAAATTATAGGTATAGATTTAGGAACAACAAATTCAGTAGTATCCATCATGGAAGGTGGAGAAGCGAAAGTTATTCCAAATGCAGAAGGTGGTAGAACAACACCATCAGTAGTCGCATTTAAAGGGGATGACATCAGTGTAGGTGAAGTTGCTAAACGTCAAGTGATAACAAATCCTAACACGGTTAGTTCAATCAAACGACATATGGGTGATTTGGGCTACAAAGTAGATATTCAAGGCAAAAAATATACACCACAAGAAATTTCAGCAATGATTCTTCAAAACTTGAAGAAAACGGCAGAAGATTATTTAGGTGCAACTGTGACGCAAGCAGTAATTACTGTACCTGCATATTTTAATGACGCACAGCGTCAAGCAACAAAAGATGCTGGTAAAATTGCAGGACTTGAAGTTAAACGTATTATTAATGAACCAACAGCTGCAGCTTTAGCTTATGGTATTGATAAAACGGATAAAGAACAAACAGTGTTAGTATTTGACTTAGGTGGAGGTACATTCGACGTATCTATCTTAAGACTTGCTGATGGTACGTTTGAAGTTATTTCTACATCAGGAGATAATAAATTAGGTGGAGATGATTTTGACCAACTTATTATTGATTATCTTGTAGCAGAATTTAAAAAAGATAATGGCGTAGACGTATCAAAAGATAAGATGGCTATTCAAAGACTTAAGGACGCAGCTGAGAAAGCAAAAAAAGAATTAAGTGGAGTAACAAGTTCACAAATTTCTTTACCATTTATTACAATGGGTGATTCAGGTCCATTACACATGGAAATGAACTTGACGCGAGCTAAATTTAATGAGTTGACATCTAAGTTAGTAGAACGTTGTGTAGGACCTACACGTCGTGCACTGTCTGATGCAAAATTAACTCAAAAAGATATTGATCAAGTCTTATTAGTTGGTGGTTCAACACGGATCCCAGCAGTACAAGACATGGTTAAAAGAGAATTAAATAAAGAGCCTAATAAGAGTGTTAACCCTGATGAAGTTGTAGCAATGGGTGCAGCAATTCAAGGTGGCGTACTTTCCGGTGATGTTAAAGATGTATTATTACTTGATGTTACACCATTATCATTAGGTATTGAAACTTTAGGTGGTGTATTTACGAAGTTAATTGAAAGAAATACAACCATTCCAACATCAAAATCTCAAGTTTTCTCAACAGCAGCAGATAATCAACCAGCTGTAGATATTCATGTTCTACAGGGTGAAAGATCAATGGCAGCTGATAATAAGACTTTAGGACGTTTCCAATTAAAAGATATTCCTGCAGCACCAAGAGGTGTACCTCAAATTGAAGTAAGCTTCGATATTGATGCTAATGGTATTGTAAATGTTAAAGCGAAAGATTTAGGAACAAATAAAGAACAAAAAATTACGATTACAGGTACTGAATCTTTATCAAAAGAAGAAATTGAACGTATGGTTAAAGAGGCTGAGGAGCAAGCAGAAAGTGATAAGAAGAAACGTGAAGAAGCAGACCTTAGAAATGAATCATCAAGTCTAATTTTCCAAACTCAAAAAGCAATTGAAGACTTGAAAGAGGATATTGATGAACCGACCAAAACTAAACTCCAAGATTTAATTAAGGATTTAGAAGAAGCACTTAATGGCAGTGATATCGATTTAATCAAACAAAAGAAAGAAGCGCTTGAAAAAGATGCTCAAGAAGTTGCGACTAAAGCGTATCAAAAAGCTCAAGAGCAACAACAAGCACAAAATCCTGATCAAGGCGAAAATACAGACAAAAAAGACGACAACACTGTCGATGCTGAGTTTGAAGAAAAATAATAGAGTAGGACTTTTGTCCTACTTTAAACTATGGAGTTGATGTTATGGCAGATAAAAGAGATTATTATGATGTATTAGGTGTCAATAAAAACGCAAGTGATGATGAAATTAAAAAAGCTTATCGTACACTTGCTAAAAAATATCACCCAGATGTATCTAAAGAAGCAGATGCAGAAACAAAATTCAAAGAAGTTCAAGAAGCTTATGATGCTTTAAGTGATGCTCAAAAAAGAGCTGCTTATGACCAATATGGTCATCAAGGCAATCCTTTTGGAGCTGGCGGACAAGGTTTTGGTGGATTTGACTTCGGTGGTGGTGGCTTTGGGGATATCTTTAGCCAGTTTTTTGGCGGAGGTAACAGACAAAGACAAAACTACAATGGCCCACAACGTGGTGATGATTTAGAACGAACAATTACAATTGATTTTATGGAAGCAGTTTTAGGAACTAAAAAAACTTTGAATGTTGAAATAGATGAAGAATGTCATGTTTGTCATGGTATTGGTGCTGAATCTTCTAAAGATGTTGAAGTTTGTGACCGTTGTCATGGTGATGGTTTTATTAATGTAGAACAACGCACAATGTTTGGTGCAATGCGGACACAACAAACTTGTCCAAAATGTGGAGGACAAGGTAAAGTTATTACTAAACGTTGTTCAACATGTAATGGTCGCGGACGTGTTAAAACAGCTAAAACTGTTGATGTTAATATACCCGCAGGTGTAGATAATAACATGTCACTAAAAGTAGCTGGTTACGGTAATGGTGGTACTAAAGGTGGAGGACAAGGTGACTTGTACCTAAACTTTAGAGTACGTCCTCATAAAGTCTTTAGAAGACAAAATGATGATATAGTTTTAGAAGTTCCAATTACTTATATTCAAGCTGTTTTGGGAACAACCATTGAAATACCAACGATTTATGGTGATGTAAATTTAAAGATTCCTGCTGGAATTGAACATGGAACCATACTGCGTATGCGCGAAAAAGGTGTACAAAATGTTAGGTCTAAACGAAAAGGTGATCAACAAGTTATTGTTAGAATTAAGACACCTAAAAATATTTCCGCACAAGAAAAGAAACTATACGAACAACTTGATAAACTAGAAACAAAAGAAAAAGAATCAGGTTGGGAAAAATTTAAGAATCTATTTAAAAATAATTAACAATAAG
>NZ_JASCXW010000054.1 GCF_030012175.1 Peloplasma aerotolerans
ATTGCCTATCGTCTTTTTTATCATTTCCCATAACAGGGGAATTATGGGCGATTTCGTTGAAATTCTTCGATTCTGTCCATTAGTTCATCGCGTCTAGATTCCATTTCATCTCTAAACTCTTGAACTCTTTGTTGATGTGTTTCTCTTAAGTGTTGGTGCATTTGCTTGAATTGTGCTCTTAAAGCTTTTGTTTCTTCAAGAAATTCATCACGAAGCTCCATAAGTTTTTCTTTAAATTCTGCTCTAAGCGTTGCGAATTCTTCTTGAAGTGCTGCTAATTGTGTTTCTAAATCAGCTTTTTCTGCTTCAAGTGCTTCAACATCACCTTCACCTAATTCGATTTGAGCTTCAAGATCTACTATTTGCATTTCTAAATCTTCAATTTGAGCTTCATAATTTTCGAATTGTGGATGATACTCATCAAATAATTCTTGTCTTGCTGCTAAAAATTCATCTTTTAATGTATGTGCGATTTCTTTGTGATCTTCAAAAGCTTCTCTGATTATAGCTTGAAGTTCATCAACTTCCATTTCAACTGCTACTTCGAGTGTTAATTCATCATTAACGAAGACAGCTTTTTTAGCTAAGAATAAGAAACCTGGAGATACTTCATAAGATTGTGCTTCTTCTAGGAATGCAGGTACATAACCGTTTTCGCCTTTATCTTGACCACGGCCAACCATGCCACGTTCTAGAAATGCATTATCTATATGTTGTTTAACTCTATTTCTAATAAGTTCTCCAATTTGGCTATTTTTTGATATTGCTGTTACAGAAACAATTGTTTCTTCTTCTTCATCAACATCAATATAACCTAACTCAACTGCTGTTTCTATAATAAGTTCAATTGCATCATCTAAATCAAGTCCAACTAATTGTAGATCAGCTAATAATACTTCGCCATCCTCATTTAATGGATTTGCATAAACCACTTTTTCTTTTGGTGTCACAATAAGTTCTACACTAGGATTAATATCTAGTGTCACATAAGCGTTTTCTGCAGATACTGTATTTGCGCATCCTGCGATAATCAGCAATCCTGCGAATAAGAATAGAAAACTAAATGCATATTTCATTTTTTTCATATTTTAAATCCTCCTTCTTTCTTTGGTTCACTTAATATACAATCATGATGTCGTTTTTATTGGTAATATGTGAATTTTTCTAAAAATCGTATTGTTGTTGAGTTGATTCTGTTTGTCCTGGTCTTCCTGGAATAACTCTATTTCTTTGAAGTATATAAGGAATACCACCATGAGGTTTAACTAAGATAGAATATACATTACCGCCTTGTAGCGTACTAATTCTAACGAGTAGTTCTCCTCTTTCTTCAACATCTCCATCCTCAATAATATAATTTATCTTTATCATTTTTTGATGATTTTGAGTTGCCATTGAAAATATATACGTTCCAATAGATTCACCAACATTAAAATGCATTTCAACATTTTTACCATCTTTGGTTTCTTCAATGATTAAGGATACATCTTGTGTGATTTCTCCATTTTTAGTAATGATAATATCAAAATGATATTTTTCATTGATCATTTGATAATCAACATCTATATAATTTAAATCATCTTTACTCATTCTTAGTGATAATTCTTTATGTTCGTTTTCTACACCATTTCCAATAAATTGATAACTAATTTCTCCGAGATTAATTCTACCGTTTATTGTAAATTGATTCGTGTTTTCAATTCTATTTTGATTATAGTCCATACGATATTGAATTTCTTGATCAAGAAAATCTCTAGCTCTAAAATTCATACGTTGACTGTATTCTGATTGTGTTAAATCTTCTTTATCGATATCAAAATCAGGACGACTTGCTAATAGCTTTTCCATGAGTTCAAAATATTTTGCTACATCTGAGATTTCTTCATTGATTTTTGGATCAGGTTGATTTGCAAATGGAGGTCCTGCTAAGGTTTCATCTGCATAAGTAGAAAGTTCTTCTTCTGCAAGATCCATCAGTGCAGTCGTTGAAATCGTTGAAAATACGATGACATTGTCCATACTTTGAAATTGAGGATCAGTAGGTATAATTGGTGTATCTGGTTGATAAAAGAGCATGAATAAGAATATCGTTGCTAATGTACCCAAAGCAAGCGTATATATATACTTTAGACTAAAACGAGACTTATGCATAACAACTTGTTCTTGACGTGGTAACTCTTGAACACGCTTAAGAATGTTGTCAGAAAAATCTTTGACTTCGATTTCATTAGCTTTAGTTTTAATTAATTGTATGAGTTCTTTCTTTTTCATAATATATCACCTACCTTTGCTCTTAGTTTCTTAATGGCTTTGTTATAGATCCACAAGACTGTGCCTAATGGCTTATCTATAGTATCAGCAATCTCTCTAAACTTTAAATCATTGATGATATGAAGTGTAACCACTTCTTTCTCAACATCTTCTAGTAGATCAAGGATTTTGAAAATATCTTCTTGATCTGTCTCTTCTTCTGGAGAAGGAATGCTTTCAACAATTTCTTGTGAATTAATAACCCTTTTTTCTCTATTGTAAGTATTAATGGCTAAATTTCTAGCAATTGTTGATAGATAAGCATAAGGATTAGATCCGCTTTTATATTGTTCGATTTTCTCTAAGAACTTAACGTAGGTGTCCTGCATGATGTCTTCTGCTAAGTCTTGATCTTTTACAATATTAATAATCGCGTAAAAAACCTGATTCTTTGTCAAGTTGTAAAATGTATCAAATGACTGATAGTTCCTCTTTTTTAGTTCTTCAATGATTGCATGTATCTGATCCATAATTCCCCTCTTCGCTTATTATACAAATGAACTTACCTTTTTATTGGTTTAATTTTATTTTACCACTACAAAAGAAAAATACCCTACAGGGTGTAGAGTATTTAATCTTATTTGTTAATTCGCTACGATATTAACTAACTTATTTGGTATATGTACGATTTTTCTAATCGTTAAGCCTTCAACATGTTTACTAACGTTTGGTATTTCTAATGCCATTTTCTTAGCTGATTCAGGATCCATATCTGTTTTCGCAGTAAATCTAGCTCTAAGCTTTCCATTGACTTGAACGACGATTTCAACTTCATCTTGAATTAAATATCTTTCATCATAAGTTGGCCATTCTGAATAGATGAGTTCTTCATTTTGTTTTAATATAGATTGGTTAATCTCTTCTGTTAGATGCGGACAAATTGGATTGAGCAGTTTTAGCAACCCTCTTGCTTGATCTTTTCCAATGGTTTGTAGTTTATATACATCATTAACAAAAATCATCATTTGACTGATTGCTGTATTAAATGCAAGCTTTTCATAATCTTCAGTTACTTTCTTAACCGTTTGGTGATAACTTTGTCTAAGTTCTTGAACTTCATCTTGCTCAATTGGAAAATCAAAGAGTCTCCAAACACGTTCTAAGAATTTTTTAGCACCATTAAGTCCTTCTTCAGACCACGGTTTATCTGCATCTAGTGGTCCCATAAACATTTCATAAAGACGTAGTGCATCTGCTCCATGTGATTCAAAAATCTCATCAGGATTGACACCATTACCTTTTGATTTACTCATTTTAGAATGATCACTACCTAAGATCATCCCTTGATTAAATAATTTTTTAAATGGTTCAACAACTGATAATAATCCGATATCATGTAAGAACTTTGTCCAAAAACGTGAATATAATAAGTGTCCTACAGCGTGTTCTGTCCCACCGACATATAAATCTACTGGAAGCCATTTATCCAATAACTTCTTGGCTTCTTCAGTATCTAGTGGAATCATCCCTAGGTGATGTTTTAAGATATAACCGATAAAATACCAGGAACTTCCAGCTAATTGCGGCATGGTGTTTGTATCTCTTCTACCTTTAATACCTTTATAATCAACGTGTAGCCAATCATGAGCATTTGCTAATGGACTTTCTCCTGTACCACTTGGACGAATGTTTTTTAGTTTAGGAAGTTCTAGTGGTAATTCATCATCTTCTAGGATGTAGATGTTATCATCTTCATCATAGATGACAGGAAATGGTTCTCCCCAATATCGTTGTCTTGAAAAGACCCAATCTCTTAATTTATATGTATTATGTGCATAACCTTGTTTTGTTTTTTCTAAATAATCGATTATTTTAGCTTTTGCTGCTTCATTAAATAAACCATCAATAATACCACTATTAAAATGCTTGCCGTCTCCAGTAAATGCGCCTTCTGCATCACTTTGGACAACTTCAACGATATCTAGTCCATGAATTTGAGCAAACTCAAAGTCTCTTTCATCGTGTGCAGGAACAGCCATAACTGCACCTGTTCCATAATGTGGTAACACATAATCAGCAATCCAAATTGGAACTCTTTTATGATTTAATGGATTAATTGCATAAGAACCACTAAAGACACCAGTCTTTGATTTATCCATTGCACGATCCATATCATTTTTTTGTTTGGTTGCATCTATATATTTTTTAACTTCACTTAATTCGTCTTCAGTCGTTACTTTTAAGATCAATGGATGTTCTGGTGCTAAGACACAATAGGTTGCTCCATAGATGGTATCAGGTCTTGTAGTAAACACTTCAAATGATTCATCTGATTCATCGACACTAAAGGTCATCATCGCACCATTTGATTTGCCAATCCAATTTCTTTGCATTTCTTTTAAGTACTCTGGCCAATCAAGTTCTTCTAAGTCTTCAAGTAAACGGTCAGCATAAGCAGTGATGCGTAGTACCCATTGACGCATCGCTTTTTTGACAACAGGATAGTTTCCTCGTTCAGATACCATTCGACCGTCAATAAGCTCAATTTCATCGTTTGCTAGAACTGTACCTAAACCTTCACACCAGTTAACTTCAACATCTTTTAAGACTGCTAAACCGTGTTCATACATTTTCTTAAAAATCCATTGGGTCCATTTGAAATAATTAGAATCAGCGGTTGCGAATTCTCTATCCCAATCGATACCTTTTCCAGATTCAATAATTTGTTTTTTAAAGTGAACAATATTTTGATAGGTAAACTCTCTAGGATCTTTACCTGTTGATAATGCATATTGTTCTGCAGGCAAACCAAAAGCATCCCATCCCATCGGATGAAGAACATTATAACCTTGCATTCTTTTGAAGCGACTGGTAATGTCTGTTGCTGTATATCCTTCTAAGTGTCCGACATGTAAACCACTAGCTGATGGATAAGGAAACATGTCTAAGACATAGAACTTTTCCTTGAGTCGATCTTCTTGTGTTTTAAAGAGTTTTTGTTCATACCAGTAACTTTGCCATTTCTTTTCAATATCTTTAAAATTATAAAACATATGAGTACCTTCTTTCAGTGCTATATCTATTATATAAAAAAAAAGCATTTTTTCAAACAAAAAAAGGGAATTTCTGTTCCCCTTTTGCTTTTAGTTTAATGCTTCGATGTAATTTACTAAGTCTCCGACAGTTTTAATGTTTTGTGCTTCCTCGTCACTAACTTGAACTGAGAACTCATCTTCAATGTTCATAATAAGTTCAACAGCATCAATTGAATCAGCCCCAAGGTCTTCTGCCAATCTTGCTTGCATTGTAATCTTTTCTTCTGGAACGTTTAGTTCCTCCATAATCATTTCCTTAATGCGCTCAAATATCATGTCTACATCCTCCTTATTTCAGCAACGTTATTATAAGTCATTTTAGCCGAAAAGTCAATTCTTAAATAAAAGTTTTTTGATGTTCAAAGTATTTTTGTGTTTATATTGCTTGAAAACGACAAACTTTGAATATTGTCCCATTTTTTTACATTTTTAAAACTTTGATGGGAAAACACCTTTTTCAACAAGTTTTTTTAAATTCCAGTTATCTCTAATA
>NZ_JASCXW010000055.1 GCF_030012175.1 Peloplasma aerotolerans
TTTATATTAATCACTAAAAAATACCAGTTTAAGTTTTATTTAATATTCTAGTTCTGATTATTCGGGAAAACACACGAGCTAGTGGGTCACCAATATTAATATGAAACGCCCTTCTCACCCGTGGGAACGGCTTTTTTTGCTTTTATTAATATTATTGGTAACTAAGAGTTTAGTAAAAAACAGGTATTTAGCAGTATTATTAAATTGGTTTTTTATGCTTTTACGCAAGTTATGTAAAAATATTGACCGAATATGCAATCAGAAATTTGAATAATAAGAGCAATGATATACTTTATGTGAATGAAAGCGTTTTATCTCAAATTATATGTTTCATAATGAGAATCTTTTTGAAAAAAGCATGAAAAGATAATGGGCGTCATTGATGGGACATGTGTAAAATAAATAGATGGCAATTTATATAAATAAGCAAAACATCCATACACTTTTTATTAATGAATTGTGTAACAATCCATTTACCTCATACTTTGAGTCATATTGAATGTCAGTATGTATGTAATGACTATATTACAATATAGATTTTAGTATTTAAGACATAATAAAAAAGTGATGTTCCTATAAAAGATGATGAGGTTGACACTATAGAACTGATAAAATTCTAAAGTGAAAATGTATTGTTTAAAGAGATTAACTTGTATATTCATCATATGTGAATAATCAGTGTTATGAATAAAGTTTTAAAGTATCGAGCTTGCTAGTAATGGAATAACCCACGAGCTGTTAAACTCGTGGTAAAATATATATAAAGGAGAAAATTATGAAACGTATTTTATCAATTTCTTTAACGCTGTTGCTGCTAGTAATGTTAACTATCGGTCTTACAGCATGTAATTCAGATGGAATAGATCCGACTCCAGATCCGACTCAAGATCCGACTCCAGATCCTACTCCAGATCCGACTCCAGATCCTACTGAAGATCCGGTAGCCACTTATATTAGTGCTCCCTACACGCTTGCAGAAGGTGAAACTATCGACAGCAAATTTCTTGAGCCTGTTTTCTATGAAAACGAGAATGGTCCGACTATTGGTGTCACTTTGCTTGGTGTTCTCGAGGTAGACGGAATGTACTTCCGTGATTTAAATAACAACCAAAAATTGGATGTATTTGAAGACTGGCGAGTTGATCCTGTTATTCGTGCAGTTGCGATGGCAGCTTCACTGAGTGACACACAACTTACTTATAACTTGCTTAACAATATGTCTTACAGTCCTAGAGCTACATCGGTAGCAGCTGCTGTTGATGAAGACGATGAACCTGTTTGGGATAAAGTGTTCAGTAATACAATTGAAGACTTGAACTATGCAAAATTCCGTAATTTCGTAGTTCGCCGAAACCCACCAACAGAAGTAGCTGTATGGTTTAATAATGGTTTAGAACAATATTCAGAATGGGATGCCATCCAACGTGGTGAAACAGCTGTACCATTCATGTCATTTACTAATCCTATCAACCACGGAATGCCTAGTAGTGAAGGCGTTGCAGCGGCTGCCTTAGGAGATGGAAATGCTGACTTTCTTCTTTTAGATGCACAATATGACCGTGAAGTTATGTGGGCAAAAGGTATTGATGGCATCTATGGGCCACAAATTGAACTCGTTACTGATCCTCGTTGGAGTCGTAATAGTTCTACTTATGGAGAAGTCGTTTCAATAGTCGAAGAAATTTCTAGAAACTTAACTGCTGGATACCAAAATGGTATTACGGGAATGGTTCCGGGAAGTGTATTGCTTACAGTGAAGCATTTCCCAGGTGATGGCGCTGCATACAATGGTTTCGAAAGTCATGGGAATACAGGTCGTTATCGTGTATACCAAACTGAAGATTCACTTGCTAATTATCAATTAAGACCATTCATTGCTGCTATTGAAGCAGGAGTAGCAGGCATTATGCCAAGTTATTCTATGCCTTCGAATGATGGACGTAATGCACCTCAATCTATTACATATAATGGTCAAACACACAACATTCTTTTTGATGGTTATGGTAATTCATTCAATGTAGATATCTTGCAAACTCTTCTAAGAGATATTTTAGGTTTTGAAGGTTTAATCAACTCTGACTCAATTTCTAATGCGAATGCTCATGGTGTTAATGAATTTGGTGATGATTTGACACCTTTACAACAAACTGTCTTATTCGTTAAAGCTGGTAATAACTCAGGTGTTTTCGCTGCTGCTGGTTTTATGGGCGCAGGGATGACAGTTCGTCCTGAATTGATTGCTGAAGCTCTAGCTCGTGACCTAATTACTCGTGAAGACCTACAAGTAGCTGCTTATTATCGCTTACATCCAAGAGTGTTAAGTGGTGATTTAGATAATCCTTATCGCGATATGGAAGAAAGTATTGAAACTGTTGAGCACGTTACACCTCTAGTAGCAGATCTTGCTGCGGAAACTCACCTAAAATCAGTCGTACTTCTTAAGAATCTACAAGATACTTTACCTATGGTTGACAAGACAGAAAAAATTTATGTCGCTGGATTTAACCAAAGAGATAATGCAAATGTCAATGGTTTCGTTACTCAACTTACTGAGTTAGGATATACTGTTGTATCGGATTATAACGAAGCTACTGTTGCTTACTTGAGAGTATCTCCAACAATAGCAGGGCAAGGATCATCTACATTAGCTGTACTTGATTTAGGCGAAGGTTTCGAAACACCTGTATTTGATGAAGTGGCACAACCTACTGGTGAAACTGCACCTATCACAACTGTTGCTAATATGGATAAGTTCCAATTAGTAGCCAATACCGTTCGTGCAAATGGCGGTAAAGTTATAGGGGAAATCGTTGCTGGTAATCCTTGGATACTTACTGAAATGGAACCTTATGTAGATGCTTTAGTTGCAACATTCAGCACGTCTGACACTGCAATCGCAACTGTTATTACTGGTGGTTATGCGCCTACAGGGAAAATGCCTATAACTATGGTTGCTGACGCTTCTGTAATCGCTTTAGTTCCAACAGTCGTTGGGGAAGAAAACTGGGAAATCTGTGTATCACCTAATGACGTTCCAGGTTACGATAAAGAACAATATATGGACGCTGCTGTTCTTGCTGCTTCTCCTTCAGGTAGTTATGCCTACAAAGATGCTTCAGGTAATTTCTATTGGTCTGAATTTGGCTTGACTTACGGAGATTAAGTAATAAAATTCAACAACATAAACGAAGTGGTAGATCACATTTAGTGGTTTACCGCTTTGATGATTTTTCACAGTTATACTATAAGGAGACGAATTTATGAAAAGTGTATTTTTATTTTTACTTTTAATGTTAATGGTATTACCAATTGTTGTGGCATGCCAATCAGATGTAACTGATCCAGTTATTGATCCAATTGATGATACTGATCCAATTGATAATACTGATCCAATTGATAATACTGATCCAAATGATAACACTGATCCAAATGATGATATTGACGATATTCCGGTAAGAACTGGTATTGCTGGCTTAAGCTTCACAAGTGACGTCACAGCGTTAGAAGGTACTTGGAACGTTGTCAAAGTTTATGTCAGCGGTAGTGTTTTTGACGCAGTTTCTGACGCGATTACTTTAAACATTACGTTAGATTTAGATCCATATGAACTTGTAGATGGAGAGGCTTATACTCACAATAAAGTCTATAACTTAACAGGTATTATGACATTTGGCGTAGATGAAATCAACACAACTCTTAGTGCAGACGATGTGACTAACTACAGAGGAACTGCTATGTGGGACTCATTTGTTATGGGAAAAGTTGTAGATGACGGTGAATTCTACGAACAACCAGGTCCTGCTATTATTACCTTTCGTGACGTCGATGATTATGGATTATTCTTTAATCTCGTTGCAGGTATTACTGCTAATATCGATACTACAAATAAACACTTAATCATCGGTATGAATGGCGATGGTCAACTCTTAGTTGGTTATAGTAGTGTGCACTTGGAACGTCCTTCAGTTGAAGGAGATTGGGAATATTGCCTAATTTTCGATAAAGAATAAACAATATAATGATGCACGGTGTGGTTTTTTTCGTGCTAATTTTTACATCGCACAGGACATAAACCTGTGCGATTTTCAAAAGCAACCGGTAGATAAGTCAAGTACCAAAATATAAAAAAAACATCAAAAAATGATGG
>NZ_JASCXW010000056.1 GCF_030012175.1 Peloplasma aerotolerans
TAGGACACATGTCCCCCCTTTTAGGTATAAAAAATAGGACATGTAACTATCTTTGTTACTTATTATATTTTACCATAACTATATTACACGATATGAGTGGGGGGGCTAAAAATTCTATACGTTTATCTTGAATTATAACTTTTATTTGAAATTAATAGTTAATTGAGTGTGAAGTATTTAAAATATTGTATGCTCAGGTTAAAGGATGTCTAAGCATATTGCTTTCTTTGTAATGATATTTACCGTAATCTAAATGTGATTTTAATTAGTTTTAGAAGTTAATAGACTTTCTACTCTTGGACGATTATATCTTTGTACAATCATACATGGCAAATTAACAATCAAGCTATACCCTAACATAATCCAGGTAATGAGTGGTGTAGTAATGAGAAAAAATACCCAAAAGAATAAGATTGGGATGATATGAGCCATTTCAGCTCGACAAGATTCAATGATAAACTTCTTTAAATTATCAACTTCAAAAGAGTTGATATTTTTCTTTTGATAACCTCTTTTTTTCCAAACACTTGCTCCATCTGGAAGTAGATGTTTCCATTTCTTAACTCTAAATAATGTTTGATAGATGTGACCATTTCTTTCAAACTTATAGGTTTTAAATGGAAATTTCTGATTTGAGTAAAATTTATCAGGTAGATAGAGTGCAATTAGAGCACCACCGACTTGAATGAGTGGCCAAATAATAAAGAAGAGTAGTAATGTGATTTCATCAGTTAAAAATATAACTCTCATATGAATGTTGTCGACATCAATAATTATTGATGTCAACTTCCTTTCTTAAGTAATCATAAATGGTTAAGCTCTAATTGAACGACCTTTCCATTTTACAGATAACTTAAAGATTTTCTTAATAAATGATACAACAAAGACAAATAAGAAGTGTCCAAAGGTAATTGGCAGTAATAGGAATGGCCATAATTTAAACTTTCCAATCTGATGAGATATATAATAAAGTCTTACCATCCAAATCAAATAAAAAGCTGAATATATAATAACATTTACTAAATTAAAAGTAATGAAATTAAGTGTTAACTCTAACATGGTTGCTAGAATGGATGAAACAAATAAGAATACCGTTAATCCTAACAATATAGGGATACTTAATGCTCCAAAGGCAATATTCTTCGTCCATCCATAATATAGACTTTTATAATCTTCAGGATACATTCTATAACTGATGATCTTATTACCACTATAACCATCAAAAGCATATCCCTTTTGATGAAGTAGAATACCTAGACTAATATCTTCTATAATACTCTTTCGAATGTCATGATGACGACCAATATCTTCATAGATCTTTCTTTCAATTAAGATACATGGACCAAAACATCCAATCGACTTTGGAAACAAAGTTGATGTATGGTTGGCTGCAATCGAAATCAAATTAAATGGAATTGAAAACTGTTCATAATGCTTTTTTGTTTCGTGATAAGGTAAAACAGTGATGATATGATGATTTTCTTCATATAAGGCAACCAAACTCATTAATGCATCTTTTGAAAGTCTGACATCAGCATCTAAGAAAAGTAGTAATTCACCAGTTGCGGCAAAGGATCCTGTTTCAATTGCCCAGGATTTACCAACATATTCTTTATTCTTTTCTGTTACTGTAATTTTCTTGACATTAAATTGATCAATGATCTCTCCTGTTTGATCGGTTGAACCATCATCAACAACAATGATTTCATGAATAGGCATAGATTGATTAAATAAATCATTTAAGAGTAAACCAATCGAGAGTTCTTCATTCCGACACGGAATGATGATACTAATCTTTGGTATTTTTTGAGTTGGTGTTTTAAGCTTTAATAAAGGAATTCGATAATACAAATAAAAGGAACTTAAAAAGCCAGCAACAACAAGAGATATCGAATACCAGTTCATCGCTTCACACCTTTTTTCTTTAGTACTTGATCAGCTACAAGTTTACCAGTTAGAATCGCTGTTGGAACTCCAGCTGGAGCAAATGCCCATTGACCACATTGATAAATATCTTTTATTTTAGTTAAGACTGATTTTCTAATATCTTTTAATTCAGTATAAACTGGCATCTTTTGATTAGATAATGCCCAACCTGTAATTGAACCTTTATAACTTGAATTAAAAGATTCAATCGTTAGTGGTGTTGCAATATCAATCACTTTGATATAAGAAGTTAAGTCAAGTTTAAGATATTCATTCATGACTTTTAGTATTTCATTAGTCATTAAGGTTTTTAAACGAATTAGTTCTCCGTTATCTGCATAATGTTTAGTCAAATCATAGTCAAATAAAGTAGAGATAATCACACCGGTTTGGTTTTCTGGTGCTAGTGATGCATCTCTTAATACAGGGATAGATACTTCGTAGGTTGTTAGATTTAGATACTTTTTAACCCATAGATCTAAATCTTTAGCATCCTTCCAGGATGTCATTGATTTAAGTCCAAGGGTAGAAGGTGTATAAAAGGCATGACAACCAAAGGTTCCTTCAAATAGTTCCTTATTTAGGTTAAGACCTAGACTTAAGGTAAAGATTGATTCATTGGTATGGGAGTTAGAAAGAAGTTCTTTTTGAACTTTGAAATCTTTCCTCGGATAGTTTTCGATGAGTTGATATAGAGTATACTGATCAGATGCCCAGATCAGTTGGTTATAAGTGACTTCACTACCATCTTTAAAGGTGACTAGTTTAGCGATTGGGTTAATATTTACAACTGTTTTATTGGTAGTTATTTCACCATCGTTTTTAAGGATTGCATCCTTTAGAACTTGTGCTAATGTCTTCGTTCCTTTTTTAGGATATAAGTAATCTTTATATAAACCAAAATAGCTTAAAGTGAAATAGGCACTAGATTCTTCAAAGAAATGCTGAGTGATGATATCGATTAAAGCTTGATTAGAGGTGTATTTATATAAGTAGTCAATCACTGATACTAAATAAGATTTAGATTCTTTCTGTGCATTTTTAAAGCGTTTTAACCATGGAAGAAGCGTCTTTAATAGATAATTCATTTTATATCTTCCTTCATAGAAGAGTGGATTATCGATTTCATAGACCACTTCAATAAGCTTTGTAATATGATCGATTTCTTTAATGATTTGTTCAATTGCTTTTTTTTCTTCTGGGAAATACTTAATCAGTAAGTTTTGATAAGATTCTAACGAATCTTTTGTAGTGACATCAACAAAATCAGTACCAATCCCTAATTTTACTGGGTTCTTGACATAATCAAATGATATATTTAAGTTCTTTAGCATTGGGAAAAGAATTCCAGAATTCTCAAATGCTCTTGCTCCATGGTCAAAATAAAACCCTTGTCGTTCAAAGGTTCCAACGAGTCCACCTAATGATTGATTTTTTTCATAGAGTCTAGCATTACGTTTGTTTTTTGCTAGATAAGCTGTTGCTACTAAACCCGAGATGCCTGCTCCAATAACGACGATGTCAATCTTTTCTATTTGTCTTTGTTCTATTGTGTTCAATTGTGGACGCACCTCCTAATGAACACGATTCATATAAATCGTTTAATCTTATTACAACATGTACTATTTTGCTTTATATCTTGCTAAATGAATTATGAATCTAAGTATTATAAGATTTAGGTTTAAGTACCCATTTATTCTATGATAATCGTTTAAAGCGGTAGTGTCAAGAATTTTGTGTAAATGAATTGAATTAAAGTATTAGAGCTCTCTTTAGTGCTTTTAGATTTTTGAGCGGGATGTTTAATTGAATATTTCATTCAATTTTATAGTGACTAATCTAAATCCTTTATGTATTCTCATTTGGAACCTTTGGTTATAATCTTTCGTATAGGTGTCAACGAAGTTTCCAACAGCAAAACTCGGGAGAACTAGGTTTCAAAGAAATAAAAGGATCGACAGGTAAAGTTATGATAGTCTTATTTATTATGAAGATAAAGATCAAATAAGACAAGATTATCAAAAGATTCAAAAAGCATATGGAGTTGATTTTGATTACTCATTATCTAACAGAGAAGGATTTAATGAATATATTAAATCATTCAAATACAAAATAAAGAAA
>NZ_JASCXW010000057.1 GCF_030012175.1 Peloplasma aerotolerans
ATCAATCATCGTAGTTGCAATACATTTTCAATAAGTATTGTAATGATATATATTATAATAGAAATATATTTGATGAAAGGCGTGTGTTTATGGATATATTTGATACATTTTTAAATGGAATCGATAGTGAGAAAATTAGAAACAAAACTAAAGATGTTCTAGGCTGGGTTGAAAAGACTTTTCCCAAACTAGAAAAAGCCGTGAAATGGAATCAACCTATGTTTATTGACCATGGTACGTTTATTATAGGTTTTAGTGCATCTAAAAAGCATTTAGCGATAGCTCCTGAGATAAGAAGTGTAGAACACTTTTCTAATGATATTCTAAAGGCAGGGTACAACCAAACAAAGATGCTCATTCAAATACCATGGGATCAAGAAGTTGATTATAAACTCTTAGAAAAGATCATTAAACATAACATTGAAGAAAAAAAGAATGTTGAAACTTTTTGGTGGTAATGAGATGAGGTTAAAAAAATATGACTCATAAAGAAATATCAGTTAAGTTTTTAACAATGTGTATTACTGATCAAGTAGAAAAGGCTTATGATTTATTTGTTCATAAAGATTTTCTTCATCATAACCAATATGTTAAAAATGATAAATTATCATTACTTAACGCGATGATGGAAGACAATCAAGTTCATAAGAAAAAAAAGATAACGATTCTCAAGCAAATAGAGGAAAATAACTATGTATCTAATTACTCTATTGTAAATATTGATGATAAAACGAAATATATGGTTGTCCATATCTTTAGATTTGAAGATGATCAAATTATAGAAGCTTGGGACATCGGAGAAGAAGTTATTAAGGATTCTGCAAATCCAATCATTGATTTAAATTAAAAAGATTTGAGAGTGTGATTTTACACAAACTCAAATCTTTTTGTTTAATTAATCATCATTTCTTATTTAATTCTTTGAAGCATTCATATATTTTATGAAGTTTACGGTAATCTTTTAATTTTGAATATGTTTCAAACATTTCCATATATGTACGAAAAAACAACTGGTAATCATCAAACTTAGCAAAACTCTTAACTGATAAACATTCTATATCCCATGGCTTAAGCCCAGCAAAGTGGGTACCATTTAAAATATTGATATTCGGATATCCATTAAAACTTGCATATCTTAAATCTATATTATGCCAAGATCCACTATACTTTAAAGTTAAGTATTGCATTTCTGGCCATGGGTAAGATACGACTCTTTTTAAAGTATTTTGTTGATTTAAATCACTGATTAAGCTATTGTATGCTTCCATATTTGGATTTAGACGATAGAGGCATGCATTAATACCAAGATTTGATGTATCTTGGTGAATTCTATCTGTATAAGCTTTTGGTATCATCTGTCCATGTGGACAGTTTCTATAAATATGATGCCATCGCCATTCTCTTCTATTTTTATGATTTAAGTGTTGTATATATCTACCCTTAGTAGAAGATACACAATAGGATTTGTTTTCATTGATAATACCTGCAGGTGCAGGTAAGTCCAATAGAGATTGATAATCACTGATCGGTAAAATATCAGCGTCAGCAATAACCAGTTTTTCGTAGCCTTTGTTCAGATTACCGTCTTTTCCAAGTCTTAATGCTTGAAATCTTGTAAATAAGTAAGGACGGTCTTGTCTGCCGTGTCGCATCGGATGATAGATATAGATAGGATCGGTTGTGATCACATCATCAAATAATGTTTTTAGAGCTTGTTTTGCTTTTGAAGATATTTCAGGTGTTATAAGGCAGATGATGTCTGCATCTACATGTTGTTTTTTCAATGCATAAGCAAAAACTAATGCTCCAGGAACATAATAGTCATTTCTCATCACGAAGGTCACAAAGGCACTTGTGTGCATGTGTAATCACTCCTTGAATTCAGTTTTTAGTTGATTGGTTGTGTTAACATGTCCATGGTTATCTCCCTACTTTAAATTTTAATTCCTTTAATATAATATCATGTTTTATTTAATTAACAAATAGGATTTTAATATTTTTTTTAATATATATAAAATACAAGTTTCATCGATTTAAAGACTTATTTTCCACTTAATACTTGTTGATGTGTGCTTAAATGTATTAAGTTACTCACTTTATAAGTATATATATAAGCATATAAACGGTAAATTATTTTACCAATATATTGATATTAATGTATTTTGTGGTAAAATTGATATATAAAGGAGTGGTGATTATGAATGTTTCACTAGTCATTGGCAACAATATTAAAGAACTTATGGATAAAGAAAAACTATCACTAAGAAAACTTAGTGAGTCTATTGGTGTATCACATCCAACTTTGAAGAAATATATTGATGGAAGTCAACCTATTGATAGTGAAAAACTTATGAAGGTTGCTTTATACTTTCAAAAACCATTTGATTATTTCTTCAAAGAGAAACATGAAAATGTCTGTTTTTTGTTTAGGGCTGATAAACCAGAAAAAGATATAAAGAATATTGACATTGATAAATTAAGAAATGCAATTTATAGTTATATTGACATCATTGGAGATTCAAGTTATCGATACATACCTCAAAAGTATAGTATTAATATCTCAGATGATAAAAAAAATGTTTTTAATTTAATATCTAAAATAGCGATAGAACAGAGAAGAGTAGCAAATATTGAGAATGTCATACCAGAAAATTACTTTGAGGTTATTAACAATATCGGTGTTAATGTTATTGTTAGGGATTTTAAAAACGATAATTACTTTGGAGCATCTTCATTCTCCAATGAGTTTGGTAGCTATATTATCATTAATGATTCCGAGAATATTCCCGAGGAAAGAAAAATATTTTCACTCATTCATGAATATGCACATTTATTGTTTCATTCAGAGCAATATACTGATAATGAATATAATGCGTTTTATGTGAGTGGAAAATATGATTTGAATGAAAAAATAGCGAATAAATTTGCTGGTTATTTTTTGATGCCCAGAAATCTTGTTGACATGTATATTGAGTCTAAAAAACATATAGATCCTATAGAAATGAAGAAATACTTCAAAGTCAGTATTCAAACTCTATATGTAATGCTTTATGAGTATAAAGTTATTTCAAAAGAAATATACACTAATTTTTGGAAGCAAATAAATTCTGCGGGGTATAAAACTAAAGAACCCCACCCTCTTGAAAAAATAGATATTCAAGAGAAAAACAACAAACTCATTAACAAAATTAAAGATCTTTATTTTAAAGAAGAAATAAGTGCAAACAAAATATCAGAGGTATTGGGGACTAACACTTTAGATACTAGAAGATTGCTTAAGGAGTGGAGAAATATAGATGAAAGATATTTATCACTCGGATAACATATCAGTCGTTGTTGATAACAACGTTTTGGTAGATTTATCTGAGATTGGATGTCTAAATCTGTTATTTGACATTTTTGATTATGTTATTATTCCCCAGGTAATATATGATGATGAACTACCAGATGAAATCAAACGTGAAATTAATCAACATAAGTTTCAGATTGGACTTATTGAAACAGAAATAGGTCTAGAAACTTACGCTTTGTTAGTCAATGAAGTTGAGTTTAAGAAACTATCAAGATATGATCGTTTTGCTATAGCAATTGCAAAAGAAAATCTTTATTATTGCAACAGCAATGATAAACCAGTGAGAGCTGCATGCAAAAAACTCAATATTAAATATACTGGTGTATTAGGCGTGCTTGGTAGATCTTATGTTAAAGGTGTAATCACAGTTAAACAATTAGAAACTTACATTGACCTATTAATTTCAGATGAAACATCTTGCTATATTGATTTTAAGGTAATTGAACAGTTTAAACTGGAGATAATGACTCAAAAAGTCATAGAGAACTAATAAGCAATAGAAAATCCTCTATTGCTTTTTGTTTTAATATTTATGATGACTTCATATCAAACGGGTAAACTTTAAAAATTAAAGTAAAAAATACATGATGCATCTACTATATAATAGAGAATGCATG
>NZ_JASCXW010000058.1 GCF_030012175.1 Peloplasma aerotolerans
TTTCAATATGTTTTGGTTGATGATACGTGTTCCACACTGTTAGAATGTCTTTATTAATATTTGCACTAACTTTTATTCTATTACTCATTTTTTCATCCCCTTCATATACTGTTATTATAGTTCTACTTGATTATTCAAACAATAAATGTGCATTTTCCATGATTTTACTTTGATATTCAATGCACATTCAAATTCAAATATATGCTAAAATAGAAATGTCATGTGAAATGAGCATACTTTTAAAAGTATGGACTGAATATATGCGGATTGAGCAATGAATAATGATGATGAAATGAAGCATACTTTGCTTCATTCAATAAGTATATAACAAAGCATAAAATACGAACAATAAGGAGATTATGTTATGAATATTGGTATTTTAAAAGAAAGATCAAAAGGAGAAAATCGTGTATCGGTTGTTCCTAATCATGTTCCTGCACTTATTAAACTGGGTTATACAGTTTATCTTGAAAAAGATGCTGGTACAGCTGCGGGTTATAGCAATGAGCAGTATCAAGAAAGAGGTGCGGTTATTATTGATAACCTAGAATCATTAATTAAGAAGGTAGACGTTCTTCTAACGATTAGAGCTGGAGCTGCTGATAATCAAGGTGAATCACTAGCAAATCAATTGAAAGAAAAACAAATCATCATAGGGCTTTTAGAACCATACCAACCGCATCAAGCATTTGATGCTTTACTTAACCAGGGGGTTACATCATTTTCTATGGAACTCATTCCAAGAACAACACGTGCTCAAAGCATGGATGTTCTATCATCGATGGCAAATTTAGCAGGATACGCTGCTGCAGTCTTCGGTGCTGAAAAGAGTACAAAAATCTTTCCAATGATGATGACGGCAGCTGGAACAATTCCACCTGCTAATGTCTTTGTCTTAGGTGTAGGTGTTGCTGGACTCCAAGCCATAGCAACTTCTAAAAGATTAGGTGCTGTTGTTAGTGCTTATGACGTCAGGAGTGAAGTTAAAGAGCAAGTTCTATCTTTAGGTGCTAAATTCGTGGAATTCGATTTAGAAAGTGCAAGTGGTGAAGGTGGATATGCTAAACAAATGGATGAAGCCTATTATAAAAAACAACGTGAACTTATGAAAGAGGAATTATCCAATAAAGATGTCGTGATTACAACAGCAAATATTCCCGGCAAAAAAGCTCCTATTTTAATAACAGAAACCATGGTTAAAGGCATGCAAAAAGGTAGTGTTATTATTGATTTAGCTGCTGAGCGTGGTGGTAATTGCGAATTAACTGAAAGCGGTAAAACCGTTGTAAAACATGGTGTAACCATTGTTGGTTTAGAAAATGTTGCTGCTCATTACGTCAATAATGCATCTATGTTATACTCCAAAAATATTACAACCTTTTTAAATAATTTATGGGATAAAAAAGAATTAGGGAAAATCAATTGGGAAGACGATATCGTTTTAGCAACAGTCGTTACTCATCAAAAAGAAATTCCAAATGAGAAAACACGTTCATGGATTGGAGGAAAAACATCATGATCATTATCTATTTAATAACAATATTTTTAATGACTGTATTTTTAGGTATTGAACTTATTACAAAAGTTCCTGCAACACTACATACGCCTCTAATGTCTGGATCGAATGCAATATCGGGGATTACGATCGTCGGAGCTATTGGTGTTCTTCTTACACAACATAGTTATGGTGAAGTTGGTGTTCTTCCCTTTATATTAGGTGCAATTGCATTATTTTTCGCAACCGTTAATGTCGTCGGAGGATTTGTTGTTAGTCATCGTATGCTAGAGAAATTTAGGGGGAAAAAGAAATGATCATCGACCAAAACTTAGCAGACTTAAAAGATATCATTGTTGCTGTCCTCTATTTAATCTCTTCAATATTTTTCATATTAGGTATTAAAAAATTATCTAAACCAAAAACAGCATCAAGAGGTAACTCTATTGGTGCACTTGGGATGTTAATAGCTACATTAACCGCATTTATAGACTTTGGAGTTATTGTCAATGTCACCGACGGTGTCATTGAATCTTCTTTCCAATATTGGTATATACTACTCGCTGCAATCCTTTTAGGATCCATCGTAGGTATCTGGTCAGCTTTAAAAGTTAAAATGACTGGTATGCCTCAAATGGTTGCTATATTCAATGGATTTGGTGGTGGTGCATCATTTTTAGTTGCTGGTGTTTATTTTGGATTTGAAATAGCTTCCCAATCAACACTTGAACTACCTATGTTAATTGCAACAGTTCTTTCAGGTCTTATAGGTGCAATTACACTTTCTGGAAGTTTTATCGCCTATGCGAAACTTCAAGGATTAAAAATCATTCCTGATAAACCTGTATCCTTTAAATTCGACTTATACTTAAAACTGATATTACTCGCTGGTCTATTAGGACTTGGTGGTTTAATGGTTGCTACTCCTGATACCACTTTATGGTACTGGATTATTGTTGGTGGTGGTTTACTCCTAGGTATATTACTTGTTATCGGTATCGGTGGAGCAGATATGCCAGTCGTGATTTCACTACTTAACTCTTATTCCGGATTAGCTGCAGCAGCAACTGGATTTGTGTTAAATAATATCGTTTTAATTATTGCAGGATCATTAGTTGGAGCATCTGGCATTATCTTGACTTCAATTATGTGTAAAGCAATGAATCGATCTTTAATCAATGTTTTATTTGGTGGATTTGGTGGTGCACCAACATCCATAACAACAGATTCAATTTATGAAGGTAAAGTGACATCAACTTCTCCTGATGAAGTCGCAATGATTTTAGAATCCGCACAAAGAGTTGTTATTGTTCCTGGTTACGGTATGGCTGTGGCACGTGCAGCAACCTCAGTACGTCTTTTAACTGAAGCGTTAGAATCAAACGGTGTTGAAGTCGTCTTTGGTATCCACCCTGTTGCAGGACGTATGCCAGGACATATGAATGTATTACTTGCTGAAGAAAACATTCCATATGAAAAACTCATTGAGTTAGAAAATATTAATCCAACATTCGCAAATACTGATGTCGTTATCGTCATTGGCGCTAATGATGTTGTAAATCCTTTAGCACGTGAAAAAGATTCGGAAATTGCTGGTATGCCTATCTTAGATGTTGATAAAGCTAGAACATGTGTTGTTATCAAGCGTTCACTTAGTCCTGGATTTGCAGGTATTCCCAATCCATTATTCGCTAATGATAATACATTGATGCTTTATGGGGATGGTAAAAAGGCAGTCGATGAACTAGTTAAAGCATATAAAGATTTATAGAGAATAAACATCAGAGTCACTAGACTTTGATGTTTTTTTAAAAATCACACAAGATGTTATTGCTAAAGGCAAACTAAAGACTTATAATATATCTAAATGATACTAACAAATTAAATCAAAGGGGTATTTTTGATATGAAGAAATTGCACATATTGTTCGTTTTTCTGATTATTTTATTTTTATCGTCATGCGATCAAACTGATGCTGATTTATCTGATGATACAGTTCCAAGTGATAACTTAATTGGTTTGGTTACATCTTATCAAGCAAAACTCACTTCTATTATTGAAGAGGATGAAGCATCTAATCAATTAATATCAGCTCATCAAATTAATCTAGCTTTTGATGAAGAAGATCCATTTTTTAATACGAGAGAAACTTTCTTAGTCACTTATAATACGCAAAGAGACAATGCACAAGATGTGCAACTCAGCCCTCACTTGATGATATATC
>NZ_JASCXW010000059.1 GCF_030012175.1 Peloplasma aerotolerans
AAAAGTTCTTTACATTCATCCTTTTATTTTGTTATAATGATGGAGTATTCAATGTATCGTATAATCGACCTGATGTGGAGGTCAAGTTTCTACCGTGAGCCCGTAAAATTCACGACTACGATATGAAAACAGCTTTTTTTAATTATGTTTTCATATGTAGAAACCACAACTTATTAGCGTGGTTTTTTATTTTTTGAAAAAAAATACATGTGAATACAAAACAAAAAAAAGGAGAAATACGATGATCGAAAAGATTAAAAAGTTCTTCAAAATCGAAGAACGAAACAGCTCAATAAAAATTGAGCTATTAGGGGGATTAACAACATTTTTAACCATGGCTTACATTTTGTTTGCTAATCCGGCGATTATGGGTGGACTCATTACTTTGGAAGATGGATCTTCACTTCAATTGGTTGCGGGTTTAGATCTTCAAGCTGTATTCCTAGCTACTGCATTGGCAGCAGGTATAGGCACAATAGCTATGGGCTTATTTGCTAAGTTACCAATTGCTGTTGCACCTGGAATGGGCTTGAATGCATTTTTCTCATTCACAATCGTTGTTGGTATGGGTTATTCATGGGAACAAGCATTAGGTGCTGTATTGGTTTCAGGTATCTTATACCTAATCATCAGCCTTACGGGTCTTAGAGCAAAAGTTGTTGCATCTATACCACAATCTCTGAAATATGCGATTGGTGCTGGTATTGGCTTTTTCATTGCTTACATCGGACTTGTCAATGTTGGTATCATCGTTCAAGGAGCTGGTACACCAACATCATTAGGTGATTTATCAAGTCCAGTTGCTTTACTCGCTTTGTTTGGTATTGTGTTAACAATCGTTTTACTTGCTCTTAAAATCAGAGCAGCTGTATTCTTTGGGTTAGTTGGAACTGCAACCGTTGGTCTAATTGTAGGCTTACTAGGCGTTGTAGGCATGCCTGTTCTTCCAGATTTCCAAGGTGGTTTACCATCTCTTGCACCATTATTTGGAGCAGCTTTTGGAGGCGCATTCGATATCATCTTAACACCAGCTGGTTGGTTCGCAATCTTTGCATTCTTATTTGTTGACTTCTTTGACACATCAGGTACTTTAATGGCTGTTACAGGTCAAATGGAAGATGTTACAGAAGAAGATATTCAAAGAGCAAATGTCGTTGACTCATCTGCAACAGTTATCGGTGCAGTATTAGGTACTTCAACAACAACTTCTTATATTGAATCATTATCAGGTGTAGGTGCAGGTGCAAGAACTGGTTTAGCATCTGTATTCACTGGTTTATTATTTCTTTTATCAATTTTCTTAGCACCACTATTAAGTTTAGTAACTGCTGGCGTTACTGCAGCTGCTATGGTTATCGTAGGTACTATGATGGCTGCATCAATCGGTAAAATTGAATGGGATAAATGGCCAATTGCAATTGCAAGTTTTATTACAATACTTGTTATGATCTTAACTTATTCAATTTCTGACGGTATTGGCTTTGGATTCTTAACTTATATCCTTGTTATGCTCGCTAGCAAACGTGGTAAAGATGTTAGTCCATTACTTTATGGCGCAGGTGTTTTGTTCATCCTTTACTTAGTTTTAATGACTGTAATGTAATTCTGTTTAAAAATATAATAAAAACTCTAAAGTCAATCTGACTCTAGAGTTTTTTTGTTGTCTTTAATTATCAAAGCCTAATTACTGTTCTATTTTTAATACACGTTCCATCAAATTGATAAATTGATTTAAGATAATACCTACGACTGCTGCAAATGCCATACCGCTTAGTGATACCGCTGGATTAATAATAATTTCTGCTTGACCTAATCCAAAGACCATCATGGTTGCTATGATAATTAGATTACGCATCTTTGATACATCGACTTTATGTTTCACAAGAACACGTAAACCATTAACTGCGATTAAACCAAACAATACCATACTAATACCACCCATAACTGGTGCAGGAATACTTGCGATGAATTCATTTATTGGTGAGATGAATCCTAAGATGATTGCGAATACTGCAGCTAAGCCAGTTACATAAACTGAACCAACCTTTGTCATGGCTACAACACCTGTGTTTTCACCATAAGTTGTATTTGCTGGACCACCAATCATTGCTGATAAAGCAGTCGCAATACCATCACCTAATAATGTTTTATCAAGTCCTGGATCTTTTAAGAAATCTTTTTCACAAATCTCTCCAAGGACCGTATGGTCTCCAATATGTTCTGCAATCGTTACAAATGCGATTGGAGCGAACATTAATAATGCTGTGAAGTTTGGAGAATAACTCCAAATGAAATTAAATGCTGGAACCGATAATGCACTACCACTGAATACTGTTGTTATATCGACAACGCCTAAGATCATTGATAGAATATAACCAGAGACAATACCGATAATAAATGGAATAATTTTCATGAATCCTTTAAAGAATAAGTTAACGATAATGGTTACTAAGAATGTAAAGATTGCGATGAGCGGATTTCTCCAATCAGTTGCTAAGAATGCAAAGAATCCATCTGCACTGTTTGGTGATAAGCCTGCTTGACCTATCGCTACAGGCGCTAAGCCTAACCCGATAATCATAATCATTGGACCAATAACTACTGGAGGTAACAATATATCCAACCAGTTTTTTCCAACAAAGTGAATAATGATCGCAACAACCGCGTAAATAAGCCCTACAAGAACTAATCCCCAATATGCTGCACCAACACCTGACTGTGTACTGGCTAAACTGATTGCCATAATATATGCAAACGAACTACCTAAGTAAACTGGGACCTTAGCTTTTGTGACTGTAATATAAGTCAATGTACCAATTCCTGAAGCGACTAATGCAACTGATATTGGTAATCCTGTTAAAATCGGAACCAATACTGTTGCCCCAAACATTGCAAATACATGTTGTAAGCTTAAGATAATCCATTTACCAATACTTTTTGGTCTCTCATTAATGCCAACAACTAAACCATTTTCATTCATTTTGTTTCTCCTTATCAATTTTTTTTGTAAGGCCTTCAACAAAAAAGACACCAGTGGCGTCCTTTAAATGTCAGGTATAATGAAATTCGATACCTTATTACGCTCACAGGCATAACTTAAAGGACCATACTGTTTAAAGTATATCACGCTTTTTTAAAAAATCAACATGTAATGTAAAAAAATTGTTATAATAGAGTTGGTGATTATATGAAAGAGATAATGAATAGCGAACAACTATCAAGAACACTTAAAAGAATGACACATGAAATCATTGAAAGAAATCAAAATCTTGATGATGTTGTTTTAGTGGGCATTATGAAAAAAGGATATCCTATTGCTCAAATTTTAAAAGATAATTTAAAAAGATTCGCAGATATAGACGTTGATATCTATCCTGTTGATATCCAAGCATATCGTGACGATATCAAATCAAAAGATCAACCCGTCAATCAAAAAATAGAAGTGCAAGATAAAAACGTAATTTTAGTTGATGATGTTTTATTTACAGGAAGAAGTGTCAGAGCTGCAATGGATGCAATTAACGATCATGGTAGACCAAAACAAATACAATTAGCAATTGTCATTGATCGTGGCCATCGTGAACTTCCAATTAGGGCAGATTATATTGGAAAGAACATTCCAACAAGCAAAAACGAACGTGTTATAATCAATATGCAATATCAAACTGTTTATATAGAAGATATCAAATAAAATGAACTAACTCTAGTTAG
>NZ_JASCXW010000006.1 GCF_030012175.1 Peloplasma aerotolerans
TACAATGCGTTAGTATCAAGAAACGAACATGAAACAGAGTTTTTACAAGCTACCTTAGAATTATTAGAATCAGTAGATAGCATCATTGATGAGTATCCTCATTACGAGAAAATGAATATTATTGAAAGAATTTTAGAACCAGAAAGAATTGTTCAATTTAGAGTATCCTGGCTAAATGATCAAAACGAAGTGTGTGTGAATAGAGGTTATCGTGTACAATACAGTTCTCTAAAAGGACCCTACAAGGGTGGTCTTAGATTTCATCCTTCAGTTAATTTGTCTATTATCAAATTTCTTGCTTTTGAGCAAACATTTAAGAATGCATTAACTTCTCTTTCTTTAGGTGGTTCTAAAGGTGGATCGGATTTTGATCCAAAAGGTAAAAGTGACTTCGAAATCATGAGATTTTGTCAAAGTTTTATCAGTGAACTTTACCGTCATATTGGTCCAGATATTGATATCCCTGCTGGAGATATTGGAGTTGGACAAAAAGAGATAGGTTACATGTATGGATACTATAAAAAGATAAGAAATGAAATCACTGGTGCATTTACTGGAAAAGGAAAACGCTATGGTGGCTCACTCGTTAGAAAAGAAGCTACAGGTTATGGTTTATGTTATTTTGTTGATGAAGTCCTAAAAACATTTCATAATACAGGTTTTAAAGACAAGAAAGTTATTGTATCAGGATCTGGTAATGTTGCGATATATGCTGCAGAAAAAGCTATTGAATTAGGTGCACAAGTGATTGCGATGAGTGATTCGTCAGGTTATATCTATAAAAGAGGTGGTATCGATTTAGATATCATTAAAAAAATTAAAGAGGATAATCCTAAGCGAATCAAAGATTATTTAAATGATGATGATAAAGCAACCTATGGAGATAATCCATCAGATATATGGAAATATAAGTGTGATATTGCTATGCCTTGTGCTACGCAAAATGAACTTGATTACAAATCTGCGCTAAAACTAATTAATAACGATGTTATGATTGTTGCCGAAGGTGCAAATATGCCTACGACATATAGAGCTGTTGAATTACTCAAAAAACATCATGTTTTATATGCACCTGGAAAAGCTGCAAATGCTGGTGGAGTTATTGTATCAGGATTAGAAATGGCTCAAAATACCAGTAGATATGCGTGGTCATTTAAACGTATAGACTCAAAACTTGATTCAATCATGCGTGAAATGTTCCATGAAATACACAGAACATCAAAGAGATATGATCGTGAAAGAGACCTTCTATTTGGAGCAAACATTCTTAGTTTTCATAAAATAGCAAAAGCTATGATGGAACAAGGTGTTTTATAATAATTTATATAAAAATCATAAAATGGGAATAACGGTTCTTTGTTCCCATTTTTTATTTCTCTTTTTTTGAATAAAATCTCAAAATTAAATATGTTTTTTTATAACTTATATATTATAATAGCAACAAAGGGGTGGAACGATGAATACAATCATAAAGATTAATAACCTTACAAAATCGTATGGTAGTTTAAACGCGTTAGTTAATGTCAACCTTGAATTGAAAAAAGGTAAAATCATTGGTTTGTTAGGCCCAAACGGCAGTGGGAAAACAACATTGATTAAAGTCTTAACAGGTTTGCTAAAGCAATACAGTGGAACTGTTTATATTGATGGACATCTTAAATCAAACAAATCAAAAGCACTAATTTCATATTTGCCAGATCAACTTTTTTTTGACTCATGGATGAAAATTAAAGATTTAAAAAATTATTACAAAGATATGTATACTGATTTTGATCATGATAGATTTCAAGTTTTATTAAAAAAGTTTAAAATTGAAGATCGTGTATATATTAAAAAATTGTCAAAAGGAAATCAGGAAAAACTTCAACTAGCTCTTGTTTTATCTAGAAGAGCTAAAATCTATATTTTTGATGAGCCTATAGGTGGTGTTGATCCAGCACTAAGACAAATTATTCTGGATACCATCATGAACGAACATGAGCCCGATTCAACCGTTCTACTTTCAACACATCAAATATATGATGTGGAAAGTCTATTTGATGAAGTTATCTTTTTAAAAGAAGGTCGAGTATTACTACACAAGCCAATTGACGAACTCATAGAAACTTCTGGTATGTCCCTACTAGAAACCTTTAAGGAGGTCTTCAAATATGCTTAGAAAACTGATTAAACACGAATTTATTGCTAGTTATAGAAGATATGTTCCATTTTATATCGCACTACTTGGTCTTGCAGTACTTAACCCATTAACAAGTCTTACAGATGATGCATTTTATATAAATGCAATTTTGCTTTCTGGAGCAGTTATTATTGTAAGTGTCATGTCATTATTCACCATTTATAATATGATTATTTCTTTAGGTAGACGTGTTTATGGTAAACCTGGATATCTTCTATTTACATTACCTGTAAAAACAATTGATATTATGCTTTCTAAAATTCTAGTTAATTTATTTTGGATAATTTGTACTGTCATCATTTCCATCATTACATTTGCTGTTACATTCTATTTTTTCGATGGTTCGTTTTTAACAGTGTTTAGAATGATCACATTAATGTTTATAGAAAACCCTATGGATGGATTAATTCTAATATTAGCACTTTTTATCTATGCTTTATATTCAATTGCCATTTTAATGTTTTTATTTTCATTTCTTAATCTTATTTATAAAGGTGAAAGAAAAATCCTTATGGGTTTACTGATATATTTTGGAATGTCTATTGTCATTGATTCAGTCTATCAGATATTTGCAAACTATCAAGATGTATCGATTGATTTGTTAAATTCAACAACATATATTGATTGGAGTTTTATAGGAATCTATACATTGATTTCATCAATACTATACATCAGTACATATTACATGATGGATCGTAGTTTAGAACTTCAATAAATCAACTAACTTAATTTAAGAGATGATGATTCGTTGGAATATCATCTTTTTTTTATCTCTATGTAGAATTGTGATAAGATAAGGCTGAAAAAGGTGATACCGTGAAAAAAGATGATTTGTGTGCTATGAGAAAGCAAATGGTCAATGAACAGATTGTTGGTAGAGGCATCAAAACCAAAAAGGTTATTGATGCATTCTTAAAAGTGCCTAGACATCTATTTATATCAAATATTTATCATCATATGGCTTATGAAGATCATCCACTACCTATCGATGATAACCAAACGATTTCACAACCCTATATGGTTGCTTTGATGACAGATCATCTTGATATACAAAAAAATGATAAAGTTTTAGAAATCGGCACTGGAAGTGGTTATCAAACAGCCATATTAGCATACCTTTCAAACCATGTTTACACCATTGAGTTTCATGAATCATTATCTATAAAGGCAAAACAAGTTTTAGATGATTTAGGAAATAAAAATATCCATTACCATATTGGTAACGGATATCATGGTTTGAATGTATATGCTCCATTTGATAAAATTATGGTTACTGCAGCACCTAAAGATTTTCCTAAGACATTGATCAATCAGTTAAAAGATCCTGGAAAAATGGTAATTCCTGTTGGAGATTCAATGCTACAACAGTTGTTTCTTGTAGAAAAAGAAAACCATCAAATCAAAAAAACATTAATAACTTATTGTAGATTTGTCGAAATGATAAACAAAGACTAACTGTTACTTATCTCTTGATAAAGATTAGATATATCCTGCATAAGCTTGGGTATATTTATTTTTTGTGGGCACAAAGACATGCATTCTCCACATGAAACACAAAGGTTTGCACGTTTACATTCTTCTAATCTTTCGTATTCTCGTTTAAAATCCATTTTGCTTTTCGTAATCATATATCGATTATATATTCTCAACAATTCAGGAATATCAACACCTTCTGGACATGGCATACAGTAACTACACCCCGTGCAAGGCACTGCATTGCTTTCCAGAAACACTTTTAATGCTCGGTCTATAACTGTTTGCTCATCTTGTTTTACAGGCTTAAAATCAGACATTGTTCTAATATTATCTTTTGTTTGTTCTTCATTAGACATGCCACTTAAAACAACCAAAACATTTGGTTTTGATGCAGCATAACGAATTGCCCAAGATGCAATACTTACATCTGGATTTTTATCAAGTAAATACGCTTTCGATTTATCAGATAATGACGCTAATAAACCACCTCTTACAGGTTCCATCACAATACAAGGAACTCCGTATTCTTTTACGATTTTATATTGTGTTTTAGCATCTTGAAACTCCCAGTCTAAATAGTTGAGTTGCAACTGAACAAAATCCCATTTAAACGCATGTATAATTTCATTTAAAATCTCAGGAGTATCATGAAAAGAAAATCCTAAATGACGAATTTTCCCTTCTTTTTTCATTTGATATAGGAAATCCATCACACCTGGTATTTGATATGTTTTATAGTTACTTCTGTTTAAGGCATGGCATAAATAAAAATCAAAATAGTCAACTTGGCACTTCTCTAATTGTTCATAAAAAATTCGCCGAGCATCGTCTAAGGAAACAATTAACCAAGTAGGCATTTTGGTTGCTAAGTAAAAAGTGTCCCTAGGATACTTTTTAAGTGCCTGTCCAATAAATGTTTCAGACAGGCCATGATGATAAGGATATGCTGTATCAAAATAGTTAACTCCATGTTGATAAGCATAGTCAATCATTTTTAATGCTTGTTTCTCATCAATTTCTGGCTGATCCTTGGATTGTGTAGGGAATCGCATACACCCAAATCCCAAAAGAGATGGATTTTTTTCGATACCTTTAAACTTTGTCTCTTTGACAAACACATTTTTTTTCATCACAACACCCTACTTCAGTATACTAAATTTTATAGACAATTTGAAGATATTTTTATAATTTAAAAAAATACACAACCAATCATTTTTGGTTGTGTATCTTACTTTTACTCTTTTTCAGTTTGTAATTCTTGGACCTTATCCGCTTTTTTTAGAAAAATAACTTTCCAATATTTAGTAAATAAGAAGATTAAGATTGCAATAATCAAATATGATAGTACTAATATTTCAGTTAATCCATATACCAAATATCCGAATGCTGCAATACCTGCAGTAACTAATGCATATGGCAATTGAGAAATAAAGTGTGAATGTAATGTTGATCTTGCTCCTGTTGCAGATAAAACAGTCGTATCAGAAATTGGTGATGAATGATCCCCAAATACTGCTCCACCTAAAACTGCTGCAACGATTGCTGGCATAAATATAGGGTTTGTTGCCATTGCAATTGGAATTGCGATTGGCAATAAAATACCAAATGAGCCCCAGCTTGTTCCTGTAGCAAATGCAATACCACCAGCGATAAAGAACATAACAAGTGGTACTAAAGCAGGAGATAAACTTGTTCCTGATATTGCAGCAGCAATTAAATCTCCAGTGCCTAAATCTTGAATAGCACCTGATACCATCCAAGCAAGCACTAAGATAGCTACTGCTGATTTAAACATCGATAACATACCCTTACCACTTACAACAGCGATTGACTTAATTTTAACTGCTCTATCAGTTAATGCGAAGATCACTGCTGTTATGTATGCGGATAACCCACCAAGGAATAGTGGAACTGTAATTTCTTGGTCCATAATCTCTGATGGAACAAAACCTGCTTTTAAGAACATCATAAAGAATGTTACAAAAACTAAAACAAGTATAGGTACTATTAAAGACCATTGTGTAGCTCTGGTTCCTTCTATCTTAACTTGAGATACTGCTTGTGCTGCATCTAGCTTAGAAACATCGTCACCTGATGCTGAAGCATCTTCAAACTGCTTCATTGCACCAAAGTTGATTCCTAATTTAATAACTAAGAAAACCATGATGATTGCTGTAATTGGGTAGAATTGATAAGGTACAGCAGCAAGGAATCCAGAGAATCCTGTATGCGTTGTATAACCACTATTAACAAATAAGCCACCCATCATACCAATAATATATGCTCCCCATGTAGAAATAGGCATTAAGATAACGACTGGAGCACTTGTTGAGTCAATAATATAAGCTAACTTAGCACGAGATATTTTGTATTGATCTGTAATTGGTTTAGAAACTTCACCAATAACTAAGGCATTAAAGTAATCATCAATACAAATAATGATACCTAGAATCCATGTTAATAATTGAGCAGCAACTGGGTTTTTCACTTTTGAAACAGCCCAATTAGCAAATGCTAAAATACCGCCCATTAAAGTAATTACCGCTGTAATGCCCCCAATAATAACGACAAATCCAATGATTGGTAGATACCAATCTAAACTTGTTGCGATTCCAATAAAACTTCCCCAAATGTATGTCACCATACCAATAATACTCCACTCAGCATAGATCAATGCCGCTAGAATAATTCCTATTCCTAAAGAAATAAGTACTTTTCTTGTAGCAATGACCAATACAATCATGACCAATGCTGGTAATAACGATAGAAATAACTGCACTTTTTAATTTCTCCTTTTTTTTAGTTTGTTATTGTTATCATATCATGAGATATTTGAATATCAAAATAAATTTTTGAAAAATTGTGATTTTTTTTCAATTATTTAATATATCATACAAAATGAATAAAACAATCCCGTAATTAGTCTCTTTTTAAATCGAATCATTAAATAGAGTTAGTCAACAATTATCGTCTTTGCCCATGAAAAATATGTATCTTTATGCTTATCTAAGTTCTTGTTTAGACAACCAAAGTTCATTGAATAATAATGATTTTGTCCCTCCATGACAATAAGCATATATCCATACTCAACCTCACTAACTGTTGCAGAATAATATGCATACAAATAATAAATACCATCTTCATCAAAGGTTTCTACTTGTGCATTAACATTCCCATTAGCAAGTACAGCATCTATATATTTTCTCAAAGTGTTGATGTTATAAACAGCAAGTTCTGATTTGCTTTCTCGCATACCCATAAAAATGTGATTCATGGATTCTAAATACAATGGTGCTTGGATTACTTCTTTTTCAATAAAATCTTCCGTTAACGTAATCGTTATTCCAGCACTAGAAAAATCTTTAGGCTTAGAGCCACATGCCGTTAGTGTTAAAACAATCACAAAAAAAATAGCTGCGATAAAAATTTTCTTATTCATATATTTTCCCCAATCAATTTATATTTGACTATATTATATAACATAGCAATCATAATATGGTCACTATTTTTTGATTTCATTAAAAAAAGTCTCAGATATCGAGACTTTTTAATTATATAAGTGCTATTTATTTTCTATTTCCACTTCACTTAACTTGAGTGTTTCTATATCATTTTGATTTACTTCTTTAATATATTGCAAAGAAACTTTAATTGTTCCTGCTATAGGTATAGCCAATAAAAATCCAATGAATCCAAAAACACCACCGAAAAACAGGAAACTAGACAATACAGCAAGTGGATGAATGTGAACCTGTTTTCCAAAAATTTGAGGTTGGACAATGCTACTTTCTAAAATTTCTTCAATGAGATTCAATACAAATATAATGATAATACCTACTAAATAGATGTTAGTATCATTTACTTGTCCGTGTTCTAGGTGTAAGGTCACAAGCAAAATTACTGGTAAAGACATGCTTATCCAAACACCGATATAGGGTAGAACACTAAATAACCCCATCATGACACCAAATAATATGGCGATATGCAAGCTAAAGTTTGGAATAAAAAATGACAATATACCATAAGTTATGATAAAAAACCCTGCAACAAAGACCATCATAAGCCCTTGTCCTCTTAGGTAATTTTGAATGACAACATCACTTCTTTTTCCCAACTCAACAGCATGATGTCGAACATTTTCGGGTATAACTTTTGAAATGTTCGTAAAAATATACGCTTTTTCTTTAATCAAATAATACATAAATACAGGTGTTAAAATCAGAATAAACAGGATATTCAATATGCTCGATGCTACACCAGATAATGTGATGAATATCGTTCCAATCATTGAAAAAAGTTTATCTATTGAAAAACCTTGATTGAGAATTTCATCAATAATCTGTCTTAATCCTGTTCCACCAAGATACTCATTTATCACATTTATGATATTTCTGGATTGCTAATAATTTGATCTCTTTACTATATTTTTGTTTTCTTCCCATAAAAGAAAAAATCCCCTTTCTATAAACATCTACAATTAATTATTTGTAGTGTCTACTTTAAGGGGATCATATCAATAGGTCGTCAAATGGGTTTTATATTCTTTTATTAAGTTAAGCTCTTAATGGCTTAAGTGCATTGGCCCAACTCAATAATTGCTCAAATAATGTATTTAATTGTTCTGCGTGATGTTCTTTTGGTTTAAATATAGAGTGTTTCTCAAAATCTGTAAACGTTGATAAAACAACATGGGTTCTTATTGTTGCAATATATTGTTCAGCAAGTACACTTCTTAATTGTTCTGCGGATCGTGTTCCACCAGCATTACCGTAACTAACTAAACCTGCAGCTTTATTAAACCAAGGTTCTCTTGCATGGTCAATTGCATTCTTAAGTGCTCCTGGCATACCATGATTATACTCCGGAACGATAAATATAAATCCATCAAGTGCATCTAGTTTTTCTCTCCATCTAAGGATACCTTCTTTTTCTGAAGACTCTCCAAGTAGTGGTAGATTAAAATCTTTAATGTCAATAAGTTCATATTCAGCATCATTTCTTTGGTCTGCTAATTTTTTAACCCATGAGCCTACCTGTGGACTCACTCTACCTTTTCTAGTGCTTCCTAGAATAATACCTATCTTTAATTTTTTTTGATCCATTGAAGTTACCTCCTTTGTCTCTTACTTACACTTATATTATATGTTACATCTGCTAAACTGTAAAGTTGAGTACTCTTTACACATAAAAAAATGGCTATATCCAGATGATAGATACAACCATTTTTATTATGTTTTTTAACTAAACGTTATATTGTTTATCATGAGTGCCCAATTCCAATATGGGGTTGATTCAACACCTTGAAGCTTGCTATTGAATATGTCATAATATTGGTTTGAATATAGAGGTACGTTAGGAATTAATGTATTCCATCTAATTTGATACTTTCTCCATAGTTCCAGGTATGTTTCTTTATCATTAGGATCAAGTTCTCTCATAGCAACTGTTAATTCATCAAGTGTCATTAATCCATTTTCTTCATTTAGAAGCGCTGCAGGATTTTCTGGACTATCTTCTAATTGATGACCATTTCTCCAAGTACCTAGGAAATCTGTATGCCAACTATAATATGGGTCGTAAACGACAGTAAAGTTAGTTGCTAAACTGAAGACATGATATAGTTTTTCTGACTCTTCTAGCTCATATGCATAATAGTAATGATCAAGTAGTGTATCAAATGATCTTTCAATATATTCATACAATATACCAGCTTTTTGGATACTGTCATCAAACAAAACAAAATTATTAACTGAGCAATTAGGTGTACTTAAATGATTGATTTTCAAAACTTCACCATTTTCATTATGTCGATAGTATTCGCTATCTACAAGAGCTTTACCTGTATCAAATGGGGTTGTTCCATCACTTTCATATATCCAATCTGTTTCATCTAAATTATTGTTTGCGTCATCTAGCGAGTATGCATACTGATTGATGTTTTCATCAATCCACGCTTCACTTCGAATATACATCCATTGTGCAAAACTATATTCTGAATATGTTAGTGAACCATAACCATCAAGAATGTGATTAAGAAAAGATTCGCGGTTTGCTAGATAAGCAATTGCCTGACGGACTTTATAATCTTGGGTAGGACCGAAGTGGGCTTGCATAACTAATACACCATAGCCATTACGTGAATAGTAGTTTGTGTTTGTTGCCAAAGATGCTTCTGCAGCTTGGATTTTACTACCTTCAATGACATCTACAACTAAATCTATTTCACCTTCAATCACTAAATCAACATCTAAAGTTTGATTTACTTTTTTGATGATGATGTTTTTAATCGAAGGGGTATCTCCATAAACATTGCCCTTGAAATAATCATTTTTCTCTAATGTGACAACTTGGTCAATAAAACTAATAAACCTATAAGGTCCACATGTTACGGTAGGTACATATCTGTAACCACCAATCTTTGAAATACTTGGAACTAGATCAAATCCTTCAACACTAATTCTAGTACCCTGATTATTAGAATCTATTATCGCTTCTTCAGGTGCTAAAACATGCCGCGGTAGTGGACTAACCGCTACATGAAGAGTTTCATAAAAATATGGCAACAACTCTCCTTTAATCGTTAATGAAAATGAAAATTCATTAATGAGTTTTACACCATGAAATCTAGTGTTAGCAGATGTTACATCTAATCGGTACTCTTCATAACCAACAAGTGATTCCCCTAATGTTGATGAGGCACCAGCGGTTATCCATTCTTTAGAAGCTTGAAGTAATAAACTAAACACATAATCACTTGCTGTCACTTTTTCTCCATCAGACCATTTGAGGTCATCATGAATAATAAATGTATATGTTTTATCACCATTTGAAGCTAAAGATGTTGTTACAGTTTCAACGACTGTTTCATTTAAGATGATCTCACCGTGTTCAGTTATTGTATAGGTTTCATATCCATGTATTAAATCTTTAACCCAACCATCATACTTATTATTACCAAATCCTACCATAAAACTACCACTTATTTCAGCAGCTCCAACAACTAAGGTTTGATGATGATCACTTTTACATTGAGCGAATGTAAATGTAGCAAAGACTAAAATAACAATCATCATAGTTTTACGACAAATACTTTTCATACTCCCCCTCCTTTTTATTAGGTTTTCCATTACATTTTTCATAATCGTTTATGTTAGATATATTATACACCTTTTTTTTATCTCAATTTATAATTTATACAATTTAATAAAATATAATAAGCAAAAAACACTGTAAACATAAGTGTCACAGTGCTCTTCTATATTTAAAATGATATCATCTCAAACTCATGTTCTTGGTCAATAATTACTTTTTGTCCATAAATCATCACCGTTAGTGGTGCATTTGTCTTGATATTGATTTTTTGTTGATTAAGTGATAGGTCTATAGATACACCTTGATACAATATCGTTGTCTTTGCTTTCTTAATTTCAGTTTGATAAGCTGGATTTATCAACAAAATCTTATTCATTCTAATACCAAACAATCCATAAATCAACATTAAGTAGCTACCGCCTAAGTTTGCTACATGTAACCCATATCTTGTAAACTTCTTAACATCCATTAAATCAAATTCAGTTACCGCTTTGAAATATTTATAGCCTAATTCATGATGTCCTAAATGATATGCAGCGATACCATAAATACATTTGGAAAGACTTGAATCATGAGTTGTTCTTTTCAAGTAATACTCAAATGTATTTTGATATAAAGTTTTGTCATGTTCATCAAGTAATACTAAAGCAATCATTGTATCTGCTTGTTTTAAGACTTGATGTTTATATATATATAATGGGTGATAGTTTAATAGTAAGGGAAAGTTTTGTTTCGGAATGCCTTCAATATCTAATTCTTTTTTACTCATAAATGATGCATCTTGTTTAATAACATTGCTCTCTTGATTGACAAGAAGCGTCATTTGTTTAGCTGCTTTTTTCATAAGTTCTAAGTCATTATTTGTTATATCAATACGCTCTAAAAGCGCGTTTAATGAATCTTTATGTTCTGTTATAAAATCATATGTGTACTCAAAATGCGCTTTTGCCATACGATTTGTATAGTAATTGTTATCAACAATTGCTGAATACTCATCTGGACCTGTCACACTATTTAAGTGGAATGATTGATTTTGGAAATGTCCGTAATCTAACAAGAAAATAGCTGTTTCTAGTAATATTTCTGCACCATAATCAGTCATAAACTCTAAATCGTTGGTTGCTTCAAAATATGATTTAATTGCAAATGCAATATCGCTATTGATATGGATTTGTGCACTGCCAGCTGGATAATATGGGGAGGCTTCTTTGCCATTAATGGTTCTCCAGGGTATTTTAGCACCTCTAGTTCCTCCTAAGTTTTTAGCCTCTAATCTAGCATGATGTAGCGTTTGGTAACGATACATTAATAAGTTTTTAGCTTTTTGTGGCTGTGTCAAGATAAAAAATGGTAACAAATATATTTCCGTGTCCCAAAAGTAATGACCTTCATAACCTTCTCCTGTTATACCTTTAGCAGCAATACTCGTACTTGGTTGAACACCACCACTCAAGTTCAATTGATAGATATTAAAGTGAAGTGCTTGTTCTATCCTTGTATCATCAACTTGAATATCTGATTTTGACCAAAAATCTTTTCTTATGATAGTTTCTGTTTCTACATAATCTTCGAATTTACGTAAGTTTTTTAAATCTTCATCCATTGCTTGATCAAAATCATCGGTTTCTAAATCTGTATAGTAAAGTTGATATTTGGTCAGAGAAATATCAATATTAGGTTTTAAATCATAAATCATAGAGGCATGAACCTCATCATCTTCAACTTTGTAATCTAACGGTTGATCATGAGTCATGCATACTCTTGCGCTTAGTGAAGTGTTTGTTGTTCTAGCTGTTAAGTAAGCAAAGTCATGGTCTGCATGAATTTGTTCTATATCTAAATCTTTGGTTGCATAGGGTAATCTAGGGTCGAGTGGATGCGCCTTTTTTTCTAAAGGCATTCTTAAATATGAAGTTAACCTGATTTTTCCTTGGTAATTATTCGACTTAACTTTTAGTCTTGAAACAACCATGTTAATATCGTATGGAACTATTTTTTCTTCAACGATTTGAAATTCATATCCGTGTTTGGTTAAATAAGTTGCTTTACGAAATGTCGTGCCTTGGTTCATATCTAGATTTCTATCTAGTTCAATGAATTCTGCATGACTTAAATCAATAACCTCATCATCAGACTCAATCTTAATATAAGACGCATCTGGTAAATTAACAATTGTTTGTCCTACTTGTGGAAATTGCTTATAGTTTTCTTCATATTTATAAGGATATGTATTATAAAAACCATTAACTAGCGTTTGCGGATAATCATACATTCCATAACCTTCAATAAAGTGACCTCTTGTCCCAAGCACACCGTTTGCTAAAGCAAAAATAGTCTCATCTGTCATGAGTTCTTCATATGATTTTCTATTCTTTCTTTCAATGATTAAATTATTTTGTTGTTTAGTTTTCTTCATATGAACCCTCTTTCTCGTTTTCATTAATCTTTATATGGCAAAATCCACGCATGAAAACGTTCATACGTGGGTGATATTAATATGTGCTAAATCTATCTTAAATAGTTTTTTTATCAAAACAAAATCACTCCTGGCAGGTTGCTTTTCATTGATGTGTCCCACTCCCCATTATATAAAAAAAATGGAAAAACAGCAAATATCAGAGGTTTTATGGCTGAAACTTGCTGTATTTCTATTAATATGTTAAAAATCATATATTATGTAAGAATGCAATTCCATTTGAAAATTCAAACGAAAAAATTGATTAATTTTGAATGTTTGATATACTGATGTTAGACATTCATCTATATATAAGGATGTAGGGAGTCAAAATATGGTATCCTTCTACGATTCATTCATGGTTCTATTTGAAAAACGATTTCTACGTAAAGCAAGACAAAGCATTTTATCTAAAGCATCAGGCCGTGTGCTAGAAATCGGTGGTGGTACTGGTCTCAATCTTATGCAATATCATTTTGATATTATTGATTCATTAATCATTACTGATATAGATATTGATAAAAGATTAATCAAGCGTGTGCAAAAACATCCTCATCAAGACAAGATAAAAATAAACGAAACATCTGTAGAAAATCTATCTTTTCCAGATGCTTCATTTGATACTGTTATTTTTACTCTAGTATTTTGCACTGTTACAGATGTTAATCAAGGCTTGCAAGAAATAAAAAGAGTGCTTAAAGATAATGGAAGGTTGTTATTTATTGAACATATCCATCCTAGAAAAAAATCTTTAAGAACCATTTTTAATTGGATTAATCCAGTCTGGAAAAAAATATCATCTGGCTGTAATTTAAATAGAGACATCAAAACTTCATTGGAAGAAAATGGGTTTACGATTGGTGAGTACCAATATTTAACCAAACAGATATTTGTTGGTGGTTGTGCAAAAAAATAATCCACATATCATCAATCGATATCAGAATTATTTTAGTTGTTTATTTATTATTTTAATTGACTTGCTGCATTTTCATCTATAATCACTGTGCAATCAGGATGTAGTTGAAGAATTGATGCTGGCAAGTTTTTTGTTACCTTACCTTTAATCATTTTACGAATAACACTTGCTTTTTCCTTACCTGAGGCAATAAGTACGATTTTCTTAGAATACATAATATTTTTTATGCCCATGGTTATTGCATACTTAGGTACTTCATCAAGGCTATCAAAAAATCTAGAATTATCTAGTCTAGTTTGCTCATCTAGGGTTACGATAAATGTTTCATTTCCTAAAGGTGTTCCAGGTTCATTAAAGCCTATGTGACCATTGGTTCCTATACCTAAAATCTGAACATCCATTAATGATGGTCATTTTATCGCAAATGTAAAAATTTTTTCATGTTTCTTCGAATAAAACAAAAAAAGTCTTGCAAAGGAGGATGCAAGACTTATAGCATTATATTGATACTTTACCGTTCTTTTTATCTTCATACATGCGCTGATCTGCAATACGCATAATGCCTAAGATTTCTTTTTCATCTTCAGGATAACTTGCTACACCACACCCAAATCCAACGATATGTTCTACGTTTTCATATACAAAAGTTCTTTTTAGAGCTGCTTGTCTTATACGCTGTAATATGATTTGTCCTTTTTCAAGGTTAGCATTTGACATCGTCAACACAAACTCATCTCCACCAGTTCTAGATAAAACATCGTTATCTCTAATGTTATCTTTAATAATCGTTGTGAAATGTCTCAATAATTCATCCCCAACATTATGACCATATGTATCATTAATTTGTTTTAAATTGTTAATATCCATCACAGCGATGCAAAACTCTTTATCAGTTTTTTTTGCTTCCTCAAATATATCATGCAAAGTTTTTTCATGATGTTTTCTTGAATAGACTCCTGTAAGTGTATCGTATTTTGATAAATTATAAATTTTTTCAACCAACAAATGATTGTTAAGTGCTATTTCAATTTGAGAGGCAAAATGTTTAACATAACTTTTATCCTGTTCGTCAAATGCATCATAATCCTCTATATTATCTAAGTTAATAAAACCATAAATCGTGTCATTTAAGACAAATGAACAAGTGAGAACTGATTTTGCTGTCAATGCATCATGGTCTTCCATAGATTTTGTTGTTTCTGCTTTTAAGTTTCTCTTATTAAATGTTTTGATATCACTAATAACAATAGGTTCATATAATACACCTAATTTAAACTGATACATGTCTTCAAAATATAGATCTATTTTCTTTAAGCTTGCTAAATCATATCCTACTGCTGCCTTAAATTCCATGCGATCGTCATTTCTTATTAAAATGCTGCCTGATTGTGCTTTGGGAATTATTTGAACTGCTTTTTCTAAAATAGTTTGCAATATTTGATCTAAATTATCATTAATCAACATGCTTGTTGTAATCTCAGACATTGATTTAGTTATTTTTGAATATAGATTCAGTTGATTATATCTGCCCATCAAAATTTGATAATCGATACGTTCAGATTGAATTGCTTTTTCAAAATACCTGAGGAAAAAAATAATTAACCCAAAGACAAAAATTAGATTCATTTGAAGTTCTAGTTCTCTAACATTATCTACAAATAGAGTGGCAACATTGTATATAGAAATAAATAACAATGAGGAAATTGCACCTAATATTTCATGTGTGAAAAATAAAATAACAAATAGAATTAAAAGTATCGGAACCACAATGTATGCGAACTTTGCAAAAGATGATAAGCTGCTATAAACAGGGTATTTTCTAATGACTATCGTAAAAAGAATAATTGCAAATGTGTAAATAACGGCAGCAAAACGAACAATTCTTTTCGCTTTTGGTATGATATCCATATAATTATATGCTTTCATGCAATCACCCTTTCTTTCAAAATTCTTTCAACCTTATTTTATCATGTTTTGAAGTTCAAAGTATATTATTAATAAACATGTAAGAAACATCACAAATAAGTAAGTATTTAAATATATGTATTCTAAATAGTCGATTTTATTTTAAGAATATCCACGAAATATAGTATAATGTTACAGAATATAAACGATACGAAAAGTGTTGATAGTGATATAAACTACAAAGGAAAAGGACATTACTATGGAGACAACAGTCAAAAATAAACCAAATAACATCATGTATTTGGTTTTTGCTATGGTAGCATTTGGTTTTTTAGGGTTAGAATTTGGTGTGCTCTTAATTTCAAGAATCATCGATGGCAGAAGTTTAGCACAAATCGGCAACTGGCCAATTCATTGGTATGGAGCTATCGCTCATTGGGTCATCACAATCATTGTATGGTTGATTGGTGTATATCTTATTTACTTGTGGGCAAAAAAGAAAGACATTATTAAAGACCTAATTGATTTTAAACTTTCAAATAGAGTCTTTTATTTAGTCATTATAGCAATCCTAACTGTGATTGCTTCAGCAATGGTGCAAATGTTTATCAGTGGTGCACAATTTCCTCAAGTTTTTAGTGAATACAAAGGATTTGAAATCATGTATGGAGATAAAGCATTTATCGTCACTTTGTTTCAAGTGTTATACTACTTTGCAGAGATGTTGCTCGTTTTTGTTATGATTGTGCTTTTTCAAAAGTTTGGTGAAGGAGTTTTTAAAAACACATATATTCCATATGGCAGTATTGGTTTGATGTTGACCTGGGGTATGATTCATTTCATATCACATCCAGCAGGTGCATTAGGCGTGACGATATGGGCTCTTGTTCCTGGGGTACTTTATGTATATGGCAAAAAAAGTTTCTTACCTGTTTATTTATTGCTTGTTCTAGGATTCATTTTATAAGCAATCATCATATATATCAAAAAGTCTCCCTAATTGGAAGACTTTTTTTATGGTTATATTTTTTTTGTACTGCCCCTAATAATTAATTTTGATTTTACCATTTGTGAATCTGTTGTTCTTGTATTGGCTAGTATATCTTTCATAATCAAATTAGCAGCTATTTCTCCTTTTTTTGAAATAAACTGTCTGATGGTTGTTAAACCTGGTGAAGTAAATGATGCCGCTTGAATATCATCGAAGCCAACAATAGATAATTCATCCGGTATCTTCTTACCTGCATCTTGGCATGCTTTCATAATACCTAACGCTACAATATCAGCATCAACAACTAAAGCTGTTAAATCAACTTTTTCTTTCATTAAGCGTTGTGCGAACTTAACGCCACCTTCAAAAGTTGTTAATGTCTCAAAAACACAATCATTATTGATTTTTAAATTACCCTCAAGCATGGCTTTACCGTAACCTAAGTATCTATTATTATGAATTGGAGATTCTTTAATTGATCCACCAACAAATCCGATTTTCTTATGACCTAAACCAATTAAATGTTTTGCTGCTAGATAAGAACCTTCTGCATCATCAGTGTTTACAGAATGGAAGTCATTAGCATATGTTTCATAAATATCAGTTAATACAGTTGGTATACCTAATGCTTTAACTTCTTCGTAAATATCAGGTGGGTAAGAACCTAACAAGATGATGCCATCTAAACCACGACTTTTAATCCAGTTCTTATATTTACCTTTAACTTGAATACCTGATAATAAAATATCATATCCGTATGAAGCGATAACTTTATGTATTTCCCCTAAATATTCAGCAAAAAAAGGATTGGTTTCTAAAAGAGTTCCTGTTGTATCAGATGGAGCAATCAGCGGTAATGTTACACCAATCAGTTTTGTTCTTCCATTTGATAAAGATCTAGCGTTGATACTTGGAATATAATCCAAATCAGCCATAATCTTTCTAACACGCTCTTTAGTCTTTTCAGAAACTTTATCTACATCATTAATGACATATGAAACTGTTGCTGTTGAAACGCCAGCTAATCTTGCAATTTCAGCAATATTCGTTTTTTTTGTCATACTTCTCCTTTTTTAAACTTATTCTATTTATATTATACACCTAAACAATCGATAACAAATCTCTAATGTCATCAAGTTTATGGTCAGCTTGTTCTGATTTTTTTGCATCAAATACAGCAATCGCTAACATACCAGCTTTTTTAGCAGCTTCTATGCCTACCGTAGCGTCTTCAATGACTGCACATGAGGAATAAGAAACTCCTAGTTTTTCTGCAGCTCTTAAAAAAACATCTGGTGCTGGTTTTGAGTTCTCAATATCTGTTCCATCAGCAATTGCATCGAACAAACATGAAATACCTAGATATTTTAATATTGTTTTTGCATTTCTAGATGATGAACCGATTGCTATTTTTATACCTTGTTCTTTAAGATTCAATAGTACATCATAAACATGTGGCAACATATCGTTTGGTGAAAGTTGCTTAAGTAGATCAACATAATAATCATTTTTTGTTTTTGCTAGTTTTTCTTTTTCTGATTCACTGTATGTCTTATCTGCTTTTTCTAACATGATATTTAAAGAATCCATGCGTGATACTCCACGAAGTCGATGATTGATTTTCTCGTCAAAATAAATGTCCTCTTGATCTGCTACATGTTTCCACGCTTCATAATGAAGTTGATCAGTACTAACAATAACACCATCTAGATCAAATATAACTGCTTTAATCATGACTGAACCTCCTTGATTTCTTTATGTTTGTTTGAAACATAGATTTGATACTTCTTTCCTTGGTGGATAATTTTATAAGATAAAGATTTTATTGACTTTGGTAGCTGTGGATTAACACTTATTTTATCTGTTAATGACAAACCAGAAAATCCATAAATTGCTGTCATATATGCACCACCAGATGCTGCCGGATGAGTACCACCAATATAAATATCACCAGCATATGCTTTAGATAATCCTGTTAAATCAACGGTTGCTGATTTCATAAAGAGTGGATAGGCGTATTCAGGATTGGCAATCATGCATGCAACAAGTGCATACATGCTTGCTGATAATGATGATCCGTGTTCAGTTCTTGGTTCATAATACTTCCAGTTGGCTTCCATGGTGTTTAAATCAAAATCATCTTTAAATAGATAAAGCATTGTGATGACATCAGCTTGCTTAATGATTTGAGTATCACCAGCTAAACCTTGTCCACCTAAATACTCATTTTCATGTAACTTCTTTTTAAGTAATTCTTTTAGTGGTATATCTTGAAACTTAAAATATCCATCAAATTGTTCGATTAAAAGATTGTTTAACATTTCTTTTTGATAGACTTTATCTTTAATTTGATGGATTTCCTGAAGTGGCTTTCTAAAGCCAATTCCATGAACTAGTTCATCAAAGTATTTATCATTTTCTTTTTTAAAATATGCTTCATAAAGAATCACGATATCAAATACCATTTTAACCATTCGATTGGTAAAAGCATTATTGTGAACACGTTCGTGATATTCATCTGGACCCATAACATCCCATACTTCGAATCGATCATCTAGAATAGAATACTTGCCGTAATCTAAATAAAATCTAGCAACTTCTAGAATAACCTCAAGAGCTCCTTGCTTTAAAATTGAATAGTCGAGTGTGCGATGAATATAGGTTTGGATTGCATAAACAATATCCGCAGATATGTGAACTTGTTTGTCTTTGAAGTAAGTTCTGATCAGTCTTTTAGTAAATACATCTGTAACATTATAATCGGTACAAGCATCAAATCCATCTTCTTGAGATTCCCATGCATAAAATGCCCCTTGGAATCCATAGGATGCTGCTTTTTCTTTCGCTCCCTTTAGACCATGAATGCGATAATCAATTATATGTTTAGCACTATTTAAATCCGTATTTAGGTAAAAAGGCAACATAAAGATTTCAGTATCCCAAAAGATTGCTCCCTTATATGTTTGACCAGATATACCTCTGGCTGGAATCGATGCTTGGCGATAGTTATGAGGTGCTAATAGCAATAAATGATAAATAGAATATCTTAATGCAAGTTGTGCATCCTCATCTCCTTCTATCATAACATCTGCATCCATCCATTTAAGATCCCATGCTTGTTGATGCTTAATGATTTTCTTATCGAAACCTTCAGATGCAATTTCATCAAGTGTTGTTAGTAATTGATAATCATCTTCATTAATACCAATGACTGCATATTGATAGAAAGTATACGTTTCATTTGCTTTTGCATTTACTTTGATGTTATAAAAAACACCTGTTGATGTTGTCAAAGTTTTAAAATGATGAGGTTCAAACTTTAGATCCACGTATTTTAAAGTTTGAATTTTGTAACCTTTTTCATGTGTTACTCCATAAGCTTTTAAATAAGGTTTATCATTGGTTTGAACTGCTTTTATATGCGGTCCATTAATATCCCATATTTGTGTATCAATGCCTGTTAAGATATCAAGTGTAGCATCTTGATTGATAGATACCTGATAAACCCCTATGATTGCTCTTTGATCATTAGCCGATACAAACCTTTTAGAATCGATTGTGATTAACATGTCTTCCTTTTTAAATACACTATGTCTTCTCATTGTTGAATCTTTAATATTTAGTATTTGATGGTGTTCTATAGGTTCTTGGTTCAACACATCAATAGGTTCATGATTAACATGAATTACTGTATATAAAGGATTGAATGCATTGACTGGTTCTCTCCAACCATGACCAACTTGATCATAGACTAAAGGACAATTGATAGCAACCAATTGTTCTTTTCTATACTCATCTAGTGTTCCTCGAACACCTAGTTTTAAATGACCAGTTAAAAACTGGTTGCCATGGTGAATGATTTGTTCTTGATTAAATCCAGATATTTTAATTTCCCACATGTATGGTTGTCATTCCCTTTTTTAAATGGTAAGCCTTATCGTATATCATTAAAGGTTCTTTTAAGTCTTGATCTAATGTTAATGTGATTTCTTTGGGGTTAACATAAACGCGTATATTTGAATCGAAATAATGGAAGTTAAATTGATATGATTTCCATGTATCAGGACAGTATGGTGCTAATTTTAAGATGTTACCATCGCTTCTTAATCCGCCAAAACCATAGACGATATTAACCCAAGCTGCAGCAATCGATGTTAAATGTAGCCCTTCTTTAGTGTTTCTATTATAATCATCTAAATCCATTCTTGTTGCGAATCTAAAAAACTCTAGAGCTTGTTTTTTGTAACCAAGTTCAGATGCAAATATAGAGTGTATCGATGGAGATAATGATGATTCATGAATTGTTTTTGGTTCATAGTAATCATAATTAGCTTTTTTAGTTTCTATGTCAAAACGTTGATTAAACAAAAACATAAACATTAATACATCAGGTTGTTTAATCATGTCGTTTCGATAGATACGATCATAACTCCAATGAGCATATAAAGGAAAATCAGTAACTGGGATACTATGAATATCGATATGTGGAAGATCATGGAACCCTTCGTGTTGTTCATAAATCTTAGTCTTTTCATCATAAGGAATATACATTAACTCACATTGTTTTTTCATGACTTCAATTTCGGATGTTGTTAATCCTAAGTTTTGTACCACCTTTTGAATTTGTGGTTGGTTTTGATATGTTTCGTAAACATCAATCATCCAAAACATAGATTCTTTTGCTAAAAGGTTAGTGTATGCATTGTGATTGACCATCATTTGGAACTCATCTGGTCCCATAACTCCATAATATCCGAATTTGGTTTGATCTTGATTGTATTGTCCTCTAGATGAGAAAAATCTTGCGATTTCAACAAGCATTTCGAAACCATAGTTCAACATGAAATCAATATCTTTGGTATTCTTAACATAATGCCATATTGCATATGCAACAGCACTTGATGGTTGAAATTGAAGTGATGCATGTTGCCACAGGTCACATGCTTCATCGCCATTTAATGTAGCAATCGGATAACATGCTCCTTTGCAATCAAGTTCTTGTGCACGCTTTTTAGCTTGTTTTAAAGTGTTATATCTAAACATTAATAAATTTTTGGCTGCTTTAGGATTTGTAAACAGGTAAACTGGAACACAATAGGTTTCCGAATCCCAGAAAGCATGACCAGAGTATGCTTCTCCTGTTAATCCTTTTGCACCAATGTTATTTTCTTCTGAAACACCTAAATATGTGTTCACAAGTTGAAATAAACAATATCTAATGCCTTGTTGGTTTTCTGGATCACCTTCGATAAGAATATCATTTTCGCTAAAATAGTTTTGATAAAACAACTGATTATCTTGATAAGTTTTTTCATAGGATGCATGATTCAATAATTTAGAGGATTCTTCAAGATATGTATCTATTGATTTCTCTCCTTTTTTATCAATGAGTGAAACAATAGTTTTTTGTATGATTACAGGTTTGTTCAGATTAAAATTAATGGTCTCAATGTTCAATCGTCCCTTAAAATTAATTTGTGATTGATAACTTGTATTGACATCTAGATTATATCTACTGAATAGACTTTGATTAGTTGTTGTATAACCTAATGCATAACCATTGCCATATGCTTTGACATCCCAAAAACCAGGTTTACCCCAGTGTTTTGTTCTAAAATCGATGCCGATTTGAATACTCATTTGACCCTGATAATGAATGGGTTCAATCTTTATGTTCTGATGACTCACTTGATAAGTCGTCATGTTTAAAATACGTTTGAAAGTAATTTTAAATAAATCCTTGACTTGATATGACCTTGTTTGTTCACCTGTTTTTAAATCAAGTTCTCTTTTATAATCAGATATGTTATTCGGATTAAAAACAAACATTTCATCACCGACAAAAATTCTTGTGTAAAAAGCATTCGCAGCATTAACCATATAGTGAGACTTGTCGGAAATGCCTTTATAATGACTTCTTTGGATATTCTTGGGAATCTCATATATACCATTGAAATAAGTACCTATTAAAGATTCTTTTGGATAACCTTCATCAAAGAAACCACGAACACCCATATATTCATTTGATAGCGAAAACAATGATTCTGAGACAACGGCTTGTTTCTCATGAAATCCTGTTTCAATGATTTTCCATGGATCCACGTCCAAATATCTTTGTGCAATTTTTCCCATGTTATATCTCCTTGTCTGCTAAGCATGCTTTTATATAATGAACATAAGTAAAAACATCCTTTAAATCTTTAAGCTGAATTTCTTTTTTATTTTGAGTATACGTGTAAATTTTATTCTTTTCGTCAATCTTTAAATCAGCATTCTTTTCATCATAATCAATTTCATATCCATAATTTTGAAGCTCGTTTACAATTTGTAAATGTTCATAATCTTTGGGTTGATCATCAATGATAATCTTTGTTTGAACTGTATCTAGAACTCTTTTTTTATCTTGATTAAATAAAAGCGCATGTCCTTTGAAGTCTAAATAAACTTGTATCTTTTCTTCAAAGTCTCTATCAACAACTGCTCTAAATGTCTGCCCTAAAGCTTCAATATGTAATAACTTATTTAATCCATAATGTTCAACTGCCACTAATGTTCCTGAAATTCGATAATCGCTTTGTTGATGATAGACCACTAAGTCTTTTGGTCGTATCGCAATATGTCCCTTATCAATTTTGTGTTTTTTCATAAGTTTCGCAATCTCTTGATTATAAATCATTTTAGATCCTTGAGTGTAAAGTAAACCATCCTTGTACTCAACTGTTAACACATTTGCTTCAGGAGTCCCCATAAATGTTACAACATCTAAATGCATCGGGTCGTGATACATTTGGTAAGGTGTCCCAACTTGGACAATCTTACCTTCCATCATTAAAACAATACGACTTGCCATTGCCATAGCTTCTATTTGATCATGTGTCACATAGATACAAGTCATGCGAAACATTTTTTGTAACGTTATGAGTTCAGTACGCATTTCTTCTCTTAAGACTGCATCAAGATTTGATAATGGTTCATCAAATAAAACTAAAGAAGATTGATCGACTAACGCTCTTGCAAGTGCAACTCTTTGACGTTGTCCACCAGATAGTTGATTGGGATAACTATTGAGTTTTTCATATAATGATAATTTTATAGCAGTTTCTTCTACTGTCTTCTTTTTTTCTAGTTGATTCATTTGCTTATTTAGTAAACCAAATTCAATATTTTCATAAACCGTCAGATTTGGTAATAATGCATAGTTTTGAAATACAAAACTCAATTTTCTAGTTGAAGGATCTTCGTCATTTTGAATTCTGTTATCAATATAAAGGTTTCCCTTTGTCATTTCTTCTAGTCCAGCAATCATTCTAAGTGTTGTAGTCTTACCTGAACCTGATGGGCCAACCAACACCAAAAATTCGTCATCAAAAATCTCTAATGAGATATCATCGATCACATAAGTATCTTTTTGGAAAGACTTATAAACATGTTGTAATGATATTTTGCTCATAAAAATACCTACTTAATGCCTGTTGTGGCTACATTAGATGTAATACGTTTTTGGAAGATAAAGAATAGGATAACTGGTGGAATCATCGTAAATAACAATAGACTTAAGAATTGATCAAGTGTTATGTTATATGCGAACATCTCCACATGGACTCTAAAGAGTTTAATCATAACTGTCCAATAATCTTGGTTATTAATCATAATATATGGTAATAAGAAGTCATTCCAAGCAGCAGTTACACTAAAGATTGCTACAACCATCATGACTGGAACTGATAATGGAACAATAATTTTAAAGAATGTTTGTAATTTACTAGCACCTTCAAGTTCAGCAACCTCAAATAAATCTTTGGGAAGTCCATCAAAGTGTGTTTTAAATAATAAGAAATTAAATGGCGAAGCACCAGCAATAAACCAAAATGGTATCAGAGTTATAAATGTGGATTGCACTTGTCTTAGTGTCATTCCTGTTAGATTTGCAAAGAATCGATAAATACTTGAAATATTCGTGTATAGGGGAACCAATGCCACCGCAGGTGGGATTAGCATCGATCCTAAGATTAGATAAAAGATGAACTTATGCCCTTTAGGCTTTAATACTGATATCACATAAGCTAATAATCCATTAAATAGTACTGCAGATATTGCAGCACCAAAAGAAATGAATAAAGAATTATAAACATTTCTCATAATTTGTGTTCTTTGGATGACCACCAAGTATTTTCCAAAATCAAATGAACTGGGGAAGAATGTATAGTTTTGTGGTGATTGAAGAATCTCATTACTGTTTTTAAATGATGTAAAGAATAACCATATAAACGGCATTAACACCATAAACATACCAATACATAAGATTGCATACATGATATAATAACCAATTCTGCGACTTGATTTCTTATAATCTGAATATGCTAGGATACCATCTTTTTTAGGTATAAAGATTTTTAATCCAAAAGTCTTGGTTCTCTTTAATATTGATTGGAAACCTTTAGAAATTGTTTTTAGCAACCATATTACTTTAGTCCATACAAGGACTTTATAGATTGCTTGTTTTATTTTTACCCAAACATTTTGAATTTGCTTAAGATACTGATGTATCGTTTTTTTCTCTTTTTGTTCAATCTTAGCTAAAAGCATTTCATAACTCATATACGGTTTAGAAAGAATACGTTGCTGATTCGTTCTCTTATCAAAGTATAAATAAACATATGTAAATACTAGCAAAATCAACATCGTGATAACACCTAATGCTGCTGCTTGACCAGTATCTTGTGTTGTATAAATTAACTTATAGATTAGTAAACCTAACGTATTTGCTGAGTCATTTGTTTGACCCATAAAAATCATAGGTTCATAAAATATTTGAAAAATCGAGATAATCTGAATAATAAGTAATAACTTAATATTGGGTAATAATGCAGGGATTGTTATATATCTTAATCTCTTCCAAACCGATAAACCTTTAATTCGACATGCCTCATACAATGAATTATCAATAGATTGAACAGTCGCAAGATAAATAAGCATAGTTGCTCCTGCTGATTTCCATGTTAATGTCATAATAATTAATGGAATAGATAGATGATCGTTTGAAATCCATCTAGAAGTTGGCAATCCTAATCTAGATAGTACAATATTAAAAAAACCATAATCGTTGGCATCCATCATAATCTTCCAAGTTAAGATAACTGCAATAGCAGGTACGATATTCGGAATATAGAAACCTACTTTGAAGAAACTCTTGGTTCGTATAACTTCACTAATAAGAAGGGCTAACAATATCGGTATTAAAAACCCAATGATCAACGAGAAAACTACATATAATAACGTATTTTCCAATGCTTGTGCAAATCGAGGATCTGCAAACACTCTGACATAGTTTTCAAATCCATGAAAACTAACAATATCAAAATTGTTCGTTTTCGCAAACGAGTAAACTATATTTTGTAAAAGTGGTCCCCAAATAAAAAATGCAAACAAAAGAAGAGATGGTATCGCAATGATCCATGATAACATCTCCTTTTTAAACAAATATCTCTTTTTAATTGTTTTGTTTACATTCGTTATCTCTACCATATTATCCGAGTTGCTCTCTTAAGTATGCTTCAAAAGCTTGTTGTTTTGAGTTTAATGATGAACGTACATCAAATCCTGGATTTTTTAAATTAACAACAACTTGATCTAATAGTTCATACATATATTGTGTATAGTAAGGTTCTTCTCTTCTTCTCGTATCTGGAAGCATTTCATAGAAATCTTGGAAATTATGGAATGCTTGTACATTCACGTATTGTGCATTAAGTGAATCAATCAATGTAGTATATTCTTCATTGACCCACGGTCTAACTTCAGGTAAGATTAACATATTTTTTCTGGTTGCAGTTTGAAGTCCTTCACGCATTGCACTTTGAGCAACTTGAGAAGTTTCTGGTGAGCGACCCATATATTCTAAGAACTTAATTGCTCCTTCAACAGCTTCATCTGTATCGTAAGCACTAAACATATATGGTGTTCCACCAAATAAGGTATATTGTCCTCCTGGACCACTTGGAATTGGAATAAATGCAATACTATTACGATTCATACCACCTTGCGTAATAACATTAGAAATAACGTCATTACCTGCGATTGCCATTGCAATCTGTCCATTTCCTAAACGTGTTGCCCATTCAGAATAGTTCATATTTCCTATCGGTACTAGATCATTATCATAAAAGCTTTTTAGAAACTCCATAGCTTCAACAGCTTCATCTGAATTTAGGTTTGCATGAACAACATTATTCGCATCAACAACTTGAAGAGACGCTCCAAATGCCCATGCATAATTTGAGTATTGCCATCCACCATTTTTATCCACATTTAAGATAATTAAACCGTCTACTCCTGTATTGGCTTTAATGGTTTCTGAGTAATCATAAAGTTCTTGCATCGTTTGTGGGTAATACTTAATTTCAGGATGATTGGGGTCAATAATATCATAGATACCATCACCATCGATATCACTGATTAATCCCGCATCATAAAATACATCCAAATTAACGATAATACCTAACCCATAACCATCTCGAGGAATACCGTATAAGCGTTCATCAAACGTTAAATATTCTCTTAAAGCTGGATCCATTTTATCAAACCAACCAAGTTCAGTTACGATGTCTGTAATGTCTTTTGCATGACCACCAGACACAATCATTTGTGGTTCAGTAAACCATGTTTGAAAAACAGTTGGCAACGTTTGCGAATTCGCACGTGCATAAAAAGCTTCTACAGAATATGTAAAAGATTCACCAATGATTTCATATTCAGGATAATCTTCTTCAAATCTTTCTTTCCATGTGTTAAACATTGCGATATCATCAGTATTCGCAGATTCTGGCCACATGCCAATGACAACTTCTATCTTTCCACTTCGACCACATGCAGCTAGTTGGAATATTATAAATGTCATCATCATTAATACAATTATTTTTTTCATATTTTATGTCTCCTAATGTTTTTATTGTACACCAATTTTTATGCAATAAAAACATTAGATTTCTTCCCCTCACCATGGAAGGGAAGAAATCCTCATATTTTTTTAAACTGTTTTATTCAACAGGTGAGTCGTTGAACAAACTAAGTTGATATCCATAAACATCTTGACTTAATACAAGATTGTCAATGATAACACCACCTTCATTCATGTGGAATCCTATCACTTGTAATCCACCTAAGTTTGTTACATATGCTGATAAATCGATTGTAACAGTTACAAAATCAGCACTTACATCAGATACAACACCATCAGTGACTAGTGTGTCCCAGTAAACGATATTGCCATCTCCAAGTTCTAATCTAAACTCATCTGCATTATTACCTGCATCTAATTTTACATCAAATGTGATGAACTTGCTTCCTGCTATTAAAGGTGAACCAAATCTTAGAGTTGCGTAACCATCAGTGACTAGTTCAATAGCTCCATCAGTTACTAACGCCCATTCACCCCACCAATATTTAGATCCATCATTTACAGGTGTAGTTTCAAAATCTTCTTCTAATAGAGGATACATACCATGATCATCATCTAACCATTGGAATGCCAAGTTGTCAATATATAAGATTGCACCATCATTTGCTTGTATTCCAAACTCATCAGCAAATGGTAATCCAGATAATGCAACATCAACAACGATACGTGCTGTAGATCCAACACTTGGTAATACGATAGGATTGCCATCAAGGCCAATCAGCTCATCGTTCCATTTGTGTGTACCACCAACATTAAGACCGAAACTACCTGCAGCTTCTACTTTTATATCAAATGAAATAAACTGAGGAACTCCCATAACGCCTGTATGATATTGTACATAACCAGCTGATCCATCAAGTTTTAACATCATGTTGCCTTCAACTTCTACAAATGATGATGGTGTTCCATAGTTCGAAGCCCAATATTGGCTTGGACCGTGTTGACCATTAGCATCACCTTCAGCTAAACCATCCCATGTACCCCATAATAATTCACCATCGTAATGAGGTAAAGCATTAAACCATGCGATGTTATCAAGTAAATAGATTTCACCATCACTTGCATGGAATCCAATTGTATCAGTAAGATCTAATCCACTTGCTACCCAGTCGATGACATATCTATGCCATTGACCGTCTAAATTAACAACCATTGGTGTTCCATTTTCTAATATAAGTTCACCATCTTTAGCCCATAATGGAGCGCCAGTTGGTCCAACTCTAAAGGAAACGATTGTTCCAGGTGTTGTCACTTTAAGATCAAATGCTAAGTAACGACCAGTTCCCATTGCTGCTGTATGATATTGTGCATAACCAGTTCCATCTAATTGTAGAGCTTGGTTATCATCACCATCTGCTACGATTGTAGTTGGTGAATCATATACGTTTGCCCAGTATTGTTGATCACTAACTTTTCCTTGAGCAGTTCCTAATTCTAAGCCTTCAAATGTTGCCCACATAAATTCTGAAGTTGTATCTAGTTGAGAAATAGGATTTGCAAAGAAGATTGCATCAAATGAAATGGATGAACCTGTGTAGTATAAGTTAAATCCTGAGAAATCTGTTGTATAACCTTCTGTTAAAGTCAGGTCAACAATTAGATACGTCCAATCACCATCAACATATGGATAGGATCCCATATCTTCAGGAATTGAAGGTAATCCTAAACCAGCTTGCCACTGGTTTGCATATACAGTTGGACCGTTAGCATCGTTAGAATCTATTTGCTGAAGTCTCAAGTTATCAAGTGTTCCAGTATCATTTAACTTATATTTAAATACCAAATATCTGTATTCATTCATATTTGCTTTTGATACTGATGTAACAGTGTAACTTACAAAATCTCCACCAGTTGAATCAAATGTTATAGCACCATCACCAATCGATGACGCAAATAGTCCAGAATAAGAAATAAGATATGTAAAACCATTATTCAAAGCCACTTCATTATCGCCTGACCAAACACTCGTTGTACCAATTGTTGGACGACTGAAGTTATCATAAATCAAAGGTTGTTCTAGATTTAATACTGGATATTCAACAGCTTCATAAACGCCTAGATAAGATAGGAATGCTAATGATATTGCAACATCAGTTGCACCTTCATTAATAAGTTTATAACCAGCAATAATATCTGAACCATCGTAGATGTCTTCATATGGAATCGTTACATTTAACCAACCACTACCTAATGCTGTTGGTAATCCATCGATATCGGCAAATGATGTCGCTTCGCCTACAGTTCCATTTTCAAATATAGGAGCAACACTTAAATCATTGATGTCTAGAAGTCCAGGTGAAGCTTGTCTAAGTCTTAAAACAAGGTGTGTGTTATCTGGATTTACATCAGTGTCAATGAACTCTCCATAATGACCATCAGGTTGAATAGTTACATAAGTTCCAACTTGAACACCTACAGTTCCACTCCAATAATCTTTATTTTGATTATAGTCACTACCTTCATATGGGAAAATTGGATTTGGAACTTTTGAGTAATAAGCATCTTTAAGTTCTAAAATACCACTACCATCTCCAGAGATGTTCATTAAATGGAACCCAACGATCTCGCCTGATGCTGGAACATTTGCATGTCCTGTTTTACCAATAAATTCTTTGCCATCTAATGTGTCAGTAATGCTAATGACATAATTATGCCAATTCTCATCAAGTTCTCTAACATTATTTTCTAAATCGGGATCAAATGTATCCGTGAAAGGTATAACTAATACTTCGCGGTTATCATCTAGTCTAAATCCAATCGCTAAATCTTCAACAGATGCTCCAGCAAATCCTCTTAATCTTATTACAAGATATTGGAATGCTGATGTAGCAGCATTAGCGCTACCTGCTTGTTTCCATAAAGCACCGTCTGGATTGTTTCCAATTGTACCTGAATAACCAACCGAAATATAAGGTTGATCAGAATCAATTGATGCATTTAATACGATTTCAGAATCAATAGTGTTTGCTGTAAAAGCATTAATCAGTTGATCGAAATCAGAGTTGTATACTCTACCTTGATATAGTGGTGAGTCAGGAATGCCTAAAAATGAATATTTAGCATAAAGTTCGATATTGCTATTCACTGGTGCAGAAAAATCATAAGCTACACCATTTAAGAGCCACCCATTAAATGAGAATGCTGCCTTTTCAGGTTGAGTAGGCTCTATAGCTTGATCACCTGCATCTACAATCTGTGATGATACTGCAGTTCCGCCAACTGAATTAAAGGAAACTGTATACTCTGTTTCAACAACAACTTCAGTGTATTTAGCAACCAACGTAATGTTTGCTGTTACAGGTGTTGAAAACACATAAGCATCATCACCTAAGAACCAATCATTAAATGTATAACCTTCTTTTGTAGGGTCTTGAGGTCTTTGTACTGTGTTACCTTCTTCGACTTCAACAGTAACTGGAGTTGTTCCGTTATCTGCATTAAATGTCACAGTAAATGTTGTTGGAGTTTCCGTAGGAACAGTCGGATCTTCCGGCTTACAGCTGACCAGTAAAAGCACAGTCAGTACCAAAAGAAACGTTCGAAAAATTTGAATACTAATTTTTTTCATATTTTCTCCTTACTCATGTATGATAGTTTACATGATTCTCTATTTTAATGGCTACTATCAGCCTTTATTAAAACCTTTATTCGTAAATACTTATTTCTGAAAATTGTGCACCAAATCCACCTGGTGCGGTATTTGCTGTAACGATGAAGATGATTGAACGCATTTCCACTGAGTTAGGCAATGTGATGGATATCATATTACCTTCACTACTATCAAACAAGTAGTCCCTTGGTCCTTCAAATAAGTTTTGCCAATTTGTAGAATCAAAACTTGTTTCTGCACTAGTTGAATATTTAATCTCAATGGTTTGTGTACGAGGTGGCCAACTTGATAATGGTGGTAAGTGAAGATTAATAATGCGAACATCGCGTACTGCACCCATATCTACAATAATCCAACCTGGCCATAAGTTCTTTCTAGATTCAAAATATGTCATCACATCACCATCTGTTAATCTTTCGGGATTATAAACATCTTCATAAGGACTCGCGATAGGTGTTCTACCAAACGTTAATGAAGCTGGATAAAACTCAATATATCTTAAGAATGGACTGTTTGCATAGATTGCACCTTCATAATTATGGAATCTTAATTGAACTGCGATGTAGTCTCCTGGAGCTAAACGAATATCAACATAATTATTCTTAGATGGAGAAAACTCATAGTTTTCACCATTTAATCTTTTTGAGAACACTGGTAACCCTGTAGTTTGGCTAATCGTTGTTGCTGCGTAAACTGATATGTTTTGCGATTGGAAGTACATGGAATCCGTATCTCCATAAAGTCTAATGGAACCTACTTGATGTGCTTGATCAAACATGATGGATAATGCTATATAATCAGCTCTAGTTGCACTTGGCTCCCATGTATCAGCAATCCACATGGAGTCGTCATCTGTTAAAACATTCTCGACTTCAAATCCTGGAATATCGTAGTTAATGATTTGTGAACCTCCCCAGTCTTGTGTTGTTACACCATAAGTTGCACGCGCAGTAAAGTTACCTTCAATCTTTTGCCCTGCATAAGGTGGATCTACACGAGAAATTGAGAATTCAGGGATTTCAATTGCATCTTGAGATCTAGCTGGTATAACAACTTTATCAACAACATAGTAGTCACCTAGCTCTAGTTCATAATAATGATACACGTGTGCACCTGTAGGTGTGTTAGATGAAGTTACTTGAATGTTTGACACAAAGCTATTCGCGTTAATCTGTGATGCTGAAGTTATTGGAGCACCACGGAACTCAACATCAGAGAAATAAATGTTTTGAATATTTTTTTGTGCATCAAATCCATTCATTCTAATAACTAGATTTGATGTGTCTTCACCAATCTTTTTATCGTTTAACACTTTGATGTTTTCAAAGTATACATCTTTAATCGTTCCTCTAACAAACTGTGATTTAGACCAATCTGCATTATATGCAATGGTTAGATCAATAAAGAAATCATCATAAGTTTCTGTCCAAATATCACCAACTTGATAACTGTTTTCTATCGTAATATTTTTAAAGTGAATATCACTAATCGCTGCTTGATCAGCATTATGAATGCTCATCACAGCTTTATGGTAATTATGTAGAACTGTGATATCTTCAAAGACAACATGCTCAATTTTTTCACCATGTGTTTCATAACCAACTTCCATAGACTGTGCTAAATCAGTCCATAAAATATTGTTTGAGAATACGACATTATATGTTGACTTGTTATTCACGTTTTTAACAACGAGTGAGTCATCCCATGTTCTAATAAATGAGTTTCTAACGATGACATCCTCACAAGATTGAATGGAAACACCATCCCCGTTAGCTCTAGCAGTAACAATCTTGATATTATCAATAACGATGTTTTTAGATTCCTGTGCATGGATCACCCATCCAGCAGGATCCAAGAATGTAATACCTTCAATATATATGTTTTCACTTCTTTGTAGTTCTACGGGAATTGCACGTTGTGCAGCTTCTTCTCTAGGATAGATAGAACCTGAGATTATACCTCGTCCACGGATCGTTACATCTTGTAATTCGTACATATTAAACTGTCCATAAACAAGAGCTCCACCAGCTATGTAAACTGTTTGACCCGATTCAACTGGAATCGTATCTGTTTTCCAAACACCAGGGCCTATGTAAATAATGTCATCATCTAAAGCTGCTTGTTCTGCAGTAATTGGATGTTCTTCAATTGGATTTGCAAACAAGTGAATCGCTTCTTGGATAACTGAACCATTAGGTGTTGTTTGCGGTACTGGGTCATTTAACTGAATCGTATAGTTTGCTGGATATTCTAAGTCAAATTCAATGGTGTTACCTGTAATCGTTACTTCAATATCATAAGCTAACGGATGCACAGATGCTTTAGTAACGACATAATCATCTAAAATATTGATTTTAACATTGACTTTACCCAAAAAATCAAAGCTTGCTACAGATGTGTATGTGTTAGGCTTAATCCATGTAAAACTTCTGGCATGATTAACTAATGTCTCATGTACAAATAATGGAGATTCTTCTACTAAAATTTCATATCGATCAGATGATTGTAGAATATCTGGCATATCGTAGATGATTAACTCAGTAGATGTTTGCACACCAAACAAAACATTAATCGAAAAAGATGCAGTAGCATCTAAATATGAGATAACAACAGTTGATTGACCAACTGTTGATGTATTAAATTGAGTAACATCATAATCAGTGACAACTTCTTCTTGGTCACCAACTTTATATGTCACAACCATACCCTCTGGATCGAATGTTTGATTCAGATAATATGATGTCTTATATGTCCCTGAAATGATTAGTTCAGGTTCAGTTGTACTTTTACAACCCATTAACATGAATGCTCCAAGTATGACCAAAGTAGCTATCATAATTTTATTTATATATTTCATTTTCTCACCCTTTACTTTTATAGTCGACCTTATTATACATTAAGTTTTAGTAGAATGAAAGCGTTTTTCCAAAAAAAGTTAATCGGTTAACTAAATTAACAAAAATATGGTTTATTTTTTATGTTTTTTTAATTGATTGAGCTTTTTACGTTACAAAAGAACAAAAGTGAATAAATTCACTAGGGGCGATTCATAATCGCCATGTCACACGCGCGTGCGCGATATACATAATGTCACTACTATACTTCATGTATGATATAAATACAATTTCCTATTCAAAAGAAAAACTCGATTCAAGTATCGAGTCTTTGTTTTATCTAATATTATACTTTTTTAAGGGTTGCTACCTTACATTCAACTTTATGTTCAACATCATTAACCATTAAAGGTACTTCTACGATTTCTTCACCAATAGATATAACTTTTAAGGTATGTTTTCCAGTCTGCAAGACTTGGTCTACCTCTAAGGTATCTTTAGTTCTAAAAGTCAATGTTTCAAAATCTTTATCTAATATGCCATAAATCGGTAAATCGAGGTTGATAAAATTACTTGTAACTTTTTTGATTTTGATTGATGCTTTCTTAAAAGTCTGATAGACCTCAATAAGTTCTTTTGTATCCGCTGTATATTGTTTAACTTCATCAACTGCTTTATCAGCTTGTTTTTTTACATCTCTAAAGAATTTTTTGCTTTGATTTTTCATATTGTGTTTATCCTCCAATCTATATATGTATTATACACTTATTTAGAGTAAATAATCATTTTGTGTTATTCTTCATACTATTTTGTGCTTTTAATCTGATGTAGTTCTTTTATTGAATACCTGTGGTATATTTTTTGACTAATTAAGTAAAAGAGTGATGCTAAGAAAAAATAGATTGTCCATATGCCTATGAAATATATGATATATATAATAACAGCAATCCCAGGTAATGCTTCTTGCAACCCAATGATTGCCTTGCCTTCTAAAACAATATATATAAATAGGAATTCATTTTCAAATTGAATAATAAAACCCATACCAATTTGATAGATGACGACAAGCAGAGTCCAGATCATAATAAGTTTACGCGTAGATGCAGGCAGTAGTTCTAATTTCATTACAAGAAGACTACCCAAATAGAGTAATGAATGACTCACTAAAGCAACAAGTGTTGTTTCAAAACCATTTGTTGTCACCAAAAAATCAGAAATAAATGGAAAAACGATAAGATAACCGAAACCTGATAAAAAAGCAGCAAAAGTAACGAATGGTTTCAACGCTTTTATTGAAAATAGGAAGGTAAGACCAAAAAGGATATATGTAACAGCTGAAAACTCAACTGGTATTTTACTTAGATTACCAGATGCTATTTGTAATACATATTCTGTTGTTTTATAGATAACAAGGACTAAAGAAATGGTGATGATGATGCTTTTGATAATCATTGGTCTAGACTTGAGTAAGACAAATGCGAGAACATTGATGGATACTAACCATGTTAAAGCAAACCAAATGGACATGTTACACGCTTCTTCCTTTTATAGATCTTCGATAGAACAATTATATACTAGTTTTATTTATTTGTCAGTTAAAACAAATATTGACATATTGTTTTCTTTGCTGATAAGTCCTATTGACTAAATACCCAATTATTAAATAAACTATGATAACAAAAAGCGCATACGATAGCATACGCCATTTTCTTTACTAATATTCACTTATTTTATGTTTAATTAGATAATCTTATATACTCAATTAAATCAATTAAATCACTTGATTCTTGTGAAACCAGTGTGTAATCGACTGGTATACCATATTCAACATTATCACCTAAATGATTTGAAAAATGAAAGGCAAAAGGCACATAAAGGAGCATCCCACCAGGGGCGAAAAGTACATCAACATGACTTGATCCACCACTAGACTTTTCTCCAATAATTATTACATCTCCATAAGTTTTCGCATATAATGTAAAAATATTAGCAGCACTGTAAGTCAAAGCTGAGGTTTTGATATAAATGTCTTGATTAAGTCTGTTTATGTTTGATTCAAAATAATAACTGTGCATTCCTGATAAAGTATGATGTTTTAAAGTTGTGGGTATTATTCCATCAATAACATAGGGTAGCATATCCATCATCGCATACATATAACCACCTGGATTACACGTAAAATCGATAACGACATCTGTTGTCTGATTTCCAATATACAAATCCTTTTCATAGGCAAAAACTTCTGCTGTATAGGTATCAAATTCATTGACAATTAATAAAGTGATTGTTGAATTGAGTTGTCGAGATAAATTATTTTCACAATATGCCTCAAAAACCTCTTCTTGTTCTATGTTTAATTGTGTTCTACCTTTATATTGATAATCATCGTCATCAAAACTATAACTTCCACCATAGTAACCTTCGAATACAAGATGCATGTGCATATCATCAAAATCTTTAACTAAAAAATCTATAGTTTGATAAAACGAATTGTTATTTTCACTAAGTGTTTCCTTGAGTGGAGCAAATAGATTTCTATATTTATACGGTTCTGGTGAAAAATTCAAACCATAAAAATAATCATAGTAAAAACCTAAAAAATCTATGATGTGTTTTTGTAAGTCCTGTGGCATGGTTTGACTGATGTAACGTAGAGGAAAATCAACAAACTCAATATCTGCGTTAATTGCGAATAGTGCAACTCCATTAAAGTAGAGATTTGTTTGAAATCCGCTAAATAGTAAATTTGCAAGAACTAAAGGTAAATAGTATTCTTCTTGGTAAATAATTGGAGTAAGATTATAACCTCCTAAATCTAAAAGAACAGCGTCCGAAAACTGATGAGATTCAAGATTATAGTCTTCTGTTAGATAATAGTAATCAGGATAGATCAAATCTCCATCAAGAAAATATAAAAACTCGATATGGTTTAACTCAAGCATTTTGGTGTCTAATTCGTAATCCACTTTAAAATTTTTTTCAAGGTTAGGTTCGATATATGATATTGAAAAACCTTCAGTATCACTTTCATATACGTAGGATTCGATAGATAAGTAAGCTGGTAATAAATCTAATAGGGTTGTGATTTCAATAAAGGGAACTTCTTCTTGTTCGTCAAAATACAAAGGTATTTTTTTATTGTCTATCACTTCATTAATGTAATCGTAAAAATCCACATTGACTAGTTTGTTTTTGCGTGGTGGGTAAAGCATTGAGCAAGCTGCTAATGATATGACGATGGATATTGCGAAAATGAGGATAATTATTTTTTTCATAAGATATTTTTATATTCTGTTTGGAATTTTCACATGAAACTGAATATGTCGTCCTTTCTTTCATTTGTTTGATTTTGAAATTAAGCCAATCTACCACCATCAGTGATAAACTCACTACCAGTAGAAAAACTTGAATCATCACACGATAAAAATAAAATCATTTGAGCGACTTCTTCAGGTTCTCCACCGCGTCCAAGTGGTGTATCTTTCATCGCTTTTTCTTTATATTCATCACTAATGTGATCTAATGTCATTGGTGTATTGATAAATCCTGGATGGACTGAGTTGACTCTAATATTCTTGCTAGCGAAATCTAGTGCTGCACTTTTGGTCATCCCTCTAACTGCAAACTTAGATGCATTATATCCCATTAGACCTGCTTTACCTCTAAAGCCAGATGTCGAGGAGATGTTAACAATAGCTCCTCTACCCACTTTTTCCATGGAAGGATAAGTGACCATCATACCAAGATATACCCCAAACTGATTAATCATATATAACTTATGGAAATCTTCATCCGTATACTCTTCCAAGGACTTTTGGATAACGATACCTGCATTATTAATAAGAATACTCACAGGTCCAAAAAGCTTCTCAGTTTCTTTTAAGACGTGTTCCCAATCTTTTCTAATGGATACATCATGATGCATATAGATTGCTTTATCTCCTAAAGATTTTGCAAGTGCTTTCCCTTTATCATCTTGAACATCTGTTAAGACTACAAATGCTCCTTCTTTAATAAATAATTGTGCAGTCGCGGCACCTATGCCTTGTGCTGCACCTGTAATGATTGCTACTTTATGATCAAGTTTACCCATTATTCATCACTCCTTGTTTTATTACTATCATTATATCATGTTAACCATTTCGTAAAGTGGTCTAGAATCCTAAAATAAAGCTTTATCTCTATCTGTTTTTTCTTCTAAAATCAAATTAAAAGGTAATGTAATTTGATGATATAAAATATCAACACCTTGATTATTGATGATACCAATACCAGTCATTCTAAAATGAACATCCATTGTCTCACCTATTGCATCATGTGCTAAGTGTGATGCAATATCTCTTCTCAAAGCAAATAATGCCCTTTTAGACTCCATGCCTTGATATTCATGCTTCAAAAGTAATGATAGTCTTTCTTCAAATTTAACTTTCTTTTGATATGATCCCACTGCTACAAAGCAAAAGTATTCATCGCTTTGATCAATCACTACGATATCATCATTAAGCGCAACACTATCAGCTTTTTGTTCTTTCAATATTATACCATTTAATTGATCTTTAAAATCGATTGTTATTGAACTTTTCGTTTTCATTTTTTGAATAATTTCTAGTTCTCTTTCGAAAAGTGATTTGTTATAAGTCTCAAAATCGTCTATCCTAACATCTGGACACAATGGATCTATTGGTAGAGAAAACTGTAATGCTAAGCAAACTCCTTGTTTTGCTATCATGTCTAAATACATATCCCATAGATATTCTCTATTTTCCTTTTTACGATCATGCATAAGATGCACAAGTAGTCGTTGAATGAGCGTGATTTTTTGATAATTAGTTCCTTCATCAGATTTCTTTATTGATTCAACGATATGAACAAACCTATCATACGTTTGATCATCTAAATTGAACGTTTGTTTAATTGTAGAAAAACAACGTCCTACTTGATAGGGTCCATATTCAATCAATTCTAATGAATCTAAATCAACATCAACATCTCCCCATCCTTCTAAATCAGATTTGAATATTTTGATAATATCTTCTTTTTGATAGCATAATTCACCATTCGAAGTTCCTATAAGTACCGGTAATTCTTGGTTTTGATAAAGCTCTTCAACAAATACCTCTATCGCTTTTAAATCTCTACTTTTATATAAAGCTTTAATCTTTTTAAACTGTGTTTCCATGTTAATTGTCTCCTTTTTTAATCAATAAACTCAACGATTTTAGTATACTCCCTTAAAGCATAGGTGCCATCGTGTGTTTCACCTACATAAAACCTTGCCATGTCTTTAGGTTTTGTGATACGTATTAAACCTGCTTGTAACAATTTACCTGTTAAATCAAATACGTCATTTTGTCCACATAAAAGACCAGCAGTTTGTAAATGGTTTTTATGTGGTTTAACAACTTTGACAATCTCATTTCTATTTAGTCTTTTAACCCATACATTTCTAAATAGCATTGATAACTCAAGCTTTTGATCATCGCAAGCAATCACCGATACACCATCTTGATGGAATATAGTTTTATGAGATTGATGCGATTCTAGGTTTTCAAAATATAAGGTAATTGTATTTTTACCTCTCATACCAATCGATACTTGTTTATGTTCTTTACTCACTTTAAGAAAGATATCAAAAAATCTTTTAGCAAATAAATCTAACGCTTTACGATCATCGGTGTCAACAAAAATCCCTTGACATGATGAACATAAAAGTTGATTGGTTTCACAAATGTGATGCGCTAAACCTGCTAAATCTTCATCTTTGGCATCTGGTGTTGCATATGCGAAAGATAATTTGTGTCCCCAAGCAATAACTTTAGCATCTATTGGTGCCATTTGTCGTGCTGCTGATACTGCTGCATCACCACCCCAAACAACAATCCCATCTGACATACCTGCAAAAATCTTTAATGTTTCTATTTCAGTTGATGGGACATCAAAAACATAAATGAAATCTTTTAATTTCGGTTCAATATCAATAAGCTCTTTTAATAACTGAACTGATAAACCATTATCACCACTTGGTAGTTTTAAGATATTGATATTCCCTGCTAATAAACCTTCGACAACGCTATATGCAGGAAGCGCATCAACGTTTCCTGCAGCGATATGAAATAAAATCCCTAAAGGCATAATCTTTCTTTTGCTATCTTCGATATCACTTAAGTTTTGATAATCTTCGCCTAATTCAGTTTTTACCTTTTTTTCTAATGCATCTTTTTCAAACATTGAAATATAATGCTCAAATTGTTCAAATGGGATATCAAGTGTTGCAAGTGAAGGGAGAATGGTTTCGTTATAATCACCATTTCTTACCTTTTTAGCAATTTGATCACATGCTTCAATTACATCTTTTGCTTCTATTTTTTTCATTAGGGATAAGGTTTGATAACAATCTTCTTTTAATGATTGTATTAACTCTTTTTGTTTTGAATCATCATAAACTGTTCCTTGATATAAAATCATTTGTCTTCCCCCTTCGACATTAAAGCATCTGCTCCAGCTGCACATGTCACAATATCTTGTATACCAACACGACCGATGATTTCTAACCATGGTGATTTTTCTCCACATGGGCATGGTTCATCATGTAATATACATAAGTCGTCTGTCATCACAGATTGTAGCGCTGTAGCATCAACCATTGGTGTTAATAGATTTAATAACCCCATTTGACCATTAGGTATTTGCTCTAAAGTGTCAACATCACGAATTATAGCTCTTGCATAAACAGGAACATGGAAATGATGATGTCTACAGTCAACATATAGAATTGGATGTTCGACTGCACCAAAGAATTCAACACAATTTGTGCTTGGTACGCCTAGGACTTCTTCAACTAATTCATAAAAGACTTGTTTATCAACTGCTTCAGTATAAAACTGTTTCCATCCACCACCGACAGTCACTAATGATTTTTTAGGCAGTTTTAATTTAATTCCCTCAGCTTTCATCTCTTTTAATAAGAAATAGGTATACGCTGGAAACCCTAATGTTCTAACAGGAGTTTTTCCTTTAGATGCACTAATCAATGCTTGTTTAACTCGATCAAGATTGACTTCATAACCTTGTTTTGTCATTTCTATAGCATAAGTTCTTTTTCTAGCTGGTGCCATCCATGTAAAACCATATGCAGTTTTTGCAATCCCCATTTTATTCTTTTTGCTAGGTTGATATCCAAATATAATATATTTTGTCGGCCTTAGGCTCCATAACTTATGATATCTGCCTAAAGTGATCATCATCCATAGACCTCTTAACAGAGATCTAAAGTCAAGTCCAACTTGACTTCTAATACCTGTAGAAGTTCCAGAAGAGGTTGCTTTAACAAGCATTTTCTTCTTTGGCATTGAAAAGAGTTCGTGATGCTTATAATAAAGTGTTGGAATAAAAGGCATCTTTATTAAGTCATCCATTTTAGATATTTCATAAGGGTTGAATAGTGCTTGGTCATAGATCCTTTTGATATCTTGATTTTTTTCATATTGAAAAACAGCATTTTCTTTCATTGATTTTACAAACAATGTTTCTGTTTTTTCTAAGTGATAAGGTTTCTTATATTTGAATAATTTTCTCACATATCGCTTTTTCATTTTTCCCTCTAATATTGTAATGCATGCACACCGACCAATAAATGCATGTCCATGTCGATTTGTTCTCATATGATAATATGATTTCTTTATAATAATCAACTACATATGTACAACACAAATCATTCTAAATCGTTTTTTTCTTTTATTACATTCTATCATGATTTTTATCATAATTATAATTATTGTTAGACGAAATCAAGTTAAAGAAAACATGTGATACTACGCTTCAATATGAGTATCTATTAAATAACATTTTATTTTTTTTCCTATTCATGTATAATATGAGTATAAATAAACGGTAACTCAACTTTATAACACTATCAATCCCATGAACAGGCTAGTCCTGAAATCATAAAACTACAGAAGGGAGACTTTTATTGTGTTAGAAAAAGTTTTGAATACCTACCCTAGGAATCCAGAATATCTAATCGAAATACTTCTGGATTTACAAAAAAGAAACTTGAATCACACATTTTCTGACGAAGAACTATCAGCTGTTGCGGATTATCTAAACATTCCACCGTCGAGAGTATCTAGCGTTATTTCCTTTTATTCCTTTTTTTCCATGAAACCTAAGGGAAAATATGTAGTTCAAGTATGTAAAGATGTTCCATGTTATTTGAACGATTCGTTCAATCTTTTTGATTTGCTTAAAAAAGAACTTGGAATTGATTTGGGTGAAACCTCAGAGGATGAGCGTTTCACATTAGAAACATCTAGTTGTTTGGGTTGTTGTGATATGTCACCTGTTATGCGTATTAACAACAAAGTTTATGGCAATCTTACAGCGAACAAAGTAAAAATTATATTATCTGAACTCAATGGTGACAATCATGATTGAGCAAAGACTAATAACCAGTAGAATCGGAAAAATAGATCCGTTTCTCATTGAAAATGTTTTGGACCTTAATGGTTATGAGATGTTTAAAAAAGCTTTAAAGATGGACCGTCTAGATATTATAGATGAGATTGAAAAATCAAAGCTTCGTGGTCGTGGTGGAGCTGGTTTTCCTGTATCTATCAAACTGATTGCTCTTGCTAAAGAAAAAGACTTCCTAAAATACCTCATCTGCAATGCTGATGAGGGAGAGCCTGGAAACTTCAAAGACCGGTACTTGATGGAGAACGATCCTCATCAAATACTTGAAGGTATGCTAATAGCTGCCTATGCAACACATGCAACTAAAGGATATATTTATATTCGTGGTGAATTTGATCACGCTATATCAATAATGAAAAATGCATTAAAAGAAATGAAATCTCATCATCTTCTAGGTGATAATATTTTAGATACTAAGTTTTCTTTTGATATTGAAATACGATCTGGTGCAGGTTCTTATGTCTGTGGCGAAGAATTTGCTCTTCTAGAATCTATTGAAGGTAAAGCGGGACGTACACGCGTTAAACCACCTTTCCCTACATCTAAAGGACTTTTTGATAAACCAACACTAATTAATAATGTAGAGACATTCGCCACAATACCTGTTATTTTAAAAATAGGAGGACAAGCATATTCAGAAATAGGAACTCCTTCTTCTACAGGCACTAAATTAATCAGTTTATCTGGGAATATAAAAAACAAAGGTGTATTTGAAATTCCATTTGGTATTTCAATACGGGATGTTATCAAAAAACTTGGTGGTGGTGTTCCAGGAAACCGCAAAATCAAAATGGTTCAATTGGGTGGTGCTTGTGGTCCGATGATTCCTGAATATATGCTAGATATGATTATCGATTTCGAAAGATTTGAAGAGTTCGAGTCGAAAACTGGTGCAGGAGCTATTATCGTCATTGATGATCGTTTTGACATGTTTGATCTTTTGGTTCGTATATCTGAATTTTTTGCTCATGAATCATGTGGTAAATGCACACCATGTCGAGAAGGAAATTTTCAATTAATTAATACCCTTAAGAAATTTCAAAACAAAGAAGCAACAGAAAAAGATTTGGTCAGTTTGGAATCACAAGCACGTGTAATGCACCAAACATCTTTATGCGGATTGGGACAAACAGCACCTACAGCCATCATCTCAACACTTCACTTTTTTAGATGGGAATACATCAATCGAATTGAGCATTCCTTAACTAAGGAGGTCTCATAATATGCCGAATTTGAAAATAAACAATGTTAACATTAGTGTATCAGAGGGCTCAACTATACTTAATGCAGCAAAACAAAACAACATCAACATCCCTACATTATGTTATTACCCTGATTTAAATATCAAAAGTGATTGTAGAATTTGTGTCGTTGAGATTGTTGGTCAAAAAGGGTTAGTCACTTCTTGCTCAACAGTTGTCAAAGAAGGTATGCAAATTCTAACAAACTCTCCTAGAGCACTCAATGCAAGAAAAACAATTACAGAACTTATCCTAGCAAATCATGATGCAAACTGTACATCTTGTGTTAGAAATATGAAATGTGAGCTGCAAAAATTAGCCAATACGCTTGGTATCGATCACAATCGATTCCCCTCAGTATTAGAAAAACTTCCAATTGATGACTCCAACCCTTCTATTGTTAGGGATCCAAATCGTTGTATAAAGTGTGGTCGTTGTATTGATGTCTGCAAAACCGTTCAAGGTATTAGTGTGCTTGATACAATGGGGCGTGGTCATGACATGCAAGTAACAACTGCATATCATAAATTGTTGTCTGATGTCGTTTGTACATATTGCGGGCAATGTGCGGCTGTTTGTCCTGTTGGGGCAATCCATGAAAAAGACGATACTGATCGTGTTTGGAGTGCCATTCATGATACGAATAAACATGTCATTGTTCAAGTTGCCCCTGCAATACGTGTTTCATTAGGTGAGGAACTCAATTTAAGTTTCGGGAGTATCGTGACTGGCAAACTGATTGCTGCACTTAAAATGCTTGGTTTTACCAAGGTTTTTGATACGAATTTCACAGCTGATTTGACGATTATTGAAGAAGGACACGAACTCATCGATAGAATCAAAAAAGGTGATACTCTTCCTATGTTCACTTCATGTTGCCCTGGATGGATTAATTATGTTGAACAAAAACATCCAGACATGTTCAAACATCTGTCTACATGTAAATCACCTCAACAGATGTTTGGAGCTTTAGCAAAAAGTTATTATTCTCAACGTGAAAATATTAAGCCTGAAGACATATATGTTGTATCCATTATGCCCTGTACTGCCAAAAAATACGAGGCACAACGCACAGAGATGTCGGTCAATGGAATAGATCCTGATGTTGATGCGGTTTTAACAACAAGAGAACTTGCTAAAATGATTAAACAAATGGGTATTGACTTCAACAGTCTAAGAGAAATGCGCTTTGATAAACCAGATGAAGTTACTAGTGGTGCTGCTGCTATCTTTGGAGCGACTGGAGGTGTAATGGAAGCTGCACTTAGAACAGTTATAGAAATACTTGATGAAAAACCTCTTGATTCCATTGAATTTGATAAAGTCCGAGGTATGGGCGGTATTAAAGAAGCTGGGGTCACAATCAAAGGTGAAACCATCAAAGTGGCTGTTGCTCAAACGCTTTCTAACGCTGAAATACTTATTCAACAAGTCAAAGCTGGAACATCACCTTATACATTTATTGAAATTATGGCATGTCCTGGAGGATGTGTTGGTGGTGGTGGACAACCTTATGGTACGACACATCAAGTGAGTATTGAACGTATTCATGCAATCTATCAAGTTGATCGATTGACCTCTATTCGAAAGTCTCACGACAACGCTGCTGTTTCAAATCTATATGAACATTACTTAGGTGCACCTCATAGTGAAAAAGCACATCATTTGTTACACACGCATTATACAAATCGTAAAATACTATAAATTTATTAAATGAACAAAAGTGAATAAATTCACTAGGGGCGATTAAAATCGCCTTTTCCTTTTTAATATCACGCTGTATAATAGATTTATGGAACCTATAGTGATTAAGTATAAGTTTAAAGATCAATTAGAACTTGCTGCTAAGCATGGTGAGCATGTCTTTAACAATGAACTTGCTAAACTATCTAATCTAAAAGTATATAGAGATGATTCTGCTTCCATTCAATCTATATTTGCCACCTACTGGGATTCATTTAAACTTCATTTTGAAGATAAACTACGTCCCTCAATTATCGAAAATGTTGAAAAGATGATTCATTGTCGTGATTTTAAGTATGGCTACTTCTTTTATGAATGCCCAACTTGTGATAACTTTCATATTCAAGGCCTATCTTGTCATTCAAGATTTTGTCCTTCTTGTAATCAAAAATATCGAGAAGAGAGAACACTTGCTATTGAATCCAAATTACTTAAGTGTCCTCATAGACATTTTGTTTTTTCAATTGCTCAAGAGATGCGTAAATATTTTTGGCTTTATAGAGACTTATTTGATATCTTATTTCAAACCGTAAATGAAGTCCTTCATAAAGCTGTTAAGAAAACGAAAGCTGACCTTCAATTAGATAGAAAACTTGGGATTATTTGTTTTCTTCATACCTATGGCAGAGATATGAAGACTAATCCTCATATCCATGCTTTGGTTGCTGAACGCTTTATTGATGCTAACGGTCGTATATCTAACATGTCTTTCTTTCCCTTTGAGCGGCTTCGTAAGTTTTGGCAATATAGACTCTTAAATAACATCTCAGCTTATTTAAAAATCCATGCGACAAAATCTATCTATAACGAGTTTAATCGCTTAAGAAGTTATCTCATTCATAAGTACAAAAAAGGATTTTATGCTTATGGACCTCAATTAAAAAGAAAGTCTAGTTTGTCTACCGCCAAAAAGATTGCTAGATACATCGCTAGATATGCTTCTCATCCAGCCATCGCTGAATCTAGAATTGATGACTTTGATGATATCAATCACCAGGTCACTTGGCACTTTGATCCCCATGAAGATGATAAAGTTTTCGATAAAAATCATAAACGAGGCACACAAATTATCAAGGATCACGTCTTTAAATTTATGGCGCGTCTCATTAAACACATTCCTGATAAAGGATTTCATCTGATTCGTTATTACGGCTTTTATTCAAATCGGACAAAAAGAAAAATTGCGTCTGAGTTAAAGTTAATTAACCCTAATTCTATTGCTTATCTTAAACGTCAACTCCACTTTCGAGCTTTGATACTTAAGACTTATCACTATGATGTCTTTAAATGTCAATGTGGCTCTACTATGGTTTTAAATCTTCATGCTTCATATCTACCAAATCACAGAAAAGAGAGGTTATTTAGTGATGCCTAAACTATTTAAAACAACATCTGCGAATATGTCTTTTGTTCAAAAAAAGAATTTGTATGATGAATATAAATCAGCTGTTAAGCAAGGATTCATTGCTGGTCCTGCTGTTTCATTTAATGAATTTATATCGACACCTAATTTTGATATGATGGTTGATATGAAATGTCTTCATTGTGGCTATGCACTTAGAGTTAATTTTTCTGGTTACGCTCACTTTATGGATACCGAAGGTGCTGCATTTCCTATTGATGTTTGTAGTCATTGTGGTAAGTTGCAGTTTGTACCTTTAGATATTTATAATAAACTTATTGATTAGTTTTTTTGATTTGTTTTACAGACTCATTTAAGATGAGTTTTTTCTGTTTGTTCTTTTTTTATTATCAATTAGAATTTCCTAGTTAAAGAAAAAGACGCATAAAAGAAATGCGTTTTTTTTGTTGGGTAAATATAATCTCAACAGTTGAAATTTATTGTCTAAATCCGTAAAAACGTCTATTTTCATTCATGTTTTTTTCGATTTCATGCATTAACTATGAATACATAGTATACTATAAATGAATAAAACAACATTTAAGGATTGGTAAAACATGAACAAACTAACAACTTTTTTTGTCATCATACTTATAACTCTATTTTTAGCATCTTGTGATAATACCCCAGGAGAAAACATTGAAATATCTTTAGTTGAGATATCTGTTGATTTGGATACATTAGAAATCTCGACTACTCAAAGAGGTTACGACGTTGATTTAATTGAAAAAGAGCAAAACTATCAACTTGTACTTATAACAAAATCAAGATATGTTTTTGCTTCTAATATATCGATTGTTATCAATGGTATATTAATGGATGTCTCAAGTGGTTCTTTTAATCCCTCTAAAATCATTTATACCTTTTTAGATATTGAAAGTATTAATCCGGATGCACAAAGAGAAATCCCAGTCTTTTATGATTTAAATGGTGGATATTTTACTCGTTCATATTTTGGTGAACATGAGCATGATCAAACTCTAAAAATCACTTCATATGGGGATATTGTCGGTCAATCATTTACTTTCTTTGATACTTCAAATACGGCATTAAGATGGTTTTACAAATTATTCGTCATTTATAATGAAACATTTGATGCATATGAGGTTGTCTATAGAGATCCAGCAACAGCTGGTATTGTAGATTTAGATTTACCCGATTATGAATATGTCTTAGCTGTGCATGCACAGACACAAGATGATAAAGCACGAAATAATATCATTAATTACACACAAGACCCAAATTCAAGAATGTTTGTTTTATTTGATCAAGACATATCACAATATACATCAGGAGATATGACAGTGTATTTTTATTCTGAAGATAAATTTTCTGGAAAATTAGAAACACTTGAAAAAGAGTCTTTTGAACTCCCAATTCCTGTTCGTGAAGATTTCAAGTTTCTCGGATGGGAAAGTGAATCATCTATTGTTGCTACTTTTCCTGGATACACAAATGGACAAAATGTAAAGACTGTAACATACACTGCCTTATGGGGAGGTGCAACATTGCAAGAATTATATGATTACATAGACCTAGCAATACCAGAACATGCGATGGACAATATATCTTTACCTACGAAATATAGTGGATACACCATTGAATGGTCATCAAGTGATGAAGACATTTTGAGTGATACAGGGCTATACAAGCGTCCATATGTGGGAACTACTGTTGTTTTAACTGCACTGATAACCCTCGGTGATGAAACATTTACTAAATCTTATGATATTCAAGCAGAAGGTTATAAATCATTAGACGCTCCAATAGCATCAAGTTATATCTATAGAAACTATCATACAGTTAACAATGAATTTTTTGAGACATTAGATATTATTAATACTGCATTTATCATCGCACAATCGGATGGTTCACTCATTGGTAACCATTATCTAGCTAATGTTGCACAATACATTATGCCTCAAGCAAGAAATCATGGGAATTGGGTTTTAATGAGTGTTGCTCCCGAATCTTCATGGTCAACAATTGCTGCCAACACCACATTAGTCAATACATTTGCAGATCATATCGTTGACATGATTAATACTCATGGGTTCGATGGTGTTGATATCGATTGGGAAACACCAACAAGCTCAGAACGTACAAGATATACAAACTTAATGCGCATTGTTTATGAAAAAGTAAAAGCCAACAATCCAAATCATCTTGTAACAACTGCTATCACTGGAGGTCAATGGCAACCCCCGCAGTATGACCTATTAAATTCTGGACAATATATCGATTACATCAATGTTATGACTTATGGTATGTCTTCAGGTAATGGGCAATATCAAAATCCATTATATCCAAGCTCTTCATTTGACTATCCATCGTTTAGTGCAGGTAGAACCTTATCTAGTGCTTCTATTTCAGAAAGTGTTAATATCTTTACAAACACCTTCAATATTCCAAAGAGTAAATTAATCTTTGGTTTAGCATTCTACGGTATTCGACAAGAAAGATCATTTAATACTTCAACGCAAACATGGAACTCATGGTCAAATGCAGGATCTGTGCACTATACTGAAATAATCAACTCATTTTTAAACAATAATGATTATATTAAAAGGTATGACGCTAATGCTGGTGTTCCTTATATGGTTAAAACAGATGGCACAGTATTTGTTTCATATGATAATCCTAGATCAATAGCTGAAAAGAGTGCTTATATTATCGATCAGGATTTAGGTGGTTTGATGTTTTGGGAACACGGTACTGATACCTCTGGAACTTTATTAAATGCTTTACGCTTAGGATTAAATAAATAGTGAGAACTATTCATAAGTAAGAAAGAAAAAAAGCTCACAATTGTGTGGGCTTTTTGATTTCATCATGTATTATCAAATGATTTGATTAGACTTCTCCGTATGGATATTTTAGCAAAGTTCCAAAACCTTCTTTAGTAGCGCAATTATCCCAGATTTCTTCTATTCTAAAAACGTATGCAGGATATTTTAACCAGCGACTCATATCAGGTCTATGATAAACATCATGTTGAGCATTAATAAACTGTTGATAAATTTCTCTCTTACCAGAAGTGTTTTCATCATGAATTTCCATTTTTCCTCTTAACTCATAAGAAACGATCGGTGGTTGGTAATAAATCAGTGTTGCTTCTGAATTATCTGAATAATTCTCATAACTGTGTTTTTTTGCCATTTCTAAACTAACCACACGTGTAAAATCAATTTTATGGTGTGCTTCTGGCGAATATAGTTGTTCAACCAACAACTTTAAACCTCTCTTGCTGTATGCAGCATCATCTCCATCATAGCTCTTGATGTGTTCAATGTATGCAGCCAATGTTTCTTCCAAATACTCAGGCTTCGGAATAAAACCAACACCTTTGATGCTCGCATTCAATCCCGCTGGTCCATTAGATACCAAAGCTGGGTTGTGCGAACAAAAACTCAAAAACACTTTTTCTTTCGACATTTCTTCGCCTTCATACAATTTTGTTACTGTATTTGCTCTTGTTTTAAATGCCCAATTAAAGAAACTTTCTGCAGATTTCATGAATAAATCCTCCATATTTAAATTTTTATGATTCCATTTGCAACAGACATGACACTTTGTCATAATTGTAGCACATAACATTTAATCTGTCAAATATTCCTTAAATTTGTTTTGCATAAAATAAATATATTTTATGGAAATATCATATTCAACGTCATTCCAAAACCTATCTATATAAGATTATTTATGAATTAAAGCATTTTATTAAATCTTTTGTTGACATGACAAAGTGTCATTGTTATAATATAGACAAAGATATAGTTATGCGATACCCAACCTATCAAACATTTTATGAACAAATACAACGCTGATATCCTTGTAGTAGTAAACCTAAACCAGGTTTTACATGGCATTGAAAATAAAGAATCACTTCACTGTCATTTGATAAATAAAAGAGGAGATTATAAAAAATGAGAAAATTAATGAAGCTTTCAAGCCTTTGGTTAATTATTTTTGTCGTAGGTTTTGGATTGTTTGCTTGTGTTGATGATCAACCAACAGATCCAAATGAAACCCCAGTTGAAACTCCGGTTGAAACACCGGTTGATACCCCTGTCGATACACCAGATGCACATATACTAGCTGGTGAGTATGAAATTGATATCAGTAACTTTGGTATGCCTTTAATATTTTTCATGCGTATCAATAATGACGGCACCTTTATTCTTGCTCCAAATAGAAACTTCTTAGCTGCAGATAGCCGTGGTACAGGCCAATTAGCATCTAGCGGTGGCACCTACATGATGATTTATGAAGGTCACACACCAGATACCCCTAAGACTGCTACATTTACGCTACTCGGAAGCAACCTCGTATTTCAATCTACTTTGCCATATGGTTCCAGTAATATAGCATTCTCTGCTGAAGATCCAGATGATCCACAAATCACATACACTCTAACAGCAAACATACTAGTTCACGATGCATACTACGGATTATATGCGGGTTCTCACACCGTTCAAGCTATGGGTAGTTCAGTAACCTATAACTATACTGTATCTTTAGGAGCTGGTCTTAAGTACTCGTTTGTCAGCCATTACTCAATGGGTGAGACAGTCTATTCACATAACGAAACAGGAACTTGGAATATTTCTGGACAAACATTTACATTAACTCCTGATGGAGAAGATGAAATAGCTGGAACAATCGTTGACGGTGTCATTTCAACTTCTATTAAAGCGTCACATATGGCTTCATCGAGAACTGAAACTACATTAACTTATGCAACACATGCCGCATATGCTGGAAACTTCCTTGGTAAGAAAGTATCCTTTATGTATACAGCAAATGTTAGTTTAGAACTTGACATGTTTGGTGGTTATACTTACACATCAGATGTTGGACAACCAGAATCATATGTTGAAACAGGACAATATGAAATGTCTGGAACAACACTGACACTTACTCCTGATGAAGGTGATGCATACACTGCAACACTTCAAAACCATGTATTAACAGGTAATTTCAGAGTTATCGGTGGTATGCCAGGTACAGATCTCACTTTCTATAATGCCAAAATCCAAGGAACTTTTGTTGGTAGTGCTACTCATGAAGAAATTGAATACACCACAACATTAATTCTTAAAGCTGATGGAACTTACGATCTAACTATCGTTGATGATGAAGACGAAGTGGTTGTCGAAGCTACCGGAGCATTCGTTATTATGAAGACGATGATGATTATGGTTATCCTAGATGATGTAACACCTCAACCTAGTATTGCATTAGCATCAGATGGACTTAATTTTAGTATGCTACTTCCAGGCATGGACGAAGGCGGTAGTATGGGTGGTTTAGGATTCTTCTTATCTAAATAAAAGATATTATACATTTTTATCAGTTATTGCATAAAGCGGCAAAGCCATGATCGATGGTTCAAGGTTTTGCCGCATCCTATTTTGAAGAAACACATCTTGAACTAAATGACGAGGTGTTTATATGTTAAAAAAAATAATGCTTTTTGTTCTTTTATTATTCTCAATGGTTACACTAATTGGATGTTCAAGTGGAGATTATGAAAGGAGACGTGATGATTCAAACACCTTATATGTTGGTGTAGTTGAATCTTCATTTCCCGCTTCTTTTATGCCTTGGCTTTCAAGAGATGGAATCGCACCAACCATTTCATCAATGCTTTATAGTACATTATTCGCATATGATGATGAAACCGGTGGTTTCTTACCTTCCCTTGCGAAAGAATGGTATTATGTCGATAAAGATGGCCTGCCTATAACAACAGGAGATAACCATGTCGATTATGAACGTTTACAAAGTGATGGCCTTAGACGATTATTAAATCCTCAGAATGCTCGCTTTGAAAATTACTTAACTGTCAAGATTGTTCTTGATGAAACTGCTACTTGGAGTGATGGTATACCTGTTACTGCTGAAGATGTTTATTATTCTTTAGACATCGCTAGAAATAATTATCTTTCTAATCATGCGGGTGCACTAGCGTGGACAGCAGATCTATTGCATTTATATTCAAGTACTGGTGAACTTCAACTTCAAGGTGTTTTTACTTATGATCACGGTGCGAATGAAAATGGTTATTTTATTAGTGAGGCCGAAAAAGATCAAGTGATCTATATCCATGTACGTGGAGTACTTGGTGCAGTGACAAGTTTATTTACAACCATTTTAATTTTGCCAAGTCATATTTGGGAACCTATTGTATCAAGAGAATTACAACTCAACTGTAGAGAACCTAACGAAGCTATGCTTGAACTTTATCAAAATCCGGTTGGCAGTGGTCCATGGCTTATAAATACGAGTCAGTCCGGTACTTCTGTCATCGTTTTTGAACGTAGAGAAGATTATCACTTGACGGCCGAAGATGGTTCACCTTTATATAAAGTTGATCGTATCAAATTTGTTTTATATCAAGACGTCAATGTTGCTATCTATGCAGCAATGCGTGGTCATATTGATATTCTCAATTCAAATATTAGTTCAAACTATGTTCGCTTATTTGAGGGTAGAGAACATTTATTCCTATCTGTTGCTGAAGGTACTTACGTTCAAACATTAGTATTTAACGTAAATCCTGAAGTTTCACAGCAAAATCCAATGCGCGATTTACTCGCAGATGTTAATTTTAGAAAAGCAATTGCACTTGCGATTGATTCAAATGAACTCATCGATCTTGTAGCAAATGGTTCTGCAGAACGTATGAGTGCAGGACTAATCTCTGCTAGTCTAACAGATTTTTATAATCCAAACTCAGATATCTTGAACGATCCAATTTCACAAAGAGTTCAGGAAGCTAATCTCATCTTAGATGAAATGTTTCCAGAAAAGGATAGCAGTGGCTATCGTTTAATGGAAGACAAACGGGTTTCATTTAATGTCCTTGGACATCCAGGTGAAATTGAACTCATATCCTTCTTAGAAATTCAACTTCAAAAAATAGGGGTTGAAATCAATTATCAGGCTAAAGGGAATTCACCAGAAACGACATACTTATGGAATAGTCGCTTTGACATGACGATTCAAGGTGTTGTATTCTCGTTAGTCAACGTAGACATTATGCTTAATGCACACTTTGTTGCTTTAGGACGCACCTCAAACTACGGTAGACTACGCAACACTGAATTATCATCTAGAATTGAGGAAATGCGTACAACACTTAACTTGAATCGTAAATATGAACTGATTTATGAACTACAACCTTTGATTGCTGAACAATATTATAAAATACCGCTTTATTCAACGAATGTTATTTCTATAGGACGTACAGATCGATATACAGGTTATGTTATTGAACCAGGAGCAACTTTATTTAATTCAACAAATCTTCAAACGATTGAACATGTTTCAAGACAAGGAGGAAACTCATGAAAAAGAGTTATGTCTTAAAGCGTGTTATTTACGCTATTTTCATTTTCTTCATTGTCTTGACGTTGAACTTCTTCATCCCTAGAATTGGCGTAGATGATCCAGCTGAGCGTTATTACCCACCACAAGGTAATATGTCTGAAATTGAGTATGAGATTATCAAACAATATACGCGAGAGCAATATGGTTTTGATGTTTCAACTTTTGAGCAGTATACGAACTACGTAGAGGCATTAATGCGTTTGGATTTAGGAACATCTTTTAGATCAGGTTCTCCAAAAGTTGTATCTTTAATTGGTGAAAGATTACCGTGGACACTGGTATTATCGGTGACCACTTTATTGATTAGTTTAACAATGGGTCTTCTAATTGGTACGCTTGCTGCATGGAAACGAGGTAGGTGGCAAGACACTTTCTTGTTAAATGCATCAACCATCAGTGTTGCACTTCCTGGATTTTTTATCGCCTTGATGGCTTCATTTTATCTTGGCTTTGAGTTAGAACTTTTTCCTGCCTATACAAACCCTAATATGGTCTCACAGTTCGATTGGAGTCTAGAAGCAATTAGAGTCGTCTTTAATAATGCTGCATTACCAATTATGAGTATGTCAATTGGTGGTATTGTAGGATATGCACAAAGCACAAGAAATAGTGTGATTGCAGTAACAAATGAAGATTTTATATTAACTGCACGTGCTAAAGGTCTTGGACACAATAAAATCTTATATAAGCATACATTAAGAAATGCACTGCTTCCGATTGTTACTTCTCTTGGTATGAGTATAAGTGGTTTGATTGGTGGAGCTATCATTATCGAGCAAATCTTTAACTGGCAAGGTATGGGTACACTATTTTTAGAAGCTAACAGTGCTAATGACTATCCATTGATGATGGGAATTATGTTATTCTTATCCACTTTCGCTATTATAGCTAACTTGCTTACTGAACTCTTCTATGTCGTTTTAGATCCTAGAGTAACGGTAGGTGATAAGCGATGAAGAAATTTTGGACAGTTTTTAAGAAACGTTTCAGACCAACAACAGAGTTTCTTATGAAACTTTGGAAACACCCAAAGGGTAGAGTTGGTTTAATTATTGTTATTTTCTTATTTGTTGTTGCGATATTTGCACCAATCATCGCACCTTTTGATCCATATGATGTGACTCAAAGAGCAGCAAAAGGGCTTCGTCCGAGTTTAACACATCCTTTAGGAACAACAATAACAACAGGTCAAGATATATTTAGTATGTTAATCTATGGTGCAAGAGTTTCACTTTTGATTGGTATATCAACTGGTGTAATCTTAGCATTCTTAGGGGCAATTATGGGTGTTATGGCTGGATACATTGGTGGTTTTGTTGATAATTTAATTATGCGTACAGTTGATGTTATGCTGGTCATCCCAACACTTCCATTAATTATAGTCTTAACCAATCTATTAGGACGTAATTATTTTGTTATTATATTTGTCTTTGTTCTATTTGGATGGACAGGATTGGCTCGAATCATTCGATCTTTAGTTCTTGTTCTTAAAAATAGTAACTATGTTAAAGCAGCAGAACTTGCAGGTGCAAGTAGATGGCATATTATGTTTAGACACATCTTACCAGGAACTTCACACCTTCTTATTATGACAACAGCTTTAACAAGTGCTGGTATTATGGTTGCTGAAGCGGGTCTATCATTTTTAGGTTTAGGAGATCCAACAGCTATAAGTTGGGGTAAAATGCTTGCTGATGCACAGGGTGGTGGAGCGATGCTATTTGGTGCTTGGTGGTGGATTATGGCTCCTGGTATCGGTATATTTTTGGCTGTCTTCTCATTTATGCGTATTGGTATTGTTATGGAAGAAATATTTAACCCAAGAATGAAAGCTTCAAGCAATGTTTATAAGATTTTTAAAACTCTAAACAATCAATATTTAGATGAAGTTTTTTCATCAATGGATGAAAGTATGATTTTAGGCTATCCAGTTGGTGAGGAAGAGCAGGTGAACCCATGAGCGAAAACATGCTAACATTAAGAAATCTTAAAGTCGTTTTTCCAAATGCGAAAGGCATGATTAGAGCAGTTGAGGGTATTGATCTTGATATTAAAACAGGTGAATGTGTCGCTTTAGTAGGTGAATCTGGTTGCGGTAAGAGTGTAACTTCTCTTGCAATCATGCGTTTATTAAACTCACCTCCAGCTGTTATGAGAGTTGATTCAATTAATTTAGGTGGTCTTGAGATTAAAAACTTATCTGAACATAAGATGCAAGAAATACGAGGAAAAGAAATCTCAATCATTTTTCAAGATGCTATGACAGCTTTGAATCCTGTTATGACCATTGGAAAACAAATCGATGAAATCTATATTCGCCATAGTAACATGTCTAAAAAACAGGCAAGAATTAATACAATCAAATCACTTGATCTTGTTGGCGTTCCTGAAGCAAAATCAAGGGCTAATAATTTCCCTCATCAACTTTCAGGTGGCATGCGTCAACGTGTCTTAATTGCGTTAGCATTTGCTTGTATGCCTAAATTAATTATTGCAGATGAACCAACTACGGCATTAGATGTAACGATTCAAGCTCAAGTACTTGAGGTTTTGAAGAATATGCAAAAAATACATGAGGTATCAGCTTTGTTGATTACTCATGATTTAAGTGTAGTTGCCAATATGGCAGATACAGTTTATGTTATGTACGCTGGAAAAATTGTCGAAAAAGCATCCGTTAAGGATATTTTTGAAAGCCCTTATCATCCATACACTGAAGCACTCAGCTTATCAGTCCCCAAACTGTCAGACACAAAACATTCATTCGTTCAAATACCTGATAGTGTTCCTCATCCGATGTTTAAACCAACTGGTTGCTACTTTCATCCAAGATGTAATTATGCAACTGAAAAATGTAAGGAAAGAATGCCTTTACTAAAGAAACTTGAAAATGGTAGAGAATACCGTTGTTTCTATCCTAGGAATTTTGAAGATAAGAAAGGAGATCACTCATGAAAGATCAATCTATCATCCTTTCAGTTAAAAATTTATCAGTAGATTTCCCTGTTAAAGGTGGTTTACCTTTTGCAAAAAAGAAATATGTTCAAGCTGTTACTGATGTCTCCTTAGATATTATAGAGGGGGAAACTTTTGGTGTTGTTGGTGAGTCTGGTTGTGGAAAAAGCACACTTGCTAACGCAATGATTGGCATGATTAGACCAACAAAAGGTGAGGTCTTCTTCAAAAATCAAAGTTTATTTGAGTTGGATCGAAAATCATTTATTGAAACAAGAAGACATATGCAAATGATATTTCAGGATCCATATTCATCATTAAATCCTAGATGGAATGTTTTTCAAATTATTTCAGAACCCATGTATATTCGTGGTGGTTACACTGAAGATGAAATGAAAATAAGAGTTCTAGAACTTCTAAAACTCGTTGGTTTAGATGAGAATGATTTATATCGGAATCCCTCAGATTTTTCTGGTGGACAAAGACAACGTATAGGTATTGCAAGAGCAATTATCTTAAATCCTGATTTTTTAGTATGTGATGAACCAGTTAGTGCACTCGATGTATCCGTACATGCTCAAATATTAAACCTTCTAATAGAAATTCAAAAAAAGTTAAACTTAACATATGTGTTTATCTCACACAATCTTGCAGTTGTTAAATGTATTTGCGATAACATGATTATTATGTATCTTGGAAATGTTGTGGAGTCTGGCAAGTCTTCTGTAGTATTTAAGAACCCTCAACATCCTTATACACATGCACTACTATCAGCTGTTTTGGATATGAATGTTGATAAAAATAAAAAAAGAACTATTTTGAAAGGTGATATCCCAAGTCCAATCGACCCTCCAAAAGGATGCCGCTTCTGGCAAAGATGTCCATTTGCTATGGTTGGATGTAAGGATCATAAACCTGATTTAATCGAAATTGAGAAAGACCACCAAGTTGCTTGTTTCAAAGTAACTGGCTTTTCTCAAGAACAAATTGAACAAGGCTTTGATCAACTAATAGGCGTAACGGTGCTTACTGATGAAAAATCAGAATAAGATTCTATTTATGTTTATTATTGGACAAGTCATTGTTTATACTTTTATCATCATGCTTCAATTAATGCCTAAATCATTATTTTGGATACTTTTGGTATTAATGCATCTTGGTATAATCATTATGATTATCAGTAAAAAAAAGTTTATTGCACAAGGCTATCAAGTCAAAATATATTATCATAGAGTCTATCTTTTACTCATTCTATTCTTACCTGTAATGTTTTATAAACTTCTTTCTGGACTACTCACTTATAGTGTTAACGACACAATAGTAACTTACTACACAATAGTTATCGCTTCAATAACGATATTACTTTCTTTTTTAAATATCTTAAAATTTTCTGCGTTTCTTTCTATTCATAAATAAAAAAGAACGTTTCCGTTCTTTATTCATGTTCGATATTAATTAATCCTTGTTTAATGATTTTAATGAACCAATGATATTCATCACAAACTTGCTCAGCTGTTAACCTACCTCTTAAAACGGTTTGTACCATCTGCATTTTAAACTGAATCATAAAATTATATAGATACATAATACGCTCATCTGAGAGACCTTCTAATTCACTACGATCAATTTGCATAAAGAAATTTGCATAGAACGAATGTCTTCTTCTTAAATAACGATCATAATCAAAATTGTTCACATGAGTGTTACTCATAAATTTTGAGACTATTTTTTGATGAGGATAATTTTGAAAAAATTCAATATCTTTGCTTAGTGCACTTTCCATATACTCAAAAAATGTCATTTTTTTAGAAACAATGCGTTCAAGTTCTTCTTGCTCATAAGCCATTAACGAAAAGTCAAGAAGGTAGTCAAACATGTCTTCCAAGTCATCAAAGTACATGTAAAAACTTCCCCTAGGTATGTCTGCTTTCTTAACAATGTCAGAGACTGATATCCTCCCATTTGGCTTTTCAAGAAATATTGTTTGAATAGCTTCCATAATGCTTGAACGTTTTGTTTCTGGTAGGTTTAAAAAGGTTTCTTTCGGCATAAATTACCCCCGTTATGTCACTTTGTCATATGTGTTACAAAAAAAATAAAGGTGTTCGTGTTTCTATTTAATTATATTGTATCAAAAACATATAAGAATAGTCAAATATCAGCGCTTATAAATGAATAAATCTTGGTACATTGGAGGAACTATGATAGATTGTTTTTGTTGGTTATCACAATTGATTGGTAAAACGCCACTTACGCAAATTAAATATAGCTATAAAGGTGAGGAGCGTGTTATATATGCAAAGCTTGAACAATACAATTTAACAGGAAGCATAAAAGATCGTATTGCTTTGCATATACTTCATCAAGCGATTCATTGTAATGAGTTAAAACCAGGTGATACCATTGTTGAAGTGACAAGTGGAAATACAGGTATCTCCTTTTCTGCTGTCGGAAAAGCTTTAGGATACCCAGTTACTATATATATGCCAGATTGGTTGAGTGCCGAACGCATAAACCTCATTAAAAGTTATGGTGCAAAAATTGAACTTGTTTCAAGAGAAGATGGAGGTTTCCTTGGTGCACTTGAGAAAGTTAAGACGATTAGTCTGAATAGTCCTAATATATTTTTACCTTCTCAATTCTCGAATCAATACAATATTGATGCTCATTACCATACAACCGCTAGAGAAATTTGGTCGCAAATGACAAAATCATATCAGAAGCCAGATGCTTTTGTTGCAGGGGTTGGAACTGGCGGAACTGTCATGGGCGTCGGTAAATATTTTAAAGAAAAAGATCCAACGATAAAGATTTACCCTTTAGAACCAGCAAATTCTCCAACATTATCAACAGGGTGTAAAGTTGGAAAACATAGAATACAAGGTATATCAGATGACTTCATCCCTGACCTCATTGATTTTGAATTATTGGATGATGTTATTTCTGTAGATGATGGAGATTCCATCATAATGGCTCAAAAGTTAGCTTGTTCTCTTGGGATGGGCGTAGGAATATCTTCTGGTGCAAATTTTATAGGTGCTGTAATGGTTCAAAACAAACTTGGAAAAGATGCAGTAGTCGTTACCGTGTTTCCAGATGATAATAAGAAATACTTGAGTACAGAACTCATGCATGAAGAGTCTATTAAGTCTAATTTTCTTTCTCCTGATATATCTGATTTGTCTATCTTATCAACTGCATGCTTAAGTAGGAAATCTGGAGTAACCGGAAATTACAAATCAAAAGAGGTTACTAAAATTAATCCTTTAAAATAGGTTGTGGTTTATAAAAGCTCCTTTTTTGTTATTCTTAAATGATTTTTAAAAATGCCTACCAAATGGTAAGCATTTTTTTATAGTTTTTTTGACACAAATCACTTGTGCTTTCTCATAATCTTGATGAAGACCTACAGCTAAAGCAACTGAATCTTTATACTTCTTAGTTAGTTGATGAGTAACTTTAAGAAGTTGATAGCCTATATGTTTACTAAGAAACTTCTCGAATACCAATTAGTCATTTTTCAATGTATTATCTATTTTCGAATGTTACAACTAAATCAATTTTAGCAACCTTTTCTATCGTTTCATGTATTGAACAATGCTTAGCACCTAATTCTGCTGCTTTCTCCATTTTCTTTTCATCGCTTGGATTATATACTGTCATTTCTATTTTTACATAATCAAGTATTGTTGGCGGAGTTTCTCTTTTTGTTCCAGAGACTTTGATGTCTACATCATCAAATGTTAATCTCATTTTATCTGCAACACTTAAAAAGGTTGCATAAAAACATGAGCCTAACGCACCAAACATTAAGTGATATGGTCTAAGTCCATTATCTTGTCTTCCTAATTTTGTAGTTCCTGTTGGAGATGTCATTTCTCCCACAAATCTTGAATCAAATTTTAATGTTACATCATCATGTTTCATATTCTATACCGTATACCCTATTTTGGTATAACTTCCTTTCATGTTTTAATGTTTATTTTGTTCTTGTTCCCAAAACTTTTTATCTTTTTCTGTAATCTTTCTTACAACTTTGCATGGGTTACCTGCAGCAACCACATTAGATTCTATATCCTTTACAACAACAGAGCCAGATCCAATGACAACATTACTACCGATGGTTACACCTGGATTGATTACAACATTTCCACCAATCCAAACATCATCACCAATGGTAACAGTTTTACCATATTCTAATTGTGTATTTCTTACATCTTTATCGATTGGATGTCCTGCTGTATAAATATTAACTCTAGGCCCGAAAAATACGTTATGCCCAATTTTTACTTCACCTACGTCAATAATCATGCAATCGTAATTAGCATAGAAGTTATCACCGACATGTATATTAACACCATAGTCACAATAAAAAGGTTTATTGACTTTAACATTCTGTCCAACTTGCCCGAAAAGTTGAAAAATAAGATCTCTTCTTTTGATTGTATCACTAAACTTTGATGCATTGAAAACATCGAGAATTGATCTTGCGTTTTGACGCATTTGACGAAGTTCTTCATCAGATGCTAAGTATAGTTTTCCAGATAACATTTTTTCTTTTTCTGTCATGCATGCATCTCCATTAAATAGATTGTAATCCCTTATCTATATTAACATAAAGTAATCATTTTTAAATGAGTCATGCACTCTATAATAAACTGTAGGATATGTAGTTAGAAAATTGATTGAAATATATCGTGCCATTAGTCTTCTTATTTAAATTAGGTGTTATGACTCTTTCATCTAGTTCAACAATTGTTTTTATATCTCCATGAATATATGCGTTGATTATGGATATAACTTCTTCTAGTCTTTGTAGGAGTCCACCAATTCTATAAGATTGAATTTCAAAACCGTATCGTTTGTTTTCTAAAATCCACTGTGCTTTAAAACCTTCATAGAATGCTTTAGTTTTTTTAATAACCTTTTTAATCTTTAATATGATACGTTTTAGCTCATCTATATTTTTACTATGATACGCTTCATAGATTTCTAAACTAAGTGTTGATTTAATTGATAAAACATCTGACAAAAGATAAAGGGTTTGAAACAGATATTGATAAGGTGACTCCTTTAAAGAAAGTTCCTTTAATGTTTTAGTATGTTTCTTATAATAACCTTTATAGTTTTTTTGTACGCTAATTCGTCTATGTCCAGTTAGTAAATCCTCAAAGAGCAGATACTTGCTTGGATTGGTTGGTGTATAAAGATTATGTTTATATAACAAGTCAGGACAGTCTAGTTGGAGGAGTTCTTCAAAACTGTAATTAGTCAATGTTTTCGAATAGACATCTTTATAATCCATATGATAGGACTGGCTACTAATAAATATTAAAGACGGTAAAATAGATAATTGTGCAGCCTCTGAACCATTATCTCCCCAGGCGGTTAATAGAAAATCTTGGACGTTATTTTCTATAGCAACTTCAATGGCTGGCATCATCGATCTTATGGTAAATAAGTTATGTGGCGTAGAGCCAATCCATTTCCATGCTCCTCCTGCAAATGAATAGGTTTGTGTCAATTGTTTTAAAGAATCGAATTTGTCTTGATAAGGCTTTTTCTCGGTTCTATAATAATCCCAATAGATAAGATTAACATCCTTTGGAACTTGATCAATAACGTCTTTAGTAAATGAAACTTTCTGTTGATTATATGAACCTGTAGCTAGGTGGAAAAACATGTCAGCCCACATGGATGGTTCATACTTATACTTTTTACATAAACCTAGTACTTGATCTAAGTGTGTCTTCATGATTGCTAATCTATTTTCATATCCATTTTGAGCTAGGTATTTACCAAGTCCAAGTTTCCAAGCTTCATCCATACCAATATTTATCTTTTTAGATGTAAAAGCTTCTTTCGTTGTTTTAAGGATGTTTTCTATCAATTGATATGTTCTTTCGTTGCCAACTAAAAGGATATCATCGATATCATTGATCAAGCGATACTCAGTGTGTTTAAAGATACCATTAAGATGTGCGAGTGTTTGAATACATGGAATAAGTTCTATCCCGTAGATACTTGCAAACGCATCTAGTTCTTTGATATCTGATATGCTATATTTTCCTCGCATATAACCATAGAAAGGTTCGTCAATAACTTCCATAACGTCTTCGACATATAGTTCTAAATAGTTATAACCTAATAGAGATAAAATCATGATATATTTTTTAATCGTCATGATGTTAGGCACTGCATTTCTTGCTGTATCAAGCATTAGCCCTAATGATTTAAAACTATTGTTCATTTGAATCTCATAATGTGTTTGATCTTGATGACTTAGAACATACATCATGGCAGCAAAAAAATGATTGGTATGTTGATAGGTAATCTCGACTTGGTCATCTACTTTTTTAATATGGTAACCTGCAACATGTTCAATTTTTGGTATAACTTTTAGATCTTTTGTGACTTGAATCTTGAGTTCTTTTATAAGATGTTCTAATGGTTCTTCTATTTTTTTGTAATCTTTAATCCATATTTTATTCATATTTTTCTCCTTATTAAAAAGATGATATATTGTCAATATCATCTTATCATGGTTTATGAGATTATTTTTTTCATTTATTAAAACTGCTGATTAGGATTTCAATTGACCAATATCGTTTCTATGAAACAAAGATTCTGATTGAATGGTCTTTAACGTCTTATAACAATTATTTCTTGCATCTTCAATTGACTCTCCCAATGTTACATTAATCAGGACTCTTCCACCGTTTGTTACAAATTGGTTTGCTTCTTTTTTTGTCCCCATATGGAAAAGAATTCGCTTAGGATGTTCACTTATTTCTATAGGTAATCCTTTTTCATAATGTCCTGGATAACCAATTGATGCTAGGACCACACCAACACACGCTTGATTAATAAACTCAAGTTGAACAGGTTTATTTTGCATTAGATTCATTATCTCATTAATCAAATCGCTTTTTAGTCTTGGTAAAATCACTTCTGCTTCGGGATCTCCAAATCTAGCATTAAATTCGATGACTTTAACACCTTCTTTTGTGAGCATTAATCCACCATAAAGAAAACCTGTAAAGGGGATACCTTCATTAACTAAGCCTTCAGCAAGTGGTCTCATAATTTTTTCCATTGCTTCTTTGACTGCGTCTAACGGTATTAAATCAACAGGACTATAGCATCCCATGCCACCGGTATTAGGTCCTTTGTGGAAATCATAAGCCCTTTTATAGTCTTGAGCAAGATCAAATGCATAAACTTGATTTTGATGAACTAATGCAATTAAAGAAAACTCTATGCCTTCTAAAAATGTTTCTATTAAAACTGGTTGATTCAAACTTAAACTCGATTGAACTGCTGCAATAGCTTCATCATAGTTCTGTGCAATTACAACTCCTTTACCAGCCGCAAGACCATCTATTTTGATAACGACAGGAAATGTTTGTTTGTTTAAATAGAGTTCAGCTTCTTCAAGTGAATGAATCATTTGATAAGATGCTGTTGGAATGTTATACTTTTTCATCATTTGTTTAGCAAACAATTTAGAACCTTCAATCATAGCAGCTTTCTTGGATGGACCAAAAACGAGTATGTTATTTTCAATCATCATGTCTGCTAGACCATCTATAAGTGGTTGTTCATTACCAATAATTGTTAAATCAATTTTTTCATTAACTGCAAATCTAATGATGCCTTCATAATCATCAGCTTTAAGATTGATTGTTGTCGCGACATCTTTCATACCATCATTTCCTGGAATAACAAAAACTTGACTTACAAGTGGGCTTCGTAATGCTATCCAAGCTAATGCGTGTTCGCGGCCACCTTGGCCAACTATTAGGATTTTCATTAGTGTTTAAAATGTCTCATTGCTGTAAAAACCATCGGAATTCCGTGTGCATCGCAAAGATCTATTGATTCCTGATCTTTAATACTTCCACCTGGTTGAATGATTGCTTTTACGCCTGCCTTTATGGCTAGTTCTACAGTATCAGGCATTGGAAAAAATGCATCTGATGCAAGATATGCATCCTTTGCTTTTTCTTTTGCTTGCTCAATTGCAATTTTAGCAGCACCAACACGATTCATCTGACCAGCACCTATGCCAATTGTTTGAAAATCTTTTGTTAATACAATCGCGTTTGATTTCACAAACTTAACGACTCGGTATGCAAAAATCATTTCTTCAATATCTTTTTCTAACGGTTTTGCTTTGGTTGGGAATGATAACATATCGAAGAGTTCTTGATCTTCATCTTGAATTAAAAGACCACCTGATACACTCTTATATTCTTTTTGATGTTCTAGAATACCAGTCTTAATTTTCATAAGCCTTATATTCTTCTTCTGTCTAAGATGTTCTAGTGCTTCATCAGTAAAGTCTGGTGCTAGAATAACTTCTAAAAATATATTTCCAAGTTGTTTTGCTAAATGTATGTCAACAATACCACTTAATGCAACAATACCACCAAAAATTGAGGTGGGATCCGAATTATAAGCTTTCTCCCATGCTTTATGGAGATGATCATCTGTACCAATACCACATGGATTCATATGCTTAACAGCAACAACAGTGTGCGTTTCAAATGTTTTTAACATATTTAAACAAGCTTCTGCATCTTGGATATTATTATATGACAATGCTTTACCATGCAACTGTATTGCTGATGATATTGAATAAGGTATATCTTGACTTGATACATAAAAACATGAGGATTGATGAGGATTTTCTCCATATCTGAGTTCTTGTTTTTTCTCGTATGTTAAAGTTAATTTTTCCGGATAATTTTCTTTTGTTAAATATGTGGCAATATATGCATCATATGAAGCAGTTAATTGATAAACTTTCGCTGCAAGTTCTCTTCTTAAGTCATAAGATGTATTTCCATCTTCATCCATATTTTTAATCACTTGATCATAATCATTAACATCTGAAACAACTGTTACATATCGATGATTCTTTGCTGCACTTCTTAACATTGAAGGTCCACCAATATCGATTTGTTCAATGATATCTTCGTCTGTTTTATTCTTCATATTTACGGTTTCTTTAAATGGATATAAATTGACGACAACCATGTCAATCCACTCAATATTGTTTTGCTTTGCTTCTATCTGGTGTTTCTCATGATCTCTTATGCCGAGTAATCCTCCATGGATTTTCGGATGGAGTGTTTTAACTCTACCATCAAAGATTTCTGGAAAGCCTGTGACTTCATCAATCATTTTGCATGGAATCGATGCTTCAACTAAATGTTTGTATGTACCACCAGTTGAAATGATTTGATACTTTTTTTCAATCAATTGTTGAGCAAAATCGATAAGTCCTGTTTTATTAGAAACGCTAATGAGTGCTTGTTTCATCATATCCTCCTATTAATTTTTCTAAAGTTTCACTATAAATCCTATGTTCAATTACATGGATTTCTTTTTCAAGATTTTCTAAGGTTATACCTTTTTTAATATACATTGCTTCTTGTGTAATAATTTTCCCTGTATCGATACCTTGATCGACATAAAAGATTGTTACACCAGTTATTTTTACACCGTGATGGTATGCATCTTTTATCGCATGCCTACCTGGAAATGCTGGGAGTAAAGATGGATGTATATTAATAATGCGATTTGGATATTTTGAGATTAAAGTGTGTCCTATTATTCTCATATATCCTGCAAGACATATCCACTCAACTTGATGCATATCAAGTACCTCTAATATCGCTTCTTCATGGGCTTTTCTAGTGTTATATAAAGACTTAGGAACCACGTATGTTTGAATATTAAATTGCTTAGCACGTTCAATAGCATATGCAGCTTCTTGGTCAACAATTAAGCATGCCACTTTATAATGTTTTTGATGTCGAACTAATGCTTCAAAATTGGAACCATTTCCTGATGCAAACACAGCAACCTTTACCATATGAAATCAATTCCTTTTTTATTAGTGACATGCCCCATAATGAAAGGTTTCTCTCCCGACTGTCTTAATATTTCTAAGGTTTTCAAAGCATCTTGTTTTCTAACGAAAATAACCATACCTACGCCCATATTAAAAACCTCATACATTTCACGTATGTCTAGATTACCTAATAATTGTATTTTATCAAAAATCTTTGGTTTAGGAATATCTTTGATTTGAATGGTTACCCCTAACTCATGATGTAAAACACGAGGGATGTTTTCATCAAATCCTCCTCCAGTTATATGAACAAGCCCTTGTACTTGAATTGATTTTATAACTTCCAAGATAGGTTTCACATATATTTTAGTTGGTGTCAAAAGTTCTTTTTTTAATGCGTCATCTATTTCAACTGTTTGGTCTTTATATAATATCTTTCTGACTAAACTAAATCCATTGGAATGTAACCCACTTGAAGGTAACCCAATCAATACATCAGATTCTTGTATATTTTCACCTGTAATAATGTTTTCTTTTTCTACAACACCCACAGCAAATCCTGCTAAATCGTAATGTCCATCTTTATACATATCGGGCATCTCAGCTGTTTCACCACCAATGAGCGCACACTCAGACAGCTTGCATCCTTTATGTATCCCTTTAATGATTTCTTCGATATGATTAGGATCTATTGCTCCGACAGCAATATAGTCTAAAAAGAATAGTGGTGTAGCACCCATAACGACGATATCATTGACACACATAGCAACTAAATCTTGACCTACTGTATCATGTTGATTAAATTGTTTGGCTAACAAAAGTTTTGTTCCCACTCCATCAGTTCCTGAGACAAGCACGGGTTCCTTATAGTTTAGTTTACCTAAATTAAAAAGACCTGCAAATGCACCAATGTTAGACATAACGCCTAAGCGATTTGTATCTTTTGCATAAGGTTTAATTCTTTGTACTGCCTCATATCCTCTGTTAACATCAACACCTGATGCTTTATAAGTTTTGCTCATAAGATTCTCCTATTTAACTTGTTTATTAGCATCTATAATTGTTTCGTATAAATATGTAGGGTATTTCTTGTTATAACATGCTGTACAATAAGCACCTTCTTTTCTACCTACAGCATCTATAAGACCTTGAATCGAAATGAAAGCAATGGAATGTGCACCAATCACATCTTTCATTTCACTGGGTTTGTATTTTGCTGAAATAAGTTCATCATATGTAGAAAAATCAACCCCATAAAAACAAGGATATTTAATTTCTGGTGATGTAATTCGAACATGTACTTCTTTTGCACCTGCATGTTTAAGCAGTTGAATCAATTGTTTGATAGTTGTTCCTCTAACAATTGAATCGTCTACCAATACGACACGTTTATCTTTAATGACAGAGCGAACAGCAGATAATTTTAGGGATACTGCATTTTCTCTTAATGCTTGTGTCGGTTCAATAAATGTTCGGTCAGAAGCTTTATTTTTAATAAGTCCCAGTTCAAGAGGTATTTTCGATGCTTCAGCATATCCTACGGCAGCACTCATACCTGAATCAGGAACACCTATAACGATATCAGCCTCAACTGGTGCTTCTTTTGCTAATACTTTCCCTGAATTTTTTCTTGCCTGATAAACATTGATACCTTCTATTTGACTATCGGGGCGTGCAAAATAAACATATTCCATCATGCACATCTGATGTTTTCTATCTTCAGAGTAAAAACTTGAGTTTAGTCCATCTTTAGAAATATGAATAACCTCACCTGGAAGTACATCTCTTAAGAATGTAGCACCAACAGCATCAAAAGCACATGTTTCGCTTGAGACGACATATCCATCACCTAATGTTGCTATAGATAAGGGTCTTAGACCTTGTTTATCTAGTGCAACATATAATTCATCTTCAAGCAAAAACATAAATGCAAAAGAACCTTCCACATATAGTAAAGACTCTTTAATCCGATTCATCATCTCACCACGATGTCTTTTAATTAAATGTGCAATGATTTCTGAATCTGCTGTTGTTTGAAATATTGAACCCTGTTGTTCAAGATATCCTCTAATTTTAGTTGCATTGACTAAATTACCATTATGACATAAGCCTAGTTGTCCGTTTTGTGAATGAAACAAAAAGGGTTGTACATTGTGAATTCCTCCACCACCAAAAGTAGAGTATCTCACATGCCCAATAGCATGTAAACCATCTAGTACATCAATATCTTTTTTCTTAAAAACGTTTTTGACTAACCCTTCGCCTTTAAATGCTTTTAATGTTTTCCCATCAGAAGAAACAATTCCACAACCTTCTTGTCCTCGATGCTGCAAAGCATTGAGTCCTCTATATGTTAATAGTGATGCATTAAAGTGATTAAATACACCAAAGACCCCACATTCTTCATGCATTTCAACTTTCATATCGACTAGTTTTATCATTTGCACTCCTTTATATGGTTCTTAATCTTTTAAGAATTTCGCTATATGCGTCTTCAACGCCTCCAAGATTTAATCTAAATCGATCTTTATCAAGTTTTTTCATCGTCTTTTTATCCCAAAATCGACATGTATCTGGCGATATCTCATCAGCAAGATATATTTTTTGATTTGAGTCCTTACCAAACTCTAACTTTAAATCAACAAGCAAGATATCGAGAGGATCTAGTAATTTTTGAAGTAATGCATTGATATTTAGAGCAAGCTCTTTTATATGACTGAGTTCTTGTTTAGTTGCTAGTTTTAGCGCTAATGCGTGATCTTCATTAATGAGTGGATCTTGATACTCATCATTTTTGTAGCACATCTCGTAAATCGTTTCATCTGGTACAGTACCATCTTTAATGCCTAATCGTTTAGACATATTTCCAGTAATGACATTTCTTATAATGACTTCGATTTTAAATATATTTAAGATTTTACATACCTGCTCTCGATCACTTATCTTACTGATTAGGTGTGTAGATACTCCTTGTGTTTCTAAATAATTAAAAATGATGGCTGTAATTTCATTATTCATGATACCTTTATCATGAACAGTGGATTTTTTTAGACCATTAAATGCTGTAGCATCATCTTTAAAATAAATAATGACTTTATCCTCGTGATTAGTTTTGTATACTATCTTTGCTTTACCTTCATAAAGCATATTTCCTCTTTCAATTTTCATGTTTAATTTCCTCTCCTTATGGTTTCTACAGCACTTTTAAAGATATTTTCTAGTTTGTTGCCTGGTATGTTTTTATATAGTTGGTTGCCATATCGTTCTGAGTGACCCATTTTGCCCAGAATTCTTCCATCTGGACTCGTGATCCCTTCAATTGATAATACAGAACCATTGGGATTATATAGTCCATCTGTCGCTGGATGTCCCTTGTCATCAACATAAATAGTTGTAATTTGATGATTGTTAATCAGCAGTTCAATCATTTCTTGATTCGCATAAAAGCGACCTTCTCCGTGTGATATAGGTATATGATGTATTGTATTTCTCTTTATTTCTTTATACCAAGGTGAATGATTGTTTATGACTTTGGTATAAACCATTTTTGAAACATGTCGGTTGATATGATTAATGGTTAATGTTGGGCTATTCTTATGAACATCCCCTAACTTACCAAAAGGTAACAATCCCGATTTGATTAATGCTTGGAATCCATTACATATACCGATGATTAATCCTTTTCTTTGTTGTAGTCTTTCAATTGCTGCTTTTATCATTGGATTTAAGAGTATTGCTGTAATGAACTTGCCTGAACCGTCCGGTTCATCTCCTGCACTAAAACCTCCAGGAATCATGAATATATCTGATTGATCAATTGATGCTTTAAGGTCTATAATTGATTTTTGGATCTGGACTTCGTTTTGGTTTCTAAATACATTAATTATAACTTTTGCACCAGCATCTTCAAATGCAAATTTAGAGTCTAACTCACAATTGGTTCCCGGTAGAGAAATGATGGTTACGACAGGATGCTCGTTTCTAATCACGTCAATCTTTGGTAGTTCTTCTTTATAAACTATTGTCTGAGGTATTTCTTGATAAGATGAACTTATCGGATATAATCGAGCAAATAACTGCTTATGTTTTTCTAATAACTCATCTAGATTAAAAGTAGACTCATTAAGCTTAATGATAGGTTCTTCGATTAATTGACCCAGTTGAATAAATTGAGAATGCTCTATCTTTTGAGTTGTTTCAATAACTATGCCACCATAATGAAGTGATGATGCATCTTCAAGTGATTGGTTTGTATATAGTTCAAAGCCAATATGATTACCAAATGACATTTTTATAATTGCTTCAAGCCAGCCACCTTTAAGTAAAGCTTTTGCACTAATAACTTGATTTTTATCCATAAGTTCTTTGAGAACATCATATGTCTTTAACAGTTGTTTAGCATCAGGCAGATGATTTTGATTGTAATTTGCTTTGACTAAGTATACATAGTTTCCAATTGACTTGAACTCTGAAGATATGATTTTCGATGCTTTTCCTGTTGTTACAGCAAATGCAACAAATGTTGGTGGCACATGTAAATCCTCAAATGTTCCACTCATACTATCTTTCCCACCGATTGAGGGCATTTGAAAATCATCTTGTGCAGCAATCGCACCTAACATAGTCGATACAACAGACCCCCATTTAATTGGGTCTTTCTCAAGTTTTTGAAAATACTCTTGAAAAGAAAAACGAATGTCACGATAATTTCCATTCACAGCTACCACTTTAGATATCGCTTCTACAATAGCAAGATATGCACCATGATAAGGTGACCATGAAGAAACATTAGGATCAAAACCAAAAGTAAGAATACTAGTAACGTCAGTTTGACGATCTTTTAAAGGTAACTTATGAACTGAAGCATCACTTTCAGTTAATTTGTATTTACCCCCAAAAGGCATCAAAACAGTTGTCTGTCCAATCGTTGAATCAAAGTATTCAATCATCCCTTGTTGCGAAGCTGTGTTTAACGATTGGATAGATTCATTAACGATATCTTCTAACTTGGAATGCTTAAGATCAAAAGGTGTCATTGACATAGGTTGCTGAATCACAACATTTGCGTGTTGTCTAACACCGTGTGTATCTAAGAATTCTCGGTCAATTTCTACAACAGTTTGATTGTTTTTAGTCATGACAAGTTTTTCTTCTCGTGTAACTGTAGCAACATGATGTGCTGTTAAATTTTCTTTTTCTACATATTGATTTAATAATTGAAAATCCTTAGGGTGAATTACAACTGCCATTCTTTCTTGGCTTTCTGAGATTGCAAGTTCAGTGGCGTTTAATCCAATATACTTAGTTGGTACTAAATCTAAATTGATTTTAATACCTGCTGCAAGTTCGCCGATTGCAACTGATACACCACCAGCACCAAAGTCATTGGCTTTTTTAATTATTTTTGTAACTTCTGGATGCAGGAATAATCTTTGCAATTTTCTTTCTATTAATGCATTGCCTTTTTGTACTTCACTTGATGCATCAACAACCGATGATTGATCATGTGACTTTGATGAACCTGTTGCTCCACCAATCCCATCTCTACCAGTTGCTCCACCAATTAATATAATTAAATCGCCTGGTTCAGGGGTTTCCCGTTTTATGTTGTCATATTTAACCATGCCAACAACTGCACCAAGCTCTAACCTTTTTGCTTCATAACCTGGGTGGTATATTTCACGGACTAATGTTGTGGCTAAACCGATTTGATTTCCATATGAACTAAATCCTTCAGTAGCTTTTTTTGTGATGATTGCTTGTGGTAGCTTACCTTTTCTCGTTTGGCTAATTGGAGCAAGCACATTCGCAGCACCTGTTACTCTGGCTGCTTGATAAACATATGCCCTACCTGAAAGAGGATCTCTAATTGCACCACCAATACAAGTCGAAGCACCACCGAAAGGTTCTATTTCCGTTGGGTGATTGTGTGTCTCATTTTTAAACAATAGAAGGTATGTTTCGCCTTCAGCATTTATTTTAATACTACACGCATTAACTTCTTCTGATATCTCAACATCATCTGCTAAACCTTGCTGTATCATGTATTTTCCATAAAGGGTTGCCATATCCATGAGCGTCATTGGTTTATTATTCTTATGTACCTTTTTTCTTAATTCATAGTATTTGTTCAAACTCTCTTGAATAATCTGAGTTTTTAAACTGTCTTCAATTTTTATTTCATCAAGTATTGTTTCAAATGTTGTATGTCTGCAGTGATCAGACCAGTATGTATCAAGAACATATATTTCTGTTTCACTAGGGTTTCGATTTAATTTTTTAAAGTAGGTTTGGATAAAGCGTAAATCCTCAATTTTCATCGCAAAGCTTTTTTCATTATAATACTTATTCAGTTCATGCTCATCAAACTGAATGAACCCAGAAACTCTTGTAACTTTATTTTCCGTTTTATAGATAGGAAGTTCTGGTTCTTTTGATATATCTTTGACTCCCATTTCTACTGGATTAATAAGATATTCTGAAAGGCTAGTGTATGCGCTTAAGTTGATTTGCTCAAAAGTTATTAAAGTTGCACACTGCACAATGATGTCACTTCTACCGGTAACCAGTTGAATACACTGCATAGCAGAATCCGCTCTTTGATCATACTGACCAGGTAGATATGCATAAGCTAAGTGAGCATAATCTTTGAAATCAATTTCCTCATAAATGATGTCTTGTGCAATTTCACCAAATACTTGCCATTTGAGCATATCAATGATTTTTTCATCCACATGAAATATCTCATATACTGTCCATTTTCTTAAGTTGATTAAATCGATGCTCAAATCATTATGAACTGCGATTCGTAAGCGTTCGACTTCGGTCTGAAATGTATTCTTTTTCTCAACAAACAGTCTTTTTGGTTTCATTTTAAACGTCCTTGTTCAGTATATTTCGCATCACATTACGGTAATATTCTCTTTGTTCTATATCCTTTGTACAAATCGTCACGTGACCGATTTTGCGATTTTTCTTCATTTCTTTTTTTCCATACAAGTGGTAATGAATGTTTGGGTAGTTTGCTAAGACATCAAGTGATGCTTGATAGTCTTGGCCATAAATGTTAACCATAAGAGCGGGATAAATCATATTTGTTTCTTTTAATGGCTGTCCAGTGATTGTTCTAATATGTTGTTCAAATTGACTAACTTGACATGCTTCAATGGTTAAATGTCCTGAATTGTGAACACGTGGTGCACATTCATTAATTAATATTTCATTATTTGTTGTTATAAAAAATTCAATTGCAAGTGTTCCGATTAAATCAATTTTTTCAGCAAAACGCTTACCAATATGTAAAACTTTTTCCATGAGTTGTTCTGATAATGATGTTGGTATTGATGATTCGATAAGTCTTTGAGCACGATGGATATTGTCAATGACTGGAAACGACTTGACTTCATGATGGATTGATCTTGTAACAATCAGTGATACTTCTTGTTTCAATTCAATAACTTTTTCCAAAATAGAGGGTCCATTAATATCAACTTGAATATCTTGATGATGAATGAATTGTTGTCCTTTTCCATCATAACCACCACTTCTTGTCTTTAGCAAGACTGGATAACCTAACTTTTCACATGCTATCTTTAAATCTTTTTGAGTGTCGATTTTTAGATAAGGAACTGTTTTAAAGCCTGCTTTTTGTATTGTCTCTTTCTCAAGCAATCTATCTTGAGTAAATTTTAAAGGAAATAATCCTTGTGGTATTTTATCTAAAAAAGGTTCTAAAACTTGATGTGGAACATTTTCAAACTCATAAGTCAATACATCTGATATATCATATAACTCTTGAAGTGCTATTTGATCATGAAAAGGTGCACAAATATGAAGATCTGAAACTTGAGCTGCTGGACAGTTTTCTTTAGGATCTAAAATAGCAACACGATAACCCATTTGCTTAGCAGCAAAAGAGAGCATTCTACCAAGTTGTCCACCACCAATAATGCCGATTGTTTGATCTGGTTGTATGTTTTTATAAGACATCTTGTAAAACCTTTTCCGTTTGATTTTTCCTAAATGTTTCAATCTTCACAGCTAAATCAGAATCATTTAAAGCAAGTATTTGACATGCTAACAAAGCTGCATTCTTTGCACCTGCTTCACCAATTGCTAAAGTACCTACAGGTATACCATATGGCATTTGTGCAATCGATAATAAAGAATCAATTCCTTCTAGTGCTTTACTTTTAATGGGTACACCTAATACAGGTAGCGTTGTTTTTGACGCTATCATTCCTGGAAGATGAGCAGCACCTCCAGCTCCTGCAATAATGATTTTTATGCCTTTGTCCTTTGCAGTTTCTGCATATTCAAACATTAAGTCTGGTGTACGATGTGCAGATACTATTTGTGATGTAAAAGACACACCAAAATATTTTAAAACCTGCTCAACGTTTTTCATAGTTTCATAATCTGATTTACTACCCATAATGATTCCTACTTCAGTTTTCATTTAAAATTCCTCCTAAGA
>NZ_JASCXW010000060.1 GCF_030012175.1 Peloplasma aerotolerans
CTACCGGTTGCTTTCTCAATATAATCTATACCGATTTTTATGAGTTCGTCTGCTCTTGTTTTATTATTTAAATATAGCAATCCTATTAATGCTTCGAAACCTGTTGCGTAATGATAGGTTTGTGCATCTATATTTTTTCTTCCAGGTCCACTGTTATTTCTGCCTCTTTTGAAAGTTTCAATTTCTTGTTCAGAAATGATGTTTTCATCCATTAAATGATTAATGATAATAGCTTGTGCTTTCCCCGAAGTAAAACGAATTGCTTTTTTATGTAGATCATTAACATTTGTCATTTTTTGATTTATTAAATACATGCGTATTGATAATTCATAATATGCATCACCAATATAAGCTAAAGTTAATCCATTCAAATTTTACATCCACCCTTGTTCAGAAAGACGTTCTCTCAAACAATCTGCTCTTGCGAAATCCTTGTTGATTCTAGCTTGTTCCCATTCACGATACATAATTAATGTTTCGTCTGTTAGTTCATATTGAGGCATAATGCCTAATACATCTAAAATTGTTTTTGCAGTTTGGTGCAAAACAGCTAAATATTTAGGATCTTTTTCTTTATTCATACGTTTTAATAAGTCATAAATTTGGGTAATGACATTCGGAATATTGAAGTCATCATCCATTAAAGATTTAAAAAGATTGATTTGTTCTATATCAACGTTGATTGTATGAGCTTTCGCTAATGTAACTGTTAAAAAAGCCTTTTTAAGGTTACGTTTTATTCTATCATATTCCTTTGCAAATTGTACCATTAAGTCATCGCTATAATGAATTGGTTGTCTATAATGATGGTTAATCGTTAATAGTCTAAATGCTAAAGGGTCATAATCTTGAATCAAGTCTTTAACGAGTGTTATATTACCTAATGATTTACTCATTTTTACATCGTTAACATCTAAACGTCCGACATGCATCCAAATACGAGCGAGGTGATGATGGTTATGAACAACTGTTTGAGCCATTTCGTTTTCATGATGCGGGAATTTAAGATCTGTTCCTCCACCGTGAATATCAATTTCATGACCGAAAATTTCGTGGTTCATAACTGCACATTCTGTGTGCCATCCTGGTCTTCCTTTTCCCCATGGACTTTCGAAAGCTAGTCCATCGTCTGTGACTTTCCAAATACTAAAGTCTCGAGGATCATCTTTGTCTTCGTCTAAGGCAACACGTACCCCTTGATTTAATTCATCAATATTTTGTTTGCTTAAGATTCCATAGTCTTGAACTTGTTTGACCCTAAAGTATACGCCACTAGGTCGTACATAGGCATGATTATGATCGATTAAATCTTGGATATACTCAATCATATGTGGAATAAATTCGGTTGCTTTTGGCATTTGATCAGGTAGAATACTACCCAATGCTAAACTCATATTAATAAACTCTTTTGTAAATTGATTTGTTAACTTATCTTCTTTTATCTTAAGTTCTTTAGCTTTTTCAATTATTTTATCGTCAACGTCAGTTATATTTGAAACGTAATTGACTTCATAACCTAAAAATTTAAGGTATCTTTTTACAACATCAAAAAAGATAACTGGTCTTGCATTACCTATGTGTATGTCACCATAAACTGTCGGTCCGCATACATACATTGAAACCTTGTTTGGTTGAATAGATTCAAATGGTTCTATGTTTTGTGTAAGTGTATTATAAAGCTTCAACATGCTTATGCCTCCTCTTTGTTTTATTATATTAGAAAACAAACAAAATAACAAGAAATCAACTATGATTTGACTCTATTTTAAGAAATTGGCCTTATGAAAGAATAACCCAGTCTTTGTTTCATATGGATTTTACTAAAATTTTCTAAGTTCTTCAAGTATTTTTACCATCGCCCAAGTATCTTGTTTACAATACTCTAATAGATCCTGATAAGACGTTTCAAATGTTTTCTTGTCCATCATTGGAAATCTTGCATAAGTTACCAATGCATCAGTTCCATTAGCTATCCCCATACCTTGATATGTTAAATCACTAAATACAGGTAGAACTTTTTTTATAGAATAAGAACCGTTTAAATCATTATGATAATAGTTTACGGTTTCAAGGTCTTCACCTTCAAACCCTAATGAAGCATATACTTTTTTATTACCTTTTAACAAATGCATTAAATCAAATAATCGATCAATCATATCAAATAATCTAGACTTATACTCTGGATATATTTCCGCCATTTCTTTTAATCTGGTTTGTTCAAATGATTTGTTATAGACCATGATTGAGCCACCATCTTGTTTAATGACTTTGAGCATGTTTTCTACTAAATCTTTTCTTAAATCAATATGCTCAGTAGCAACATAACTGTAATTGTCAGAATCCTTATCACATATTCCAGGTTCGTGCTCAATATGAATAGAATACTGAAATAAGGATTGGCTATATGGTTTTTCTCCTTTAAATCTGGGTAGTGGACATGGAAATGTCTCAAAATCCAAATGGTAAATAGGATATCTTAAAAGTTCAATACCTGCTCTTATTTTTTGAGGATGAACGTAAGGTTGATTCGATTCTATTACATCCCTTTGAATAACGTTGTTTTTTCTATTCAACCATTCATATGGAATATCAGTTGCCTTAACTTTTCGTTCATTGATTAGATCAAATCGTTCATACTTGTTGTTATCGGAATCTTTAAACCCATGATGTCCGCCAATATAAGAAAAAATACTGTTTTTCTCAGGGATATGTCCATAGCAAATCGGGTAGAATTTACATTCTCTTGAATCTTTTCTTTGACAATGTGGACCTAAATCTACAGGATTGGCGTTCATAACATCTAATCTCTGGATAACCGTTTGAACGTCATTTTCAATGACTGGTATCATAGACTCAGTTAGTGTTGTAACATCGATAATTGTAATGATGTCATCAGTATAAATAGGTTCATTTCTATCATTGACTAAACCTTGATGAATATATTCGCTATTCAAAACTACAAGATAGTATTTAACATCTTTTTTTGATTGAATTGCCTTTTCTAAAACATAACGTTGATAAGAAATGTCATAGACGTAACGTCCTTCTTTACCTAGTCTATTTCTTAATTTAGCAACTTTTTCATAATAATGATCATTAACATCTCCATGCAAGTCTTCTTGCAACATTAAAATGCCTTCAGGAGAATATTCAAAAAGCGGTGTTTTTTCGTTATGATTATTTTTATATTCTAAATCTATAAATTTTTTGCTTGTTGTCGCTTTAACTTCAAATATTCTAATGGTATCCTTATCTTCTTGATAACCATCTAGAAAGCAGTAAAAACGAAAACCCTGATATTCATGTTCAAATCTTTTTTGATCAAAAGTATTTAAACTATAGGTTACATCACCTTTAAATCGGTTTTGAATTGCTTGTCCACTGATAACCTCAATTTGACTATAATAAGGCATCATTGTTTCCATTTGAGTATCTTGTTTGATGAGAAGGTCTTCTCCTTCTTCATCAATCATATCATCTAGCAAAACACTTATTTTTTGCTTGTTTTCTTCGCCAATTAAATCTTCTAATTCTGGATCATCAGTAAAAGAAACAATAGCTTTGTCCTTGTCTCGATAGATTTCATCGAGTGCTGGATGACGATTGCATCTGATATAATTAATAAATCTTGTTTTTGAAATTCTCATGAATATCACCTATAGTTATTATAGCATGTTTATAT
>NZ_JASCXW010000061.1 GCF_030012175.1 Peloplasma aerotolerans
AATATTATATTGGAAAGACACTAAATTGAACAGGTTTAGTAACAAACAATAAAAAAAATGACTTCAAGTGCAAAAGAGTCACCAAAAACATACATGAATTAAAGATATCTATATCAGTCTAGACAGTTAGTCACTGAAAAAAACGTGAACCCCTACGGGTCACCAACACTACTAGAGTAAGCTTATCTAATATCAGTGGTAGGATTTTTATGTTTTTGTTGAGACGTTAAGTCGACTTAGAATGATACGGTTTTGAATGCTCTATTCCTCTCAAAAATGAAGGGCTTTCTTGAGTTTTACTTTCAATAAAAGTCATTTAGGGAGTTAAAGTATGTTTTTTGTCCAAAATACTCACTTATATTGAGATAAGTTTTGTTATCTTTTATAAAATGCTAGTGGTAGTCATGGTAAGTGTAGTAAACCTTTGAAATTAAACATCTGAAAATATGATTTCTAATAGAGTGTGACTATTGTATAATATAAGTGTTAAACAAAGCATTGAGGGAGTAACGAAGCAATTCATTAGAATACTTTTTTCAGAGATAATAAGGATATTCTTGTTATGAATATAATAATACGAGTGAAAGAGATGATATTATGAAAAGATTAACCTTTATTATTATTTTTCTATTTGCTATCTTACTAACAGGATGTACAAAACAAAAAACCGAAAAAATAATCGAAGAAATTTCTCATAACAGTAATTTTGAGTATGAATTACTAACAGTGGTGACTGAAGATATCACATCCAAATTTAACATTATGGGAGGGTTTGGTGTTGAAACTCTGATTGATGCCAATATAGATCCATATAGTGTTGATATTAACGAATATATGTTAAACAATCCTACTACCTACTATGAAGTTACTGCTTATCCGGATTATGTAAATGGTGGAAGTTATATCACACGAATAAGCACATCAGATCCAGAGATTTATATTTATGATCTTTCGGTAGGTGATGAATACACCGAAAGTGAAATCATTGAGTATATGAGATCATTAGGATTTTACCCTCGAGATAGTATCAGTTCAATATATGTCAATGAACGTGTATGGATTAGGGTGTATATAGAAGAAGGCATAATAATCAAACTAGTTGTTGAAGTTGAAATTACCAATAGAACCGGGATTGTATATTGAAATTAGAGATGAAAAAACCATTTAGAACTATAAATACCAAAAGCTATCACGTCATTATATTCAAAAAGTAATTGAAACAATACTAACAAAAAATCAGGATTTGCATCAACATTTGGTTTTGAAACACTTTTGACTTCTTTCGAAGATATTTTTATAGAACATAAGGTTGATGAGATGGAGTTTAATGAAATCATTAGAAAATCTGTCAAATTGTTTGGTTACCCCATTTATTTTAGGGTAAACCTATATAGGGTATTCCTCAAATTTGTTGTACTCAACCATTCATTATGTCTTCAAAATCTCATGTCGAATCTAGAACAAAGAATATTTTAAAACAATACAAATAAACATAAACAAATCATTTTGCACTATAGGTGGTGTTGGAAATACATAAACTATCGTTTAACTATTTAAAAGATGTGGACGAATTCAACGAAAAACTTATCATTTTTGTTGACAATAAAAAATTAGAGTCTGAAACGTTATTGATTGAGGCTGGATTGCATGAAATCAAAGTTGAGCAATATCACATTCTAAATAATAAGTACTTTTTATTTGGAGCTATACTGATGGCTTTTCTCTTTTTTGGCTATGCAACAGAATCCGCATATCTTTTGAGAAGGTGGGGGAGGTTTGCTGTATGCAAATTAATAATAGATGTGCAGCAAGATGAAAAGATTAAGATAAGACTATATAGACAGAAGGAATGGTTTCTTGGTGATAGATATCAATTGAGTATTAAGTCGGATCATGAAGAAAGCATTGACTCAATAGAAAAAAGAAATATATTTACATTTTTAGGGACAATCATCTTACTAGTAATTCCAGTTGGAGTTATTGCAGGCGTAGTTGCTCTATTCAATTAAAAACATACAAGAAAACATACAAGAAAAAATACAAGAAAACATACAAGATAGCCTGTCCTGTGGTATAATATACATAAGAGGAGTTGATGATATATGTCCTATAAACCACCTTATGAAATAACCACATCTATACTTAATAAAATTGCTGCCATCATGAAAATGATTGGTAAGTTTTCTAGTATGAATAATTTAAGTAGCCAGCCCTTATTAAGAAGAAAAAACCAAATAAAATCAATTCACTCATCATTAGCCATAGAAAATAATCAATTATCAGAATCTCAAGTCAAAGATTTAATCAATGACAAACTTGTCATCGGACCACAAAAAGATATATTAGAAGTTCAAAACGCAATCAATGTTTATGAACGCTTACAGGATATTAATCCATACGCTCAAAAAGACCTACTTAAATACCATAAAATACTTATGACCTCCCTCGTCTCCGATGCAGGTTCATATCGAAAAGGACAAGTTGGTGTATTTGATGATGAAAAGGCAATCTTTATGGCACCTCCTGCAGATAGAGTACCAGCTCTAATGAATAATCTCTATGATTACTTGAATCATTATGATGAAAACATACTCATCAAATCATGTGTATTTCATTATGAATTTGAATTTATACATCCATTTAGTGATGGCAATGGTAGAATGGGTAGACTTTTTCAAACATGTTTACTTGCAAAGGAAGAAGAACTGTTTTACTATTTACCTGTTGAATCCATCATAAAGAAGAAACAACAATCATACTATGATGCTATATCTAGATCGAATCAAGTAGGTACATCTACAGTATTTATTGAGTTTATGTTGGATGCTATTATAGAAACCATGAATGATACACTAAAACAATCAAACATAGAAAAAGGAAGTCTATCGATTCAAGCGAAGAAATTGCTTACTGTTTTAGAGGAAGGTATTCCATATACTACTATAGAGCTTATGGATAGGGTAGGTATAAAATCTAGAGCATCTTTTAAAAAGAATTATTTAGATCCACTTTTACAATCAGGTATGATTGAAATGACGCTTCCGGAAAAACCTAAAAGTAGAAATCAGAGATATGTGAAGAAATAAAAATATATATATGACAAAGTCGATATAGTGTCACCAAAACTATATGTGAAATAAAGATATTCATATCAGTCTAGACTGTTAGTCACTGAAAAAAACGTGAACCCGTACGGTTCACCAATAATAATATGAAATGCTCTTCTCACCCGTGGGAAGGGCTTTTTTTCTTGATATTCATAGGTAGTTACAGTTCTTTTGAAAACCAAAAAGTCAATAAAATCTGTTGGTTTGATTGTTTTTAATGAAGTAGTATTAAAACCATCAGAACTTATGTGTGAATAAGAAAAATCTGAACTAGGAAAAAGAGGTCGATGGTAAGATACAAATTTTTATTAAAAAAATCCACTTATGTTGATATGAGTTTTGGTGTTTTATTAACATCATGCACCTATGATATAATTATCAAAATGATTAACCCGATTAATAAATCTAGCAATACAAAATTAATGGTGGAAAAATGAAAATAAAAGATGATTTAAAAATTAGTACAAAAGATTTGAATAATAAATTAGCTATTTACATATTAGTAA
>NZ_JASCXW010000062.1 GCF_030012175.1 Peloplasma aerotolerans
AAAAGAAATCTTTAAACAATCCGTAGATGTACTGCTCGATGTCGAACATCACTAAATCATCTATTTTTTCACCTAAACCAACATATTTAATAGGCAAATCGTAAAGGTGTCTAATCGCTAAAACAATTCCACCTTTTGCTGTGCCATCTAGTTTGGTTAATATAATACCTGTAACATCTGTTGCATCCTTAAACACTTCAGCTTGACGCATCCCATTTTGACCTGTTGTTGCATCAATAACTAATAATGTTTCTTGTGGAGCATTTGGTAATGTTTTTTGAATGACTCTCTTCATTTTTGATAATTCAGACATCAAGTTAATTTTTGTCTGTAGCCTACCTGCAGTATCGCATAAAACAACATCATATTTTTCTTTAATAGCAATCACTAATGCATCATAGATTACTGAAGATGGGTCTGAGCCAGCTTCTTTTGTGAAGACGAACGTATCACTTCTATTCCCCCATTCAACAAGTTGGTTAATTGCTCCAGCTCTAAACGTATCACCAGCAACCATCATCACTTTTTTGCCTTCATCTTTTAATTGCTTCGCCATTTTTCCAATTGTTGTTGTCTTGCCAACGCCGTTAACTCCTACAAATAGATAAACATTAACCTCATTTTCATCATAGTTAAGATCCGTTTGAACAAGTTCACCTTTAAGATATATTTCAAACATTTTATCAACAATAATTTCAGCTAAATCATTAGGATCACTTATTTTTTTGTTTTCAACTTCATCTCTTAGTTGCTCAATGAAATAAATAACTGTATCAACACCAATATCAGCTTGAATAAAAACATCTTCTAAAGAATCAAAAAGTTCATCATCAATTTTGTCTGATGCTGAAAGAATTGCTTTTAGATTACCAAGATTTTCTTTGGTTTTATGTAGACCTAATTGATATCGTTCATCCTTAGGTTTTCTTTTAAAAAGCTTCTGAAATAAACCCATATGTTTCACTCCTAATTCTTGCTTATTATACCACAAGAAAAAGAAAACCGAAAGATTATTCTTTCGGCAATTTTCTTACGAAAGTAAGCAATTCATCAAAGTTTAAATGCTGACTCATTTCATCAACATATTCAAGATAAATGATTTTTCTTTTTTTGTCTAAAACGAATACGCTTCTCGCTTGTAATCTAATTTCTTTAATGTTTGTTCCATATTTATTAGCAAAATCTAAATCTAGGTGATCACTCAATGTGATTACATTAGATAACCCTGAATTCCCACACCAGCGATCTTGTGCTGTTGGTAAGTCGTTACTAATTGTTAATACCATAATGTCTTCTCGTTCTGAAAGTTCTTGATTAACCGTCTTTGCTTGTCTATCACATACTGTAGTATCCAATGATGGTACAACGTTTAATATGACATAAGGCGTTTTAAAATCTGATAAGTGTTTTACTTCATTTTTTGTGTTTAGAGCTTTAAAATCTGGTGCATGATCACCGATTTTCTTTGTTTCACCAAGTAATGTTATTGGTTTGCCTTTAAAAGTTTTCATGTTCTCACTTCCTTTTTCTAAATTCATTCATATTATATCATATCCATGTCACAACAATATCAAATGCACATATGAAGCGGCCCTAAAGCATGTGCTTAAGGACCGATTATTAATATATAGTTATGTCTACTTTAGTCTTTTTTTACATACTTACATTTAGGAAAACCACTACATGCAACAAACTCACCATACTTACTCTTACGAATAACCAGTGGTTTACCACATTTCGGGCAAAGCTCATCTGTCTTTTTAGCTTCTATTTTCTTCATGTCTTTTTGTGCTATTTTGACTAGTGGGATAAAACTATTATAAAATTTATCTATTAAATCTCCACCATTTTGTTTACCATCAGCAATTTCATCCAAAACGGTTTCCATTTTTGATGTGTACTCAACATTAATGATTTTTCCAAAGAATATATCTAACTGTTCGACTGTTAGTCTCCCTTGTTCAGAAGGTTCAAATCTTTTTTCCTTGATCGATACATAGTCTCTATTTTTTAGCGTTTGAATGATTTGAGCATAAGTCGATGGTCTACCGATTCCTAGTGCTTCTAGCTCTTTAATCAGTGTTGCTTCACTATATCTCGTTTTCGGTGTTGTAACTTTTTCAATAGCTAAAACTTCTTTAGCATTTAATTCTTGATTGACTTCTAGTTTCGGTAAATGTTTATCTTTATTCTTAGCATCTGTATACATTTTTTGATAGCCATCAAACTTCTCTACAGATCCTTCTGCTTGATATACATGTTCTCCAGCTTTTAAAGTAACTTTTGTAATATCAAATTTTGCAGGCGACATCATACTAGCAACAGAGCGTTCAAATATACGCTTATATAACCTGAGCTCATCACGTGACAAATAGCCTTCTAAACTATCTGGTGTACGTGTTAAACTGGTCGGTCTAATTGCTTCATGTGCGTCTTGAGAATTCTCTTTTTTTGTTGTTGTGTACTTGCCGATATATGGCTTTCCAAAGGTGTTTTCGATAAATGATAAAGTTTCGCTAATAAATGGTTGAGCAAGTCTTGTTGAGTCGGTTCTCATGTAGGTAATTAGACCTACAATTTCACCTTTAATCTCTTTACCTTCATATAGAGATTGAGCGACCATCATTGTACGACTTGCGCTCATGCCAAGATTTGAAATTGCATCTTGTTGTAGTGTTGAAGTAATAAATGGAGGTTTCGGATTTCTCTTTGATTCTCTCGTTTTAATATCGGTTACGACAAAAGGGTTAACTGATTCTTTAACAATTTGATCAGCTTCTTCTTTAGATATTCTTGTATTACTTGGAATAACATAATCAGCCTTCATATGATGAAATGAAGCTTCAATTTCATAATATGTTTCTGGAATAAATGCTTCGATTTCTTTTTCAAGATCTACAATAAGCTTAAGTGCAACACTTTGCACACGTCCTGCTGATTTTGATTTAATTTTTGATTGTAATAATTTTGAAAGTTTAAAACCAATAATACGATCTAATATTCTTCTTACTTCTTGAGAGTATACCAAATGTTGATCAATTGGTCTTGGATTTTCTAAAGCTTCTAGTATTGCAGGTCTTGTGATTTCTCTAAAAACAATCCGATTGCTTGCTTTTGGGTCGAGTTCTAGCAATTCAGCAAGATGCCATCCAATAGCTTCTCCTTCTCGATCCTGGTCGGTCGCGATTAAAACATCTCTGCCTTTACTTTTTGCAATTAACTCTTTTACCAGTTGTTTTTTTCCTGGAATAATATTGTATCTAGGAGTGAAATTATTTTCCATGTCCAGCCCTAATCCATCAACACCTGATGTGGATAAATCTCTAACATGCCCCTTCGAAGACAAAACAAGCACGTCATTTCCAACGTAGCTGGCAATTGTTTTTGATTTAGATGGTGACTCGACAATAATGAGTTTCTTATTCATGACAACACTCCATTTCCATATCTATTATAGTGGGTTAATCTTCTTTGTCAAGTTAAAAGTTAAACATATTCTCCATATATATTATTTAAATATATATCTTTTTTCTCGTCTTATAATATAGAAAAAATCACATATTTACTTTTAAAAA
>NZ_JASCXW010000063.1 GCF_030012175.1 Peloplasma aerotolerans
AAGCATCCGTAGGATGCTTGCTTCAAATATTTTATTGTTTAGTACCTTTGTTTGAAATATTGACTTATGTTTTCTAATGATTTCATCAACACTTCGTCTTTTTCTAATTCCAAATCTTTAAAAAGTGATGTAACCATTTCATCGTGGAACTCATCATGAACTTTCAATACATCGTTTGCTGATTCGTTTAACTTTAAATATACTTTTCTTCTATCAGCTTCATCTCGATATCTAAAAACGAAGTTTTTTCTAACCAAAACGTTAATAGAGGTAGTAAGCGTCCCCAAAGTAACTCTTAATTTTTGTGCGACATTTCCCATCGTAGGTACTTTTGTATTTCTAATCGCTTCTAAAACATGAACTTCTGTCATAGAAATCTTGACACCGCGTTTTTTTAAAACGTCAGCTTCTATGCTTAAAATTTGATTAAAAACATCTACCAACAACTCGTTAATAACTTCTTTTGGAGAGACCACTTTAATTACCACCTTTTTATAATACTATATAACCTACACCTAGTGTTCCAGGACCAGCATGTGCTCCAACAACTGGTGTTAATGGAACTAATTCAACAGTTACATCTTGGCGTACGTCTAATATTTGTTGCTTAATTTCTTTAGCCTTTTCTTCGTTGTTAGTATACGCTATAAACATTACAACATTTTTGCCTTCAATATCGTGTTTAATAACTTCAACTAATCTAGCTTGAGCTTTACTAGTTGTTCTAATTTTTTCAAATGGGACTAGACTACCATCTCTTTGCACGTGTAGAAGTGGTTTAATCTTCAACAATGTACCTAAAAAACCGCTTGTAGCAGATAGTCTACCATTTTTAACTAGATACTTAAGAGTATCGACGAGGACATAGAGATATATATTATCTCTTATTTTTTCTAATTTATCAATGATGTCTCTAGTTTTACTACCATTTTTAATCATTTTAATAGCTTCTAAAACTAAATATGCTTCACCATAAGACACACTTCTTGAATCAATAACGTAAACATTGATTCCTGGAACCATATCTTTAGCTAAAACTGCTCCTTGATATGTCCCACTTAATTTTGAAGAAATGACAATAGCAATAACTTCAGTATATCCTTCTTCCTTCAATTCTTCATAGACGCTAGCGATTTTTCCAGTTGAGGTTTGAGATGTTGAAACATCAATATCCGGATTAGCCATGATTACATCATAAAATTCCTTCGCTTGAATATCAACATAATCTTCATATTCTTTGCCACCTAAGTTCAATGTTGATCTTATCAACTTAACTGGATAATCCAACTTCATATAATCAACACCTGAGTTACCACATACTACGATTCCAATTTTATCACTCATTTTATTTTCTCCTTCAAATATTTTGAACATCAAATATTATTGTTAATTATATGATATCACAACTAGGTATAAAGTCAATCAAAAAGATAGATTAATTATAATCTTGAATTGATTCTAGTTGTTTAATAGCTGTAAGTCTATCTTGATTACGGATATTTTTAATAACAAACTCAGTCAATTTTATGATTTCTCCTGTATTATACTCCTTATTATCATCCATTAATTTTTCATTTTTTGAGTCGTACTCTGGCCTATAAATCATGACATAGTTCACAACGTCCACCAATTTAGAAACCATATTTGCTATGATTTGACGATGATTAATCGATTCTTGTAATTTTTTAGTATATCTTTCCTCACTTCTTCTTTCGTCCTGATTAAACATACCAAACTCAAGAACAATAATTAAACGGTCATAAACTAGTAGATAATCTGATCTCATGTAATTGCCAAAAACTAAAGGGTATTCCATGAGTATTGTTATTTCATTTGTATTAACACCTTTTTTGAATAACTCAATCATTAATCTTCTCATTAACAAAATAGTATCAATCCATGTAATAGATTCTTCATCTTTTAATGGCCAAATAGATATTCCCAAATCCAAATATTTTCGCTTTAAATCAATTATATACAAATCGTTTTTATACTCCTCAACTCTTTCTTTCAGTAATTTCTTGTCAATTTTCCAGTCTATTTGCTCCAAATAGTCAGAAAATAAATTAAACTCTTTTATTCCTTTGAATCGATGCAATGCTTTTAATTTCATTTGGTAATCACCTCACATTATAATACTGCCGATTAATCAATATTACTTTTTTTTAAATAGCTCATACCTTTAAACCGTAGTTAAAAAGCATCTTTCAAGGTTTCATTGTACGAGTATATATAATAAATATGAAGTTTATATCGCGAAATATACAGCTTCAATCATGCGACAAAAAATGATATCAACAGTAGTTTTTAATCATTCAGTATTGTGAGTTGTGCTATAAATAAAAAAAAGCCTACTAAATGGCCTTATTGAGTGAAAAGTGGTGGCTCCGGGCAGAATTGAACTGCCGACACAAGGATTTTCAGTCCTTTGCTCTACCGACTGAGCTACAGAGCCTAATAATGGCGGTCCGGACGGGATTTGAACCCGCGATCTCCTGCGTGACAGGCAGGCATGTTAACCCCTACACCACCGGACCAGTTGGTTGCGGGAGAAGGATTTGAACCTACGACCTCCGGGTTATGAGCCCGACGAGCTACCAGACTGCTCTATCCCGCGATATTGAAAAAAATTATTAAACTTCTGATGGCGGAGGAAGAGGGATTCGAACCCCCGCGCCTTTTACAGCCTGTCGGTTTTCAAGACCGATCCCTTCAGCCAGACTTGGGTATTCCTCCGTTATTATAACATACTTTCCAGACAACTATAAAATAGTTTGGTGGACCCGGTAGGACTCGAACCTACGGCCGACCGGTTATGAGCCGGTAGCTCTAACCAACTGAGCTACGGGTCCAAACTGGTAGCGGCGGGGGGAATCGAACCCACGACCTCACGGGTATGAACCGTGCACTCTAACCAGCTGAGCTACGCCGCCATTATAACCACTTAAAATGTTTGGTCTACCCATTCTAACAATTGCATGATGTTTTAAAAATTTGGTGGAGCCTAGGGGGCTCGAACCCCTGACCTCCTGCGTGCAAGGCAGGCGCTCTCCCAGCTGAGCTAAGGCCCCTAATACTGGTACCTCGAGCCGGACTTGAACCGGCACGGATTCATCATCCATGGGATTTTAAGTCCCACGTGTCTACCTATTTCACCATCGAGGCAGTAATTAAATATAATAATGGTGACCCGTGAAAGAATCGAACTTTCGACACCTTGATTAAAAGTCAAGTGCTCTACCGACTGAGCTAACGGGTCGGAAAATGGTGCCGAAAACAGGAATTGAACCCGCAACCTACTGATTACAAGTCAGTTGCTCTACCAGATTGAGCTATTTCGGCATAAGAATGGTGGGAGATAACGGGCTCGAACCGCTGACCCTCTGCTTGTAAGGCAGATGCTCTCCCAACTGAGCTAATCTCCCATTCTTAGAGAA
>NZ_JASCXW010000064.1 GCF_030012175.1 Peloplasma aerotolerans
TCATCAAGAGTCCATCCTTTATTCAAAAAGTCTGATATGGTATAATATAACATCATGAAAGGGTGAAAATATGAGTAAAACAATCTTTGTATCCAATCGTCTACCTGTTACTGTTCAAAAAAAAGGCGATGAGCTGATTGTCTCTAAAAGTATCGGTGGATTAGCAACCGGTTTAAAGAGTTTTCATGAACAAGCAAACAATCTTTGGATTGGTTGGCCTGGACTTTCATCTGATAAAGCAAGCCTTGATGAACAAAAAGAAATCAAAAATCAATTGACGAAAAACTATAACTGTCATCCTGTATTTCTATCACAAAAAGATATAGACCTTTATTATGAAGGTTTTTCAAATCGCACAATTTGGCCACTTTTTCATTACTTTGCTGAAAAAACAGAACATGATATCAAAACATGGCAAAGCTATCAAAAAGTGAATCAATTTTTCTACAAAAATATTAAACCCTATTTAGAAGATGATACTGTTATTTGGATTCACGACTATCAATTGATGTTGTTACCTCAACTCATTCGTAATGAATTTCCTAAGGTTAAAATAGGTTTCTTTTTGCATATCCCTTTTCCATCTTATGAACTATTTAGGTTATTAATATGGAAAACGGAGATTCTTGAAGGTCTTTTAGGTGCTGACTTAATTGGTTTTCATACCTATGATTATGTCAGACACTTTATGAGTAGTATTCGTCGAATCTTAAATCTAACCCATCAGTTTTATCGCATTCAATATAATCATCGAACGATCTCAGTTGATGCATTTCCAATGGGTATTGACTATGAGTTTTTTGCAAATCAAAAAAGTTCTAAAGCAAAAAAACCAAAAGAAAAAATCATATTATCTGTCGATCGCTTAGATTACACAAAAGGTATTGTTGAGCGTCTAAAGGCTTTTCAGACTTTCTTGAAAAGATACCCCAAATACCGCACAAAAGTGAAACTACACTTAATTGTAGCCCCCTCACGTGCGAATTTAGAGACATATGATACCCTTCATCGACAAATTGAAAAGTTGGTGAGTGAAATTAACGGAAAATATGGAACATTTGATTGGATGCCAATTTGGTATCTCTATCAGTCCTTTGACCAAGAAGACTTGATTTCTTATTATAAGCAAGCAGATATCTTACTTGTAACACCGCTTAGAGATGGTATGAACTTAATTGCTAAAGAATATATTGCATCAAGTAGTGATTATAAAGGGATGCTCATTATTAGTGAAACTGCTGGTGCAGCTAGTGAACTCAGTGAAGCGATTATTGTTAATCCTAACGATGCAGAAAATATCGCTTTAGGCATTAAAGAAGCACTAGAAATGGATCAAGAAGATATGATTTCTAGAAATAAGATTATGCATGAACGCTTAAAGCGTTATAATGTTGAATTTTGGGCAAAAGAGTTTTTATCAAGATTAAATGCTGTTGAACACCAAGTGATTTCTAAAGATGATGATGAATATTTAGATATTAATGACTTAAAACAACATTATCAAAAAGCGAATAAGCGCTTAATTCTTTTAGATTACGATGGTACTTTGGTGAGTTTCACTAAAACACCATCACAAGCATATCCAAGTAGAAAACTAAAAAACTTATTAACTGATTTAGCAAATCATGAAAAAAATGATTTAGTTGTTATATCGGGTAGAGATCATGAAACATTAGAAAGATGGTTAGGGGACTTACCTGTTAATTTGGTTGGTGATCATGGATTGTGGCACCGAGCTAAAGGTGATGCTTGGAAAAAGACATTAACGATTGATAACTCATGGAAACCTGCAGTCTTTAATGTATTAGAACGATTTGTTGATCGGATGCCAGGATCATTTATTGAAGAAAAATCATATTCGATTGCTCTTCATTATCGCGGCTCAGAGCCTGATATGATGTCCATGAAGATCAATGAAATTAAAGATGCTTTATTTTCACTAAAGGGATCTACGCTTTTAGAGATTCAACAAGGTAATAAAGTTATTGAAATTAAAGACCAACGCGTCAATAAAGGTATTGCATCACAGTTATACTCAAGCCAAAAAGCATATGACTTTATTTTAGTCGCTGGTGATGACACGACCGATGAAGATATGTTTAAGGAACAAAAAGATGCATTTTCGGTCAAAATTGGTTTTGGTGTTACTTTAGCTAAGAAAAGAATCGAAACAGTAAAAGCTTTTAGAACCATTCTAGAAGCATTGAATCAAATAAAATAATGAGGAGGATTTGAAAATGAAAGTATTAAATGATTTTTACACATTAAGCAATGGTATCAAAATTCCTAAATTAGGTTTTGGTACATGGCAGGTTCCAGATGGAGATGTTGCATATCACTCAGTTTCATTAGCATTAAAAAATGGATATCGTCATATTGATACAGCTGCAGCTTACAAAAATGAAGCAAGTGTAGGAAAAGCAATACGAGATTCAAAGATTCCAAGAGAAGAAATTTTTGTAACATCTAAGCTACAGTCTCATATTAAAAGTTATGATGAAGCGCTCAAAGCATTTGATAAAACGATGGAAGCATTAGATTTAGAATATCTTGATCTATACTTAATCCATGCACCATGGCCATGGAATGAGATAGGTAAAGATTGTAGTGTTGGCAATGTAGAAGCTTACAAAGCGATGGAAAAGGTGTATAAAGAAGGAAGAGTAAGAGCTATTGGTGTATCTAACTTTGGTCCTAAAGAACTAGACAATATTATAAATAATTGTGAAATAGTTCCTCATGCCAATCAAATTGCTTTCTTTATAGGACACAACCAAAAAGAGACAGATGATTATTGTAAAGAAAAAAATATCTTAATTGAAGCTTATTCACCACTCGCGATTGGTCATGCATTATCCAATGAACAGATTCAAAAAATGGCGAAGAAATACAAGGTAACACCAGCTCAAATATGCTTAAGATATTGTATACAAAAAGAAACGTTACCACTTCCTAAGTCAACTCACGAGTCACGTATTATCGAAAACACAAAACTAGATTTTGAAATTAGTGTAAAAGACATGAAAGAACTTGACAAAATTGATGATGATCCAAGAAAATGGGAATAATAAAATATAAAAAGGGGCTGTAACGAAATGAAGATTTAATTTTCATCATGGACTTAG
>NZ_JASCXW010000065.1 GCF_030012175.1 Peloplasma aerotolerans
GATCTTTGAAAAGTAGATAAATTCTGTCAAAAATGAATTGTAAGGTTAAGGAATAAAGGGCACACAGTGAATGCCTAGGCACTAAGAGCCGAAGAAGGACGCAACTAACGGCGAAACGCCACGGGGAGCAGTAAGTACGCGACGATCCGTGGGAATCCGAATGGGGAAACCCACCATGTGGAAGACATGGTATCCTACACTTGTGGTAGGAGGGGAAACGCAGGGAACTGAAATATCTAAGTACCTGCAGGAAAAGAAAGTAACAACGATTCTGCTAGTAGCGACGAGCGAACGCGGAGGAGCCTAACACCAGAATAGTTACAAAACTTTATTTTAAAAGAATGGCGTGGGAAAGCCAACCAAAGAAGGTGAGAGTCCTGTATTTGAAAAGATAAAGACTAGGGTGTTGAAAAGTACGGCGAGACACGAGGAATCTTGTCGGAAGATGTGAGGACCATCTCATAAGGCTAAATACTCCTTAGTGACCGATAGTGAACCAGTACCGTGAGGGAAAGGTGAAAAGAACCCCGGGAGGGGAGTGAAAGAGAACCTGAAACTGTGTGCTTACAATTAGTCAGAGCTCGTTAATGAGTGATGGCATGCCTTTTGTAGAATGAACCGGCGAGTTACGGTATCTGGCAAGGTTAAGCTTTAAGGAGCGGAGCCGAAGCGAAAGCGAGTCTGAATAGGGCGTTAAGTCAGGTGCTGTAGACCCGAAACTGGGTGAGCTAGCCATGAGCAGGTTGAAGTTTGGGTAAGACCAAATGGAGGACCGAACCAGGGTACGTTAAAAAGTGCTTGGATGACTTGTGGCTAGGGGTGAAATTCCAATCGAACCCAGAGATAGCTGGTTCTCCCCGAAATAGCTTTAGGGCTAGCGTTAGCGTAATAAGTTTTATGAAGGTAGAGCACTGAATGTGTGATGGCCCCACCTCGGGGTACTGAGCCCAATCAAACTCCGAATGTCATAAAATGTTGGCTAGCAGTCAGACTACGGGTGATAAGGTTCGTGGTCAAAAGGGAAAGAGCCCAGACCGCCAGATAAGGTCCCAAAATTGATGCTAAGTGGAAAAGGAAGTGGAGATGCACAAACAACTAGGAGGTTGGCTTAGAAGCAGCCATCCTTTAAAGAGTGCGTAAAAGCTCACTAGTCGAGTGAATCTGCGCCGAAAATGTACCGGGGCTAAGCATCATACCGAATCTGCGGATTGATAATTTATTATCAGTGGTAGGGGAGCGTTCCAACAGCGGTGAAGCATGATCGGAAGGACATGTGGAGTGGTTGGAAGTGAGAATGCCGGTGTAAGTAACGAAAAGATAGGTGAGAATCCTATCCGTCGAAAACCCAAGGTTTCCAGGGGAAGGTTCGTCCGCCCTGGGTAAGTCGGGGCCTAAGGTGAGGCTGAAAAGCGTAGCCGATGGATAGCAGGTAGAGATTCCTGCACTAGTTAGTAAACTGATGGAGTGACAAAGCAGGCTAACATCCGCCCCTTTAGTGGATTGGGGACAAGGGATCGAGGTTGATGTGTAGGCAAATCCGCACATCATTAAGACTGAGATCCGGTAGGTAAAGGATGATGACGTCAAACTTTCAAGAAAAGCTTCTAGGGTTAATTTACTAACTACCCGTACCGTAAACCGACACAGGTGGGTGGGTAGAGAATACTAAGACGCGCGAGAAAACCCTTGTTAAGGAACTCGGCAAAATGACTCCGTAACTTCGGGATAAGGAGGACTTTTAATGAAAAAGAAAAGTCGCAGAGAATAGGCCCAAGCGACTGTTTATCAAAAACATAGCTCTCTGCAAAACCGTAAGGTGAAGTATAGGGGGTGACGCCTGCCCGGTGCTGGAAGATTAAGAGGAGATGTTAGGCAACGAAGCATTGAATTGAAGTCCCAGTAAACGGCGGCCGTAACTATAACGGTCCTAAGGTAGCGAAATTCCTTGTCGGGTAAGTTCCGACCCGCACGAAAGGCGTAACGATTTGGGCACTGTCTCAACAAGGGACTCGGTGAAATCAAGCTGCCGGTGAAAACGCCGGCTACCCGCGACAGGACGAAAAGACCCCATGGAGCTTTACTGTAGCTTGATATTGACATTGGGTGTAAGATGTACAGGATAGGTGGGAGACTGAGAATCTAGAACGCTAGTTTTGGAGGAGTCGCCCTTTGGATACCACCCTTCGTGCATCTGATGTCTAACCCGCCTGAGTGGATCAGGGGGAACAGTGTCTGGTGGGCAGTTTGACTGGGGCGGTCGCCTCCCAAAGAGTAACGGAGGCGCCCAAAGGTACCCTCAGAATGGTTGGAAATCATTCGTAGAGCGCAAAAGCATAAGGGTGCTTGACTGCGAGACCAACAAGTCGAGCAGGGACGAAAGTCGGGTTTAGTGATCTTACGGTACCGCATGGAAGGGCCGTGACTCAACGGATAAAAGCTACCCTGGGGATAACAGGCTTATCGCTTCCAAGCGTTCACAGCGACGAAGCGGTTTGGCACCTCGATGTCGGCTCGTCGCATCCTGGAGCTGGAGAAGGTTCCAAGGGTTGGGCTGTTCGCCCATTAAAGCGGCACGCGAGCTGGGTTCAGAACGTCGTGAGACAGTTCGGTCTCTATCCGTCGTGGGCGTTGGAGATTTGAAGGGAGCTGCCCCTAGTATGAGAAGACCGGGGTGGACATACCACTGGTGTACCAGTTGGCCTGCCAGGGCCACAGCTGGGTAGCTATGTATGGAAGGGATAAACGCTGAAAGCATCTAAGCGTGAAGCCCACCTTAAGATGAGATCTCCCAATTTAGTAAGACCCCTTGAAGACTACGAGGTTGATAGGCTGGGTGTGGAAGTATGGTGACATATGAAGCTGACCAGTACTAATAGGTCGAGGACTTAACCTATTTTATACAATTCATGATTTAAGCAGAATTTATCTAGTTTTGAGAGATGTCTGGTGACGATGGCGAAGTGGAAACACCTGTTCCCATCCCGAACACAGCAGTTAAGCACTTCAGCGCCGAAGATAGTTCCAAGGAGCGAAAATAGGACGTTGCCAGGCAA
>NZ_JASCXW010000066.1 GCF_030012175.1 Peloplasma aerotolerans
TTATACCATATTTAGATACTTTAACTATACAAAAAATCATGTTTCTTTCCTAGTAAATACTTGATTTGATTTTAAATGAATGCTTGATCCATGTGCCGATTACCTTATTCTAATTTGATTTCAAGCTCATAGCCATTCACAATTTCAAGAAACTTTAAATTGAATTATACACATTTTTGAATATTTCAAAATTCAATTTTGAATGAACTGGAGAACTTGACCTATCTATAAATCAAGAAAAAATCCCCTTTCTATAAACATCTACAACTTTAATTGTTTGTAGTGTCTACTTTAAGGGGATCATATCAATGTCAAAAGAGCTTTTCATATTGATATATGTAATCACTAGAGGTTCATAAATCTGGTCAAGTTTTCCTCAAAGTTAAATATTTACTCTCCTGTATGCTTTACTATACATATGATTGACAATTATCTAAATGACAAGAAAACAACTATTTATTCGTGTATCAATAGCTAATCTAATGACTGACCATTTGATATTTTAAAATTTATTTTTGGTACAATTTTTTTCGATTCTTGCACTATCTGTCACTAACACCTAGAAATCACTAAAATTTATGTCAACATAAGTTGACTTATCTACCAATAATTCATAGTTAGATATAATCTACTAGCAATATGTCTTAAATGTGCTTATGTTTTCTATTGCATAGCGGTCAACATAGAAGTAGATTATGATTCTTGAAAATCATATTATACTACTTATACAAAAAAACCCTTCTCACGGATGAGAAGAGTATTTCATGTTTTTATAGACATTTAAATTATTGAAAGATATATGTAACCTATTCATAAATAGGTGCTTTGCCAATTTATTTTTTAATAATCTTATCTATAGGCTCATTGAAAATTATAGTTTAGTAACGTTTGCTGCTGTTTCGCCGCGATCGCTATTTACAACATCAAATTCAACTTTACTGCCTTCTTCAAGTGATTTGTATCCATTAGATTGAATTGCGCTAAAGTGTACGAATACATCTTTGCCTTCTTCTGTAGAGATAAATCCATATCCCTTGTCCGAATTAAACCATTTAACTGTTCCTGTCATGTCGATTACTCCTTTTTTTTTATTATAATTAATAGTCATTGCTGACTTAACCATATATAATTATACACTCTTATTGACTAAAACCCTAATATTTATACACAATTGATACAATAAAGCCATAGCATCCCTTAAATTGCTATATAATTTGCCAATTTATAATAAATCTTCCATTATTTCACGAAATATGTGAATATAAATGATTCGACCTTATTTCTCATCATGATTTCTTTAGTCCATAAAGAAAATCAAGATATCTTCCTAAAGATTTTTTTGCGATAGGGAAATTCTGCAAACTTTTAAAGTTCTCATGATTTATAATTTCTCTATATGCAATCAAATATTCCTTAGCATCATCGTATTCGTATAAATTCTTTTTTATGTGCTTATTGTCAATCTTTAAATCATAAACGATATTTTTTAAAACACTAGAATAAGCAAGCAGCGTAGTCTCTGCCCACAAGTTTTTATTAAAGTTAACACTTGCATTTTTAGACTGCCATTTCTGTAAATATTGTATAAACATTTCTTCTCGCTTCATATCAATCCTCATATTTCATTATTTTCGGATTAAGTGTTGCTCAAATTGTTCGCATTAACCCTTTATATTCTAACTCATTATACCATTGAAAGAGCTGACGCAAGAGCTTAATCACATTATATATTTTTAATAGTTTCTATATCCGTTTTTGTTAACTCAAAATCGAAAATATCGATGTTTTCAAGTTGATGTTGTTTGTTATGTGATTTAGGAATCACTACTAAACCTTCACTAACTTGATAATTTAAGACTATTTGACTCCATGTTTTATTATATGGATTAGCTAGTTCTACTAATATATTTTTGGTTTTATCATTAATTTTAGCAAGTGATTGATATGCTTCAGGAATAATATCATTTGCTTTACAAAAATCGATTAATGATTGTTGGTGTTTACCAGGATATGATTGGAATTGATTGAGTACAGGTTTAATTCTAGCATGCTTAATCAAATAAGATAGTTGGTCTTCTTTGAAGTTTGACACTCCAATCGATTTTATAAGACCTTTTTCAACAAATGTTTCTAATATGCGCCACACTCTTAAGTTCTCTTCATTTGATTCATGTGGAAAGTGAATTAAGTAAAGGTCAATATAATCCAAGTCGATTGCTTTAAGTGATTGTTCTACATGCTTTTGAACAAGTTCATCCGTTTCAATAAATTCTTTATCTGTAGGAATTTTTGAAGTAATAAAAAACTCACATCTATCAATATTGGATTCTTTAACTGCTTTTCCAATGACTTCTTCATTACGATAATAAATTGCAGTATCAATTAATCTATAACCTAATTCAATTGCAGAACGAAGTTCTTTTGTGTCATTAGTAATCTTGCCATTAAAATTGTTATTTTCTTTTCCAAAAGTATTTGTTCCTGTTCCTAGCACAGGAAATGTTAATCCATTATTCATCGTAAGGTTTTTCATATAAACACATCCTTTTCTTAACTATATTATACCAGTTAAACCTAGTATATAATAGGATTCAGTCATTTGTGACTCTAGCTGACTATACTGAATTGTTAAATTATCAAATACATAAATAGATATCAAAAAAAGTTCTTCCCACAAGTGAGAAGAGCGTTTCATATATATCTTGGTGAACCGTAGGGGTTCACGTTTTTTTCAGTGACTAACAGACTAGACTGACATGAACATTTTTGTTTCACGGTTGTTTTTGGTTACGATAACACACTAATTATTGGTAACTTTGCTAATTATTTTGATTAATTAAGTTTATGATAATCTTCACTATAGTTTCTCTTTCATTCGGATTAGATAAAGCAATCATAAGCACG
>NZ_JASCXW010000067.1 GCF_030012175.1 Peloplasma aerotolerans
ATGGTGGGAGTAGTTCACGTGGGCGTTTGATATGAAAGCTGATCGGGAATACATCAAAAGATTAGAAGATTTATTTGTTTCAAGAGGATCAGAAGTGTACTATGTTGAACTTGAAGCCGAATATGATACAAGGATAAAACGAAATATGACTGAAAATAGGTTAAAAGAGAAACCCACAAAAAGAGATTTCAAGTTTTCTGAGGCCATGTTTAAAGATATAGAAGAAAAATATCGTTTGAATTCGTATGAAGGTGAAATTAAGAAAAAACATTATATGAAAATTAACAACACTGATCTTGAGCCATCAGTAGTAGCAAATATGATTAAAGATAGATTTGGTTTCTAAACCAATAGAGGAGGATGATGAATGAATTATCTAACATCAAATGTGATTCAAACATATCATGATTTAATCAATAAAAGGACCAAGAAAATAGCAAACATCTTTGGCATCATCGCAATACCAAGTTTACTAATACCAATTACCTTATTTTTTATTTATGGTTTTAGTGATCAATTGATATTTGTGATTTCTTTAATTTTTGCCAGTAATTTTGTTGGTTGTGGTATCGTTTATATCATTCTTAGACGTATGTTTATTAGTGAAAAACCTTTATATACATACCTATACCCTAAAGTTCTTGAAAAGATTCAATATAACGAAAAGCATGATATTAAATACGAAGCATATCCTAAAATCAAAGAATTGATTAGAGAATCATTGCTTTTTACAAAATTTGCTTCAAACACCACAAGATGTGGCATTTACTATCATAGTGATCATGGAAATTCGATTTCCATTTATGATACATATTATTACACGCAATCAAACAATTCTACAGTTGTTCACTTTAACGGATATTATATTATGATTAATGGCATCCAAGTAGAGCCTATTCAGATTAGAACAAAAGGTAGACCAACAAGAACACAAATTCATTATACAAGGACGATTAATGAAAAAGGATTGAAAGTTTTTTGTGATAAACCTAGTGCGAAAACCAACGATTACATCATGGATATATTTAATAAGATAAATGACAAGTTAAACCCTAAGCATTTATTTATTAATACAATGAATCAAAAAATGTACATTGCTGTTGATGTACATAAACCAAAAAGAAAGATTAAGACATTAGATCAACAAAGTTATGACGAGCTAAAAAATCATCTGATTCATTTAACCAATACAATATCTGATGTATTATTTATTGAAGGGAATAAAAATGTATAATGCCGGGGAGGGCACATGAAAAAATTATTTTTATTATTAATTGTTATTACATTTATCTCGTTCTTATCAGCATGCAGTGCTGAAGGTGGTTTTGACGATCTTGGACCCGATGATCAAGACCAAATTATTCTTACATCCAATGGTGTTCCAGAAAGAAAAATCATTTATACAGTCAATAGCACATTTGATGTCAATAACTTGAATCAAAGTGTTACGACTCTAAAAGGTTTAGTTGAAAATGATGAGTGGTTTGATTACGAAAACATTAGTTCAACAGGTGCAAGTTTCAAAGTAAGAATTAAAACTGAACGTCTTGATAATTTTATTGAAGATCTTAATGTTAATTTTCAAGTTAGAAGTTTTAACAAACAAGGTCGTGATGTTTCATTAGAATATCAAAATAAAACCAATAGAATTACATCCTTAAACTTGCAAATCGCAAGACTGCATGAACTTTATGAAGATGCAACCTTTAGCAACATGCTAACAATCAATCAACAACTTTCCGATCTTGAAGTTGAGTTAATGGCTTTAGAAGGCGAGTTGAGTGTATTTGATAGCCTTGTTGACTATAGCGAGGTCAACATTACATTTTACGGCAGTGTTGTTATCACGAGATCTCCATTCTTTAACAGGTTGGGCAATGGTTTTGTAAATGGAACTAAAGCAGTTTTAGTTGTTTTGGATGGATTGTTCATTGTTGTTGCAAATGTTATTCCATTTATTCTTGTGTTTGGTCCCGTAGGTTATGGCATTTATTATTTTAGAAAAAGGTATGTTATTAAAAAGAAATCGAAAAAAGAACAAGGAGAGTAAAATCTCTTTGTTCTTTTTTCATGGGTATATTAATTAAAACATTTGCAAACTATCTCTTGGATTTAATTAACTTTTTTTTAAAAAAGTAGCTCAAGGCAAAACTTAATAATGTAATAATCCCAGCAATCATTAGAAACACACCTGAGTAATCTTCGTTAAAGCCTCCATCATTACCAACACTATGAATTAGGTTTATAACAAACGGAATCATGAATATAAAAGTTATCACACCAAATAAAATGGTAACAAAAAATAAGAAAATACTCTTTGGATGCTTCATTCGTTTAACAAAAACATAAAGTAAATAGTGAATCAATACTAATATCATAGAAATCAAAATGATTCTTGGGAAAGTGGAATTAAAATTTAATCTATTTCCCCAAAAGATTAAAATAATCGCAACAATTAAGACGCCTGCAATAATAAGTCCATTTTTTTTATTCATACTTTCTCCTAATAACGTTTTTTATAGATTAATTGTACCATAATGAGAGATAATATATGTTAAGTAATTAAAATAACATGTTATCATTTATTATCCAATATTTTTTAAAAATACATCTAGATTTTGTCTTGTAATTTCAAGGTGAGTAGTCTATAATGGTTGTGTAGTTACAATTGAATAATAAATATAACATACTATTTTCTTATATAATCCGGGTAATATGGTCCCAAAGTATCTACCTGTAAACCGTAAATTTACAGACTATGAGAGAAGTTTTTTGTACTTTTTTAAGTGCGGACTTCTTGTTCGCACTTTTTA
>NZ_JASCXW010000068.1 GCF_030012175.1 Peloplasma aerotolerans
ATATAAATTTCAGCCTTTTTGATTTTTCACTTCATTACATATCTTTGATTTCTACTCCTAGGTTTTTCTGGAAATGTCATTTCAATCATACCTGATTGTAAAAGTGGATCTAAATAATTCTTTTTAAAAGATACTCTAGATTTTATACCTACCTTATCCATAAGTTCTATAGTAGTATATGGAATACCTTCTTCAAAAACAGTAAGTAACTTCTTTGCTTGAATGGATAGACTTCCTTTTTCTATATTTGATTGTTTTAGGGTTTCATTCATGGTTTCTATAATAGCATCCAACATAAATTCAATAAATACAGTGGATGCACCTTCTTGATTCGATTTAGATATAGCATCATAGTATGCTTGTTGTTTCTGTTTAATGATTGATTCAACGGGTAAATAGTAAAACAGTTCTTCTTCTTTTGCAAGTAAGCACGTTTGAAAAAGTCTACCCATTCTACCATTACCATCACTAAAAGGATGGATAAACTCAAATTCATAATGAAATACACATGACTTGATAAGTATGTTTTCATCATAATGATTCAAGTAATCATAGAGATTATTCATTAAAGTTGGTACTCTATCTGCAGGAGGTGCCATAAAGATTGCTTTTTCATCATCAAATACACCAACTTGTCCTTTTCGATATGAACCTGCATCAGAGACGAGGGTGGTCATGAGTATTTTATGGTATTTAAGTAGGTCTTTTTGAGCGTATGGATTAATCTCCTGTAAGTGTTCATAAACATTGATTGCGTTTTGTACTTCTAATATATCTTTTTGAGGACCTGTGACAAGTTTGCCATTGATTAAATCTTTAACTTGAGATTCTGATAATTGATTATTCTCAATGGCTAGAGATGAATGAATAGATCTTATTTGGTTTTTTCTTCTTAATAAGGGCTGGCTACTTAAATTATTCATACTAGAAAACTTACCAATCATTTTCATGATAGCAGCAATTTTATTAAGTATCGATGTATTTATTTCATAAGGTGGTTTGTAGGACATAATCATCAACTCCCCTTAAGTAAATTATACCATAAAAGATTTTATCATGTATGTTTTCTTGTATGTTTTCTTGTATGCTACATCTATATATATAAAGCCCTTCCCGCATATGAGAAGAGCGTTTCATGTCATTATTGTTGACCTGAAGGGATTCACGCTTCTTCACGAGAAATAGAAAGCATTTGAGTTAGTTAGCTTATGTACGATTAATCATTTGAATTTTTCAAATCAATTAATTGTTTCAATAGAATAGGCAAATCTTCTTTAACAGTGTCATAAACAACACTCATATTGATTTGATCATAATCATGGATTATACGATTTCTAAAGCCATACATTTCATGCTAGGGAATATGTTTGCTCATTTCTTTAAATCTAGATGATGCTCTAAACTTTGATATTTCTCCTATTTGAGATAAGTTGAATACGACTGCATCAACTATAAGATTATTTTGATTAAAATCGTTTAGTGATCTAATTGGTTTCATGTATTCTACTATATTTTCGATATGTACAATAATTCTTGATATACTCTTAATGTCCCTATCGTTCATATAGCACGATACCCTGCATGATACTTTCATAGATTTCAGAATTTGTGTTAATTTGTGAAAGATGAATCAAATCAACAGATTTCACAAAGATGTTATTTATATTCTCAAGTAAACCAAAAAACTTGATACCTTTAATATTTCCATCAACCACAAGATCGATGTCGCTTTGAGGTTCTTGTTTCCCCTTAGCGTATGATCCATATAGTATAATTTTTTTAATGTCGTACTTAAAAGTCAGTGGTAATAAGGCCTCTCTAATTTGATTAACTTCGTAGATACCTTTTGTTTCAGTAATGATTCCATACTGATTTTTGGGATACTGTTTTAGATAATTATATACCATTTTTTCAACCCAAGGACTCGGCGTTCTTTTTCCGCTTTCCCAATTTTCAATGGTTCTTAGTGGTATATCTGTAATTTCACTTAACTCCTTTTGGGTTAATCCGTATTCTGCTCTAGCCTCTTTTATGATCATATCCATTTTAAATCACCTCAACAATATTTTACCACTCATTGGGTGGTTTATCAAGTGTATTATTCAAAGTAATAAATCCTCACTTATCGTGTCCACTTTATTCATAAAAAGCAGAGTATGTCTTAAATCATATTCAAGCAAAGCCAATTAAAGATTGAGTATCTTACTCACCGAAATTTGATAACTCACTAAAACCACATAAAAATCCACCATTTTCCTCCAGGTGAGATTTGAACTCCTATAACAAAGAATCTTTGAGAGCCATCTCTAATTGTTGTTTCCTCTTAGATAGTGTTAATATTTGACGTTTACTCATATTTTGCGTGAGAAGTATATAATAGTTCATAAAAAGACCCCACTCAACTAAGAAATGGGGTTTCATAATAATATTGGTGACCCGTAGAGGTTCACGTTTTTTTCAGTGTCTAACAGTCTAGACTGGTATAAATATCTTTATTTCACGTGTAGTTTTGGTTACGATAACACACTAATATTTGGCAACTTTGCTAATTATTTTGATTAATTAAATTTATGATAATCTTAACTATAGTTTCTCTTTCATTTGGATTAGATAAAGCAATCATAAGCACT
>NZ_JASCXW010000069.1 GCF_030012175.1 Peloplasma aerotolerans
TGTCAATAACATTTAAATTTTGTACATAAATCACCTTAGAAAAATGTACATACAGAACACTTTATCTGTTCTGTTTTGAAGCCATGAACTCCTTTCTTTCTTTTTAGACGATAACTTTCACCTATAATCTAAACACAGTGCTGGAGAATATATATCAACGAAGAATTTCATCAAAGCCACTGGGGAATTAAGTGATGACTCAATACACCTTATCAATTATGATAAGATCGCTGAAGAAGAAAAGTTTGATGGGTTCTTCTGCATCCTTACATCAAAACTAGGATACGACTATAAAAAGATTCTAGAAGTCTATGGAAATTTATGGCGAATAGAGGAATCATTTAAGATAACAAAATCGGATTTACAAACAAGACCCATATATGTCAGAACACAAAAACATATTGAAGGACATATGCTAATCTGTTATACAGCATTATTAATATTAAGACTACTGCAATATAAGTTAAAGGACAAAGAGATATCGGTTAACCGTATTAAGCAGGTATTAAATGCCTGTACATGTGTTTTACCGAACGATCAAGCGGTGATGCTTGATGAGATAGGCGGTCTACTCTCATTCAAAGAGAAGCCATCAACAAAAGGTGAAATGGTTGAGACACTTACTTATGATGAAACAAAAGATCAAATTAGAAGTGACTATCAAAAGATACAAAAGTCATTTGGAGTAAAGTTTGACTACGCAGCTTCAACTAGAGAAGATTTTAATAAGTATCTTAAGCAAATCAAATATAGAGTTAGCAAAAAATAAAAAAAAGCCCTTGAATAGGCTTTAAAATATATATTTGATCTACAAGGGATAAATCTTAGCACTACAACTGTAAAACTCAGGATAAAAAAACAATGATGCATATAAAACGGAACGGATACAATTGTAATTGTAGTCCATTTCATAAATTCAAACATAATCATTTATCTAATATGTTTCAGAAAACTCCCTCTTCAAAGCATTCAGTGGGAGATGAATGAAACTAACTTTTTATCTTTAAAATATCTATAAATAAGAAACCCTCGTATATCATTACATGATATAATATAAGTATAGATTATCGATGTAAAAGGGGGTATACAAGATGAATGAAACCATGAAAGGTTATGTCTATAGACTCAAACCAACAACCAAACAAATCAATCTGATTAACAAAACATTTGGATGTGTCAGAAAAATGTGGAATCTACTCCTTTTAGAACGAAAGTCCATCTATGAACTCTACGGGAAGTATCCTGAGTTACTAAACAGTCATCAGTATATATAAATGTCAATATAAAATTCCTCAAAAGTGTGCATTTAAGATTCCTCAGTTTTATTCATCTTAAGTTTATCTTTTATTCTATATGAAGGGCATGATATATTAAAAAGGTATGAATGATGTAGGATGCGATCTAAAATAGCTTTTGTAATCATTTCATCATTACCAAGAATCAGTGGCCATTTATCAAATGTCATGTTACTTGTAAAAATGGTCGATTGCTTGATAAACTAATAGACATTAGTCTGTTTTACCCAAGAAACCCCCACTTCTAATGAAATTCATTAAGTGGTGGAAGTAGTTCATGATAAAATAGAATCAGCAAGGAAAGTTGCATGTCATTATTTTCACATCTAGGGTGGAACTTATGTGTTCTAGAAATTCATAGCAGTACATGCATTTTTTCTAGGGTAAACAAATTTAATATGGCAAAATTTATAGCCTTTAAGGAAAGACAAAATAATATCGATGTTGGAGTCTTAAAGAAAGTTTTCCCCAACGATAAGTTTGAAGGTGATGACCTTGACATGATTTTTCATTAGAAACCCATAAAAATTCAAATAATGAAAATTTTAAAACAGCTAGAATATTAAGAAATAAAATTGTTCATAGTTTGAGTCTTTCTGCTATTAAAGAGATTAAAGAAAGAATTGATAAATTGAATGAACTTATGAATAGTTTTATAGGATTATTTAGAGCAGAATAAAAAGGAGTGTTTATATGATCGAAGAAAAAGTAGGTGTTATTAAAGAAATAGTTAAAAAGAAATTTTTATCATCCGATACTTACAATATTTTTGTGACTAACCAGAGGCTGATTTTCTCGTTATTAACAAAAGATGATAAAAAAGAAACTGAAAGAAGATTAAATGAAAAAGTCAAAGGGAAAAGTTTTAAGGAACGCCTTGAGATTATCGCTACTCATACTTATGAACTTCCAAATAGGTATGATAAGATGTCATTAGCCGAAATCTTGGAAGAAAACTCTAAAAATTTTCAACTAGGTTTCGATGAGATTGTGAAAATAAAGGTTAAGCGTCCGAAGACAAAAGACAGTAATGAACAAATAAAGTCTGACTATTTGGTGTTTGAAACAACACAAGATAAGTTCACAATTACACCATCATCACAACATACACTCAATTTACTAAATCAAGTTTTAGGTGATAAAGCTAAAATTCCTAAACTTATATTATAACCATAAAAATATATATTAATTTCTAATAAGATTTTCTCAAGAAAAGGAACATAGCGTAAAAGCTA
>NZ_JASCXW010000007.1 GCF_030012175.1 Peloplasma aerotolerans
TTTAAAAAAGACAGCTTTATCAAAAACTGTCTATAAAGAATTATTTGTTTTAGTTATATAATCTCTTTTAACATATCTTTTATAGGTTTAAATGTCTTTCTATGGATTGGTGTTATTCCATATGTTTTGATTGCTTCAAGATGCTCTTTGGTCCCATATCCTTTATGTTGTTTAAAATTGTATTGTGGGAAAACCTTGTCCATCTCTATCATATACGCATCTCTTGTTGTTTTAGCAACGATGGAAGCAGCAGCAATCGATACAGATAAGGTATCACCTTTTATCATGCTTTTAAATGGAATATCTATTTCCATAGGCATTGCATCAATTAATAAGAAATCCGGTCTAATTTTTAGTTGATATATTGCAGAAAGCATGGCTTCCCTTGCTGCTCTATAAATATTGATACGGTCAATCTCATCAACAGATGATATTCCTATACCTATCGCAAGTGCATTTTCTTTGATTTCAATTAATGCTAAATCTCTTTGTTTTTCTGTTAATTGTTTCGAATCGTTTACATATTTAAGCTTTGCATCTTTTTTCAAGATAACTGCTGCGGCAACTACGGGTCCAGCTAAAGGTCCTCTTCCAGCTTCATCTACACCTGCGATGTACTTCAGTCCTTGATTGTATAATTCATTTTCGTATTGATACATCTTCAAGTCTGTCAAAAGAGAGACCTCCTAAATTTTTGTTTCTAATGTCTGTTAAAACGATTGTGTAAACACGGTTATAATCAATTTCAGCATTTTTAATCAAACATCCTCTTAATCTACCTATAGTGTCTAGCATTTCTACAAATTCTAGATCTCCTTCAATACCATATCGTTCAAGAAGTCTTTGAGGGTAATATTTCTTAAGAAATGTTAAAGCGTAATGAACAACATCATCTTCCGGTAGAATCTTATCTTTGATTGCTCCAGTAATAGCTAGATGATATCCGACTTTTTCGTCTTCAAATTTTGGCCATAAGATGCCTGGGGTATCTAGCAACTCGAAGTCATCACTAAGTTTAATCCATTGTTGAGCCTTCGTAACGCCTGGGATATTCCCGGTTTTTGTTGCACTTGATTTAGAAAGTTGATTGATTAGTGTTGATTTCCCGACATTGGGGATACCAATAATCATTGTTCTTATGGGACGATCTTTTAATCCTTTACTTCTTCTTTTTTCTATTTTTTCGTGCAATACACTTTGTGCTAACTCACGAATCTTTCCAACGTTTTTACCGGTTTGCGAATCTATCTTTAAAGTCGCATGACCTTGATCTTGATAATATTTAACCCATTGATTTAAAATAGGTTCATCTGCTAAGTCCATTTTATTAAATAATATCATCATCGGTTTATGCGAAACAATTTTAAACAATTCAGGATTGACGCTTGACAAAGGTAGTCTTGCATCTAGCAAGACCATAACGATATCCATTAATGAAATTTTTTCTTTGATTTCTCGAATGGACTTAAACATATGTCCTGGAAACCATTGTATTTGCTTCATCATTCTACTTTACCTATTGGCCATAGTTTGAAAATCGCTTTTCCAACGATATCCTCTTCAAACACTGCACCAAAACTTCGACTATCAAAGGATGCAGGATATGATAAGTAGCCATTTGCATTATCTCCAAATGCAAGATATAGTCCCGCTTTTAATATGCCTTGGTCTAAAGATAGTTCAATAATCTCTTTTTGATTTTGCATCACATAATAAGGTTCATTTTGAGGTGTGAGAATAACAACTCCATTAACACTAACTTCATATTGCTCTTTTAAGATATTATAGTTCACGAATTCTATTAAGTCTCCTGGACTAGCTTTCAATCTTTTAACAAAATAGATAACGTCATGAATTCTTTTTATATTTCCTTGAGAGTCTCTTTCTATATACATACTGTCAGGTACTAAACTGTAGTTTTCTTTAGTCATCTTTAAGATGATGATATCTTCTGTCTCAGGTTCATAATTAAAATGATAGATTAAAATGCGTTCCCCTTCTTTTAATGTGGGCATCATTGAACTATGCTTAACATCAGAAGGTAGTACGATGAACATAAAGATAATGAAGATTGCCATTAATGAGACACTTAAAAATGTAAACCAGTCTAAGATCTCAAATTTTCTTTTACTTAAGAAACTCACTTTTAATATTTCTTGCTCATGTTTCGTAGTATGAATGCTCAGTACAATCGAAAAAACAGATAGTACTGCAGAAATAACAAATCCTATCATCCCCCACTGTAAGGCAAGTCTAGAGACGCCTAAAGCATAAAAAATGATGGTCAACATCATAAGAATTATCGTGATGATTAATGTTTTATATGCTTTCTTTAATGTCATAAGCCCATCCTTTTTTTATTACTCGTTTTGTCCTAATATTTCTTTTAACTCCATTGTAGTAACAAGAACTTCTCTTGCTTTTGTTCCTTGGTGTCTAGATACAATTTCATATTCTTCAAGCATTTCAACCAATTTTTGCGCTCTATTGAACCCAATTGTAAATTCTTTTTGAATATTATTAATTGATGCATTTCCTGTTTGAACAACAAAATAAGCAACACTTTCAAACAAATCATCAGAAGTCACTTCACGCATATGAGCTTGTTGTTTGAGTGCTTCATGTTGGAATACATATTGTGGCTGATACTGTTCTCTAATAAAATCAGTCACTGCATAGATTTCCTCATCTGGAATAAAAGCTCCTTGAAGACGATGCGTACGATCAGAACGTTTGAGGAGCATATCACCTTTACCTAATAAAGCTTCTGCACCAGCACCATCTAAAATCGTTGTTGAATCCACAAATGAAGCAACCTTAAACGCGATTCTAGCAGGTATGTTCGATTTAATTGTACCTTTAACAACATCAGTTGAAGGTCTTTGTGTAGCAACCAATAAATGGATACCCGCAGCTCTAGCTTTTTGAGTTAGACGTTGAATGGATTCTTCAACATCATGTGCAGCTACAGCCATTAAGTCAGCTAATTCATCAATAACAACAACAATAAAAGGCATTTTTTCTGAATCTATTAGACCTCGTTTGACATTGTCATTATATGACCTAATGTCTCGACTACGACTTTGTGAGAATGTTTGATATCTTTTTTCCATTTCTGAAACTGCCCAGTTAAGTGCAGCAGCAGCCATTTTTACATCTGTAATCACTGGCGTAATCAAATGTGGTAAATCATTATATGGAGTTAGTTCGACCATCTTAGGGTCAATTAAAATGAGTTTTAAATCTTTAGGTGAATTTTTAAGTAACAAACTCACTAAAACAGTATTTACACAAACACTCTTACCTGAATTGGTTGCTCCTGCAATTAAACCATGAGGCATCGCTTGAATGTCAACATAGATATTTTGTCCATCAATATCAACACCAAGAGCAACTTTTAATGGATGTTCCATATCTTCTAAAAATTCTTTTGTATCGACGACATTACCAAAAGCAACAATTTCTGTTTTAACGTTAGGCACCTCAATGCCAACATAAGGTTTTCCTGGAATTGGTGCTTCAATACGTATAGATTGTGAAGATAAGTTCATCATTAGATTGTCTTGAATACCTGATATACGCTTAACGTTAACACCTGGATCTAATGAGACTTCATATCGTGTTACTGTTGGTCCTTTTCTACTATCGGTAACCTCAGCTTCAATTCCAAATTGTTCGAATGTGGCATTGATTACATCAATTTGATCAAGTAACCATTGTGGTTTATCATTTAAATCACGTTGTTTTTTACTAAATATTTTAATTGAAGGATAAATGTAAGATTCTTCTTTTGGTTTGTATATTTCACGTTGAGGTTTTCTAACTTCATCTTGTAAAACATCATCAAGGTCTTGATTTGAACCAAAATCTGAAGTAACAATATCTTTTGCTTCTATTGGAGCTCTTCGTTTATAAGTTTCAACAACAGGTTCTTGTTCAATCTTCTTTTCATTCATAACTGGTGGAACATGAGCAACTCTTTTTGGCTCTTGATAAGCCTTAAATGGAGACTCTTGTTCTTTTTGAACAGGTTCTCTATAATTTCTAGCAATTGGTTTAATAATTGTACGTTCTTTAACTTCTTCTTTTTCTTTCTCGTTTGTTGGTACATAATTAGATTCACCAAAATATTCAGTTCTCGTCTTATTACTAACGATATTCGTGAACTCATAATATTTGTTGCCATATTTTTCTTTTGCTTCTTCTTCAGATAGCTTTGCTTTGGTTCTAAACGCGTCAAAACGACGTGTTGTATCACCAGTGTCTTTCACAGTAAACGGAACCGTTACAACATCTTTTACACTTCTACCAAAAATAGGGGAAACAAATCGATCTGATTTATATTTTTCTTTCCCCCGAATACCTTCTAACTTAACAAACTGAAAAATAATGAATTTTTCTTTTTCAATATTAAGTTGGGGATTCTCTTTTTGTTTTCTCATGATTCATCACCTTCGGATTCTAAATCGCTTTTAATATCTTCATATATTGCGTCGACACCAGTATCAAGTGTTTTTTCTTCATCAAACACTTTTTTACTATATATTTTGTACGTTTCTTCACCTGTGATGGCAATAAATGCCATACCGATTTTTTGCATCACTTTATTGAAGAAAACTTGTTGTGATATTCTTCTTACCCAATAACCCGGATTAACAATGTTAACAATTGATATTGCAGCTTTTGTTACTTTTTGATATTTTTTTGCTGTTTTTACAACTGGATTTTTATCGATTTTAGTTTTAACATCATTCATTTCAACGATTTTACTTAACGTCCAACCTCTTGTAAGTCTTAAAATTTTCCCGCTTAAAAACTCTTCAATCCGATTTGTTATATAGTGATTTAAGAGTAACGTTTCATCAACGGTTAACTCTAAATATGGATACTTCGATTTCGGGTAGAATTTCTTTGATATATCAACAGAGAGTTCTTTTGCAATTTGACCTAAATATTTAAAATAACCAATAGAATCTCTCATCTCTTTATCTTTAAATTGGTTTTGAGCATCATTGATTAACCATTTGATTTCTTCTTCATCAATGTCTTGTTCATCAACACCTCTAAGCTTTAAACCTTTGTTCAAACTTTTCAGGACTGCGTATAAGTAAAACATAAACAATAACAAAAAGCCAAAGCTTATTCCTAATAGGAAGCTTATCAAAGTTGAAAAATCTAGTCGTATTGGACCTAAAGTTAGAAAAATATACACAATGAGATTCCCTCCTATAGATTATTATATCATGTATGATAAATATCATAAACATAGATTACATCAATATCTTGACAAAAAATGGATGTAGCAAAATCTCGCTACATCCATTGGTTATAGTAACATAACACATACATTCCTATGAGATGTCAACATCATTATAAAAGGTATAGACAATCATTTGAATGATTGCTTCATCATCATCGGTATAGAGAACTTGTACTTGGGCAATATAATAGATTAAGTCCAGATCATATAAATGGTCAATAAAATCCAATACGTTTAGTGGATTATCAGTGACAAAAGATATCGTCAATCTAACAAAACGAACTGAACTTGGTAGGTCATCAGTAAAAGGTGATGTAACATTTGTGTTGAAGGTGATTTGATAGTTCTCGACAGCTGATAGACCAGACACATTCTTAACGGATTCAATCTGATGACTGATAGTTGATTGGTTAAATGTATTTGGTAAGAATTGAATGATCTCGCTAATTGAATGATATGATACTGGTTGTTCCATATGAAGTAATTGATCGATTTGATTTTGAATGGCAATTTCTTGTCTTCTTAATTCCTCTAGTCGTTTTTGTTGAATGTTTTGAATGAGTAAATAACCTCCAAGAACTAAAACGAAAACGATAAATATATAGAGTAATGTTCGATTCTGATTTATCTTTTTTCCAAAAACATCGTATTTACGCATGATTCACTGTCACCTCCATAACTAGAGTTTGAGTGAACTTATGCGATGGTGCATTCACCATCCAACGCGTCATATCTGAATTTCCTTCTATAATGCCATATTCCTCATATATTTGAATAAGATATTCATATAACTCATATTCAGTTGATGCAGTAATTGTAAATACAATCTCATTTCCAATTGCATTTGTTTTATAGTTCATCAGTTCAATGTTGGCACCCATTTCAGTAATTAAATCTAATAGGTAAGGGGATTGAGAATGTTCTTTTTCAACTAAATAATCATATGCATCACTGTAGTCAATTTGAAGTGGTGTATAAGTTGGATAAGGAGGTGTCTCTTCTATAAGTAAATCTAACTGTATTTGAAGATTATTAATTTTGTTTTGTTGGTACTTGATGTCTTCATTCATTGTATGATATGGGATATATATTAAAGCAATCAAAGAAACAATCAACAATGACAAGACAAATAAATAATTAGCATATATATTAAATTTATTCATACGTCTAATATTAAAATCATGTTGAATCGGTTCTTTTTTACGTTTATATAATGCAGTCACATAAGGAATAAATGAGGCTAAATGAATATTTTTCGCAATTGGGTCGTTTGTTGCCATATAGCAAATCTTCGGGTTTAAATGTTGTAATTGATTGGTTATATTTTGCTTTATATAATCAAAATCAATATAATCATTGAAATTGAAAAAAATAACCTTTTTAATATCTTTCTTTCCTTTTCTCATATTAAACTTGTAGTAATTATGAATACGTTCAATAAAATTCTCAACAAGTTGACCAAAATTGTTGACATCACCATCTTCTATTTCAACTAAATTGAAGATTGTCGTATGATTTTCAATGATTTGGATACTAAATAACTTATCATATAAAGAAACTGTCATGCTAGTTTCATCTTTTTCATTGTTATTAACGATAAAGTGTTCATATAACGGTAAACTTGACACTTCATGATTTATTTCTTTTACTCCAAGATGTTCAAAAATATCACAATAATCATGAAGTAGATTCTTATCTGCAATAAATGCAATGACTCTTACCTCTTTATGATCTTCGTGTCGTATTGAGTGTGTAAGAACAGACTCCTCAAATGGCAAATGAATTGATTTGCCTATTTGTTCTCTAATATACGACTCTACATTTTTCTTCAATAGATCATTTTTACTGATTTTTATATCACGTATTAATATATTTTGATCATGTATAACATGTGTTATTTTTCTTGGTTTAATTTTATGCATTCTAAATAAGCTTTTTAAATTTTCTAATAATAATTCTGGATCTTTAATATATCCACTTTGAATTGTGTTTGCTTCAAGTTTCATATAGCCATGTTGTGCATGCTCTAATGATTTTGCATGCTCAAAAAACCCTACAAAGTCATCTGTAAAAAATATGCTCATATCAATTCTTTTTCTCATATTAATCCATCACATCCCTAATAAACCGAAGTACCAGTTTACAAAATCTTGACCATAGAAATAAACAATTATTGTGGCAATGAAAATAAATGGTACCAGAGGTATTCCATTGTTCTTATCTCGATATTTAATCATACCGTATATCAATCCAAGTAACGAAGCTAGAAACAGAGTTAAAATGCCCAGTTGATATGTAACTAAAAAACCGATGAAAATAAATAGTTTAACATCTCCACCACCTAAAGCTTCTTTTTTTGTTATTTTTTGTGAAATGAAAGCTGTTAAATAAAGAAGTGTAAATAAAATGGCTGCAGAAAGTAAATGTGTGAAAAATGAATTTTCTATTATCCTAATAACGACAAGAGGAACTAAACCAATCATCCATATACGGTCAATAACAATATTGTATTTAATATCGCTTATAGATTCCACCATGAAAACCGTAACCATCACGATTACAATAATGAACTCTAATGTAAACCCATAAATAAGAAATGACGTCATAAATATAAGTCCACCAAGCAACTCTATAAATAAATGACATATTGGTATTTTTGACTTACAGTAATGACATTTTCCTTTGTTTATTAGATATCCAAAGATAGGGATGATATCCATCCATCTTAACTGATGATGACATGCGTCACAATGTGAACGACCCTTTATGGATTCTTGATTAGGAATTCTAACAGCGATTACATGATAAAAAGAGGTCATTAATGCGCCAAATATGAACATGAGGGTTGCATAAATCATCGTCATAGAGCTCAATTACCCCTTATCAAAGGTTAAAGAAAATGGAGGTTCTAGACGAACCTCCTGTAATCTTTTTTAATGGTTGTTATGGAGTTACTACTAATCCTGTTTCTGTATCAATCTCAAAACCATTAATAAAGATTGTGTCATCGTCGAAGGTTGCCACTCCACTAGCTACTATAAAATCAATATTAGCAGGCTCATGAGATCCACTTTCAGTTAATGAAACAGTGTTAGAACCAAAGTTCATACCTAATTGTCCTAAGTTATAAGTTCCATCTGTTGCATCAAGAGAGAAAATTCTTACTGATTCTTCGATAGATGAAAATGTAGCTTCAGCAGCTCTTGCTTCTTGTCTTTCAATTAAGTTACCAATTGTAGGTATTGCGATAGCAGCAATAATTCCTAAAATGATAATTACAGCTAGCAACTCAATTAATGTTACACCTTTTTTATTCTTAAGAATGTTAGTCATATATTTTCCTCCTATTAACTTACTTCTTACAATAATCATATCACTCATTCAAAATATGTCAAGATTACTTCATTTTAATTAATAAAAATGTAATGTTTAGATTTGTGATCCTAATGAAAGCATTGGCATCATGATTGCTAAAATCATAACAGCAACCAATGCATAGACGATAATTAATAATACTGGTTGAATAGAGTTTTTTAGTTGTTGTACTCTTAAATCCGAGACACCATTGTAATAATTCGATAAGTTTTCCATCAATGTTGGAATATTTCCGGTTCTTTCTCCGGTTGAAATCATTCTTGCCATAATGGGATCGATAAACTTGCTTTCTTCAAATGCTTTTGAAAATGGTTTGCCATCTTCAATATATGCTAAAGTTTTTGTTATTAAATCTTTATAAACAACATTTGACAAAACACCTCTTACCGTTTGCAAAGCTTTAACTGAATTAACACCTTTTGATAACATCTGACTCAAAGAATTCGCAATTAATATTTGATTGTTCATTTGAATAAGACTACCGAATATAGGTATATTTAGTTTAAAAACTGAAAATGCGTAACGGAATCTTTCTACTTTTTTGTTGAGTGTAAATATTGTGAATATAATCATAAATAAAACACTAAACATGAAAATACCATGTTGACTCAAAAATGCTCCAGAGTTCAGAAAAAACCTTGTGATTCCGGGTAGTTCAGCACCTTCAAATGTTGCAAACAATCCAATGATTTTTGGAAAAACAAAAACTGTCATCCCAATAGATATCAAAATTGCTGCTACTAAATAGACCAATGGCATTCTTAAAGCGGATTTTATATCATTTGTGATTTTAGTTTGTCTTTCATAGTATTCTGCCATCTTCAAAATCATATCACCAAGATCCCCAGATAATTCAGCAACCTCTACCATTTGTACTAATAAATTAGGGAATTCTTTTGGTCTTTTCGATAAGGCTTTTGAAAATGAGAGACCGTTGTTAATTTGCTGGAATAGTTCAAAATACAGTTTTCTTTGTGCTCTGTTTTCTTGTTGAATGGATAAGAGTTCTAAAGCGGAGATTAATTTAACACCCGCATTTAAAAGTGATCCTAATTGTTTTAGAAAGAAAATAAGTTGTTTAGTACTCATCACCTTCCCAAAAGTTATTTGATTTAATTGAGTAAATAAATTACGATATTCAATGATATTTTTTATGTCATAATTTTTTGATTGAAGATACTTAATACACACATTTCTATTTAAAGCTTCTATTCTACCGCGAACCATTTTACCTTCAGCATTCATCGCTAAATATTTAAAATTACGAAGTTCCATTCACATCACTCCATCTCATTTGCTACTTTAAGAACTTCTTCAAGAGATGTAACACCACTTCTAACTTTCTTCATCCCTGATTCCATAATGCTTTTCATACCTTCTGATCTTGCTAGCTTTGTCAGTTCAGAAATTCCAGCATTTTCAGCAATCAGTTTCTGCATGTTTTTAGTAATCGGTAGAACTTCAAAAATACCTGTACGACCAGCATATCCTTTATAGTTACAAGATGGACAACCTTTTGCTCGTTTAACTGTCTCAAGATCCATACCAAACTTTTTAAACATAACAACCTCACTTGGTGTAGGTTCATCATCATAACTACATTCTGTACATAAACATCTAACTAAACGTTGAGAAATGATGCCGGATAATGATGATGCAATCAAAAAAGGTTCTATTTCCATGTCTAAGAGTCTTGTTACTGTCTTAATGGCGTTATTCGTATGAATTGTTGATAATACCAAATGCCCAGTTAAAGATGCTCTAATGGCAATCTCCGCTGTCTCAACATCTCTGATTTCACCAACCATAACGATATTTGGGTCTTGTCTTAATATAGAGCGGAGCGCTTGAGCAAATGTCAGATTGACCTCGGGGTGTACTTGTACTTGATTTACACCTGCCATTTTGATTTCAACGGGGTCTTCTACTGTTACGATGTTGACATCAGGTTTATTTAATTCTTGTAAACAAGCGTAAAGTGTTGTTGTTTTCCCTGATCCTGTAGGACCACTTACTAAAACAATACCATTGGGTTGTTCTATCATTTGTCTAATTAAACGCTCTTCCTTACTATCAAAACCAATTGCAGACAACCTATTCATCGTCCCTGATAAATCTAAGATACGCATAACGATTTTTTCACCACGTACCGTTGGTAGTGTTGAAATTCTTAAATCAATATTTTTTTGTTGAATTAAAGTTTGAATACGTCCATCTTGAGGAATACGTGTTTCTGTAATATCCATTCCTGACATTACTTTAATTCGAGAAATCATTTGATTGTGGATTTTGATTGGGAATTCTTTTACGATATCTAGGATACCATCAACACGATATCTAATAAGCACTTTATCATCTAAAGGATCAATATGGATATCACTTGCACGCTGAAAAACGGCTGAAGTGAGTATTTGATTAACCAATTTGACCATCGGTGTTTCTTCATCTAATTCTTCTTTAAACTCTTCTTCTTTTGAAATGCTTTGTTTCGCACCTAATGCCTCTAAAGTTCTTGTGAAACCATAATATTTTTCAATTTGAGTAATAATTTCGTTTTTTGGTGCAGAAAAAGCTTTTGGTCGATAACCTGTTAAAACTCTTAATTCCTCGTTAACGACAAAATCCAGTGGATTCGATGTTGCATACATCAGATTTTTTTCTTCAATACGCAATGGAATAATGTGATGTCTTCGACAAAACTCCTCACTAACCATTGCTAACACTTGCTCATCAATTGTGAAATTTGATAATGCAACTCTTTTAACACCCGTTGAATCTTCTAAAGCTTTTAGTATTTGCATTTCGGTTGCATATTCCAAACGGCTTAGTGTTTCACCGAGTAATTCTGTAGGCTCTTTTTTTTCTAATGCTTCATTTAATTGATTTTCGGTGATGACTTTAGCATCAAGTAATATGTCGCCAATACGTCTTAATGCCATATTAACCACCTACCTTTTCTACAATATTTTGCTCAATTAATTCTTGTAAAGGGAGATACTGTTCATTATATAATGTTAATGTCAAAGGATTTGATTGATTGGGGTCTATGGTACGGTAAAAGAAAACAACAAAACCGTCGACACCAGTTTGTGTGATGACTTGATAAATAAAGTGAGTATCGGTTTCGGTTACAATGACTTCTGGGGTTGTATCATCAATTTCTAGGTTTTCAATGATGATAGTTTGATATGGGATGATGACCTCAATATTTTGAGTTGCCTTGTATTCTGTTATATATGGATATCCAATAAGTTTAAACTCAATGGATGTATCAGTAAGTTTTTCAAGCGTAATTGTATAACTGTGATTCAATCCATTGAAAAATGAAAAGTCAAATTGATTAACTTTTAGTATTCTAACATTACTTCCTATTTCAGCCCAATCAGGCATGGTTGGATTTTGTTCAAAAATAAAACCATTGAAATGTGTCTCAATCATTAATTCTTGCATTGCAGATGCAATAACACTTAATTGAGTATTACTTAGTGTAGTGTGTTTTAAATAATTTAATAATGAAAATCTTGAGTTCTCGAAAATTTTAATTTCAGTAACATTTTCTAATATTGAAATAACATGTTCGCTATCAATAGACGATACGATTTTTTCAGATATAACATGAAGACTGGCAGTTTCATCAAGATAATCAATGAGATGATATACTTTTCTATTTTTTAATGACCCCATGTCTTCTAATAAATCATCTATAAACCATTGATATGCAAATTGATTAACGATAGAGGTTGTAAATGTGTTTTCCAATTCTGTTTTTAAAGCTAAATCATTAGTTGTAGATAAACTAAAAAATGCTCGATTATTTTGATTTACACTGATTTGATTAATGGTCTCATCAATCTCAAAATCAAACCAAGTAATGTCAATAATATACTCATTATTTTGATAAATGATTTTATAATCAGCAGTATTTTTCCATTGTTGAATACGTTGACTCAAGATGGTTTCATATTGGTTAGGTTCATAATTTCCTAAATAAATAAAACCAACACTGGTCTTTTCAACATCTTTTGATAAATCGAAAATAGACATGATGACAATAGAAAAAACGATTGCAAGAAAAACAGCAAACACTGAAACCATGAAATATAGGTTGCGTTTAAAAAAACTTGTTACACGTTTCAATATAACCACCTCTACTTAGCCTTATTATAGCAAAGATGATGAAATATTTGTGAAATAGTTTGGTTTTTGGACACTATTTAAGTTATTCTTAATAATTAAAACCAAATCTTTAATCTCAAATATTATATAATGTTAGGTGTAAAGGATGTGATGGAGGATATGAAAATTCTAGATCATAGAGGTTTTTCGATGTTAGAAGCATTAGCTTCTGTTTTTATCATTTCTCTAGCCCTTACAACTGCTATAACAATTATTGCTACTGTTCGTAATCAAGTTATATCCTCTGATCGTCAGATTGCTGCAGTTGAAGTTGGGTCACGTATAAGAAATCAAATCTATTTAGATTATGATTATGAAACCTTATCTTTATGGTTGAGTGATCATAATATTATCGTTGACATTGAAAATTGTGGTGATGTCAATAACCCTATATCTTGCTCACTTTTTGAATATGAACTCAATAACCAAATATATGATTATAATGTAAGTATCATATTTCAATCACCAACCGAGCAGTCTATTCAATTTAAAGTTATTCATTTTACTGTTGAAGTCGTTTATCATAATTCTAGGAAAATCCAGTTAGAAGGTATGATATATGGATAAAAAGGGATTGGGATTACTTGAGTTGCTAGGTGCTATCGTCATTTTCGGATTGATGGTATCCATGCTTTCGGTTCTTATTTCATTTATTTTGAATGCGAGTGACAAAATTACTGAGAAAAGTAGAGCAAACACCGAAGGTATGTATTTGATTTCTTTAATAGAATCTAAACTTCAGAGTTTTGGTGCAACGGATTATCAGATATGCTTGGACACGACTGAGTGTATCATTGTTGAAAATCATTTTTCATATGTGCTTGATGAGGAAACCGAAAATATCTTGTTAGAAACTTATGAACCTGCATTGACGCTTAGATTTGAAATCAAAAATCATGCTTTTTATATAGATAATTCTGAAATATCATTAAGAGGGTTTATGCTTCATGAAGATAGTTCAATTGAAATAATAGTTTTGCAAAACACCGTTCGTATGAAGTTCTATTTTGTTTTAATTTCTAATAACGAAAACACGTATCCTTTTACGATAAGTAAATCATTTGAAAAACAAGAAATACCAGGATCATAAGCGAGGTTTGAACATGAAATTAATAAAAAACAAGAAAGGTATAGGTTTACCAACTGTATTAGGTGTAGTTGCGTTTGTCCTTGGGACAACAGCAACCCTTTTAACTTATGTCTTTTTCCAAGCTCGATTGATTCAAACCAGTATAGAATCTAGCGAATCATATATCAATGCTGTCCAAAAGGTGGAAACAACTCTCAATATTATCGTAAGAGATCAACTATTGGATGAAGACTATCTAAATTCTTTAGAATCATATATGGATGTTTCAATAGAACCGTATGGTAACAATTTATGGTCAGTTTCATCAACATTGAGTAATGGTAGAAAAGTTACAAGTTTTATCACTGGGTCAACAATGGTGGTTAATACATATGAAACCATTTTTGAGAAAACAGGTGAAGAACCAGATTTTTATTTAAGTCCTTTAATTACACCTTCAAGCTTATTAACTTCCTACTTAGTTAATTATTTAAAAGTCAATTTTCCAGAACTATCGATGAATCAATCTTTAACTTCTTTTCAAGAAATCGTTGATTATATCAAACTTCAATCTATGGGTAATAACGGTTTTGAAATTGTACCAAGAACACTATTAACAAGTCAATCTAATCCAACTGTTTTATCACATTGGATTATCGAAGATGATGTTTCAATAACTGGAGGTAAGAATTTAACGATACCTAACGGGTTGATGCTGATTATTGATGGCGACCTCAACTTAAGTGCTGGTAGCAAACTATATGGGAATGTTGTTGTTAATGGCAAGGTTACTTATTCATCTCAAGGTAGTAGAGTCCAAGGACTTGAAGGAACTATTTATGCTAATGGTAATGTTGATTTTGCTAAAAATATGACCTTGGGAACCTATGAAAGACCAAGTTTTGTCTTCTCGGAACAAGATATCATTTTAGATAACAATACAAGTGGTATTGCATACTTTTTGAGTCAAAATTTTTCTGCTCAACAAGGTAACATTTATATTACTGGTGGTGTTTATACAGTTTATAACTCAATACTTCAAAATGATGTTGAATTATATCCAGATTTGGATGAATCGTTATTCTATGATTATGCAATACCAACTGTCGTCTATGTCGAAAGTGATTCTACAGGTGAAATAGGATTTAGTGGGTTTAGGTTCACTTATCCTAAGTTGACAACATAAGCAAGAAAGATATGGAAACATGTCTTTTTTATTATCTATTCGCTTGAAATCAAAGCAAATTGTGAGATAATGGTCTAGAGGTGAAATTCATGAAATATTTAATCGCATGTGATTTAGATGGTTCACTACTTGACCGAAAAGGTGAAATATCAAAATTATCAAAAGAAGTTTTAACAAAACTTAAAAATCAAGGGCATACTATTGTTATAGCAACCGGAAGACCATTTAATGGTGCAATCGGTAAATATAGAGAATTAGAGCTTGATACTGCCTTAATTACTGATAATGGTGGATCTATCGAAAATCCGATGGATTCTAGTTTTGCAAAGCAAAAAACATTTATTCCTAAAGAAATGATGCATAAATTATTTTCTTATAGTAAATCATTTATTGTTTCTTCTTTTTTCAGTGTTGATGAAGTTGTTTATGCTTATCAATATGAAAAAAAATTAGAAGAGTATTTTAGTGGGATGCATAGCAAAAATGTTATTGAATCAGACTTTACAACATTAGATATTGAACCTACTGGTTTAGTATTTCTAATTGATGAGAAATATCAAAAACAATTTGAAACTTTTATTGATGACAACTTTGGTCACACTTTGTCTTATCGATTATGGGGTACTGATACACAATATGCAATCTATGAGGTTTATTTGAAACATATTTCTAAATCTTCAGCACTTAAATATCTTATCGACCATTATGAAATTGATCCGCAGTATTGGATAGCTTTTGGTGATGGTATTAATGATGTTGAGATGATTAGAGATGCGACACATGGTGTTGCTATGAAAAATGCTGTTGAAGAGGTTCTAAAAGTAGGTAATGATGTTACAGAGTTTACACATGATGAAGATGGTATTGCAAAATACTTAATTAAATTCTTTAATCTATAATAAAATACAAAAAAATAGAAAAATAAAAAACCCCGTCAATCGGGGTTATTTGTTTAGTGGCGTTGCAAGAGGGATTCGAACCCCCGACCGACGGCTTAGAAGGCCGTTGCTCTATCCAGCTGAGCTATTGCAACACATATAGTCGGCATTGACTATTATAACCCAATCAATGCCGAATGTAAAGTGTTAATTTGTTTCAAATTGACTATAATATAATTTTGAGTAAAATCCGTTTTGATCAAGCAGTTCTTCATGCTTACCTTGTTCAATAATATTACCGTCATTCATCACGAAAATGATGTCAGCATCTTTAACTGTAGACAATCGATGTGCAATAACAAAACTTGTGCGATTTTCCATAAGTGCTTCCATAGCATGTTGAATTAAAACTTCAGTTCTCGTGTCAACACTGGAGGTTGCTTCATCTAAAATAAGCATTGGTCGATCTGCAAGCATTGCTCGACTAATGGTTAATAATTGTCGTTGACCTTGACTGATGTTGCTGCCATCTTCTGATAACTGAAACTCATAACCACCTGATAATGAATCTATAAAGTGATTTGTTTGTGCAAGTTTAGCTGCTTTTTCAACTTCTTCTATTGATTTATCTTTAGATCCATAAGTGATATTTTCATATACCGACCCTTCGAATAACCACGTATCTTGAAGCACCATTCCAAAGAGTTTGCGAACATCTGCTCGCTTCATATTTCTAATATCAATTCCATCGATTTCAATCGTTCCTGATTTGATTTCATAGAATCTCATCAAAAGATTAACAATCGTTGTTTTACCTGCACCAGTTGGTCCAACAATCGCAACTTTTTGTCCTGGCTTGATTTCTGCATTAAATCCTTTAATAACATCAACATCTTTAACATATCCAAAATAAACATCTTTGAACACAACATGCCCTTTAATATTTTCAACATCTAGAGAACTTAATACATCTCTTTCTGGGGACTCTTCTTCTTCATCTAATAAGTTAAATATACGTTCTGAAGCAGCTGCAGTTGATTGAAGCACATTTGCAATACTTCCAATTTGTTGAATGGGTTGGTTGATTTGTCTTGTGTATTGAATAAACGTTTGAATGATACCAACTTGAATCGCAATTAATGGATTTGTTGTCAAGACTAAAAATGCACCAATAACAGCAATTGCAATATATGCAATATTCCCAATAAAAAACTGTACAGGCCACATAATGCCTGAAATAAATTGTGATTTTACTGCACTTTTATATAAGTCATGATTGATTTCTTCAAATCTTTCAGCAGATTGCTTTTGGTGGTTAAATACTTTAACAACCGTATGTCCACTATATGTTTCTTCAATATGACCATTAAGTTCACCAAAAGATTTTGCTTGTGCTCTAAAATATCCTTGAGATAACTGTACGAACTTTCTAGCAACTAACAATGCTAAAACAGTTGTGATAAATACAACACCTGTAAGTATATAACTTAAAGCAATCATCATTACGAAAATACCAATGATTAATGTAATTGATCTAAATATTTCAGATATACTTTGTGTTAAGGTCATATTAATGGTTTCCACATCGTTGGTTACTCGGCCTAAGATATCACCAAACTGTTGATCATCAAAAAACTTTAACGGTAATTTATTTAATTTACTTGATAATTCTTTACGCATTGAATACGTTAAGTTTTGTGTCATACCAATCAGCATAAAGGCTTGTAAATAGTTGAATACTGATGCTAATACGTAAGTGCCCGCAATGACTAATGCAATTTCACCTAATGATAAATTGATATTCCCAATGATATAAATTAAACCAATGGGTCTAGATGATTTAAAAGCATCAGCAACTTCAGATGTAATTAACCCTAGTAACCAAGGGGATAATACAGCAAGTAATGAAGCAATAATAGCCATAACTCCAGCTGATCCAATTTGCCAACCATATGGTTTTAAATATTTCGCTAATTTAATCATTGTGCCTTTAAAGTCTTGTGGTTTTTCTGTGTAACTCATACCACGTCTTCCGCCCATGATAGGACTTGATGAGGAGGATTTTTTGTTATCTTTTTTGTCGGCCATATTACATTTCCTCCTTCGATAGTTGTGAGGAGGCAATTTCTTGATACACGGAACAAGATTTTAGTAATTCATGGTGCGTTCCTTTGCCAACAATTGTACCTTGATCTAAAACGATTATTTGATCTGCATAACGAATGGTATTGATTCTTTGAGCAACAATGAGTTTGGTAGCTTTAATTTTCTCATCTAATAATTTTCTTAATTTTTGATCCGTTTGATAATCAAGCGCAGAAAAGGAATCGTCAAAAATATAGATTAACGGGTTTTTTGCGATTGCTCTAGCAATACTTAGTCTTTGACGTTGTCCACCAGAAACATTTGTACCACCTTGTGAAATATTATGTTCATAACCATCTTCCATCTCCTGAATAAATGTTTCAGCTTGTGCTATTTGTGCTGCTTCAATCATAACGTTATCATCGTAGTCTGTATTTCCAAACAAAATATTACCTTTGATGCTACCCCCAAATAAAATCCCTTTTTGAGGGACATATCCCATTGTACTATGCAAGTCTTCTTGTCTAAGTTTTTTTATATCAATGCCATCAATTTTTATTGTTCCAGAAGTTCGTTCATAAAAACGTGGAATAAGATTAATCAATGTAGATTTACCGGACCCAGTTGATCCGATAAATGCTGTAGTTTTTCCTGCAGCAGCTTTGAAACTGATATTTGATAAGACTGGTGCGTGAGCATCTGGATACTTAAAAGTCACATTATCAAACTCAACTTCACCTTTCATATCTTTTGGTAAAGCGATGGGGTCCTCTGGATCATTGATTTCAATTTCCATTTCAAGAACTTCCATCACACGTTTTGCTGATATAGCAGCTCTTGGGATCATAATAAAAATCATTGTTAAAAACATGAATGCCATAATCGCACGCATTGAATATTGCATTAATGCCATCATAGAACCTGGATCAAACCCATCGATTCCAATAAAGTATCTAGAACCCAAATAGACAATAGCAAGGCTTGTCAATCCCATAATCAATCCCATTGTTGGCCACATCATACTCATAATACGATTCACAAATATATTAAGATTTTTAGATTCTTGGCTAGCTTCGTCAATTCTTTGTGCTTGAAATTCTTGTGTATTATATGCGCGAACGACACGTAATCCACTTAAATTTTCTCGTGTTCTAAGGTTTAATTTATCAATTAATTTTTGCATCAATTGGAATCTTGGTAATGTAATCGTAAAAATGATTGCAAGCATCACAACTAAACTAATAATTGAAACACTTAAAAGCATCGATAATGTTGGGTGTTGTGCAATAGAAAATGCAATTGCACCAACAGCTAAGAAAGGTGCTAATATGACCATTCTTAGTAGTGTGTTAACAATATTTTGTAACTGTTGAATATCATTGGTAGATCTTGTGATTAATGATGATGTTGTAAAGTGGTCCATCTCACGAAGTGAAAATTGTTCGATTTTTTTATAGACAGCTCTTCTTAAGTCAACCGCAAATGCAGCAGATATTTTAGATTCCATATAGCCACTAATAATTGTAAATATAATGCTCAAAATAGTTGCTCCAAGCATTAATAGAGCATATTCCCAAATTTTAGCGATATTAGGATCAATCGTTGCATCACCTAAACCAATACCTTCATTAACTAACCAACCTAGAATCATTGGCAGCAATAAATCTAAAAAAGCTCTAAGTGCGACTAGAGCAAATACAAGGAGAACCCCCCATTTATAAGGTTTTAAAAATTTGAGTGCTTTAATCAAAATTTCTCCAGCTTTCTAATGAAAAGGAAAGACTTAAATCTTTCCTAATTGGCTTATCTTATCTAATAAACGCATCAGTTCTTTAGTATCTTCCTCACCTAAGTGATCAGCTAAAACCCTTAATGGTTTATAATATGCTTCTTGAACTGACTCAACAAAAGCCTTACCTTCATGTGTAAGCTTAATATAGGTGACACGTAAATCTTTTGTCGATGTTTCTTTTGTTAAATATTTCTTTTCAACTAAGTCATTGACCTTATGTGTAATTGCAGGTAATGTTACGCGAAGTGTTTTCGCGACATCGGATAATTTGATTTTTTGATTAAGGTCACAAAATGCAACACAAAATAAAACCATTATATCTGCATCACTCAATTCAGTATGAATTCTTCTATAAACACCACTACGACGAAAAGCTTGCAGTGAACGATCTAATTTTTGTAATGTTCTATACTCTTTCAACTTCATTTCCTCCTCAATAAATGACGCATTGTCCACTCTTTATTGTAACGAATTTTTACATGGATGTAAAGTTATTTAATTTATTAAATGTCATATCGATTTATATATTTTTAATAGATTTTCTAATTCTTCTTTTCTTTTTGAATCCGCTTTAACTATAATTTTTTCAATTTGCTTTATTTTATGGTTATAATATACCCTAGATTCGGGTTTAGTCATGAGAATTGGGCCTAGATATAAATCACTTTCATTTAATACCATTTTGCCTCTTATCGCTTTAATAATGACATAATAAAACTTGTCAAAAATCAAATATTCATCAATTATTTTAAAATGGTGTTTCATTAAATATGCTCGTAGTATTTCAATTTTATCATTGGGTTGTAAAAGATATGTGATTTCACTGTTTGGAGCATGATCTAGAATATCACAAATTAAGTAAGAACCCATACCTGCAATTATCGCTAAGTCAAATTTTTCTTTAACATTCAAAAAACCATCCGACTTGATAAACGATGTCGGATAGTTTTTCAAGTTTTTTTCAGCTTGTTTTAACGGTTTTTCACGTAAATCGCTGGCAATCGCTTTTTCAATATATCCTTTTTCAAATGCAATTTTTAAAACTAACCCATGATCTGTCCCTATGTCTAGTACATGATGATGTCCTTTGGTTAATTCTGCTAGAAATTCAATTCTTTTACTTCTTGCCATAATAGAATTCGCGCAGTTTGTTTTGTCTTGAAGGACTTCTTAATTTTCTTAATGCTTTCGCTTCAATTTGACGAATACGCTCACGTGTTACACCGAATTCGCGCCCTACTTCTTCTAATGTATGATTCTTACCATCAAATAAACCATATCTTAGACGTAAAACTTTTTCTTCACGATCTGTTAAAGTTTCAAGTACTTCATCTAATGTTTGACGTACCATTTCTTGTAGCATAAATTCATGTGGTGTTAAAGCATTTGGATCAGAAATAAAATCACCTAATGATGAATCTTCTTCTTCACCTACATGTGCTTCAAGTGAAATAGGTTCTTTGGCAATTCTTTGAATATTTTGAACTTTTTCTGGAGTAATCCCCATTTTTTGAGCAATTTCTTCTAATGATGGTTCGCGCCCTAAGTCTTGTATTAATTGTCTTTGGATACGAATCATTTTATTAATGGTTTCAACCATATGAACTGGAATACGGATTGTTCTAGCTTGATCAGCAACAGCACGAGTAATCGCTTGACGAATCCACCAAGTAGCATATGTAGAAAATTTAAATCCTTTTTCATAATCGAATTTGTCGACTGCTCTCATCAAACCCATATTACCTTCTTGAATAAGGTCTAAAAACAATAATCCTCTACCTACATATCTTTTAGCAATTGATACGACTAAACGATAGTTCGCTTCTACGAGTTTGTTTTTAGAATATTGAGCTTTTTCAAGAGCTCTTCTTAATTCTTCAACATCTTCATCAGGCAATTCTAAAAGGCCTTGTTTGATTTCATCAAGTTGTTCTTTTGCATAACGACCATTAGAAACTGCAATCGCATATTTTTGCTCTTCTTCTTGATTCAATAATGGGATTTGCCCAATTTCTTTTAAGTACATCCGTACAGGATCATCTATTTTAATCGTTGATGCGATAGTATCGATATTAATCAGTTCTTCTTCTTCGACTTCAAGACCACTTAATGATAAGTCATCTGGTTCATCTTCTTCAATATCAAAATCAACTTCATCATCTTCATCTATTTCTAAAACATCTGCTTGTTCTTCATCATCTACTACTTCCTCAAGTTCGTCTTCAGTAATGATATCAATATCTTCATTAAGCAATGCTCTTTCTATTTCAAAATAATCTTCACTACCTGGTTCTGCAAAGGGTAATACATCCTCATGACTTAAGAATTTCTCTTTACCAGCTTTTTTTATTAATTGTGCAATAATTTTTTCTTGTTTCAATGTGATTCCTCCTATTTTTTATTCATCAATAAACGTTTAATCTTGTCTCTTTCTTCAACTAATGCTGCATTATAATCTTCAAGATTTGCAATTTTGTCTTTTAAATATGTATAGCGTCTCCATAAACTAGCATCTTTGATGAGATCTATATATTTATCTATTTCATTTTTTTCAAGTACATCTATTTTGTCTACCCAAAACATGTCTTTAAACAATATATTTTCAACATAATCTCTTTGGTCTTTTGTTAGTGTATCTAGAAAATCGTTAATATCTAAATCTAGGTGATCTTCATAATAATTTTCGATTCTAATTCTGATTGCTGCTGTAATATGATCTGCAAAATCATTTGGTTTTAATTTTTTCGATGCATATTCACATATTTCTTTTGACTTTAACATCGCAAAAATGACTAAACGTTCAGCTCTTTCATTTCGGTTCAATATTTTCGGTTTTTCTTGTTTTGGTATTCTTGGCTCAACAATCGTTGTTAATTTAGGTTTAACTTTGAGTTCTTCAACAGGTATATTGAGCTCTTTAGATAGTTTTTGAATATAAAATGACTGAATTGAACTATCTGAAGACTGAATCATTTGAACCACTTGTTTTTTAAATTCTTTCATGTCGTTTGCATCTTGTAAGTTTTTGTCTCGTTTGTAATATTGATATCTAAACGCATATGAATCCTGAGTATACTCACCAAAGAGCATCTCGTATTTTTCTGGACCGTAAGCATTGATAAACTCATCTGGGTCCATTTTTTCAGGAATCGATAGGACTTCTACTTTTAGTCCTTCTTTTTCTAGTACGGGTATTCCTTGATCTGCTGCTTTCAAACCTGCTTGATCACCATCATAAGCAATAATGATTGATTGTGTCACAGATTTAATGAGTTTTGCTTGGTCTTTAGTTAATGCTGTCCCCATGGTTGCTATACCGTTTTTCACACCAGCAGCATAAGAACTAATCACATCAAAGAATCCCTCATATAGTATAACCTGTTTTGACATTCTAATCTCACTTAAGGCTTCATAAAAGTGATATAATAGTAAACCTTTTTTAAAGATAACTGTTTCTGGACTATTGATGTATTTAACCTGATCCTTTGGATTGAGTGTTCGACCACTCAATCCAACCACATCACCTTTAGGGTTTGTGATTGGGAAGATAACACGATCACTAAATAAATCATAATATGAACCATCATCTGCTTGTTTAACAACACCTAATTTAATCATATCCGATACAGCATAATTTTTGTCCTTTAGGACTTGATATAATGTATCTCCATATGAAGGTGCATAACCCATTTTGAAATGGAGAATGAGTTCATCAGTCATTTGTCGATTATATAAATATTTAAGTGCTTCCTGACCTTTTTCACTGTTTTTTAAATTAAATTGATAAAATGAAGCAACTTCGTTCATCAACTCATAATATTGTGCATAAGGGTCTTTCTTCACTTTTGTTTTTTTAATCGTAATACCTGCTCTTTCTGCTAATTCTTGAGCAGCTTCATCAAAAGATATATTTTTAATCTTTCGATAGAAATTAATCGGTGTTCCACCTTCACCACAAGACATGCACTTCGCTATGTTTTTTTCCGGTGAAACAGAGAAGCTCGGAGTCTTTTCTTGATGGAAAGGACATAAACCCATGAAGTTCTTACCACGTTTTTGAAGAGACACAAACTCGCTGACTAAATCAACGATAGGCGTCTTCTCATTAATTTCAATAATGAGTTTATCATCCATGGTATTCCTCCTTGTTTCTAAAATTTCACAGCTTCTTCTATATATGCTTTTAATTCATTAATTGGTATTCTTACTTGTTCCATTGTATCTCTATTTCTTACGGTAACCGTTTCATCTTTTTCTGTGTCGTGATCGACTGTGATACATAGATATGTCCCAATAGAATCTTGTCTACGATATCGTTTACCGATACTTTGTGTCTCATCGTATGAAACATCAAAATATTTGGATAACATTTGATAAACAGCAAATGCTTTTTCACCATGGCTCTTTTTAATCAAAGGTAAGACTGCAGCTTTATATGGGGCCAATGCTGGATGTATATGCAGTATTTGTCTTATATCTCCGTTATCTAGTGTTTCTTCATCATAAGCACTTGTTAAAAATGCCAACAATAAACGTTCAACACCTACTGAAGGTTCAATGACATAAGGTAAGTATCTTTCATTTGATTCTGGATCTAAATAAGTTAAGTCTTCACCAGAATGTGTTTGATGAGCTTTTAAGTCGAAGTCTGTGCGTGACGCAATACCCCAAAGTTCATCAAAACCCCATGGGAAACGATATTTAATATCGGTGGTTGCATTTGAATAATGACTTAAAGCTTCTGGACTGTGATCATCAAAAGCTAAATCATCTTTTCTTAACCCTAAATTGACTAACCAATCCATACAATATGTTTTCCAATAATCAAACCAATCTAATTCTGTTCCTGGTTTAACAAAATACTCTAATTCCATTTGTTCAAATTCACGCGTTCTAAAAATGAAGTTACCTGGTGTAATTTCATTTCTAAATGCTTTACCGACTTGACAAACACCAAATGGTATTTTCTTTCTTGTTGATCTTTGAATGTTTTTAAATTGGATAAAGATACCTTGTGCAGTTTCAGGACGTAAAAAGATTTGATTTGCTTGTTCTAAAATAACACCTTGGTATGTTTGAAACATCATATTGAATTTTCTAATCGGTAAGTAATCTGATTTATCGCAATTTGGACATGGTACTTTATGTTCAACTAAATACTGATACATTTTATCAGTATCCCATCCATCTGCATTTAATGTATTGTCGTGATTTTCAATCAGTTGATCAGCTCTAAAGCGTTGATTACAACTCTTACATTCTGTTAATGGATCACTAAAACCACCAACATGTCCGCTTGCTTTCCATACTTCACTATTGAGAAGGATTGAGCTATCAAGTAACACATTATTTGGTGTTTCTCTTTGAAATTTTAATGTCCAAGCATCTTTAATGTTTTTCTTTAATAAACTTCCTAAAGGACCATAATCCCAAGTATTTGCTAATCCTCCATAGAGTTCGCTTCCTTGAAATATAAATCCTGTTGATTTTGCGTATTGTACAATTTGATCTAATGTAACCATATGAACACATCCTTTAACGTCTATTGTAGGTTTTTTAATGTCGTTTGTAAATGAAACTGGTAATATTTTAAAATAAATTCTTTTATTTTAGTCAAAATCTCTGATTCATGTTCCTCTAACTCATGATATGGCTTGTAGTAAAGTTTTAAAAGTGTGATAGAAGCTTGAAGATCCAGATCAATAATATCTGTTTCTCCTTTATAAACTAATCCACCTTTATCAATGTTGAAACCTAATACTTTTCTACCATCCGCATTAAGATTAAGTTCATAACCTAAAGGTTTTAATATCTTAAGTGCAAAACTATAAGATGATGTAACCATATTATCGCCATTTAGAGCTAGCAACATTTCTTGAAATATGTGTTGATGATTATAATTATCAACGATAAGTTGATCAATGATCTCTAATATGAGTGCAGCGCTTTTGGTTTGAGCATAATCTTCTTTAATTTTAGAGAAATCATTGATGATTTTGGATTCAGCTAAAGTGATGAAAGATTTATTTTGGTCTTTAAACTCTATATGAGTTAAGTATTGTGCTAAAACTCTTGATGACTGATTGATTTTTTGTGAACCTTGAGCAAGTAAAGTTTTTTTGCCGTTTGGTGTATACACAAATAGAAGTCTTGCACTTTCAAGATAAGGTTGAACCTTATAGATAAGACCTTCCATTAAACGTCTTCTCCATATCCAAAAGCTTTTAAATCGTTTGGACGATTTCTCCAGTCTTTTTTGATTTTAACCCAAAGCGTTAAATGTATTTTAGTATTTAACAACTGATTAATTTCTTTTCTTGCTTCTGTTCCGATTTTTTTAATTTTATCGCCAGCTTTACCGATTAATATTTGTTTTTGAGTTGCACGTTCAACAATAATTAATGCGGAAACATCGACAGTATTCAACTCAGGATTTTCTGCTAATGATTCAATGACAACAGCAACCGCATGTGGAACTTCTTGTTCAGTATGATATAAAATTTTCTCTCTAATAAGTTCCGACATCAGTTTTTGTTCACTTTGATCACTTTTCATTTCTTTAGGGAAAAACAAAGGACCTTCTTCTAAATATGGGACTAGTGTTTCTTCAAGTCGATCTAAAAAAGTTTTATCTTTCGCAGATATAGGTATGACTCCTTCAAAATCATAAGACCCTAAATAAGACAAAATCACTTCATCGATACCTGATTTTCCTTTGAGTTCATCAATTTTATTAATCACTAGAAATACTGGGATTTTTAAATACTTGAAATGATTCATAATATGTTCTTCAGCAGCACCTTTGATTGTATCAACAACAAATAAGACGACATCAACATCATGAATGCTTGCTACAGCAACTTTATCAATTGTTTTGTTCAGCAAATCTTTTCCTTTGTGCATACCTGGAGTATCTACAAAAACCATTTGATAATTTTCTTTGGTATGTACTCCTAATATTCGATTTCTTGTTGTTTGAGGTTTCGGACTCATAATTGCAATCTTTTCACCAATGATTGCATTTAGTAATGTTGATTTTCCTACATTTGGTCTACCGACAATTGCAATGAATCCAGACTTATGATTACTCATTTGGCTTTTCATCCAATACAAATGCGTATGGAAGTAAACCATCTGTTGTTGTTTCCATAGTTTCACCTTTTGTATTTGCAAGGATTATTTTCGCATCTCTAGGCAACAACTCATGCATAACTTGTCTGCATGCACCACATGGTGATACAGGTCCATTATCATTTGCTACAATTGTTATGGACACGATATCTTCTTTTTTAAATCCTTGGCTATATAATGAGAATAATGCGCTTCTTTCAGCACAATTAGATAATCCAAATGATGCATTTTCTATATTTGCTCCGTGTATGTAGGTGCCATCTTTTAATAAGATAGCTGCGCCAACTTTAAAATTCGAATATGGTGTATATGCACGTTCTCTTGCAATCATTGCTTGTTCTAAATTTTTCATGTTAGCTCCTTTCCAATTTTGCTTTTTTCAATATTTTCTCTTGCTCTTGTTTCATGATTTCTTCTTCAGCTTTCGTGTAGTGATCATACCCTTTTAAATGTAGATACCCATGTACAGCTAGAAATCCGATTTCTCTTTCCAATGAATGTTCAAATTCTTTTGCTTGAATTCTTGCTTGTTCTAAAGATATAAAAACATCTCCTAATGATTTATCATCTTCATCATCATTTATAAAACTTAATACATCCGTAGGACGATCGATATTACGAAATTTTTTATTTAATTCTTGAATTTCATTTTGTGTAACAAATATAACTTGTAAGTTGTTTTTTTCTCTAATTGGTTTGAATATTCTTTTTAATAAACTTTCAACTTCAATAATATCTTCTTGAGTTTGATTATGTAGATTAATTCTCATTTGTTTCATACCTCTCAAGAATACGTTGTACTAAAGGATGTCTAACAACATCAATTTTATCAAATTGAATGATTTGAATATCATCCATGCCTGATAAGATCTTTAAAACTTGATTCAATCCTGAAGCGCTAGATCCTTTTGGTAAATCAGTTTGTGATGGGTCTCCAGTGATGACCATTTTCGATGCGAATCCTAGACGAGTTAAAAACATCTTCATTTGAACTTTTGTTGTATTTTGTGCTTCATCTAAAATAACAAAAGCATTTTCTAAAGTTCTACCTCTCATATACGCTAGTGGGGCAATCTCAATAACACCTTTTTCAAGAAGGCTCATGGTTGTTTGCATACCAAGCATTTCATATAGTGCATCATAAAGTGGTACTAAGTATGGATCAACTTTTTCTTTCAAATCACCTGGAAGAAATCCTAGATTTTCTCCTGCTTCTACAACAGGTCTTGTTAAGATTAATTTTTTAACTTTATTATTTTTTAGATCGGCAACAGCCTGTGCAACAGCCAAATATGTTTTACCTGTTCCCGCAGGACCCACACCTAAAACTAAATCGTAATTCGAAATAGCATCCACATATGTTCTTTGATTAAATGTTTTCGGATATATTGATCTACCATGATCATTAACTAATATCTTTTTACGATTACGATATAAATCAAAAACATTCTCAAGTTCATTTTTTTCACCTAGTTTAATAATGTACATAACATCTCTTTCAGTTAATTGAACTTGATGTTCAGCCAATTCTATTAATACAGCAAAAATAGCTTCCAACAACGGTATCATCTCTTTTTTCGCATCCGTAATAATCTCGGAGCCCATCAGAGAAACATTAATACCTAAATATTGTTTGAAAACCAATAGATTACGATCTTGTATGCCTACTAATCTTGCGATTGCTTCAGCATGATGAATTTGTTGATTTAATTTCATTAAATCCGCTCCTTACCGTGATATTATTATACCACAGCCAAAAAAATAAAAAAGCACAACAGTACTTTTTTTTAATGATTCATATAAAAACGCACCAAAAGGTGCGTATTTAGTTATACGTTATTTTTTCTTATTGCGTGCTGCGCGCTGTGCATCTTTACGTGCAACACTAGGTTTCACATAAAATTCACGTTTGCGTGCTTCTTGGAGGTTTCCTGACTTAGAAACATCACGTTTAAAGCGACGTAAAGCATCTTCAATTGATTCTTTCTCGCGAACGACTGTTTTAGGCATTGTCTGCCCTCCTCTCACGCTTAGATTGATTAGCCTTATTCATTATATATGATTTTATTTGATTTGTCAAAAATATTTATGAATTTTTAACTGATAGGTAACTCAGTACATATAGGCTTGCGATTTCTGTTGGTAAAATATATTGCCCTAAAGAAACAGGGACAACTTTTTGTGATAGTAATAATTGTCTTTCTTGATCAGAAATACCACCTTCTGGACCAATTATTACTGCAATTTTTAGGTTTGAAATATCTATATTAAACGCATCTTTCAACGATGTTGTTTTCTGATTTTCATCTGCGAGCAAAACAAAATCATAGACTGATAAATCGAGATCTTTCAATGATTGAATCATTAAAATATCTGGCACATCAAATCGATGTGCTAGCTCTGAAGCTTCTTTTGCTATAAGTTTTAGCCTTGATAACTTTTTATCACTATTTTCAAGTTTTGCGATACTTCGATTCATTGGTGTAAAAATAATGCTAGATACACCATAGACAGTAGCATATTTAACAACAGTTTCTGTTTTCGGATGTTTTGGTAACCCTTGGATCAGAGTTATATCAACGGTTACTGGATTTGTTAATTTCTTAATAATTTTATAACGTACTTCTTGTTGATTGATGTCTAAAGATACTGAAAAACAAGACCTTTGATGACAAACAATAACCTCATCACCTGTTTTCATTCTCATCACTTTTGTGATGTGGTGTGCATCTTGACCAGTAATCGTATCATTTAATTCATTTACAAAATAACGTTGTGGCATTCAATCACCTTTTTGATGAAAAAAGTGCTTCCTAAGAAACACTTTTAGCTAATTTTTTGTGTGATATTTTGAATTCTTAGTGTAGGTTGTTTGATAATACAACAAACACAAATAATAAAACAGCAAGTACAGCAGAAGCTCTAACTAAAAATAATTCTAATCCTCTAGTCTTTCTGTTCTTAAATAATTCAGATTTTTCACCACTAAAAGCATCTTTAATATTGTCTTGTGAGTGTTGTAACAACACGGTAATAACAAGTAAGATTGCTACGATAATTGCTAAATAGTCTACCCAGATCATATATTTCCTCCTAAAACTCAATTAATGATATCAAATTTTCATTTTTTTGTCAATTATATATTCATATAAACGATGATTATACATTTTTCTCAATTTTCACAATCTTTCCATCTTCTAAATACAAAATTCGATTTGCAATATCTTTTGCATCCTCATAGTCGTGAGTTGCAAAAATACATGACATGTTTTGTTGATTCATAATACGTTTTAAATCTTGCCTAATCTGCTTTCTTAAATCCTTATCTAAGTTACTAAATGGCTCATCTAAAAGGAGCATTTTAGGATTTGGAGCAAGTGCTCTTGCCAAAGCAACTCTTTGTTGCTGACCTCCAGATAGTTCATGAGGATACTTTGTATACTTCTCATTTAAACTAATTAATTTAAGCATTTCTAATGCTATTTTTTCTTTTTCTTCTTTTGATTTTTTCATTAAACCATATTGAATATTTTGTATTATATTTAAATGTGGAAAAAGCGCATAATCTTGAAAAACCATGCCTATTTTTCTTTTATTAGGTTCGACAAAATGACGGTTAGAAACTAAGATTTCCCCATCGATTGTGATTTCTCCATTTTTAGGTATTTCAAGACCTGATAGTACTCTTAATAATGTACTTTTACCAGATCCGCTTTTACCTAATATAGCAACAATTTCTCCTTGTTCTATGCCTGTTGAGCAACTACATAAAACCAAATTGTTTTTATCATATTCAAAATCAATTTTATTGATATCAATATACATTATTGAACAATCCCTTCTTATAGTGTGTCAAGATATAAATTAACACACCAGCTATTGTGATTAGTATTAACGATGCCAAACTTGACTCTTGAATCATTTCATCTTTTGCATAAATATAAACCATTGTGGATAAAGAGTCATAGTTAGCAGGCCTTAATATTAAAGTTAATGGTAATTCTTTAATGATATCTACAAATGCTAATATAAATGCTCCAATTAAGCCGGGTAATATTAAAGGTATATCAACGCGTATTAAGGCATCTAGTCTACTTGATCCTAGCATATATGCAGATTCAGTAAATTTCGTTCCTATTTTTTCGTATTGACTGTCGATGCTATTAAATCCTATGGATAAGAACCTTAAAACATAGGCAAAAATGAGGGTAAATAAACTCAATGTGATTACAAGTGTAGGTCCATTTGGAATCAGTATTGAGTAAATTGGAGCTAATAATCTATCAATGTCTACGAAAAATACGTGAACTGCTACTGCGATGACCGCGCCAGGTATAGCATAACCTAAATTTGCTAACTTGACCCATGATTTGCTTATTTTACTTCTTGCTCTCATTCGGCTGAAATTCACCATAAATAATGCGATAACGACAATAAATATAGCGGTTATAACTGAATTAACAACAGTATTCATGGTTGCTATTAACAATCTCATGTTGAATACATTTTGGAAAGTTAAGAATAAATACCAAATTAATTGTAAAAATGGAATGATAAATCCAATGGCTAAGACGAACCATAAAAATGAAGTTACTCCAACATGTTTCCAACCATGGATTTTACGTCTATTAATTAATTTTGTTTTAACGTGCATGCTATATTGTCTTTTTCCTCTTAAAATGCGTTCTATTAAAATAACACCAAAGACAAGAATCATTAGGTATGCTGACAATCTAATCGCACTATTAATATCACCTAAAGAAAACCATGCATTAAAGATTGCAAAACTAAAAACTCGAACATTAAAGTATTGAACAACACCATAATCATTTAATGTTTCTAAAATAACTAATAATGATCCTGCTACGAGTGCTGGTCTAACGAGTGGGATTGTTACAGAAATCAACCTTTTCCATTTGTTCGCACCAAGTAAAGTTGCACTTTCAATGTATGAAGAACTTTGCCTTGATAATGCGCTTAACGTCAATATATAAATGTAAGGATATAGAGTAAATGCAAATATTAATGCGGCACCAGTCATATTCATGATATTAATTTGTCCTGGTATGCCTATTGTTCGCATTAGTCTTGAGAATGTCCCAGTATAGCTGACCATATCTGCATAAACATATGCTGCAATATAGGAGGGTATAGCTAATGGTATGACAAGCATCCAACTTAAAAATTTGCGTCCTTTGAAATCATATCTAGCAACAAAATAAGCTGCTGTGAATCCTATGATTAATGATATGATTGAAACAATTATAATCAAAACTATTGAATTTATTATATATTCCTTTAATAAGTGTGTTTTTATATGTTCCCAAGTAGAAGTACTTGGACCAAAAAACTCAAAAAGAATATTGACAATAGGCAATAATATTAAAACGCCAATGACAATACTCATAATGGTAAAAATATTAAAATGGCGTTTTATCTTAGTGCTTATGATAAAATACACATCCTTTAAATTCTAGTTACTTCCAACCTTCTTCATTCATGATTATGGTTGCTTGTACACTATGTTCACCAAGTTTACTAAGTGGTATATCTTGAGCTATGAAACTTCCCCAAGACTTCAATAAGTCATGTGGTTCAATAGCAGGATTAATTGGATACTCATAATTTGCATCTGCGTATGACCTTTGTGCTTCTTCACTTGTTAAAAATTCTATTAATTGAATTGCTTCATCAACATTTTTTGAGTGTGTTGCAACACCTGCGCCACTAACGTTAATGTGTGTTCCTGTCGTTTCTTGATTAGGGAAAAAGATTCTTACAGTTTCGCCTACTTCAACTTCATATGGATCACTTGAGTTTAACATTCTTCCAATATAATATGTATTCATAATAGCTAAATCAGCTACACCAGCAACAACATCTTTCGCTTGGTCTCTATCATTGCCTTGAGGATCTCTTGCGAAATTTTGAACTAAACCAGATGCCCAAGTTCTTGCTTGTTGTTCACCTAAAATTTCTATCATTGCTGCCATTAAACTTTGGTTATAGATGTTTGTAGATGTTCTAGTGATGATACGTCCTGCCCATTTTGAATCTGTTAAATCTTCATAAGTTGATAGTTCACTTACATCCACGCGGTCTGGATGGTATACGAAAACTCTTGCTCTCATTGTCAACCCATACCAATAATCATCTACATCTTTATATTTGTTAGGTACATGTTCATCTAACAAATCTGATGTTACTGGTTGAAGCAAATTCATTTCTTTGGCACGATGTAAACGCCCTGCATCAGCAATAATTAAGACATCTGCAGGTGAATCTTCACCTTCATTATCCATACGAGTAATGAGTTGATCAGCGCCATCTCTAATTAGATTTACTTTAATACCTGTTATTTCTGTAAATCTATCATATAACAATTGGTCTGTGTCGTAATGTCTTTCTGTATAAACAGTAATAACTTTATCTCCACCAGCGTTACCAAACTGGCAAGCGGTTAATATAGTGGTCACAAAAAACATAACAAGCGTTAATATCATTTTCTTCATTTTGTTTTCTCCTAAAATCTTCGATGATTAACATGATTCATTTTAAGTTTTATAACTGTTAAAGTCAAAGAATATGATTAAGATTATAAACAGTCGTGTGTTTTATAATAAATAAGAAAAAAACAGCTGATTTGTCAACTGTTTCTATGCGCGGGAATTCCCTTTAATTTGCTAAAAGGTGGTGCATCTTTGACAACAACTGCATTGGCAGCAATAATGCTGTTATCACCAATTTTTATCGGTCCAATAATGGTGGCATTTGCATATACAATAACATTATTTCCAAGTTTTGGATGACGATCTACTTTATCAAAAGTGTTCGCACCTAATGTGACACCATGATATAAAACACAATGATCACCAACAACAGCAGTTTCACCGATAACAACACCCATACCATGGTCAATAAAAACCCCATGACCGATTTTTGCTGCTGGATGAATATCAATACCTGTTTTCTTCCTTGTTTTGTATGAAATCCATCTTGCTAAGTTTTTAAATCCTTTATTGTATAGTTTATGCGCAAATCTGTGTCTTCTCAATGCTATAACACCAGGATATGCTAGAAATATCATTAGGCAACATGGTGCAGCAGGGTCAAACTTTTTCGCAGCTCTTACATCTTCTTGCGTGCATTTAAACATCGTATTCGTATAATGTTGTAGATAAATATCTTTCACCTGTATCAGGTAAAACTACAACAATCCTCTTCCCTTTATTTTCTTTTCGTTTCGCTATAATTGAGGCTGCATATAATGCTGCTCCTGATGATACGCCCATAAAGACACCTTCTGTTTTCGCGAGTGTTCTTGTTGTTTCGATTGCTTGATTATTTGTAACTTGAATGATTTCATCGATGATTTCAAGATTTAATATAGGTGGTACAAACCCTGCACCAATACCTTGAATTTTATGTGGACCAGGCTCGCCTCCTGACAAAACTGGTGAATCAGATGGTTCAACTGCAATAATCTGTATATTTTTTAATTCTTTTTTGAGTACTTCTCCAACACCAGTGATTGTACCCCCAGTACCAACTCCTGCGATGAATATATCGATTTGTCGATTTGTATCATTGAGTATTTCAATTGCTGTTGTTTTTCTGTGTATTTCTGGATTTGCTAAATTTTCAAATTGCATAGGGATAATATATTTATCACCTTGTGATTTGATTTCATTTGCTTTTGCAATGGCACCTTTCATACCTTTGGTTCCATCAGTTAAAATAACCTCAGCCCCAAGACCACGAACGATTTGAACACGTTCTTTTGTGACTGTGTCAGGCATTGTAAGAATCAATTTATAATTTTTCGCAGCACAAATAAATGCTAATCCAATGCCTGTGTTTCCACTGGTTGGTTCGACAAATACTGTATTTTCATCAACAATCCCTAGATTTTCTATAGATTCAATTAATGCTAATGCCAAACGATCTTTGACACTGCTTAATGGATTGAAGTTTTCTAATTTTGCAACGATTTCTGCTTGACTATCAATTAATTTTTCATATCGATTAAGTCTCAGTAATGGTGTATTTCCAATGAGTTCTGTATAATTGTTTGCTATTTTCATATATATCTCTCCTTACCTTTCTTATTATACTTTTTTTTAATAAGTAATGCTTGTAATACGATTAAGATAACGCATACATGATATAATATGAAAGGTGATAGATATGAAAATAGAAAAAATAACATTGGGGAATTTAAGAAGTAACTGCTATATCCTTTCAGAAAACAAGAATGCTTTAATTGTTGATCCTGGTTATGAAAGCCAAGATGTTATCAATTATGTTAATTCAAATGATTTAAATGTTGAGGCGATTTATATAACTCATTGTCATTTTGATCATATCGGTGGTGTTAAGCAGTTAAAGGAATTATATAATCCGAAAGTTTATGCACCAAGAAAAGATAGTATGTGGATTGATAATCCTTCATATAATCAATTGGGTTATATAACACCTGTTGATCAATGGGTCAACGAGGGTGACGAAATTCAGTTTTCAAGTAAAACTTTTATTGTTTATGAAACTCCAGGTCACTCACCTGGTAGTACTGTTTTATATAATGATCGTGTTTTGTTTTCTGGTGATACACTCTTTTTTCAAAGTATCGGTAGAACAGATATTCCATTATCAGACTCTAAAATCATTTATCAAAGTGTTAAAAAAATATATGATTTATTTGATGATGATGTTATCGTCTATCCAGGACATGGAAAGCCTACTTCAATCTTTCATGAAAAAAATAATAATCCTTTTGTTAGAAAGTAAAAACCGCAAATGCGGTTTTATTTTTTTTCAAGTATAGCAAGTGTTTCTATTTCAGATGTTTGATAAAACATTTTGATTGGAATAACTTTTTTTAATTCATAAGCAGGTTGAAGTGATGCAATATTTTTAGCTAAAGTTTTTACGTCACAAGATAAATAAAAGATTTTTCTAAATGATTTTTCAATAACCTGTTCAATCAATTTTTCACTTAAACCTTGTCTTGGTGGATCTACGATTAAAAAGTCAGCATCTAATAAATGAATAACTTTTTCTGCTAAATCATCAATGATATCTACATGTTCAATTTGATGCTTGTTAAGAATTTTTTTTGCCATTTCAATACTATCTGGGTTAGATTCAATCATCGTTATTTTTTTAACTTTGTCATGCAAGTAAAAACCGATGCTTCCGATTCCACTATATGCATCAACGATTGAAGCGTTAGGTTCAATTTGATCCTTAATCAATTGATATGCCATTTGAATAACAGGTAGATTAACTTGGAAAAAGGATCGATCATTGATTTGTAGCTCGATTCCGTTAAGTGTTTCTGTTATGCGATTTAACCCAAATAATGTTTTTGATTTTTTGCCAAATATAACTTTTGGATGATCCTTAACATTGACTGTTACACCTACAACTTTTGGTATAGTCATCAGTTTAGAAACAATATCATTTCTACCCATAAATTTATCTTGTGTCGCAATCAAAGTGATCAGTATTTCTGACTTGCTATTTGTTCTAAAAGCGATGTGTTTGAGTTTGTTTGAATCTACTTTAATTTGATTTTTACTGATAAAACTTAATACTTCATTTGTCTTTTGATCAGACAAAATAAAGTGATCTACAGCGACTAGTTCATTACTCTTATCTTTGTATAAACCTAGTGTTAGATAGGGCTTATTCAGTACATGAAAAACACTTTTATTTCTATAATGTGTTGTTTGATTTGTTGTTAAAATTTGATTAATCGGAAAATCTATATCTGCTATTTTTTTAATGGTCTCATAAGTTGTTTTGATTTGCCATGCATCTTGTTTTTCTTGTGAAAGGTGGATCAAATCATAACTACCTAATTCAATTTCATCACATTCAACACGATCAGCACTCTTCGTGATAAGTCTCTTAACCTTGCCTTCTGCAAAACTTTTTTTGAGTTTTGTTATTTCAATTTCTGCAACTTCACCATCTATGAGTTTAGGTACAAAAATTACATACCCCTCATATTTAACAACACCTTGACCTTGATAATCTAAATCAACAGCCATGCCTTCAATAATACTACCAACAGTTAACATCTTCTTCCTCCTTAAAGTAAAACGCAAGTCCACCTTGAGAGGTTTCTTTGTAGGACGTGTGCATATCCAAACCTGTTTGATACATGGTTTGAATTACCATATCTAATGATATTTTTCTTGAATCTGTCAAGAAAAATGCTAATCCACAAGCATCGATTGCACGCAGTGCGGCAACCGCATTTCTTTCTATACATGGTATTTGTACATACCCATTAACTGGATCACATGTCAAACCTAAATGATGCTCTATAGCAATTTCAGCAGCATATTCTACTTGATCCATCGATAAGTTAAACAAAGTTGCATGAGCTGCAGCTGCCATTGCACACGCACTGCCTATTTCAGCTTGACAACCTGCTACAGCCCCGCTAATCGATGCGTTTTGCTTAATCAAGTTTCCAATCAAGCCAGCAACTGCAAGCCCTCTAATGATACGTTCTTGAGTGACGACATGATGTTTCTCATGCATATAGTATAAAACAGATGGCAGAACTCCGCAAGCCCCACATGTAGGTGCTGTGACAATCACTCCACCGCTCGCATTTTCTTCACTAACTGCGAATGCGTAACTGCTGACAAGTCTATTTTCAGTAATTTCAGGCATTTCTTTTTCTTGATCACGACTATATAAAAATGGCGCTTTTCTTTTTAATTTTAATGGGCCCGGTAATACGCCTTTTGTTGAAATGCCATTCATAATAGACGTTTTCATCGCTTCCCATATTTCAACTAAAAAGTCATGAAAGCCTTCATCTTCCATCTCAAATACGTAATCAGCTAAAGATATTTTTTTAGATCTACAATAGTTTTTTATTTCTCTAAATGTTTCATGTTTATAAATAGTTTTTTCTATGTCACCTTCACCGGAGAATAGAATTCTTCCTCCACCAACACTTTGGATTTCTTTATCAACGATTAACATATCATTATCATAACCTTTAATGATTAACGTATTCGGATGTTTTGCCAAATCAATTGACGTCAAAAAAGCCACATGACATGGTGCAAGTGACTCTTTGATTGCTTCTTCGGTTAAGTGCCCTTTTCCTGTTAAAGCTAAAGAATTATAGAGTGTAATTTCAAATCTATCAAGATTTGGAAATTGTTCCTTGATGATTTTGGCTGCCTTAGCAGGACCCATCGTATGAGAACTTGATGGACCATATCCGATTTGATACAGTGATCGAATTGAGAGCATTTACTTCACTTTCCTTTTTATACGCTGCTGAATTTGTTCTTTAAGTAATCTACATAGTATGTAGGATTAAAGTCTTCCTTCGTGCAAATATTTAATATTTCTTTTGGTGTTTTAGATTGTGCAAATTGATGAACATGTTTTCTTAACCATTCATTGATTGCTTTTATGTTATTATTTTCTATTTCTTTTTCAATATCTATTTCTTTATTCATGGCCTGATACATCTGTGCTGCATAAGCTGATCCTAATGCATATGTTGGGAAATATCCAATCATACCACCTGACCAGTGAATGTCTTGCAATACACCTTCTTTGTCTGTAGTTGGTCGTTTACCAACATACTTTGACATTAATGATTTCCACTTGTTTGGTAAGTCTTTAACTTTTAATTTGCCATTAATAAGTTGTTTTTCAAGTTCATATCTTACCATAACATGTAATGAATAAGTGAGTTCATCAGCTTCAATACGAATTAAAGAGCGTTGTGCTTGATTAATAAAGCGATGAAACTCTTCAACAGATATATCTTTGAGTTGTTTTGGGAAAAGCTCTACTAATTTTGGATAATGTGTTTTCCAAAATGCCATTGAACGAGCAATCATATTCTCATACATTCTTGATTGAGACTCGTGAATGCCTAAACTTGTTCCACCATGAAGGCTTGTATCATCATATTTAGGATCATTTTGAAGTTCATAAATCGCATGTCCCATTTCATGAATCGTAGAAAAAATTGAAGATGTAAAATTATCTTCATGATAATGCGTTGTAATTCTAGTGTCTCTTGTGCTAACTCCTGATGTAAATGGATGTGCGCTTTCTTTTAGAACACCACGTTTTAGATCATAGTTAAAAACTTCGATTAGATACTCTGAAAATTCTTTTTGCTTGTCTTTTGGATAAACTGCTTTTGTTAATCTACGACTAAACTTTTGTCTATTGTTTTTTGTAACTTCTAAAACAAATGGTACTAATTCTTCTTTAAGTGTATTAAAAAATAAATCGTATTCTTGAACTCCAAAACCTTCTTCGTACATATCAAGTAAAATATCGTAACCTTTTAACTCTGGTGTTTCTAAATATTTTACAAATTTACGATTGAATTCAACGATTTTCTCAAGTGTTGGTTCAAACATAGAAAAATCATTATTATCTTTTGCTTTTGCCCAAATTTGAGATCCTTGTGATACTAATACTTGATAAGCAATAAATTCATCTTTAGGAACTTTCTTAACGATTCTTAAATCTTTATAAGCATTTTTGATTTCAACTTTGAAATCTTGGTCTCCGAGTTGATCTAGATTTTCATGTAATTTTTCGATTGCCTCCATAAATTGGGGATCAGATTGAAGCTTATAAGATTCTTCCGCTAAAACTTGATATTGTTTTGTGCGATATTCAACTGCTAATTCTGGTGCTTCAGTTTCTTGGTCCCACCCCATTAACCAACCAAAATAACGATAAGCTTTTAACTTTCTTCTTGTCTCTTTATAAAGCGTAATATAGTTTTCCATATTGAACCTTCTTTCTATTCGACTTTTCTATTATTATACCATATAAAAAGGACTTCTCTAAAGAGAAATCCTTAAATGTTTCTTATAAAAATGCTATAGTTGCTGCACCAAAATATATAACCAATGCAACTACATCATTAATGGTTGTCATAATGGGTCCTGAAGCTGCTGAGGGATTAATACCTCTTTTATTAAGAAACAGTGGTACAAACACACCCATTAATGCAGATATAAACATTGAACTAAAAATTGCAATGAAAACGATAGTCCCTATTTCAACTGGTCTTTGAACATCTTGTGTTGGTAATAGCGTTAGAAAGGTGAAGGCAAAAGCAAAGGATGCGATACCCAATAGTAGACTATTAACAAAACCAATGATAACTTCTTTTGCGATATGTTTTTTTGGTATAGACTTTTCATCAAATTCTTTTAAATGTAAACCTAAGATTGTCACAGCCAATGACTGGGTTCCTATATTACCTGCCATAGCAAGAATTAACGGCTGAAATAAAACAAGAGCTGTTACTTCTGCGATGGTCGCTTCAAAGATAGATATAAAACTCGCAATAACTAAATTTAGAACAACTGCTATCATTAACCAAGGCAATCTTTGTTTTGATCTTCTTAATGCTGTAAAACTTGAATCATGGTCTTGAAGTAGCGCCATTTTTTGATAATCATCTTCAGTATTCTCAATAATCTCATCGAAAATATCGTCAGCAGTAACTATCCCTATAATTTGATCATCTTTGTTTAATACAGGAATTGAATTCTCATCATAGTCGACTACTGTTTGGATAGCTTTTTCAATCGAATCATTTTCCATAACAAAGTGGAAATCTTCATTGATAACATGATTTAATGATGTTCCGCTTCTTGCCATAATCAAAGATTTTAAAGAGATTGTCCCAACGATTTTTTTATTCTCATCTACAACAAAAATAGTGTCAATATAATCTTGCTCTCTAGAGGTTGTAACAACATGATTAGTTGCTTCTTTAATTGTCAAATGTCTTTCGATTGTGATAAACTCTGTTGACATTATGGAAGCAGCATAATCGTCATCATATGTTAGTAATAAACTGATTGTTTTCGCTTTTACAGCTGGTAACAATTTAATCATTTCGGTTTGTTGCTCTTTATCTAATTCTTCAATAAACTCTTTTAAATCATCACTTTCGAGATTTCTAAGTAAAGATTTTCTTTTTGGAACTTCTAATATGTTAATCAAGTCTTGCTGATTCTCTGAGTCAAGTTCAACAAATATGTCAGTTAGCTTCTCTAAACCAACTAAATCTAGTAATCTACGCTTTTCGTCTTTATCTAAATTGTGATATAAAACGGCAAGATCATAAGCAAAAACTGATTTTAAAGATTTCTTGAGGGAAGCATCATTATGTTTGAAGTTTATTTTCTTATTCATTTTATAGCCCTCCCAACATGATGGTTGCTAGACCAAAATATATAAATAATGCAACAACATCAATAAATGTTGTAATAAATGGTCCAGATGCTACTGCCGGATCAACTTTAATTGCTTTAAGCGTTAATGGAATGATGATTGCAATAAGTGGCGCAGTTAATACTGTCAGCCACAGAGAAACACCTACAACAAAAGATACAAGAACTGGTTCACTTGTAAGCGAGGTGTTTAAATGTGCAAATGCAAATGTAACTGCAAAGGCAACGAATCCAATAACCAATCCGTTAATCATACCAGTTATGATTTCACGATAACTATTTTTTAACATACCTTTTTCATTCGTTGAAAGCATTTTTAATGTAACTGCAAGTGTTTGAGTAGCTACATTACCAGCAGAGTCTAATATTAAAGGCTGAAAGATAATCAAAATTGCAACAGTTGCTAATATATGTTCAAACGCTGAAGTAACTAAGGCTATAGGTATTAAAAAACAAAGTAAAGCTAATAGCCAAGGTAACCTATGAAATGCACTTTTTAATGCGCTACTGTCAGGCATTGTTTCTGGTAACCCTGCAAGTCTCTCAAAGTCTTCTTGGGCTTCCTCTTGATAGATATCAAGTGCATCATCTAGAGTTATCATTCCTAATAAGACATGATTTTCATTAATGACAGGCATTTCATATATAGCGTAATTGCGAATAGATTGAACAGTTTGAGTAATGGAATCACTTGCATATGCGAATGGATATTCTTCCATAACTTCAGAAATTTGACATGGTGTCTTTGCTTTCAACAATTTTTTAAGGGGAACAACGCCTAAATAATGGTTTTCTTCATCGGTGACAAATATAGTATTAATCGACTCAACATCAACAGCTTCTTGAATAACTTTTTTAGTTGCTTGTTTGACATCTAAATCGGGATGCACGACTACAACGAGATTCGTCATAGCAGAACCTGTTTCATCTTCACCATAATGAATTAATTGAACAATGTCTGATGATTCTCCTAAGATGTCTAACAGTTCATCTTGATGATCATCTTCAAGTTCTTGAATAATATCAACAGCATCATCTGGTTCCATCAATTCAACGAGTTGTTTTTGCTTTTTAAGATTAAAATCTGTAAATATTTCTGCAGCTTCTTCTGCATCTAGATATGAAACAAGGTCAGCTAATTTCTCATCTGATAATGAACGATATAGTCTTTGTCGCTCTTCATAATCTAAATCTAGAAAAAGTTCAGAAAGGTCATGTGCGTGGATATCTTCAAGATATTGTTTTAGAACTTGATCATTTGCATTTTGTAGCATTTCTTTCAACATAAAAACACCCCTTTCTCTATTTTATTGTAACATATATCACACCTTAAACTTTGTCCACAAACAGTTGCAAAACTATAATTACTGGTTATTTTATCTTCGTTCCAAAGATCATTTTTGCGATTTTTGAACTAATTATTTTAATAGAATCTCCGGCTTTAAGTTTTATTATTCCACTGAAATTATCTTTATCTACTATTTCATATTGGTCATATAATTTGATGTTTTGCTCATTTAAATGAACTAGCAATTCCTTGAAGTCTAGCACGCGTGAAATTTCAAAAACACTTCCAACTTCCATATCTTCAATAGCAACACTTTTGAGAGGTTCCATATGGCCTTCAAAATCTGGAATCGGATTACCGTGTTGACAATATTTTGGTTCTCCTAAGTATTGGTATAGTTTATCAAGTACTTGGTCACTTGTTGCGTGTTCAAGTTTTTCTGCATCTTCATGAACATTCTCCCATGAAAACCCCAATTTGCTAGTTAAAAAAACTTCCCAAATTCTATGAGATCTTATCATTCGAATGGCTACTTTTTTTCCTTTTGATGTCAAAGAAATACCTTTATATGGGATAAACGAGACAAGTCCTTTAGTTTCTAGTTTTTTCACCATTTCATTGACACTCTGATCACTAAAACCCAATCGCTCAGATAATTCATTAGACTTAATTAAAGATTGTCTTTTTTCTACAGTTAACTCATATATAGTTTTTATATAATCTTCTTCTGCTCGATTCATACTATCACCTTTCTTATTAACCTAATGCTACGTCTAGCATCATCATCATAATGAACCCGACCATAACACCTAATACAGCATAATGTGCACCTTTAGGCGTCACTTTTTGTTGTGCTTCAGGAATTAACTCTTCAACAACAACATAAATCATTGCTCCTGCAGCAAATGCTAATGCGTAAGGAAGAATAGTGCTAACGTAAATCACGAGTATAGCACCTAAAACACCAGCGATAGGCTCAACAAACCCCGATGCTTGTCCATAAAAGAATGCTTTTCTTCTTGACATACCTTCTTGTCTTAATGGAATAGATACTGCAGCACCTTCTGGAAAGTTCTGAATCCCAATACCAATTGCAAGACCGATAGCAGACAATGTAGCTCCCAAAATACTACCTGTTGTATAATGGATTGCTCCAAAAGCAACACCAACAGCTAAACCTTCTGGAATATTATGAAGCGTAATTGAAAAGACTAACAATATGTTTCTTTTTAATTTTGTTGGTATACCTTCTTTATCATGATCGAAACCAAAATGCATATGCGGTATTGTTTTATCTGCGATGTATAAAAATATCCCGCCAAGTGAAAAACCAATCGCAACAACCAACCAAGATATCGCTCCTTGTTCATCAGCCATTTCAATAGCTGGTGCTAAAAGGGACCAAAAACTAGCAGCTATCATCACACCAGATGCAAACCCTAGCATCAAATTAAACATTTCTCTTTTAATTGATCTAAAGAAGAATACAAATGATGCCCCAAGTGCAGTCATTCCCCACGTAAATAATGTACCAATCAATGCTTGTACCCAAACCTCAAGACCCATAAACCATGCCAGCATTATTTTCACCTTTTTTTCTTTCCTAAATTAAGGAATACCTTAAAACCATTTTAAATATAGCATTATTTATAACTTTTGTCAATATAAAAAAGAGCCAATGAAGGCTCTTATGTGTTTAAGTTATGATGTTTTCAATTTCATCTAACTCTTGTTGTGAAAATGTTAGGTTTTCTAATGTTTTTAAATTTTCATGAAGTTGAGAAAGTTTTGATGTGCTAATTAGTGTTGATGTCATTTTTTCATCTCGTATTGCCCATGCAAGTGCAAGTTGTGCAATGGATTGGCCTCTTTTTTTAGCGACTTCATTTAACTTCTTAAGTTTGTCTCTTAACTCAGGTGTGATATCCTTTTCCTTTAACCAAAATGAATTGGGATTCTTAGCTCTTGAATCTTTAGGAATATCGTCAATATATTTATTAGTCAATAATCCCTGTTGGAGTGCACTAAAACAAATTGTACCTCCACCTAAATCATATTGTGTTTTTAATAATTGATCTTTTTCTAACCAACGATTTAACATGCTATACGAAGGTTGAGTAATAACGTAAGGCACATTCAGTTCACTTAATATTAAATGCGCTCTTTTTAGTTGTTCACTATTGTAATTTGATAATCCTATGTATAATGCTTTTCCTTGTAAAACGATATCACGAAGGGCTAACATCGTCTCTCTTAAATCTGTATCATAATCAAATCTGTGGTGATAAAAAATATCAACATATGGTAACCCTAATCTTTTTAATGATTGATCGATGCTTGCCATTAAATATTTTCTTGAACCTAAGTCTCCATAAGGTCCTTCCCACATATAATATCCAGCTTTTGTAGAAATGATAAGTTCATCTCGATAATCCATTAAACCTTCTTTCAAGATTTTACCCATTACTTCTTCAGCATAGCCTGGAGGTGGTCCATAATTATTAGCCAAATCAAAATGTGTGATGCCATGATTAAATGCTTCATGTATCATTTTTTTGCATACTTCATAATCGTTATCTCTACCAAAATTCATCCACATGCCAAATGACATAACCGGAAGTTTCAAACCACTTGTCCCTAGTCTTCTATAAATCATTTTTTCATACCGTTTTGAATCTGCTTTAAACATTATTTCACTCCTTTTTTTATACTTCTCCGCCTACCATTAAACGTTTGATATAAACACTTGGACTGCCAATACCGCTTAAACCAAATTTGAGGTCTGAGCCAATCTCTACAATCTCATTGATCATATCAAAGAAGTTTCCAGATATAACAATCATCTTAACAGGATGGTCAATTTCACCAGCTTTTATTTTAAAACCTGATGCTTGTAAACTGAAATCACCTGATACAGTTTTTACACCAGCATGAAGACCTACAAGTTCTGTGATATATACACCATCTTGTATATCTTTGATAATATCATCAAAGGATTTAGCCTTAGGTTCTAAATAAAGGTTGGTTGGTGAAATCCCTCCACCAAAGCCATTACCTGTTGGTTCAACATTATATATTTTCGCTGTTTTTAGGTTATGGTTGAATCCAGTAAATACACCTTTTTCAACGACATATCTCTTTTTACAAGCGACACCTTCATCATCAAATGGTGTTTGAAAATATGCATCTTTATGTAGCGGATCATCTATGAGATTAAATGATTCATTTGCTATTTTTTGACCTACTTTATCTTTTAATGCTGTTAAATTTCGGTATGCCGATTCGCCAGAAAAGATTGTTGAAAATACTTGTAATAAGTCGCTGAATTTTTCATTCGAAAAAACAATAGGATATGACTTAGAAGGAATCGATGACCCTCCTAATTTAGAAACGCCTTTATGTATTGTTTCTTCTGCCATTTTTTTAGCCTCAAATTGCTCAAATGATTTAACAAGTTTAATGTCATATGCTGTTTTAATATCATCATCTTTTTTAAACACTCCGATGGCATAAGCATATGCATATGTATTTCTTCTTGTTAAATAAAGCCCCTTGGAATTAATTAATGTTGTCGTTGTATCATTTTCTTGATACACAGATGTTTGAACTTGTGACACATACTTGTTTGTTAATATTGTTTTTTCTAAATCTTTAAGCAGTTCTATTTTGTTTAGGACGTTTATTTTACTAAAATCATAAATCTCATCTTTAACCTCTGGATAAGATGGAGAGCCTTCAAAAATAATAGCTGGTTCTTCAATAGTTAATGCCTTAGCGTTTTCTATAAGTTGATCGAGCATTTGATCAACGTTGCTTGTTGAAAGGTTTTCGAATTTAATTGTTGATAATTTGTGATTATAAATCCCTCGTATATTGACAACTTCAACATCACTTTGAACGTGTTGATCAAGTTCGTTTTGATAGACACCTAACTTTAAGCTCCGATTGCGAACAGCAAATATTTCTAAGTCTTTTAACCCTTTCGATAATCCTAACTCTATCCATTTTTTATACATTACTTTTGTCCTCCTGATCCACCAACAGTCATTGATGATACACGAATAGTTGGTTGGCCAACATCAACAGGAATACTTCCAGAAATTGATCCACACATTCCTTGTCCTAGTTCTAGGTTGTCAGCAACTTTGTCTATCTTAAATAATATGTCTTTACCGTGTCCAATAAGCATAGCTCCTCTTACAGGTCTTGTTAATTTACCATCTTCAATCATATAGCCTTCTTGAACTGCAAAGTTAAACTCTCCAGTTGCTGGAACAACAGTTCCACCGCCAAGTTTTTTGGCGAATAATCCATATTTAGTATCTTTAATAATATCTTCAAACTTATCTTTACCTGGAGCAATATAAGTTGAATTCATTCTTGAAGTTGGTGAATATTTATAAGATTGTCTTCTGCCTGAACCAGTCGGTTTCATCTTCATTTTTCTAGCATTACGATAATCAATTAAGTAGCCTTTTAAAACTCCATTTTCGATTAATAGATTTTTTTGTGTCTCCATGCCTTCATCATCAAAATTAAGTCTACCCCATGCGCTGTCTACATTTCCATCATCATATGCAGTCACAAGATCTGAACCTATTTTTTCGCCTAACTTCCCAACAAATGGAGACAAACCTTTTGCAACAGATGTCGCTTCAAGAGGATGCCCACATGCTTCATGAAAAATTACCCCACCAAAACCATTATGCAAGACAACAGGCATAACTTGAGAAGTCATATCTTCTGCTGATAATAACTGAACTGCACTTTCGGCAACCTCTAAAGCAAGCTTTCTTGTATCAATTGCATCAAATATTTCAAAACCCATATAACGACCTGGTCCTTCATAAGCTTGTTGCATCAACCCATTCTCTTGAGCAACTGCCATCAAGACAACTCTAGTATGTGTTCTAACATCATCTTGGAAAATACCATCACTATTCGCAATTAAAACCGATTGCTCGTTTTCTAACAACTGTGTTATTGCTTGAACAATTTTTGGATTATAATTTTTGATAAGATTTGATAACTCCTGTAATATATTTGTTTTTTCTATAGTAGGTACTTTATCCATTGGTTTTTTTATGTGACTTATAAATGGTTTTTGATCACCTAAAGATTTAGCTTTATGGATTTTGCCATTAAAGGAAGCTCTAAGGTTAGTGATAACTTCTAATAAAGATTCATAAGTCACATTGTTGGTGTACCCATAAACTTCATCAGTATTTAGTATTAACCTAATGCCTGCACCAAACACATTTCCACGATCGATTGAAGTCACTTCTCCGCTGATGACTTTGATCAAAGATGATTTCGTATCTTCAATAAAAATTTCAGCAAAATCAGCTCCTGTTAATAATGCTTCATTCAATAATTTCTGTATCTCGTTTTTACTTAACATATCATTGCCTCTTTTCTCTATTCTATTTTAATGTAAATTGCTTATGAATACAACTAATAGAAAAAGGATTGGACACCAATCCTTTTAACTAAAATATTATAATGTCTCTTGATCATCATATTGAAGTTTGTAGAGGTTATAATATAACCCTTTTTGTTTCAATAACTCTTGATGACTGCCTTCTTCTTTGATTTCGCCTTTTTGCATCACAATGATTTTATCACTATGCTGTATCGTCGATAATCGATGAGCAACGATAAGCATCGTTGAGATGTTCATCATTTTTTCTAATGATTCTTGAATCAATTCTTCGGTTTCACTATCGATGTTTGCTGTTGCTTCATCTAAAATCATTAAACTAGGTTTATAGACCAAAGCTCTAGCAAATGATATTAATTGTCTTTGTCCACTAGAAAAGTTATTTCCACGTTCTAATACAACATGGTCATATCCATCTGGTAGCTTATCAATAAAAGTATTTGCTCCTACATATTCTGATGCAGCAATAACTTCTTCTTTTGTGATACTATCATCTCTTAACGTAATATTATCTAAAATTGTACCACTAAACAAGAAGACATCTTGTAGCATTTGGCCAATATGTTTTCTAAGTGACGATCTTTTGATTTTTCTAATATCAATACCATCAATTAATATTTGACCTTTTTGGATTTCATAGTTTCTAACAATAAGCGATAAAATCGTTGTTTTACCTGAACCGGTTGCGCCAACAAAAGCGACCGTATCTCCGGGATTGACCTTGAAACTGACGTTTCTTAAGACCCATTCATCAGGAATATATTGAAACCAAACATCCTTAAACTCAATAGATCCGGTAAATGATTTGATTTCAATCGCATCCGGGTCATCAACGATATCAGGTTTCGTATCTAATACATCAAATATCTTTTCTGCACTTGCAAAAGCATTTTGCAATGAGTTGAACTGCTCAGCTAGTTGTTGTATTGGTTGGAAGAAATCTCCAACATACATAAAATAACTAAACAAGAACCCTGCAGTAATAACTGCTGCTAATACTTCTTGATAACCCACCCAAAGGATAATAACAGATCCAACCATAGATAATGCATACACGATAGGACGATATATCCCGAAAACCATAATTTCTTGAAGATAACTTTTTTTCAGTTTTGTACTACGTTCATTAAACTCCTTAATCTTTTTATCTTCTTGATTAAATATTTGAGTTACTTTAATTCCCGATAGATTTTCTGATAAGAATGCGTTAACTTCTGAAACATTTGCTCTAACTCTTCGATATGATGCTCTTGAGAACCTTCTAAATAAGTATGTAGCTAACAACAAGAACGGCATGACAATTAAAAGAATTAAAGTCATTTTTACATTAATGATGAACAGAATAACTAAAATACCGATGACACTTAAAAAGTTTCTAACTAAGTTTAATGCAATATTTGTATACATTTCACTAATCGCATTGGTATCATTGGTTACTCTAGTTACTAGTTTTCCTACTGGTACTTGATTGATTTGCCCAATGGACAAATTCTCAATATGATTGAAAACTTCATCTCTTAAATTAACAACTGTTTTTTGTCCTACTTTTTGTAGCATAACACTTTGAATATATTGAACTGTATTACCAATTACAAGACTCACAATAAAGATAACGTTAATTGTAATAATATAAGTAATTTTTTCATTTCTTAATAAAACTTCGCTTGCTACCGTATCAACTGTCAACCCAATCAATAACGGTGGAATGAGTTGGACACTTAAACCGATAATCAGAAGAATAAAAATAATGATAAACTCCTTTTTAAAAGGTTTCATGTATGAGATTAAGCGTCTTAAAACTTCCTTATCACTTCGTTCACGAGTATTATCCTTGAAGTCCTTCATTGACTGCACCTCCTTGAACTAAGTTTTCTAATGTTTGACGTTTCACCATATCTTGATATAGTGGTGATGTTTTCATCAGTTGTGCGTGATTTCCAATAGCAACCACTTCGCCTTGGTCAAATAGAATAATCTTATCCATTTTTCTAACCGTAGATATGCGGTGAGCAATAAAAATGGTTGTTTTCCCTTTTCTAATACGATGAAGGTTTTTAATGATTGCTTCTTCAGTTTTTGTATCAACAGCAGAAACTGAATCATCTAGTATTAAGATTTCAGGGTTTTTAGCTAGTGCTCTTGCAATACTAATTCTTTGCTTTTGACCACCTGAAACTGTTACACCCCGTTCTCCAAGAATTGTTCCAAACTTTTCCTTGAACTCCATAACATTATCATAGACATCTGCTAGTTTAGCAGATTCAATGACATCCTCTTCAGTTGGATGTTCCATCGAAAATCCTATGTTGTCAATAATTGTCTCAGAAAACAAAAAATTATCTTGAGGAACATACCCTATAGTATTTCTAACAGATTTAACTGAAAGTCGCATAATATCATGACCATCAATAAAAATCCGATTGTGATCTAAATTATAAATTTTCAGCAATAAGTCAACGAGACTACTTTTACCACTACCAGTACGACCGAGTATCCCGACCATTTCACCTGCATTAATATCGAAACTTACGTTCTTTAGAACTGGTGAATCTCCATCTGGATATTTAAAAGTTAAGTCCTTAACTTGAATGCTACCCTTTAAGTCTTCAACATACTCAACATCCTCATGGTCTCTAACATCAATTTCATGATCTAAGAATTTTGCAATTCTTTGTGCACTACCTTTTGCTTGACTATGAATTTGAATAAACTGAGAAAGTGCCATGGTTGGCCATATTAGAGCAAAGAAGTAACTTAAATACTCAGTAAGTTGTCCAGCAGTCATGCCTGTAGCATCACGATTAATCACCAATAAACTACCAAGAACAACAATGAAAAGAATGACGACGTTAAGTGCAACGCCAACAGCAATATTAATAATAATGATAAATTTTATAAACTTAATATGTTTATCGTATAAATCTAAGTTTCTTCTACTGAAAAACATAGCCTCTTTCATTTCTCTAACAAATGCTTTAATGACCGTAATCCCAGAAAAGTTTTCTTGAGTAAAATCACTTAGTTTTTCAAACGACTCTTGTCTTTCTTTAAATCGCGCTGAAATTGTTCTTCTAATGAAGACTAATAAAATTGTTAAAATAACCATTGGAACTGCTGCATAAAAGGTTAATCTAGGATTTAGTCTAGCCATACGATATACAGCAAAAATACCTAATGTTAACCCATCGATTAGCATTAATATTCCAGGCCCATAAGACATTCTAACAGCTTCTAAATCGTTGATGAAATGTGCCATCAACCCGCCAACTTTTTCTTGGTTATAAAAACTTTGTGAAAGTTTGGTTGCATGACCAAACATAGTATTTCTTAATTGATATTCGATTCGTCTTGAAGCACCAAAAATCGTATATCTCCATATAAAACGTCCAACAGTAATGATTCCTGCTAATACAGCTATTCTTATGATCGCTGCTTCTACAGCGTCGACATCAGGATTGGTTGAATTTAATGTATCAATAATTCCCCCAACTAAACGTGGTATATCAAGTTGATACCAGTCAACAACGATAAGTACGCTAGCTCCCAATAAAAAGAAAAGCGAGTATTTAAGGTAATACTTGCGAAAATGCTTTCCTAGTAACATATTTTTCTCCTTACATGATGCAAATATACATTTTGTTGTATATGCTCTATAACATAACAATAGGGACGTTCATCAACGCCCTATTGAAAACTTATTTAATTAAACTTGATTTAGTCAACAACGATTCTAACTGTGTCGCCATCAGCAGATTGCACATTAACAAGTTCGCCTTCTACACCTGCATTGATCATTTCTAGTAATGAGTCAATGTCGATATCAGATTGTTGTAAGTTAACATTAAATTTTCCAGTTTTAAGTAATTTGGCAAATTCAATTGGTATCTGGATTTTTACAACGTCACCATCTTTAGAATCAACAAAGATACGTAACATTCTAAACGGTGGTTTCTTAATATTAACAGTTTGTTCAGCAAATCTAACTTCTGGTTTTTCCATAGCTGATAGTAAGTTTTCTGCTTCATCTGCTTTGATAATGCCTTTAGCTAGTAAATCTAATATCTTCATTCTTCCTTCTTTTAATTGATCTTTTGACATTTCGTTCACCTTTCTTTCTATATGTTTCCTATTTTTTCTTGAGAAGACCTAATGCATCAGCAACAGATAATTCTCCTCGTTCAATTTTTTCTAGAATACTTGCTTTAGACACTCTTGGTTCTTCTTTTTCAACTTCGTCATCAACAGTTTCTGGTGTATAACCTAAAGCAATGATGACATCGTCTAACATCTTCTTAACAGTCGGATAACTTATATTAAGTTCTTTTTCGATTGCTTTAATGTTACCTCTGTTCTTTACAAATATCTCTATGAAGTATAACTTCTCTGATTCCATATAGTTAAATTTTGATAATGTAAATGATCCTTCTATGGAAGTATGGCAATGATCGCAATGTAACTTAGCTACTCTTAAATCATTTTTACATATTGGACACATTGATATAACGGGATTAACATTGACTTTATTGGATTCTTTCATTTAATTCATCTCCTTTAGATTGTTTTTATCAATATTCTTTCATTTGTTTTTGTACTTATATTAACTTTAACACCTTTCATCGATATCAAATCGATAAGTTCACTTGGTGACATTGGAAATTGTTCACTGATTTGTTCTTGATTCTTAAATCGTTTTAACAAGATCCATTTAATTAAAAATATAGGTAGGGGTAAAAGCAAAATGATACCTAAAAGCATATTTGCCGCTTTTTCATCTGGAACCCTTACTTTTATTTTAACGAAACCAGCTCTTTGAGGTTTTCTTTCCTTATAGGGATTATACAAAAGTTGATATGCCTTCTTTTTATTGAGTTCTTTTTTTTCTAATTTAGTTAACACTTCATATTTTGTCATTTTGTCACCGCCTTAATTAATATTTTTAATTTGTACTTTAATTATATTGATTTATTAGATGTTTGTCAACACTTTTGTGTGATTTTGATTAAAATAATTAATTTTTGCCTTGAAATTGTTCATATTTCCTGTTTTTTTGGAGCTTTTTGCGTTATAATATGACATAAAGAAGGAAGGTATATCAAAATGAATAGATTAATTGAACGCTTTTTAAGATATGTAAAAATCGATACACAATCAGATCATGAGTCAACAACTACACCATCGACCGAAAAACAAAAGGATTTAAGTAGAGTTTTAGTTAAGGAGTTAAAAGATATAGGACTAGATGCTTTTCTAGATGATTTAGGTTATGTTTATACAAAAATAGAAAAGAATATAGAAAGCGCACCTGCGATAGGGTTTGTCGCTCATGTCGACACTTCTCCTGATGCACCAGGTAAAGATGTTAACCCGAGAATTATCGAAAACTACGATGGTTCAGTCATTCAACTAAATGATAAGTTATCTATGGACCCCAGTCATTATCCTAGTTTATCAAGAGTTATTGGTGATGATATTATTGTAACTGATGGCAATACTTTATTGGGTGCTGATGATAAATGTGGTGTTGCTGAAATTATGGAGTTAGCTGAGTATTTTGTGGCTAACCCTGATGTTAAGCATGGTGACATTTATATTTGTTTTACACCGGACGAGGAAATTGGTCAAGGTGCAGACCACTTTAACTATGATTATTTCAAAGCTGATTTTGCATATACTGCAGATGGGGATGAAGTTGGTATTATCGAGTATGAGAATTTTAATGCAGCAACTGCTGTAGTAAAATTCACTGGAAAAAGCATTCATCCGGGTTCTGCTAAGCATAAAATGATTAATGCATTGCATCTTGGTATGGAATTTCATTCATTATTACCTGTATTTTTGAATCCTGCATTTACTGAAAACTATGAAGGATTTAATCATTTAACTGGTATGAAGGGTGAAGTGGAGCAAGCTATATCTAGTTATATCATTAGAAATCATGATATGAATAAATTTAAAGAACAGAAAAGTGAGTTTGAAAGAATCAGCAAATACATGAATGAAAAATATGGTTATCAAGCAGTTGAATTATCGGTAAAAGATAGTTACTATAACATGTATGAGATTATTAAAGACCATATGCATATTATTGATTTAGCGAAAAAAGCTGTTCAAAATGTTGGTCTAACGCCTTCTACTAAGCCTATTAGAGGTGGTACTGATGGAGCAAGATTAACTTATGAAGGATTATTGTGCCCTAACTTAGGTACTGGCGGATATCAGTTCCATGGTCGTATGGAGTTTTGCTCAATTCAACAAATGAACAAGGCAGTGCAAGTTTTAATTGAGATTGTGAAATTAAGTGTAAAAAAATAAAAGGGAATATTCCCTTTTTTTGTTGCCAGTTTATGATTACGTATAATATAAACTGATTAATGGTGTTACGATAACACCTAAATATAGCGAAACCTTTACGTAAGTTGAAAACGCATGAAAAGGTTTATGAAATAAACGCTCTGAAAATAAAATAATCGAATAATTTAAAGTCATTAGAAATAGTGATGCTGTGCTAAATAATAGTTTCATACCAAGTTCACCACCAAAATTGGGGTTCGTATATGAAATGACATTGATGACTATATAAAGTAAAACACCAAATATTAAATAACTATACTTTAAGACTGCCATGTGCTTTTTTGCAGTTTCTCGTAGTTATTAATTGATAACATAAGTTTGACTGCAACCTCCAAACCTTGGTCTGCAGCTTTTTGCCATAACTCTTTAGCCTTTTTTTCATCTTTTTCTACGATTGAACCTTCAAAGTAAATCATCCCTAAATTATACTGTGCAATCGCTAGATTTGAGTTTGCTGCTTTCTCGTACCAGTAAAATGCTTTTTCCATGTTTTGAACTAGTCCATCACCTTTTTGATACATAACTGCTAAATTATATTGAGCGTGTGCATGATCTTGTTGAGCTGCTTGTTCTAAAAGCTTTGCAATATTCTTATAATCTTTACTTTCTTGTTTAATTAAAATCATTGCTAAATGATATAAAGCATTCTTATCTTTTTTTAAGGCTGCTTTTTCAAACCAATGAATTGCTTGTTCAATATTAACTGGAATACCTTTACCATTTTGATAATAAAGTCCAACATAATATTCTGATTCCGTATGATTTTGCTTAGCAGCAACCATAAACCATTCGAATGCCTTCAATGGGTGTTTAGGTTCTTTTTCATGGTAATACATTGCTAATGTATATGCAGCAAGCCCATACTGCTGGTTTGAAGCCTTTTCAAGATAGAATACTGCATTGCTCCATCTTTCTTCTTCAATCGCCCATATGCCTAATGCATACTGTGCATATGGATGGTCTTGCTTAGCTGCAAGTTCATAATAATGCTTTGCTTTGTCTTTTTGTTTCTCGTCATCATGATTGAGTGTTTCGTAAATCATACCCAACATATACTGTGAATCGCTGTATCCCAAATCTGCAGCTTTGATAAACCATTCCATTGCAGCAAATATATAACGTTGTATAGAAAAGCCATAATAGAAATATGTACCTAATATGTGCATGCTTACAGGATCATTATTTTGAGCTTCACTAAGGAGCACTTGATAGTTTTGTTTGAAATAGTCTTTAGCGGTGTCTTCATCCTTTTCGACACCTGTCCCAGTATGATACATTAAACCTAAAGCATATCCACATTTATTGCTACCCAGTTCTTCACCTTTTTTATAATGTTCGATTGCTTTTCCTTGATCTAAAGATATACCATCTCCAAGCCCATAAAAGCGACCAAGAAAATAATGAGCATCAGCATGACCTAAAACGGCTGCTTGATTGAAATGTTCAATCGCTGCCATGATATTTTTCTTTGGTGTATTTAGTAAATAATTTGATAGACCCGCTTGATAATGGGTGTTTGCATTCATATAATCAACTCCAACATAATCATAACATAAATGAATCTATTTTACTGTGAATAAGACATCTAAAAAGACTAGTCTAACAAATGCTTTATTGCGTCAAAATAAATTTGATAACCTTTTTCATTTAGGTGAATACCATCTGTTGTTAAATCAGGAGAAAGCTGACTGTCATCACCTAAAAAAAGTTGATAGAGATCTATAAATTCATGAGCATTAATTCTCTTTCTAAGTTGGTCATTAATGTTTAAGTGTTGTTCATTGGTTCTGCCTTCAACATAATCGATATTCGTTAATGCATGGTCTTTTAGCATGGGTGTTAAACTCATAATATATACTTTTTTTTGAGTTTCTTTTTCGATCTTGTTTTTAATTTCAATAATGTTTTTTATCGTTTCGTCCATAGATAGATTTGTTAATACTAAATCATTAGACCCAACGCTTAAAATAACATGTCTTGGTTCTAGTCGAATTGTTTCTGTTAAGCGATTTAACACACCTGGTGTTGTATCTCCTGGAATTCCGTGATTGACGACTTTATTTTCTAAATGAAACTTTTTCAACGGAAAATAAGCGACGATTGAATCACCTAAAAAGATGATTTTTTGGGTCTCATTTTGCTGCTTAAATTTTTTTACTTTATTTTCATAATCAGCTTTAATGATTGCCTTTATGTTTTCACGCTTTTCACTCATTTAGAAACCTCTTTCGATATAAAGTTAATTTTCTGTCTTTAATTCAAATAATAAATCTCGATATTCTGCAGCTTTTTCGAAGTCAAGATTTTTAGCAGCTTCTTTCATTTGTGATTCAAGCTTCTTAATCATCTTGTCTTTATCTTTCTTCGTTAATTTCGTATAATCTTTTTCTTCTTCCAATAATTCTTCTTTAAGACTAATCTTATCCCTTATATCTTTTTGAATGGATACAGGAACGACATTATATTTTTCATTAAACTCAAGCTGAATCGATCTTCTTCTATTGGTTTCATTTATCGCATAATCCATTGCCGCACTGACTTTATCAGCATACATAATGACGCGACCATTTTGATTTCTTGCTGCTCGACCAATGGTTTGAACCAAACTTCTTTCACTACGTAAGAATCCTTGTTTATCAGCATCTAAGATTGCAACCAATGAAACCTCTGGTAAATCTAGTCCTTCTCTTAATAAGTTAATACCGATTAAGCAATCATATTTACCAATTCTTAAATCTCTTAAAATAGTAATTCTTTCTAGTGATTTGATTTCACTATGAAGATAAGTAACTTTGAGTCCTAACTGTTTGAAGTAAGCAGATAGATCTTCGCTCATTCTAATGGTTAAAGTTGTTACTAATACACGTTCATTATTCGCAATTCGCTTTTTAATTTCGAAATACAAATCATCCATTTGACCTTCAGTTGGTCTAACTTCAATAATGGGATCTAGTAAATATGTTGGACGTATGATTTGCTCTATAATTGGAATCCCTTTTTCTAATTCATAAGGACCCGGTGTCGCAGATAAATAAATAACGTTTTTAAGCTTGTTTTCAAACTCGTCAAACTGTAGTGGTCTATTATCAAGTGCACTAGGTAATCTAAACCCATGTTCAACAAGTGTTGTTTTTCTTGAACGATCTCCAAAATACATTCCTCTAACTTGGGGAATTGTAACATGTGATTCATCGACAATCATTAAAAAGTCATCGCCAAAAAAATCCATAAGTGTCGCAGGGGTTTCCCCTGCTTTTCTAAGTGCTAAATGTCTTGAGTAATTTTCAACCCCACTGCATATTCCTATTTCTTCTAGCATTTCCATATCATATTTGGTTCTTTGTTCTATACGTTGAGCTTCTAATAACATATTGTTATCTTTAAAATATGCGAGTTGTTCTTGAAGTTCGTTTTTTATTCTTCTTATGGATTCCTTTAATTTCTCTTTATTGGTCATGAAGTGTGTAGCTGGGAATATTGTGACATAATTAAGTGCTTCAACCGCTTGACCTGTTAAGACATCAAAGCGTTTGATTTCTTCAACTGAATCACCAAAAAAAGAAATGCGGATGCCATTTGCTCGTTCATATGCTGGAATAACCTCAACTGAATCACCACGGACTCTAAAAGTTCCTCTGTGAAAATCTATATCATTTCTTTGATAAGTGAGTTCAACTAACTTATTAATTAATCGATCACGACCATAGTCGTCTCCTATGCGAACCGCGATCATTGAGTTTTTATAATCCTCAGGGTCACCAATCCCATAGATACAAGATACAGACGCAACGACGATAACATCTTCACTATCGAGAAGTGATGCGGTTGCACTATGTCTCATCTCATCGATTTCATCATTAATCGATGAATCTTTTTCGATATAAGTATCTGTAGAAACGACATATGCTTCTGGTTGAAAGTAATCATAGTAGGAAATATAATATTCTACACGATTATTGGGAAAAAAAGCCTTAAGTTCGCCATAAAGCTGACCGGCTAAGGTCTTGTTTGGGGCGAGTATTAAGGTTTTCTTTTGTGTTTTTTCTATGATGTTTGCAATCGTATACGTTTTACCGGTTCCGGTTGCTCCTAAAAGAATTTGTTCTTTTATACCATTTTGGATATTTTCATTTAGTTTTTCAATCGCTTTTATTTGATCACCTTTCGGTGTAAACGGTGCTTTAAGATCAAACAATTGATTCACATCCTTATATATCTTTGTCTACCTCGTGAGGTTTTGGAACTGCAATACTTTGAGGGATATACATTGGTTCAATAACAGAACTTGCAATATTTAACAAATGGTCACCGATTCTTTCTAGATTGGCAAGAATATCAGCAAAGTTTGCTGCAATAACAAATGTTACATCGCCATTCTTCAAACGTTCGATATAACGATATCTAAATTTTTCTTCCATATCATCAACAACGTCTTCTAATTCAACAACATGTTGTGCAACTTCAACACTATTCGTTTCAAAACAATTTAATGTATGATTCAACATATCTTCTAAAACTTGATATAGCTCAGCTAAATCTCTTCCACCTTCTTCTGAAAGTAGTTGAGATTCTTGATATCTTTCAACAAAGAATTCAACAATATTCGTTAAGTGATCCCCAATTCTTTCAAAGTCTCTAATCGTATCCAAGTCCCTTGATAACTTTAATGAATCTTTTGGATCTAGTCCAGTTTGAGAAATTTTAATTAAGTAGTCATGCAATTTCTGGTCATAAGTATCAATCATCATTTCATGCGTATATGCTTCTTGAACAAGTTTAGAATTTTCTTTAAAACTATATTCTCTTGCGATTTCAAAATAATCTTTAACTATTGAACCCATATATAAAATTGCTTTTTTAACAAATTCGAGGGCCAAAACCGGAGACTCGTGGATAAGTTTCTCATCAAACATTTCTTCTGGTATTTGTTTTTCAAATTTATCTTTGACAAAAAACTTGGCCAGAAAGATCATTTGTTTAATAAAGAAGAACAAGATGAATGTCATCACAATATTTTGGAAAGCATGAGCAAATGCAATGGTTAGCATTGAATAAGGTTGTAAATATCTCGTTTCAAACCATAAAACCAATGCCTCATATGGTAGCAAGAAAATCAAGAAAATTACCGCACTCACAACGTTAAACAAGATATGGACAAATGCAGCACGTTTACTTTCAGTGTTTCCACCTAATGATGCTAAAAATGCAGTAATTGTAGTCCCGATATTTGCACCTAACAAAATAGGTACAACACCAGTTAAAGCAATAGAGTCAATGCCTTCTGCATTAAGCGCATAAAGACGTTGTAGAATACCAATCGATGCTGATGATGATTGGACTAATGTTGTGAATAATGTTCCAAAAACAGTACCTAATAACCAGTTGTTAGAAAACGCAAGAAACATACTTTCTGCAGCTTGGGTTGATGCTATAGGTTTCAATCCCATTGACATGGTATTCAAACCAACAAAAATCATCCCTAAACCTGCAAGAATACCACCAATATGGTGAACTTTTCTTTGCTTAATAAACGTCATAATGACCCCAACAAATAACATTGCAAGTCCATAATCAGCCACCGGTAAACCGATAATAAATGCAGTTACCGTAGTCCCGATATTCGCACCCATAATGATCCCAACACTTTGCGGTAGAGTCAACAGTCCTGCACGTAATAAACCAATCATTAATGCAGTTGTACCAGATGATGTTTGCATCAGTACAGTTAAAGCGATACCAACAAATATCCCCTTCAACGGAGTATTTGTAGATTTTTCGATAATCATTTTCAATTTGTTTCCAGCGGCCGCTTTTAAAGAATCACTCATTAGGTTAATCCCAAAAATAAAGAGTGCTAAACCTCCCAAAACAAATAGTATTTCATCACCAAGCATAAACGCTGCTACAGTCATAAACTTCTCCTTTAATTATGTCATATGTTTTTTTACGACTATTCAATTCTATCTATGGACTCATGAAAAAAGCATCATTAAGATGATGCCAATCATGTTGTTTTTATATCTTTATCTTAGTAGTTAGTAGGTTCAATTTAATTAATTGGTGTTTTATTATCATCATAATTATTTGAATTTCCTTTATTACTAAATCATATTTTTTATGCAACTAAAACGATTATTCCCTATTGTATTATATCATAGATATAGCAGTGTGAGACAAGTTTGCAAATTGAAAGCGTTTCTATGATTAATATTATCTATAACAAAACAAAAAAGGGATGTGAATTCCACATCCCTTATCGTATTTAACAATATTTATCTTGGATTTTTAATGTTTGCATGTGCAGCAGCCAATCTTGCGATTGGTACTCTAAATGGTGAACAAGAAACATAGTCTAAACCAATTTGATGACAGAACTCAACTGATACAGGATCTCCACCATGTTCTCCACAAATACCAAGTTTTAGATTAGGTCTTGTTTGTTTACCTAATTTAACACCCATTTCCATTAACTTACCAACACCTAAAATATCGATATGCGCGAATGGATCATTTGCAAATATTTTCTTTTCGTAATATTCAGCTAAGAATTTACCAGCATCATCACGACTAAATCCAAATGTCATTTGTGTTAAGTCATTCGTTCCAAAACTGAAAAATTCAGCTTCTTTTGCAATTTCATCAGCCATTAATGCAGCACGTGGAATTTCAATCATTGTTCCAACTGTGTATGTTAACTTAACGCCTGAAGCCTTAATAATCGCATCTGCAGTCTCAACAACTACATCTTTAACATATTTAAGTTCTTTTAATTCTCCTACTAGAGGAATCATAATTTCAGGAATAATTGTCATACCTTCTTTTGTTACAGCAATAGCTGCTTCAATAACCGCTTGTGTTTGCATCTTAGCGATTTCTGGGTATGTAACACTTAAACGAACACCACGATGTCCTAACATAGGATTAGTTTCATGTAAGTCATCAATCGTTCCTTTAAGCATATCGTAACTTAGACCCATTTCTTTAGCTAAAGCTTCAATATCTTTTGGATCAGTTGGTACGAATTCATGTAATGGTGGATCTAAGTAACGAATGGTTACAGCATAACCTTTCATTTCTTTATAAAGTCCGATAAAGTCTTCTCTTTGCATAGGAAGTAGCTTAGCTAAAGCTTTTTCTCTTTCAGCTTTATTTTTAGCAACGATCATTTCTCTAACTGCAGGAATACGATCTGGTTCAAAGAACATGTGCTCAGTACGGCATAGACCGATACCTTCAGCTCCAAAGTTATAAGCAACTCTTGCATCTCTTGGATTGTCAGCATTTGTTCTAACTTTTAGTGCACGATATTTATCTGCCCATTCCATTAATTTAGCAAAATCTCCTGAAACTGTTGCATCCATTGTTTCAACTTTTTGTCCGTAAACTTTACCAGTTGAACCATCTAATGAAATCCAATCACCTTCATTAAATCTTTCGCCATTAACTTCAAAATATTTTTTAGATTCAAACACACGCACTGCACCAGCACCTGCAACACAGCAAGTCCCCATACCACGAGCAACAACTGCTGCATGTGATGTCATACCACCGCGTGATGTTAAAATACCTGATGCTACGATCATACCTTCGATATCTTCTGGAGATGTTTCTTGACGTACAAGAACGACAGGAAGACCATCAGCCTTCTTCATTTCTTTAGCACGGTCAGAATTGAACGCAATGCGCCCAGTTGCTGCACCAGGTGATGCATTTAATCCAGTAGCAATTACTCTTGCTTCTTTTAACGATTTAGGATTAAATTGAGGATGTAATAAAGCATCTAATTGTGATGGTTCTACTTTAAGAATTGCTTCTTTTTCAGTTAAAACACCTTCAGCAACCAAATCAATAGCTATTTTCAACGCAGCTTGAGCTGTACGTTTACCATTACGCGTTTGAAGCATGTACAATTTACCTTTTTCAATTGTAAATTCCATATCTTGCATATCACGATAATGTGCTTCTAATTTTTTAGAAATATTAAAGAATTCTTCATATAGTGAAGGGTTATCTTTTTTTAGTTCAGAAATAGGTTTTGGTGTACGGATACCCGCAACAACATCTTCACCTTGAGCATTAAATAAATACTCACCATATAGTTCATCAGTTCCATCAGATGGGTTTCTAGAGAATGCAACACCTGTTCCTGAATCTTCGCCCATATTTCCAAAAACCATGCCTTGAACGTTTACTGCAGTTCCCCATTCGTAAGGAATGTGGTTTAATCTACGATATGTGTTCGCACGTGGGTTATCCCATGATCTAAATACAGCAGTGATTGCTTCAATCAACTGAACTTTTGGATCTTGTGGGAATGGTTCACCTTTTAATTCCTCATATTTAGCTAAAAATCTACCAACGAGTTCAATTAAGTCATCCGCACTAAGATCTGTATCTAGCTCAATACCTTTATGTTCTTTCATTTCTTCAAGCAACGCTTCAAAATTCGCTTTTTCGATGTCCATAACAACATCAGCAAACATTTGAATAAAACGTCGATATGAGTCATATGCAAAGCGTGGATTGTTTGTCAACTTAGCCAATCCTTTTACAGATGAATCATTTAAACCTAAGTTCAAAATCGTATCCATCATGCCTGGCATTGATGCTCTTGATCCTGATCTAACAGATACTAAGAACGGATTGTTAGAATCTCCGAATTTTTTACCTGCTTCTTTTTCTGTTTTTTCCAAAGCTTCATTGATTTGTTCAATTATTTCTGTTGAGATTACTTTCTTTTTAGCATAGTAATCAATACAAGCTTCAGTTGTTACAATAAATCCTTGTGGAACTGGCATACCTAGTGAAGTCATTTCAGCTAGATTCGCGCCTTTACCACCAAGAAGGTTTTTCATTGTCGCATTACCTTCTTTGAATAAATATACAAATTTAGTCATAGTTTATTTCCTTTCTTCTATTTAAATTTTTATTTATATCTTAAAATAAAACTTATGAAACTTTTTTAACCATCTTATAGAGTTCATTTTTCGGTCTCTTTTGACCAACAACGTTAGCAAAAGGTAAATGAATCACTCTATTATCTCTAACACCTACACATACACCATATATATCATCATTTAGAAGTTCAACAGCATATGTACCCAATCTAGATGCTAAAATTCGATCTTCAGGACAAGGTGACCCACCTCTTTGAATATATCCTAAAACTGTAGCTCTAGAGTCAAAACCTGATTTCTCAGTAATTTCTTTAGCAAAATCATGCGCATCAATAATGTTTTCAGTTAAAACGATGATTGCATGTCTTCTACCATCTGCTTTATGTTTTTTTAACCTACTGATGATTTGGTCTTTATTCATTGGATTTTCAGGAGTAACAATAAATTCTGCACCTCCACAAATTCCAGCGTATAAAGCTAAGTCACCACAATGTCTTCCCATAACCTCAACGATACTGCATCGTTGATGTGAAGTTGAGGTATCTCTAAGTTTATCAATTGCGTCAACGATTGTCTCAACTGCAGTTTGAAATCCTATAGTAAAATCTGTTCCTGGAATATCATTATCAATTGTACCTGGAAGACCTATGGTTTTTATTCCCAATTTGGTTAAATCCATTGCTCCTCGATAAGTGCCATCACCACCGATTACAATTAATGCTTCAATGCCTCTATTTAGTAAATTGTTAACCGCTTTTTGTTTACCTTCTATTTTCATAAAATCTTCGGATCTCGAAGTTCCTAAAAAAGTTCCACCTAAAGCAATCATTCCTGAGACACTTTCGTGTGTCAATAAATACATGTCATCGTTAATAAGTCCAGCATATCCATCTCGAATACCATAAACTTGATGACCGTGAATATCTCCAACACGCACAACCGCACGCACTGCAGCATTCATTCCAGGCGCATCTCCACCTGATGTTAAAACTCCGATTTTCATAAACTTTTACTCCCTTGATATAAAAAAACATACTGCAACACCATTATAGCATATATACCGGTTAAAATGCATGTGAAAACCTTACATTTTGGTAAATTATGGAAACGTTTTATTTCAGTATTTGCTTATTAATTGCTTCATGTTTGTGTTACAATAACAATGGTATAGAATATAAAAATGAAAAAGAATGGTGATAATATGAAAAATTTAGTAGGAGCAGCACTTCTTGGACAATCAGGCGGTCCAACAAGTGTCATTAATGCAAGTGCAGCCGGTGTATTTCTTGAAGCACTTAAACAAGAAAATATTACTGAAGTCTATGGAGCAATCCACGGAATCAAAGGTATATTGAATGAAGATTTCTATGATATCAAGCAAGAAGATGTTGAAGAATTAATGTTACTTAAGAATACACCTTCTTCAGCAATCGGTAGTGTCAGATATAAAATGAAGGATCCTAAAAAAGATGACAGTGAATATGTGCGCCTTTTAGAAGTGTTCAAAAAGTACAATATCCGTTACTTCTTTTATAACGGTGGTAATGACTCAATGGATACTTGTAATAAAATTAGCAAGTTCTTTAAGAAGTCCGAGTATGCTTGTAATGTCATTGGTGTTCCAAAGACTATCGATAATGATTTAAATGCAACTGACCACTCTCCAGGATATGCAAGTGCAGCTAAATATGTTGCAACAACTTTAATGGAGTTATATCATGATGCAACAGTATATGATACAAAGATGATTACAATCGTTGAAGTAATGGGTAGAAATGCTGGTTGGTTAACAGCTGCAGCTGCTCTAGCTCAAATGAAAAATCAAGGTCCCGATTTGATTTATCTACCTGAAATACCTTTTGATTTAGAAGACTTCTTTGTGCAAGTTCACAAAGTATTAGATAAAAAAGGGAAAGTGATTGTTGCAGTCAGTGAAGGTATCAAAACTGAAGATGGAAAGTATATTCCCGAAAAATATGGTGAGTTAAAAACAGATGCTTTTGGACATGCACAACTTGGTGGAACAGCTCAAGTATTAGCTAATGAAGTTGCGAATAGAATTGATGCAAAAGTAAGAGCAATCGAATTTAGTCTTTTGCAAAGATCAGCTGCTCACCTAGCATCAAAAGTTGACGTTGAAGAAGCATTTAAATCTGGTGTAAAAGCTGTTAAAGCTGCAGTTGCTGGAACAACAGATAAAATGGTTGGATTTAAGCGTGTATCTAGCAATCCTTATAAAATAAAGTATGTTATGTTACCACTTAGACTAGCGGCAAATACAGAACAAAAAGTACCTCTTGAGTGGATCTTACCTGATGGAAAAGGTATGACACAAGAGTATATCGATTATGCACTACCTTTAATTCAGGGAGAATCAAAAGCTAAATTGGTAGATGGGCTTCCTAGATTTGCACAACTTAAAAAAGTAAGAGTTGTTAAAAAATAACTTATTAGGCGCGAAAGCGCCTTTTCTTTTTGTTATAATATAAGAAAAATAGTATATAATGATATAAAATGACAGTAAAGAGGGTGCCATATATGGGATTTCTGAGTTCATGGTGGATTTATTTGATTGTAGGTATAGTTTTTGCCTATGTTCTAATGCAATCCGCTGTTTTTTTATTTAAAGCTAGGAAGAAAGCAATTGCTTTAGGTTACACAAAAGAGCAAATCAATAAAACCATCACATCATCGATGATTTTTAGTATTGCTCCATCATTAGCAATCTTAATTGGATTGGTTGCTTTAAGTAAAGTATTCGGTCCGATGATTGCTGGATTAAGATTGGGAACATTGGGTGCTGTTACTTATGAACTACCAGCAGCAATCAATGTTATAAGTGGTGTATTTAATTTAAACATAGGTGATACCTTATCACCAGAGATTATTGTCACTGCATTATGGGTTATGACACTTGGGTGTATTCCTCCATTATTTATCATTCCATTGTTTTTTAAGAAGATGAGTGGGAAAATGAAGGAAATCAAACAAAAAGATCAAACATGGAATGGGATTATGATGGATGCTTTGTTCCTTGGTATGATATCAGCATTTGTAGGTTACGTTGTAGCACCTATCACAGTTGATAGCGAAACTTATATATCTTTACTTGCGATATTGGTTTTAGTATCTTCTGCGGGTCTTATTATTGTGTTTGGATTATTAATGAAAAAATATAAATGGGATTGGTTGAAAAACTATGCTTTACCTCTTTCCATGGTTGGTGCGATGGCATTAGCAATTCTTTATGCAAGTTTGGGGGTAAGATAATATGAAGAGATCATATCAAGATCAATTACATTTTGAAGGTCGCCTTTGGATGATTGGCGCTTTAGTTTTATTCATTAGTGTACCATTAATCATAAGTCTTGTCACAGGTGTTTGGCCAACATTAGAACACTTTTTCCCTGGTTTTCTAGCAACTGCGATTATTTTTTGGCCAGTAACTACAATTGAAGTCTTTACTTTCACACCAATGCTTGGTACAGGGAGCAGTTACTTAGCATTTGTTACTGGCAATTTAACAAGCTTAAAAGTCCCTGCAGCACTCAATGCTCAAGATGCATTGGAAATTGAAAAGGGAACTGAGGATGGAGATGTTTTTTCAACAATAGCAGTTGCATCTAGTAGTATTATTACAACATTAATTATTTTAGTTGGTGCTATATTGATTATTCCATTAACTCCATTATTAGAATCTGAAGCATTACAACCTGCATTTGGAAATATTATCCCTGCGTTATTTGGTGCTTTAGGGATTGTCTATGTTATGAAACGTGTTAAGGTTGCAATGGTACCAATCATTTTTATGGTCATCTTCTTCTTATTCGTTCCAGGTAGTGCTGGTTTGGTCGGTATTATGGTACCCGTAGGTGTTGTTATATCTCTTATAACAGCAAGAATCCTTTATAAGAAAGGGATGATTGAATGACAGAATGGTATGCATTACTTTTAGTTCCAATTATTGCTATACTCGTAGTGGTTACACGAACAGTTAAGTTTAAACCTAATCAATTCCCAGAAATGAAGAAAAAACATGAAATTGATGAGAAGCGAGTTATAGAATCTTTATCTAAAATGTTGCAGTTTAAGACTGTTTCAAATTTAGATGAAAAAAAAGTCGATCGAAATGAGTTTAAGAAATTTAGAGACTTTCTTAAGGAAAGATATCCTAAAATCAATGAAGTAGCAACGTATAGCGAACATGAGGCTGGTGTTTTGTTTCACATCAAAGGTGATTCCGATGAAAAACCTATCGTTTTAATGTCCCATTATGATGTTGTTCCTGTATTTGGAGAATGGAAACATGATCCGTTTAGTGGAAAAATAGATGAAACTTCAGTTTATGGGCGCGGTGCATTGGATACGAAAAGTAGTTTGAATGCGGTTATGGAGTCTGTTGAACACGCTTTATTAAATGATAAAACATTTAAAAACGATCTTTATCTAGCGTTTTCAGGTGATGAGGAAGTTTTCGGACCATCTGCACCATCTATTGTTCATTACTTTAAAGAACAAGGTATTAAGCCTTATTTGGTACTTGATGAAGGTGGAGCTATCGTTTCTAAGATGTTTCCTGGTGTTAAGCAAAAAGCTGCTGTTGTCGGTATTGCTGAAAAAGGATTTTTGAACATTAAGCTGACTGCACATTCAAAAGGTGGTCATGCATCTACACCTCCGAAGGACACCCCGATTACTGATTTAGCTAAGGCTGTAACATTATTAAATAAAAATAAACAGTTTAAGTTGAAGATGACCTATCCTGTTAAACAATTATTTTATGCTTTAGCGCCTCATTCAAAATCTTTAGGTATTAAAATATTGTTTTCTAACTTATGGTTATTTCTCCCAATCGTAAAAATAATAGCTAAAAAAACTGGCGGAGAATTCTTGTCGATGTTTAGAACGACTCAAGCATTTACATTAGCTGAAGGTAGTCAAGCTATCAATGTATTACCTTCCACTGCTTCAATTGGTGTTAACTATAGATTAAGGCAGGGTGAAACATCTGAACAAGTTATTCAAAAGATTAAGAAGGTAATCAAAAACCCTAATATTGATATTGAAACAACTGCAGTCTGTGAAGCTTCTACAGTTTCATTAGTAGATGAAGGATATAGCATGCTACAAAAGGCAATTTGTCAAACATGGCCAGATGTTATTGTTGCTCCATACTTAATGGTTGCTACGACTGATTCTAGACATTATCATGAAATCTGTGAGCGAGTTTATAAGTTCTCACCTATGGATGTTTCAAAAGCTGATTTAGCTAAGATCCATGGAATTGATGAGGATATCACGATTGATAATGTGGTCCATGGTGTTAATTTTTACTTGAATTTAATTGATCAATTATAAATCATAGTTCTATATAAACAAAACCACCTTGGAGA
>NZ_JASCXW010000070.1 GCF_030012175.1 Peloplasma aerotolerans
TATAAATGTCAATATAAAATTCCCCAAAAGTGTGCATTTAAGCTTCCTCAGTTTTATTCATCTTAAGTTTATCTTTTATTCTATATGAAGGGCCTGATATATTAAATAGATATGAGTGATGCAGAATTCGATCTAAAATTGCTTTAGTAATCATTTCATCATTACCTAAGATTTGCGGCCACTTATCAAATGTCATATTACTCGTAAAGATGGTTGAACGCTTGGTATACCTTAAATCGATCAGTTGAAAGAAGAGTTTAGATTCTAAAGGTGAAATTTCATTAAAACCCACTTCATCTATAATTAATAATTTATATTTAAAAAAGTGTTTCACGCGTTTATCAAAAGTGCCTTCATGATAGGCATTTTTTAATATGGTAATCAGTTTATTAAACTTAATAAAATATACACTATTTCGTTTGATTGCGACCTCATAACCGATGGCGATTGCTAAATGTGTTTTACCAACACCCGGGTTACCTATAAACACGATATTAACGGCCTCATCGTAAAAGTTTGATGCGCTAATCGATCTGACTTTATCTTCGTTTACAGTGGGTTGAAATGAGAAATCATAATCATCAAGTTTTCTTAAAAAGGGGAACCCTGCTACCTTGACATTGTATAATTGATTGTTTTCCTCTTTAGCGATGACTTCTTTATGTAACACTTTATAAAGCCCCTTTAATTCAGATGGACTGATCTGATCATTGATATGCAGCTCTTTTAAATAACTATATGCGCTCTTTAGCTTTAAATAGGTTAATTGCTCTAATACGTCGTTAATCATAGTTTATATGCCTCATTTCATGGATGATATGTTCATCAGATAAATCATCTTCTCGATTTGATGGATGTTTCATATAGAACAGATTATGTTCTTTCTTTATATTTAATAAATGATTCGTTATTTTGTGCACACAGATGATTTTATTGTTATAATAGATATGAAGTTCATCTCTAATGACCGAAAGTCCTACTTTTAAACCAATAAATTTCTTAGCTACAGAATATTTATTTGATTTGTAGGAAATAAGAGATTCATTGGAGACGTAAACTTCATTTAAGCTTAGGTGATACTTTTGTCTAACTTCTTTAGTCGGAAGGGGATTAAGGTCACCTTTTTCTTTTTCTAATAAAAAGATTCTTGGGAACTTTGTAGCTTGTGATATAGATAAATTATCTTCTTTGTTAATCAGTTCTAATTGATCATGCATATCTATTAAATCCTGATATGTTCCATTATAATTTTTAAGTTGCTCTACAATTTTGTTTTGTGTCTCTGTCTTTCCCTTGGTTTGTGGCCTATAGGGCATACAAGGCTTAACTTCTATGTTGTAATCTTTACAAAATTCATCGAATGTTGATGTTAAGACTGCTGGACTATCTTTATATCGTGGTTTCTCTACAAATTGCTTTAAGTTGTCAATGACGAGTTCTTTAGGCACACCACCAATTTCTTCAAATGTTTTTGCTAGAAAAGATAGCAGAGTTTCTGTTTTTGTGTCTAGGGTTAAGATACGACTGTTATATCTTGACCATGATAAAGTTAGTGTTGGTATATATGCTGTAACGACTTCACCTGTCTTTTTAATGATCTTTATTTTTTCTTTCATATCAAACTGTGCTTGATATCCAGGTTCAGTTTCAAATCTCATTGTAAACTGGTTTGTTTTCTTACGTTTGAAAAGTGTATTTAATTCTTCATTTTTTCTGATATATCTGTTTAATGTTGATCTTGAACAGGTAATCTTTTTTTCTCGTTGTAAGTATTTAAATAAGTGATCAATGTAATCAAAGCTTTGATACTTATCTGTTAAGACTTGCTTGATGTATGCTTGGTGTTGATCTAAATACTTTATTCTATCCTTTGTTTTCTTTGGTACATCGCCTTTAAGATAGCGTCTAATGGTTTTCCTATCTTTTCCCAAATGTTCTGCAAGTTTTGTGATATTCACTTTGATTGTTCCTTTCTGATAAGCTCTACTAAATAGTAGTAGGTCATCTACTTTTTCGATGTGTTCTATTATTATTTTTGTCATACAATAACCTTCCTCTCACAAAGATTATTGTATCAAAAAAGAATACCTTTAGTGATTAGAAGTGGGGATTCTTATCTGCACACTATTGGGTATTCTTATATTAGCATTTATAT
>NZ_JASCXW010000071.1 GCF_030012175.1 Peloplasma aerotolerans
TAAGTGTAAAGCGTGGCGTAAGTAACGAACAGGTTTGCGTATTAATTGGTATTGCTACAAAAACTAAACATGAAGATATAGATAAGCTACTGTTACTATCAGAAAATGATATGTTATCTAATAAGTTGTTTGACTCTCAATCCCATAGAAATCAATCGATTCAAGCAATCATCAAAGCATATAATGAAAAAAATCCAAGAGAAGAAGAACACACAAAGCGTGTGTCTGATATTTCCGAAAAATTTGGTATAAAACTTGGTATGAACAGTGATGATATCAATAAACTTAAAGCAATTAGCCATTTGCATGATATTGGTAAAATCTCTATTGATGAAGGTATATTAAATAAACCAGACAAGCTTACAGATGAAGAATGGGAGAAAATAAAAAAACACCCAGAGATTGGTGCAAGAATCATTTCTTCTTCGAGTGAATATGTAGTGATTGCTGATGATATTTTAGCACATCATGAACGTTTTGATGGAAAAGGATATCCTAAGGGTATATCTGGTAAAAACATTCCATTAAGAGCACGCATCATATCAATTGTTGATTCATATGATGCAATAATTTCAGATCGTCCTTATCGAAAAGCAATGACACATCAAGAAGCGATCGATGAAATTATTAAATGTTCTGGAACGCAATTTGATCCTGAATTAGTTGAAGTATTTATTAGTTTATTTGAAAGCAAAGTTATAGATAATTCTTAAAAGTGCACAGCACCGATGACATTTTTGAAGGAGGAACAAATAAAATGGAATTTAAATACAATGAAAACCTTATCCCTTATTTATATGAAGGTGTATATGTCGTAGATAAAAAAAGAAAAATTATTTTTTGGAATGAAGGTAGTGAGCGTATAACCGGTTATACTTCAGATGAAGTTACCAATAGTTTTTGTTATCATAACATTTTGCAGCATATAGATGAAACAGGAAAACAATTATGTTTTAATGGATGTCCGCTACAAAAAACACTTAATGATGGTATGATTAATGAAGCAAGAGTGTACCTAAAACATAAAGATGGATACCGAATTCCTGTGATGGTGAAAACATTGCCAATCCGTGATGAAATGCAAAATATTGTCGCAGCCATTGAAGTTTTTACAGACGAACGCTTTCAAAAGCAAATATATCATGAAAACCAAGAGCTAAAAGATAAGCTTCGTATTGACCCTTTGACACAAATCGCTAATCGCCACTTTTTTGATTTTCAACTGTCGAAAAAATTAGAAGAAGCAAAAGTGTTTGCTAATCCGTTCGGAATTCTGATGATTGATATTGATTATTTTAAACAAGTCAATGACACTTATGGACATCTAGTTGGTGATGAAATTCTTAAAATTGTAGCAAAATCTCTTTCTTCAAATATAGAGAAAACTGATTTAGTCAGCAGATGGGGTGGGGAAGAATTTATTGTTCTTGTAGATGTTACCAGTATAGATGATTTATTAAAAATCGCTGAAAGACTTCGACGTGTTGTTGAAGCTTCTAGTTACCACTTTGAAAATGGTAAGACAATTCAAGTAACGATATCTATAGGTGGGACTTTAGCAAAACCTGAAGATAGCGCTAAGACACTTATAGCTAGAGCAGATGAAAATATGTATTTTGCTAAACAAAACGGAAGGAATCAATCTAAAATTTCGTAGTTCATTCATACTATATAGATTATTTTCAACAATCGATTATACACTTTTTAAACACCTTTTTAAAATGTTTCATTAAGCCGTAATTTAGGGATGCTGTAATTTTCGCTAGGGTGCGTAATGGGCTTTAAAGGGTGAACTACTCCCACCACTTAATGAATTTCATTAAAAGCGAGGGCTTCTTGGGTAAAACAGACTAATGTCTATTAGTTTACCAAGCTATTGCGTCTGTTCCATACGCTTTTGTTGCATATTGAATGAGACCTTGAACACCGATGTTAATCGCTGCATTTAAGTCTCTATCCATCTTTTGTCCACATACACAAGAGTATGTGCGTTCAAAGAGTAAGATATCTTTTTGCTTCCCACACTGACTACAGGTCTTTGATGATGGATAATATTGATCAATCTTGATGAGTGTTTTCCCTA
>NZ_JASCXW010000072.1 GCF_030012175.1 Peloplasma aerotolerans
AATCCCAAGTTTGATAGATGACAATAAGCGAAAGACCACTTCACGTCCTTGTTAAGGCATTAAAATGGTCTTTTTTTCATATTTAAATGTAGCGTATTTTAACATTTTATTTATTTTTGTTCAATTGTACATTTGTATAGATGTTTTTGTTTATCTTTTTATCGAATATGACACATAGTTGGTCTAGTAATTCACTACCAGAATAAGTTGATTTAAATAATGCTTCATTCAATGAAACGACATTCAATGCTCTAAGTGTATCAATAATTTCATAAATGGTATACTTAGAGTCAAGTTTTTTTTCTAAGAGTCTATAAACAAGTAAAGCTGTAAAACAAATAGCGAAATGACTGATAATCCGCGTATCTTTTCTATGAAAAACAGGACGCGCTTTAAAATTTGACTTTAATATTCTAAAAGATTCTTCAATTTCCCAACGACGCGCACTTGCTTTTAAAATGTCTTTGACATCGTCATCCTCTAGTGAAGTCACTAATGCATAATAGCCATCATATTTGATTTCATCTTTGATTTTATCTAAATCTAAATCATAAGAAACTTCACCCTTTTGCTCAATTAATCGTTTGGGACTATTTTGAGAAACTTGATCAACACGATTTGACTGAATCAAATCGGCTGCTCTTTGAATTTGTTTTAATCTTAACGCACTTTGATATAATGCATATTTCTTTTGATAAGTCACGATGAGTCGTTGTTTAAAACTTGTTTTCTTCTTAAGTTGTCCGCTTTGTGTCAGTTCTCTTAATCCAACATCAATCGGATGATCTATCCACATTACTTTATAATACGTATCTTGATCATCATCTTTAAGGGTCGAAAGACTCTTAAGTTTACCTGTTGAAATACTTTGCCAGTGATCATCTGTTAAGATTAAATCTTGCTCACTACGCTTTAACTTCTTTAAAGATTGGGTAACGATATAGTCTCGATTGCCAAATGAGTTATAAAATCTTGTTTCATTGCTGTTGAGCCCACCATCCGATACGTAAATAAAATTAGATAATTTAAAGTCCTTTACAATCTTTTTTTCTAAGGGGAGCGTTGTTTGTTGCTCATTTGTATTTCCTGGATTTAGACTAAAAGCTAATGGAATCCCATCGCCATCCATAAATAAACCCATTTGAACAATTGGATTTGGCTTATGGTCTTTGCCTTGTCCGTATTTTCTAAAATGATCTTCACACTCAATTTCAAAGAAGTAGTTGGTGCAGTCATAATAAAGAATAGATGTGTTTCGCTTTGAGATGTTGATGCTTTCACGATATAGATGCGTTTGATATTGATCTAAGTGCTCAGATACTAAATCAAGTGTTTTATAAATGTCCTGTAGTTTAATCTTGGGTTTTTCATAATAGTTATTTAAATCATCAAAGGTTCCTAATTTCGATTTGGGATCTAAAATTCTTGCAAAGGTTAAAAATTTAAGAGCTTGATGTGGGTTGTACTCAACTTTGGTATCTTTTGTGATATCTTTAAAAAAAGTATCTAACTTTAATGCCTTGTAGATATCGTTTAAAAAGAAGTAGCCAATGTTAAGTAACTTTGAATGAGATGTTTTTTGATCTTTATGATGAAGAACTGCTTGCTGTAAATCGATTTTGATGGATAAAAAGTCTTCTTTTTCTTCTGCGGTTCTTTTTTTAGCATAAGCTTTTAAATACGTTAAAGGATCTTTATGTTTAAGAATTAAATCACTATGTTTTCCAAGTTTCTCGATATTGACAGTTTTAACTTGTTTACCAGTTCGAACAGATTTGGCTAAGTAATAAAGAATGTCTTCGTTTTTGAGTTTATATTTAACAATTTTCATCAAAGTTACCTCTTTTTATAAGTATCTAAGTATATTATACCATAATAATCTACAATACGCTACATATAAATGAAAAAAAGTTGACAAAATAAAAAGAACCATATACTTAAGTATATAGATTCTTGATTTTAATGGATTTATGGTTAGTAACTGTCAAACTCCCG
>NZ_JASCXW010000073.1 GCF_030012175.1 Peloplasma aerotolerans
CTGACTTTTGCAGTACTAAAGCAATTTAAATGTTAAAAATATAAAGAAACGAACTATTCACTACAAAAACGAAGACGAATCAAAGGCTGAAATTAGGCATTGATTCGCCTTTTCAATTTATTTATAGCAAAACAAAAAAACATTAAATATATGTAGTGAATAGTAGTAAAGTATGATATAATATATTTGGGTGATAATGATGTATATTCGATTCGCAAAATCAAAATACAATAAAGAAGAATTTGTATACCTCGTCGAGTCTTATCGAGACGAGAAAAAGAAACCTAAACAAAGAGTAATCCAGTCTTTGGGGACAGTATCCGATCTAACAAAAGACAATCCGAACGCTATCGCAGAGTTAAAAGCATGGGCTAAAGATTTGAGTAATCGGCAGCAAGAAGAGCGATATGTCTCACTTTTGGTTGATATGAATGAGTCGATGACCAACGAACAGATTCCAATCAACTATGGGTATGTCTTTTTAGAAGCTATTTACAACGAACTCCATATCTCTGAGTTCATGAACAACTATCAAGCAAAAACCAATGTCAGCTATTCAATAGATGACATCTTGAAACTGCTTGTCTTTTCAAGAAGTTTGAATCCGGCATCCAAGAAAAGAACCTATGAACAAAAAGGAAATTACTTCTTTGAACTACCAGACTTTTCTTTAGATGACGTCTATCGCAGTCTAACGCATCTTTCCACAATGAAAGACGAGTTAACGCTTCATATTCACAACAGAATTCAAGAAACAAAAGGAAGAGACTGTTCTTTGATATTTTATGACGTAACGAACTATTACTTCGAATCGGAAAGTTTGAAAGGACTACGTCAAAAAGGCGTATCAAAAGAAAACAGAGAAACAGGGATTGTGCAAATGGGACTCTTCATAGATAGAGAAGGGATTCCAATTACCTATGAACTTTTTCCAGGAAACACAAACGATTTAGCAACGATGAAACCAATCTTAGAAAAAATAAAGAAAGAATACAATCTAGGCAAGATTACCATCGTAGCTGATAAAGGGAATAATTCAGGAGAAAATCTTGCCTATATTGACAATGAAGAGGATTTATATATCATCTCTCAAAGAATTAGAGCGAGAGGCACAGAACTCGCCAATATTGTTTTAGATCAAGAAGACTATGAATGGAATAGTGATAACACCTTCAAGTCGAAGACGGTTGAAAGAGAACGGCTCGTAAAAAGACCCGATGGATCGACTTATTCAATAACAGAACATCTCCTATGTTTCTGGTCAAAAAATGAAGAAAGTTATCAAAGAAACAAACGAGGGTTTTTAGACGAGAAGATAGAGAAGTTTATCAATAATCCATCTTTACTGAATGCATCAAACAGTTTTGGTGTTAAGAAATATTTCAAGAAGATGATGATTGATAAAATAACCGGTGAAGTGTTAAAAACAAAACCGACTTATGTATTTAATCAAGAAAAATATGAAAGAGATCTTGCCTTAGATGGATATTACTGCATCGTGACGAATGATTTATCGTTAGAACCACTCGATATCATTCATCATTATCATCAATTATCAAAGATTGAAGAATCGTTTAAGGTCACAAAAACGGATTTAGAAGGCAGACCTATTTATGTCTGGACGGACGAACACATCAAAGGTCATTTCCTTACCTGTTATCTAGCTCTTACGCTATATCGGCTTCTTCAACTAAAACTCGATAAGGCTTATCCAATTCATCAATTAAAAGAAGCGCTCAACAGTGCAAACATAATGAAACTTAACAAAGATATTTATCTTCTCCAAAGCACTACTTCATTATTCAATCAAATTCGAGAAACATATCGTTTAGATTTAGGATATAAAACAATGAAAGTTGAAAAAATTCGAAGAGAATTAGCGAAGGCAATCAAATAATCTATTCACTACAAAGGATTAACCGACTAAATAGCGAACATGAACCTTTTAGTCGGTTTTACTTACTAGATACTGCAAAAGTCAG
>NZ_JASCXW010000074.1 GCF_030012175.1 Peloplasma aerotolerans
AGTTTTATAGTTGATCACCATTTAATCATAAAGTTCACAACTTAATACAACAAAACCTAAAACCACTTAAAGCGTTGTTTAGAGCGATTTAAGTGGTTTTTCATATAGAACAACTATAAAACTAAAATTTTGTAAATTATAGTTGTGTAGTGTTGTGTATTATGGTATAATGATATTAGGAGGTAATGACTATGTTTATTAGAGTTACGACGTCACCCGATAAGAAATTTTCCAAAGTATATCTGGTTGAAGGGTATCGTGATGAGAAGGGAAAAGTGAAGCAACGTATTGTAGAAAACCTAGGTGACCTAGATACATTGACTCAAGATAATCCAAATGCCTTAAAAGATTTAAAGATTTGGGCGAAGGAAGAAACAAAAAGACTCAAAGGTAAATTGCCTTTAGAAGTGTTCTTTTCGGATCTACAAACAGAGTCAGACAGTCTTTTTAATTATGGGTATGTTTTTTTAGAACGACTTTATCATCGCATAGGGTTATCTAGCTATATGCAGAATTATCAGAGTAAGGTCAAGTGTCAATATAACTTAGATGAAATCTTAAAACTCCTGGTCTTCTCACGTTGTTTAAATCCAGGCAGTAAAAAGAAAGCGTATGAAAGAAAAGGGAATTACTTCTTTGAGTTCAGTGATTTTAAGTTAGAAGACATTTATAAGTCGCTTGATTATTTAGCTGAAGTTAAAGATGATTTAACACTAGCGATGCATGAAAGGATTAATGAAACGTATAAAAGAGATTGTACGCTCGTTTTTTATGACGTGACGAACTACTATTTTGAATCTGAAGAAACAAGCGAATTAAGACAGCGCGGGGTATCCAAAGAGAAAAAGAAAACAGGGATTATTCAAATGGGACTATTTATTGACAGGAACGGTATTCCAATCACCTATGAACTCTTCCCAGGACACACCAATGATTTATCCACAATGAGACCAATCTTAGAAAAGATAAAAAAACAGTATAACTTAGGAAAGATAACCATTATCGCTGATAAAGGCAATAACAGTGGAAAGAACTTAGACTATATTGATAAACAAAAAGACCATTACATCATCAGTCAAAAGATAAGACAAAGAGGCAACGGGCTCGCCGATATCGTCTTAGACCAAGAAGATTACATCACGAATAGCACCGGTACATTCAAGTACAAAACTGTTGAAAGAGATCATGAGATTAAAGAGGATGGTAAAGTCATTTCAACGATTAAAGAACATCTCTTATGTTTTTGGAGTTTAAAAGAAGAACGGTATCAACACGGCAAGCGTGGTTTACTTGATGAAAAGATTGATAAGTTTATCAGTGATCCAAGCCTTTTAAACGCCTCAAACAGTTTTGGGGTTAAAAAATACTTTAAGAAAACAACGTATGATAAAACAACTGGAGAAATCGTTAAGACAAAAAACAGTTACACCTTTGACCAAGAAAAGTATGAACGTGATATAGCGCTTGATGGGTATTACGCCATCGTTACCAATGATTTAGACCTCACACCATTTGAGATTATTGATCATTACAGGCAACTATCGGTGATTGAAGATTCCTTTAGAGTGACAAAGACAGACCTTGAAGGAAGACCTGTTTATGTTTGGACAGATAACCATATCAAGGGTCACTTCCTAACGTGTTTTATCGCTTTAACGCTTTATAGGTTATTACAGCTTGAAACCAATAACGAATACTCAGTGAATCGACTCAAAGAGGCACTTAATAGTGCTGTAACAATGAAATTGAGCAAAGGTGTTTATATCTTACCAAATACAACGGCTACGTTTAAATCATTAAGTGAAAGATACGAACTGAACTATAAATATCTTCGTTATGAAACGTTCAAGACTAAGCTAAACAACATACTACACAACAAATAAAACAAACAAAAAAGAGACTTGAATCCACTAATAAAGCGGATTGGGTCTCTTTTACACTTTTTAAACTATAAAACTCGGG
>NZ_JASCXW010000075.1 GCF_030012175.1 Peloplasma aerotolerans
AAGGTCTTTGAAAACTGAATGATGATGAGTGTATCAAGAGAAACAAAAGTAACAAAAAAATAAGAGCTATTAACAAACAAAACATAAAACATTATGGAGAGTTTGATCCTGGCTCAGGATGAACGCTGGCGGCGTGCCTAATACATGCAAGTCGAACGAGAGCACTTGTGCTCTAGTGGCGAACGGGTGAGTAACACGTAGGTAACCTGCCCTTAAGACGAGGATAACCGTTGGAAACGATGGCTAAGACTGGATAGGAACATCGAAGGCATCTTTGGTGTTTTAAAAGACCTAGCAATAGGTATGCTTAAGGAGGGGCCTGCGGCGCATTAGTTAGTTGGTGAGGTGAGAGCTCACCAAGACAGTGATGCGTAGCCGGACTGAGAGGTTGAACGGCCACATTGGGACTGAGAAACGGCCCAAACTCCTACGGGAGGCAGCAGTAGGGAATTTTCGGCAATGGAGGAAACTCTGACCGAGCAACGCCGCGTGAATGACGAAGTACTTCGGTATGTAAAGTTCTTTTATCAGGGAAGAATGGGCAGTGGAAAAACTGTTTTGACGGTACCTGAAGAATAAGCCCCGGCTAACTATGTGCCAGCAGCCGCGGTAATACATAGGGGGCAAGCGTTATCCGGAATTATTGGGCGTAAAGGGTGCGTAGGCGGTTGATTAAGTCTTTGGTATAAGTGCAGTGCTTAACGCTGTGATGCTAAAGAAACTGGTTAACTTGAGTGTGGTAGAGGCAAGTGGAATTCCATGTGTAGCGGTAAAATGCGTAAATATATGGAGGAACACCAGTGGCGAAGGCGGCTTGCTGGGCCACAACTGACGCTGAGGCACGAAAGCGTGGGGAGCAAACAGGATTAGATACCCTGGTAGTCCACGCCGTAAACGATGAGTACTAAGTGTTGGAGAAATTCAGTGCTGTAGTTAACGCAATAAGTACTCCGCCTGAGTAGTACGTGCGCAAGCATGAAACTCAAAGGAATTGACGGGACCCCGCACAAGCGGTGGATCATGTTGTTTAATTCGATGATACGCGAAGAACCTTACCAGGTCTTGACATCCCATGCAAAGCTATAGAGATATAGTGGAGGTTATCATGGAGACAGGTGGTGCATGGTTGTCGTCAGCTCGTGTCGTGAGATGTTGGGTTAAGTCCCGCAACGAGCGCAACCCTTATTGCTAGTTACCATCATTAAGTTGGGGACTCTAGCGAGACTGCCAGTGATAAACTGGAGGAAGGTGGGGATGACGTCAAATCATCATGCCCCTTATGACCTGGGCTACAAACGTGATACAATGGCTGAAACAAAGGGCAGCGAAGCAGTGATGTGAAGCGAAACCCAAAAAAGCAGTCTCAGTTCGGATTGAAGTCTGCAACTCGACTTCATGAAGTCGGAATCGCTAGTAATCGTGAATCAGAACGTCACGGTGAATACGTTCTCGGGGTTTGTACACACCGCCCGTCAAACCACGAAAGTTGACAATACCCAAAGCCGGTGGCCTAACCGTAAGGAGGGAGCCGTTTAAGGTAGGGTTGATGATTGGGGTTAAGTCGTAACAAGGTATCCCTACGGGAACGTGGGGATGGATCACCTCCTTTCTAAGGAGAAAGGCATATACTTAAACGTATATAACATTTCCAAACACTCATCATATTCAGTTTTGAAAGACCTAAACAGTCTTTTTA
>NZ_JASCXW010000076.1 GCF_030012175.1 Peloplasma aerotolerans
GGTAGTGTCAAAAGTTTAATGGAAGATATGTAAAATGAATTTAAGCTTGATAATGGACACCATCAAATAGGAGAGTCGTATAATCCATGATTTTGAGCCACTGATTTGGCATAAGATCATCAGAAGATAGGAAGTCAAGTTCGATAGGTCTTCGATACTTCAAGGATGAATGGCGTCTCAAAAAGTTATAAAAAGTAACGAATAAAGAGATGTAAATATTTGCGTTTCTTAGACTTCCATAGCCGTTGGTACCATGGTAGTTGAACTTATATGTTCGGTTTAATCGTTCTTCCGCCTGTTTAAAAGAGCGCCATGTTCTCGAGGTATCATCACTGTTTTTAACCCCAATGACCTGATATAAATCAAAGTGAATGTCATTGAGTTTAAAGAATACTTGCGCGGCGTTGTAGATAGGATTACCATCAGTGACGATATTGAGTTGTTCTGGTAACACTTTGTACTTACTAAATGTTTCATGAAGCGTGGTCACTGCATTTAAAGTTGTTCTTTGATCGAAGATGCGATAAGAAGTGATGATTTTCTGAGTGGTATCCGAACCAAAGAAAACATAATTAGATTTCCCCATCACCTTGATGTAGGTTTCATCAAAGGTGATGGTGTCAGAAAGCTTGTAAGGGTAAAGAACATTTAAAGATTCAGTGATTGATGCTGCAGCTTCTGCGTAGTTAACGACGGTCTGATGCGTCAATTCGAGTCCGTGAACTTCCTTTAATATCTGGGCCGTCTTTCTGGAGGATAAGCCGTAGTTGATATAGTAAGTCAAGCAGAGTCCTAAAGTATACTTAGAGTGATGAATTTTATCTAAATTAATTTTCGATTGAATACTTAAGCGATGATTATCCTTTAGCGAAGCCATGGTGAAGTTGAATAACCTAAAGTGATACCTTAATTTGTACTGTGTGTCATTGATCATCAGATGGTTGAACTCCCCATCTTTAAGTGCACGTTTGTTTTCAAGATAAAAAGAGCAGCGGTAGTTGTGACAGGTCATGACATCGTAATCCTTGCGGATATGTTGAAGTTCTAACTTGTTCTCGCAGTGCGGACAGTGATGCGTGATCTCCTCGTGATAGGTCTTCTTTAGGGTGAAGGTTTGCTTGCACACCTTACACATGTTTTGAGTCTTGGTGTGCGCATAAATATAGTCATTAGGTGCACCACAATTTAAGCATTCACCCTCATAAGAAAAAGGTTTTTGTCTTCGCACAGGTTTGATTTCCTTTTCCGTGTTACGCAGGATGTCTTCAAAAGAAAGTTGTTTGTAAAAACCCTGTTTAATAATCGGTGGTTCATCAATTTTAAAAGAAGCGTAACCGGTCATTGGTTCCTTGCGTTTGATAGTCGTTTTCTGTTTTAAAGGTTTGATAAGAGGTGTCAAGAGTTGATTGAGTGCTTCCAGTTGAGAAGTCATCAAATCGATTCTTTCTCGTATCTCAGGTGTTAAGAGTCTTTCTTCAAGATCTAAAGGTAAAGAATGATTTAACATCAGGGGTTCTAGATTCGTTGAAATAATATAGATATTGAGTTCTAGACTCTTTAAAGATTGAATGAAATGTGGTAAACTTTGCATAGGTAGTTAATCTCCTTTTATGTGATGTTCGCACATTCATTATAACATGGGATTGAC
>NZ_JASCXW010000077.1 GCF_030012175.1 Peloplasma aerotolerans
TATTTTAACCCAAAACAATTAAAATTACCACTATCATTTGATATAAAAATTCCATTTGATAGTGAAGCTCGAACATTTGACGAAGTATTTCGGAGGATTGATTTAAATAAATACATCGTAGCCGAGCCAAAAGTTGGTAGAATCGGCTATAATCCAGTCAATATGCTCAAATTGATATTGTTTTGTCAGATGGAAAACATCACAAGCCTAAGAGACATGGCAAAAGCCGCACAGCATGATATTAGAATTATGTGGCTCACAGATGAGCTAAAGCCATCCCATCAAACGATTAGTGAGTTTATGAAGCATCGTTTGAAAGATAGCATTGAAAAACTCTTCTATGATTTGAATCAATATATTATTGATCAAGAGAAAATCGATACGGATAGACTCTATATCGATGGTACGAAAATTGAAGCCAACGCAAACAAATACAAGTTCATCTGGAAAGGCTCAATTGAGAAATTTAGAGATAAGCTGTACAAAAAGATAAGCAAACAAATAAAAAAACTCAACGATCAATATCAAGAGATAGGGATCATCTTTCCGATTTATGAGACTTATGAAGTCAGTTATATTGAAAACATTTTAAAGTTTTTAGAGCGTGAAGTCGAACAAACAGGTATTTCATTTGTCTATGGAAAAGGTCAAAGAAAAAAAGCTTTACAAAGGGATTTTGAAAAGATATCTGAGTATTATATAAAAGTTAAGGAATATAACGACACGATCGATGTCATCGGACCCGATAGAAACTCATGTGCGAGAACCGATCATGACGCAACGTTTATGCGCATGAAAGAAGACCACATGAGAAATGGTCAATTAAAAGCGGGATACAATGTACAAATTGGTGTATCTGATGAATACATTATGCACTTAGATATTTTCCAAGAGAGAAATGATTATCAAACGTTTATCCCCTTTTTAGAAGGATACAGGAGAGCACAGGGAATCTATCCAAAATATCCAGTCGCAGATGCTGGTTATGGTGGACTAAAAAACTATCGATATCTTAAAGACAATCAGATGGAACTATATCAAAAGTATTCGATGTATCGTAAAGAAACAGCCAATCAAAAATATGCACAAGATCCAAGTAGACCTGTAAACTTCAAAAAAGATGAAGATGGCAACTTCTACGATGAAAACAAAGAAAAACTGACCTTCTTATGGAAAAACAAGAAGGGGAATGATGTATATGAAGTGCCTAGTTCAAAGCGTAGGGTAGAAATCAACGAAGAACTGTGGGCACTTCAAAAAGAAGCAAGAGAAAACCTTCAATCAGAACTCGGTATTGAACTTAGAGTAGAGCGCTCGATACAAGTTGAAGGTGCGTTTGGCATCATTAAAGATCAAATGAGATTTAGAAGATTTAAACGTCGTGGCATTCAAAATGTGAAATTTGAGTTTATGCTCATCGCAATTGGCTATAATTTAGCTAAATTTCATAACAAAAAATACAGAATCGTACAATAATTATCCACTGGAAAACTAAGGATTCTTAAGAATTCCTTTTAAACATGCCAGAAAACACCTGATTTTGATATGTTTTCCACAATGAGAAGGCTAAGATAAAGAAAAAAGGACTG
>NZ_JASCXW010000078.1 GCF_030012175.1 Peloplasma aerotolerans
TAAGACCTATCTACATATTGTGTTTTATAAGTTTGAAGCCCTGGTGTTATAATAAAGTCAAGATATAACCAGAATAATCCGCTAATTCTCCTTGCACATGATGGTGCTACAAAAGCGTGCGAACCTGCTTGCTTGACTAATCTGCTTACCGGTTGTTGTTACCCGTTAGATCCAACTCAACTTCTAAGTCTAACGGTGGTTTCTTATTCGGCGAGGCTGCAGTTGTCTTTCAAGGCTAGGGCTTCTCTTATATCTCATTTTCCTTGAAAGAAGGTTTTAATTTGAAGCTTACTTTATTCGTTGGAATTGATGTCTCTAAAGCATCTAATCACGTCTATGCGATGAACTTGGCGCGTGATAAATTACTTTCAACATTAATTCCAAACACTCAAGATGGGGCTGCCATCATTGAATCTAAACTTTTAGAACTCTTGAATCGACATGTGCTCTCAAAAATCATTGTGATTTTAGAGTCTACAGGTGTCTATTCTGCTCATCTTGCTACTTATCTTTCTAATTCTAAACATCTTGCTCTTTTCGATTCTAGGGTCTATATCATCAATCCTAAGATCTCTAAGAATTACAGGAAGAGCTTTGCTGATATGGATAAGACAGATCCTAAAGATGCCTTTATTCTAGCTGATATTGCTAGAGTAGGTAGAACCTCTGAACTTACACCTTTCAAAGGTGCTCAACGACTTGCCTTAGAACGCCTCACCAGACATCGCCTCCACATCGCTGAACTCCTGTCAACAGAGAAGGTTTATGCCTTAAATAACGTGTTTTTAAAGTTTTCTGAGTTCGAAACCTTGTTCTCAGATAACTTCGGTAAAACCGCAGTTGAACTACTTTTAGAATATAAAACCATTGACGATATCATTGAGTCACCTTTAGAAGAACTCGCTCAGTTTATCACCAAGTCCAGTAAAAATGGCTTCTCCGATTCAATAGATATGGCGTCTAAAATCCAAGCTGCTGCGAGAGCTTCTTATCGCCTCGATCAGATTGCCTATAATCCCATTAACTTATCGCTTGCTTCCTCCATCAATGTCATCAATTGTTACGAAGCAGAGATGAAAGAAATCGATAAGGCGATTAAGCGCCAAGTTGTTGGTTTTAATCAAAATCATTACACCGTTTTGATGTCTATTCCAGGTATCGGTAAGGTCTATGCAGCTGGGATTTTAGCTGAAATCGCAGACATCAATCAATTCGAATCTGATGATGCGCTTGCTAAGTATGCTGGCATCACTTGGCGTAAAACCCAATCCGGTAAGTTTGATGCTGATGATACGCGTCTTACAAAAACTGGGAATAAATATTTAAGATACTTTATCATTCAGGCAGCCAATATCGCTAGACAAAATATACCTGAATACCGTGATTTCTATCAAAAGAAATTCAATGAAGTCACGACCCATCAACATAAACGTGCCCTCGCCCTTACGAGTAGAAAACTGATCCGTCTAATCTATGGCTTGTTGAGTGCCAATAGACTCTTTCAGTAAAACTAAATATTT
>NZ_JASCXW010000079.1 GCF_030012175.1 Peloplasma aerotolerans
TTAATGTGTACCCTATGTCAAGGACTAAGTAAAAAAAGACCTTAATAATTTAAATCATTTAAGTAAGATGGTTGTTCTTTTAGAGAGCGACCATCTTTTTTAGTGCTTTTATTTCTAAGCATATCACCATAAGCTCTTGGAGTCATTCGATTTAAACCCCATTGATACCGATAGTTATTGTAGTAGTCCATATATTCATCAACTGCTTTCTCAATCTCTTCAAATGTCTTGCAGTTAATCAGATTAATCTCATCCTTCATGTGACCAAAGAACGATTCAATCGGTGCGTTATCCCAGCAATTTCCTCGTCTGGACATGGATTGTTCAATCCCTAGCTCTTTGACGCAGCGTTGAAAAGCGTGTGATGTGTAATGTGTGCCTTGATCAGAGTTAATCAGTGCTTTTGGATCTAACACGATTTTATCTAGCTGCTTCATGCTCTCTTCAACGAAGCTGATATCCAAACTTCTAGATACTTTATAACCATGTATCTCAGTGGTCACACCATCTTTGATACCCGATAAGTAAGCTCTTTGATTTAAGTCATAAGTTAGATAAGTTATATCTGTGAGTAGAATCTGATTTGGATTCCCCTCTTTAAACTTACGCTCTAACTTGTTTGGTGCGACATGTGATGTTTTCATTGCTTTGGCCATACGCTTATAGGGGTTTGCTTTTCTGATTGGACAATATAACCCGAATTTCTTCATGAGACGTCTAATCTTCTTCAGATTCATGATGGTGTCAAATTGATTTTCTAAGGTCATCTTCAGCTGTTTCGCCCCTTTATTAAAGCCTTTAAACCGATATGCCTGCATGATCAACTCAAAATCTTCTTCATCTTTGAGTTCTCTAAGTAGTTTTGAATCTGTTTGTTCACTAAATCCATAGTATCCACTTTTAGATACACCTGATAATTCAAGTAAGTAGGTTAATGTGAGTCTATTTTTCTTATGGCTCATCATTTTTTGGATGATTTTAAACTTTTCTTTGGGCTTAATTGCTGCTTTCTGATCGCTTGCCTTTCCAGCCGTTTGAGTTCCAATAAGAAGTCCCGCTCTTGTTTTAAATACTCGATTTGTGCTTTTTGTCTTTCGATGATTTCATCCTTTGTTAAATCTCTTGTGCGAGGTCTTCCAGATCCACCTTTACGTGTGTCTTTTACACCTTCTAACCGCTTACTTTGTCTACGCCATCGTTTGCCTGATGATTTGATCCGATCATCACCAAGAACTTGCACATTAAACCCAGCTTCAATAAAAATTGTTCTTGATGTCTTGCCCTGTGAATAAGCCTCAAGATAGGTTTCTTTAAATGATTCCTGATAGGTTATGCTTTTGTTGCTCACATGCTTAACATTTGGATTTTTTGATAATTCTATGACTTGTTCATCTGTGAAATAATATAATCCCATTTCATCACCAGCTTCCTATTATCTCTATTATAAAGTAAAAACCCTATAGCTCGGGTCTTTTTTCAAAGAGTCCGTTTTATAGGGTACATTTTA
>NZ_JASCXW010000008.1 GCF_030012175.1 Peloplasma aerotolerans
TCCTAAATCTACACTACATATTATACGAGGAGAAGAAACATGAAAAAAATATCAATTATAATAACGCTTCTCATGGTTTCGATATTTCTAATTTCTTGTAATCAAGAGATGTTTCCTACGATTATAGACACAACAGATTACACAGAAGAAATAGAAAGCTTAGCTTTAGAAATCGAGCAATTGATTCCAAATACAATTAATGCTAATTTTGATCTACCAACATATGATCAGTATGATATTGTATATACACTAGGAGACCAATCATTTACCGATGAGTATGTATATAACTCACCGTTTTTTGACATTGATCAAGAGTTTAAATATCAAATCACACGTGGGCAAGCATCTCTTCAATTTTCTAAAGATGTTAGACATCTTTCTTATGAATCAGGGCAAAATTTTACAAAAATGTATATTGATTTAACAATACCTATCGGACATATATCAAAAGATCATTACACACCAGCTGATGTCACAGTCCGAACAACTAAAAATGGCGAAGAAGTTGTTGAACATTCTACAACAGAAGCACAACTTAGAGGTAGAGGAAATTCAACATGGTACTCATTCGATAAAAAACCTTATCGATTACGTTTTGATAAAAATACTTCTATTCTAGGAATGCCTGAAGCAAAAAGCTATGTTTTACTTACTGAGTATAGTGATAAATCATTAATGAGAAACGCGATTACACATAAAATGAGTACATTCTTTCAAAATATACCGTATCACCTTCAAATTAGATATGTAGAATTATACGTGAATCAAGAATATAGAGGTTTATACGTTTTGACAGAACAAGTTCAGGTACACCCAAATAAATATTTCATTGAGTCAGTGCCAGGAAGTTTTAACACAGGATATTTTCTTGAGATGGATTGGAGATTAATGGATTCTGGAACACAACCAGGTTTTGACTGGTTTAGAGTTAGCGGCATCCCTTATGAAATTAATGAACCTGATGCCAATGACCCCGCATATACAACTGCACACGTCACATACATATCACAATATATAGCTGATGTTGAAAATGCACTTATAGCAAAATCAGGATACGAAGCTTTAATTGATGTTGATAATTTTGTTGAACATTTCTTAATCCATGAATTTGTTAAAAATGTTGATGTTGGATGGAGTAGTGTCTTTATGGCTAAAGAAAGAGATGAGAAGTTATTATATCCAATGATTTGGGATTTTGATTTAGCAATTGGTAATGCAGATTATATCGATTATGGTCCTGAAAATTTTTATGGTTTCGCATCTAATAAGAATCGTTTGTTTCATCTCATGATGCAAGTACCTGAAATTCGCTTAAGATTTAGAGATCGCTTTAATGATTTCTATTTCGATGAGTTACCTATTTTATTGGAAATGATTCCTGTGTTATCAGCATCCTTAAATACACAGGTTCAAGCCAATTTTACTAAATGGAACATATTGAATCATTATGTATGGCCAAACCCACCAGAAATGCTTGTTGAAAATACTCATGATGGTCAAGTTCAATACGTGATTGGTTTCTTAAATGCTCGTGCAGCATGGATGTTGGAAGCCATGCTAACTGAGGATTATGAAAACGGAGTATTTTAAACAAAAAAAGCCTTTCGGCTTATTGATCAATATATAATATTTGTGGTTCTAATTTTTTATAACTAAGGAGCTGATATTCTATATCAGCGATTATATCAAATTGATTATCAAGATTTATAATCTTATAAGTGACATGTGTTAGAAATTCCTTTTCTAAGACTGTCGCTTTTTTTTCTAGATACGAGTCCATTTGATTAATAAGTGAGTAATCAAATGTAATCTCATATGAATCAACCATTTTCTTCTCATAGAATTTCGCTTTTTTTATAACATCAGCGGTTGCTTTTGTATATGCTCTCACTAATCCTCCAGATCCTAGCTTAACACCGCCAAAATAGCGTATAACAACACAGAGGATGTTTGTCACGTCATGATGCCTCAAAACCTCTAGAATAGGCACGCCAGCGGTTCTAGAAGGCTCACCATCATCACTAGCTGTTGCATGTTCAGCTGTTTGGCCAAAAAAAGACGCATTACAGTAATGATTGGCTTTTGGATATGCTTTTTTAGTTTCATCTAAATATAAAGGTATATCCTCTATATTTTGAAGTGGATATAAGATTGCAATAAATTTTGATTTGTTAATTTCAATTTGATGAGTAGTTTGATCTTTTAAATAGCGCATAGAATCACCAAGATTAGTATATCATAATTGATGTTTATTTTTTCGAGTAAGTTACCATTATAATCTCATCCATTTTTTCTATTTGCGTAAGTTTAAGTTTAGCTTTTATATCGGATAAAGTGAACAATCTTTTACCCCTACCGATAAGCTTTGGAATGATTGCGATTTGATATTCATCAATTAAGTCTTGTTTTAGAAATGATTCAATTAAGTTTCCACCTCCAACAAGCCAAATATCTTTCCCTTCTCTTTTTTTGAGATCTTCTACAAGAACATCAAGATGATCTCTAAAGATTACACGATGATCTGATGGTCTATCAGATTGTTTTGTCAGTACAAAACATTCATAACCTTCATATGGCCATACTGAATTTTTCTTGATGACCTCATAGGTCACCCTACCCATAATTAATGTGTCAACTCGAGTCATTAACTGCTGATAAGAGTTTTGAACTGATTTCAGATCATCATACTCATTTAAAAATGAGAAACCATCATTTTCGTCAGCAATAAAACCATCAAGTGTCACTGCAATGTATAATATAATTTTTCTCATAGGTTCACCTCATTTTTTATCTTATCACATAGCCACATTCTCATAAAGATTAACGCACAATCAGTTTTAAAAAAGACAATCTCTTGGTATAATGGTTATGGTGAATAAAATGAGTACACTTAATAGTGCAAAAAAAGTAATACATGAACTTAAAAAACAAGGATATGAAGCTTACATTGTTGGTGGTGCCGTTAGGGACCATCTTTTGAAGCAACCAACAACAGATATAGATATTACAACCAATGCAAAACCATATCAAGTATCAAAAATATTTAAAACAAAACCTACTGGTGTTAAATATGGTACCGTGACAGTCTTTATGGGTGAAGAAACTTTTGAAGTAACGACTTATCGCATAGATGGTGAGTATTTAGATGGTAGACATCCTGATATGGTAGTTTTTGCTGAATCGGTTGAAGAAGATGTTAAAAGAAGAGATTTTACAATTAATGGGTTATTAATGACTGAAGAGAATAAAATAATTGACTTTGTTAAGGGTCAAGAAGATCTTCGTATTAAACTTATTAGAACCATTGGAAATCCTGAAGATCGGTTTAATGAAGATGCTTTAAGAATGATGCGTGCTTTTTATTTTCAAGCAAAGCTTGGGTTTCAAATAGATCGTAGCACGAGAGAAGCGATTTCTTTGCTAAAAGATAAGTTAAAAGATATTGCTATGGAAAGAGTGCTACAAGAGCTTATTAAACTATTAAAAGGAAAACATGCTCAAAAAGCTATTCAATCCATGGTGACAACAGGTGTTCATGAAGTCTTACCAGGGTTGGAAAAAGGTATATTGCATATTCAGAACATGGAAGATATTCCATTTGTTGATGCGTTTTTCACGCTATGTTTTACGCTTCATGGATCGATTCCAAGTGAATGGTCATTTTCAAATAAACATAGACATCGATATGAAATAGCAAGTATGCTAGCAAATACATATAATGAATTTGATGCACATACCCTTTATACTTATGGATTAGATCTTTGTTTACTCGCTAACAAAGTAAATTATATGCTGAATCGTTCTAGAAATCTGAAATCAAAGATTGAAGAAGATTATAAAAATTTACCTATTCAAAGCGATCTAGATTTAAAACTAAGAGCATCAGACATGATTAAGCTTGTAAATAAAAAAGCTGGATCATGGGTAAAAACACTTCAAACTCAAATGGTTGAAGAAGTATTGAAAAATAAGCTAAAAAATGAAAAAAGTGCGCTAGAAGCTTATGTTCTAGAACACGTTAAAGAATAGGAGTATATAATGGAATTAAATGTAAATGAAAAATACACTGTTGTTGCAAAAGTTGAAAGCATTAATCATGGTGTCCACTTTTGTAACACAACGGTATTAACTCAAGAAGGAGAACATATTAATCTCAAACTTGAGTTTGAACAACTTGATCAATTAGCTATGGGTAAGGTCTATCAATTTGAAGCACAAGCGATCGTAAAGATTGAGGATGAATTAGTTTTAAAATGTACATCGATCAAACCTGTAGAAGATGCATTATCTAATGAAGAACTAGCACAAGTTTTAGAGTATTTTTATGTTTATGCACCAATACCTATGATGACAATCAAGAATGGTATTGAAGGATATCTTAATAAAATAGAAAATAAAATCCTAAAAGAGGTAACAAAAAAGATTTATAAACAAAATGAGAAATCATTTTACATGCATCCCGCAGCAACCAAATTCCATCATGCATATGTTGGAGGATTAAGTCACCACACATACACAATGTTAAATATGATCGATCCTTTTATAAAAATATACCCATATTTAAATGCTGATCTATTATATGCAGGAACGATTTTGCATGATATGTCAAAAATCGACGAAATTAGTGGAGTAGATGGAGAATATACAAAAGAAGGTTTGTTGGTTGGACATTTAGTCATGCAAACTGTTGATATTGATCATGTAGCCCATCAGTTAGGATATGAAGATTCAGAAGAGGTTCTTATGTTAAAACATATGATTATATCCCATCATGGACTTTTCAACTTTGGATCTCCTAAGAAACCTCAAACAGGTGAAGCTCTCTTACTATGGTATATCGATACTATTGATTCAAAGCTTACTGTTTTAGGGGAAACATTAAAAGATACAGCAGATGGATCTTTTACAACGATGATATCTGTACTTGACAAGATGCGTTTCTATAAGCATTCAATAAAAAAATAAATAGATATAATAAAAAAAGAGGTTACTCAATCGAGTAGCCTCTTTTATCGTTATTTATGAATTATAATCCACTTTCTAATATAGCAAACCATGTACCAAATAGGTCATCATAGTTTTGATCATAAACACCAATTGATGATAATAAATATTCATTCATTTGACGTCTATTGATTTCTCTTACAACTTCATATCTTGCTTCGCCTTGAGCACTTCCCCAAGTTGCATCTTCTAATAATTTGAAGATTAGTTCGCGTTGCATATATGTATTATTGTAACGGTTAAGAACTGGTGTTAAGTAACTGTTAACTGCTGTTTGAACGACTGTAGGTAAAACTACACCTTCGTCAGTTTTTTGTTCTTTTAAGAAGAACTCAATTTGTGAAGCAGTCAATGTTTCTGAATCTTCATTGTATACATTAAGAGTTCCATCAGCAGAAACGTACTTGCCATCTTCGTCTTCATCAGCACTAAAGATTGCGCTTGTTGTCATTCTTACATTAGTAGCAAGAATTAAATGCCAACCGAATGATGATTTAACTTCATCTAATGCACTTTCAGTTATTACTGTTCCATATAAATCTAAGTGTGGGAATTTAGATGCATCATCTTCAATTTCAGCAAGTTGTGCATGAAGTTCCATTGCACGGTTGTAGAAGACAGGATCTAATACTGATTGACCAGTAATTTTGTTAGATGTGTTTGTAATAGCAGAAGAAATGTTTTCAAACTTCAAGTAGAATCCTAATTGACGGTATTCTGCCCATAACAATTCGATTTGATAATCAAATGGAGGTGTTACACTTCCACGAAGAATACGACCTGAATTGTTAAATTCTGTTGCCATTGCTGTTAGACCTTCAGTAAAGCCTCTATAATCGCCAACTTTGTTATAAATTAGTTCAACTAAATTAACGAGTCCATCAAGAACTTGTTGAGCACCTGCTTCACCTAAACTTTCAAGATATTCAGTAGGATTATCAGGTGTGCCGTCGCCATTCTTATCAAAGTAAACAAGTAAGTGACTAACGGTTATTGATTTAAAGTTTTCATGATGTAATGCAGCTAAATCAGCTAATTTTTCATAAATTGAATAATCTTCAGAACCGAAATGCCCTTCCATATCTTGGAGATATTGTTCTCTTAGTGATGGGTAAACATAAAGTTGATTTACAGCTTCAGTGTTTGTTCTTGCTCCAAATGCCGTTAATAAGAACTTTTCTCTACCCATGCTAGCTGGGAATCCAGAAGTTGCAAAATTATTTGCAGAGAATTGGCTAATAATATCTTCGAATTGACTCTTATAGTCTTCGTATTCAGCATCAGTGATTGAATATTTTTCATCCGCCATCAAGATTTTGTTTGATGCGATATCTAATGCTAAGTTAATACCATAAGATTTTTCAAGACGTTGATAGAACTCATCAACTGTAATTTCAATATCTGAGATATCAGCTACTACATCGCCACTCTTCGTATTTTTAGTCCCATCATATCCGAATGATTGTTCGTAGAATGTGCGAAGTACTGAATCATAAATATTTAAGTTTAGATCTTCATATAATGCATTGACTTTTGATGAAATATAACTATTGTTTAATTTGCCGTTGAATATTCTTTCGTAAATTTCAGCTTTAATGTCTAATGCTTCTTGAGAATCCCCGAAAATCATAACATTTTCATTTTGTGTATCATCAATAAGGATATCATCTTCAGAATCACTATCATCATCAAGTTTAAATACTAAATAACGAGATGAACCAAATGTTTGTACACGTGCTGAGTAAGGTTTACCAGCTGATACATCTTCAGGGTCGTCCATTTTTGCTTCAGCAGTTAATGTTGTGTATACATGTATTCTTAAACTTGAATTTTGAACGTTTAAGTCATCATATGTAATGGTTGAGTCGAAAGTAGAACCACCGACACCAACAATATCACCATCAACATTTACTTCAACTTGTGAAGCTGGATTTAACATATTATAGATATTAACAAATTCTGCTTTAACTTGTGCTGTTGTTAAAGCTTCATCAGCTAAACCTGTATCTCTACTCGTACTGATTGAATATTGTTTGTAGTAATTTTCAAAATCAGCTACAGTAATTTGATCGCGATCTTCAAAATTAGCACCTAGTTTACCCAAGATATTTAAATTTTCTAATATAGATTTAACATGTCCAAAGCCAGTTTGACTTAAATCATTTAAATCAATATAACCAGGATCACCAGGTAAAATTCTAATATCAGGGATTTTATACCAAAGACCTCTAGAGTCTGATTTTATGCTTGCTTGATATAATGCTGCATTTGCTTCGTTTAAGTTAATGAAACGAACAACTAATGCGTTAACATCATAACGACCTTGCATCGAGTTTTTATAAGAGTTGACAAGATCAGCTTCTTTAATGTAATTTGTATGATCTGCATCAATAACTTCTTCCTCAAGGATTTGTTGTGCATAGTATCTTTGAGTTACTCTTAAACCATAACGTTCCACTAATACTGGAATACTTGAGTATCCTTCATATTTACCAGACAAACCTTGAATACTACTAATCACAGATGTAATATCAATGCTGTTATCCAATAGATATAATGAATCTGCAAATTGCTCGATATTTCTAACCCATCTTTCAGGATTTTCATTGTACATTTTTTCGAGAGACTCTAAATTTGTACCTCCATGAATGGCGTTATTAATCGTTTCATCTAAATATTTGTTTAGATTTTCATCTCCACTTGCTAGTAAACCTTTAACAGTTACTAACTCTTCAGCAAAGATTTTTTCATCTACCATAGTTGCTAAAACAGAAGCACCTTGCAAACGTAATTGATCATATAATTCTTTTTCCGTTACTACGATATCTCCGATGGTTAAATATGGGTCATCAGAAATACTTCCGTAAGGGGTTTTTTCACCGCTTTTGCAAGCAGCAAGTGTAAGTAAACCTGTCAATATTAGCACAATTATGGCAAGTTTTCTTATATTTCTTAGTTGATTCATAGTGTGTTCACTCCTTCAATGTATTTCATACAAGCAAATATAATATAGCATTTTTTAGGGGGTATTGCAACCACTTTCATTTTATTTGTTAATCTCACATATTTTTATGTTATCATGAAAGAAGGTGATACAGTGGAAATATTCGTTTTAGCCAGTGGCTCAAAAGGGAATATGACCTACTTAAAAGTAGGTGATATTAAACTCTTTATTGATGCAGGAATTAGCTATAAAAAAATCAAGGATAAAATGACAGTTTATCAAGAAAATATGTATGATGTTAAGTCGTTGTTAATTACGCATGAACATCATGATCATACAAATGGTTTGAAGATGTTGTTGAAACAAAGTTTCATTGAAGATGTTTATCTTACAAAGGGAACTTATGATGCACTTTCTGTTGATGTTGTCTGCTTGTTTCAAAACACACATATTATTACGGTTGATATTCCGTTTTCTATAAGTGATATTTTGGTCACGCCTTTTATGCTATCTCATGATGCTGCTGAACCAGTTGGTTTTGTAGTTCAACACGATGACAAAAAGGTTGTTGTTTTAACGGATTCTGGATATGTTGATCAATCGTATTATCAGCTATTGAGCAATGCTAGTTTATATATTTTGGAAGCAAATCACCATCCTACAAAATTAATGCATTCACCAAGACCATTTCTATTAAAAAAGAGGATCCTTAGCGAACTTGGACATTTGTCGAACGATGATGCTGCTTGGTTAATGAACCTTTTTGTTAAAGATGGTGTTAGTAAATGGGTTGTTGCGCATATATCAGAGGATTGTAATACGATTTTTGATATAGAAGAGTCGATTATTAAAGCTTTTGATGATCCGACAAAAATCGAAGTTTTTTATGCAACACAAGAAGGATTACCTGGTATAAAGATATGATAAAAATTATAGCCGTAGGAAAATTGAATCAAAAATATTTGAATCAGGGGATAGATTACTACGAAAAGCAAATACCATCAAAGGTTGAGTTTATCGAAGTGAGTGATGAGTCAACTGAACAAGGTATTGTTCTTGAAGGCGAACGCATTTTATCTAAGATAAAAGATTCAGATTTTGTAGTTGCTTTAGCCATCAAAGGTAAGATTATAGATAGTTATGATTTTTCAAAATTGTTAGACCAAAACTTAACCTATCATCAAGGTGATTTAGTCTTTATCATTGGTGGATCTTATGGGTTGAGTGAAGATGTTTTGAAACGAGCAAACCAGAAAATTTCATTTTCACAAATGACTTTTCCGCACCAGTTAATGAGATTAATTTTAATAGAGCAAATCTATAGGGGATTTATGATTTTAAAAAACCATCCCTACCATAAATGAGGTTTTTATGAAATATATATTCTGGGACTTTAATGGAACAATTTTAGACGATGCACGTCTTTGTTTTGACATTTTAAACGAAATGTTGAAAGAAGAAAAAAGACCATCAGTAACTTTTGAAGAATATTTAATGATTTTCACGTTTCCTGTAGAAGATTATTACGCAAAAGTATATGACTTCAGTCAAACTAGCTTTAAAATACTAGCCCACAGGTTTATTGAAAGATATCAACCAAGAAGTCTAGATTTATCGCTACATCAAGGTGCAATCGAAACAATCAAACATTTTGAAAAAGAAGGCAAAATCAATATTTTACTGTCTGCATCTGAAGAAAAAAACCTTTTAGAACAACTCAAGCATTTTAAGATTGATCATCTATTTACTCATATTTTAGGAACCTCGAATGTATATGCAAAGAGTAAAGTAGAAGTTGCGAAACAATTTATAAAAGAACACAATATAAATCCAAAAGAAGGCATCATGATTGGTGACACACTACATGATGTTGAAGTAGCTAAAACACTAGGGCTTGATATCATATTATTCACAAAAGGGCATCAACACCCCAATCGACTAAGAAAATATAAAAATATTGATACGTTTAGCGAATTAATTGGTAAAATATAGATACTAAATATATTTTTAATAAATATAAGGAGAAAATATATGAAAAAAACAGCGATTCTAACATGTAGTAATGCAGGACTTGACTATTTGGATTATCCAAAAGATATTCGTATCTTAAGATCAGTTATTCACTTTGGAACTGACGAGTCTTATGATGATTTTGTGCAAATGGATGCTAAAACATTTTATGAAAGAATTACAAAAAATCCAAATGATATTCCTAAAACATCTTATGTATCACCAGGTCGTATGATCGAGATATTTGAAGAGCTTGAAAAAGAAGGTTATGAAGAAGCTCTTGTAATTACAATATCATCACAACTCAGCGGTTTGTATGAGGCAGTAAAGAGGATTGCTAAAGATGTTAACATAAAAGTTACTGTTTTTGATTCTCTTACTTTAGCTTATGCTGAAGCATATATGGTGCTTGAAGCACATCGTCTAGTCGAAGAAGAAAAAACGGTAGAAGAGATCATTAAATACCTAGAAAAGATTAGAGATAATGATCGTATATATGTTGCAGTAGATACTTTATTGTATCTTGTAAAAAACGGTAGACTCTCTAAGTTACAAGGAACATTAGGCACAATGCTACAGTTAAAACCATTGCTCGTATTAGGTGATGATGGCAAAGTTGCTTCACTTGAAAAAATAAGAACAACTCATAAGGCACAACAACGTGTTTTAGAAAAATATATTGAAGACACAAAAGATTTAAATGTCCTAACATTTATTTCGCATGCTCATAACGAGGAAGCTGTACAATGGTTCAAAAATGAGCTAAAAAAAGTATTTCCAGAAAGAGAAGTTGTTAGTGCGTATTTAACCCCAGTTGTTGGTGCACATACAGGTCCTAAAGGTATTGGTCTTGGATATATCAAACTGGATTAGATCCAATAAACACAAAAGCTAAAGATGACCTCTTTAGCTTTTTTTAAAAGCATAACATAAGCGCTATAATAATAGTATAAAAGGAGATGTTAATTTGAAAAAATTCTTTAAAGACTTTAAGTCATTTATGATGAAAGGAAATGTTTTAAATTTAGCTGTCGCAGTGATCATTGGTGGAGCATTTGGAAAAATAATCGCGAGTATGGTCAAAGACATTTTAATGCCAGTTATCAGCATACTTATTGGAAAAAATGGATTTGAAAACTATAAATATATAATAACAGAAGCAAATCCTGATTTAGGTATTGTTGAAAATGCTATTAATTACGGACTATTTTTTCAAAATGTAATTGACTTTATTATTGTTGCGTTTGTCATTTATATTATTGTTCGACTTGTTACCAAAGCAACTATCTTAGCAAACCAAAAGCAACTTGAGGAAGAGAAAGCTAAAAAGGCTGAAGAAGAAAGAATTAAAAAAGAAAAAGATGCGCTAGAAGCAAAACAACCCAAGGTTCAAGATTTATTAATGGATATTAAAATATTACTAGAAAAAAATCTCAAAGCACAAAAAGAATAAGAAGCAAAAAACAAGGGCTGATCCCAATTGGAATCAGCCCTTTTACATACGTGAATACTAGATGACTTTTCACGTATTATGGATATTTATTGATTTTTACTTTTATGCGTTTTTACGATATCAAGAAAATATTCATGAACATATGTACTATCAGTCAACTCAGGATGAAATGCTGTAGAAATTTGATTACCCTGTTTAGCAGCAACCACATGATTATCAACTATAGAAAGAACTTCAACATTTGGACCATATGAAGGAATATATGGTGCACGAATAAAAGTCATTGGGATTTCTCTTCCACCAAACTTAGCATGAGTAAAGAAACTTCCTAATTGTCTTCCATAAGCATTTCTTTCAACAGCTATATCCATCGTTTTAAAATGCTCTTTTTCATCATTTGTTAACTGATTAGCAAGTAAAATCATACCAGCGCAAGTTCCCAGTACGGGAAGTCCTTTTTTTATTTGATCTTGTATGACATCAAAGATATCAAGATCTTTTAAGAGTTTCCCCATGGTTGTACTTTCACCACCTGGAAGTATCAAACCATCCATAGGTGTTTGCAGATCTCTTTTTTGTCTTATTTCAAATGACTTAACATTGAGTTTATCTAAAGCATGTTTATGTTCAATGAAAGCACCTTGAACCGCAAGGATGCCAATTTGGATCATTACTTACCTCGTTCTGCCATTAACAATTCAATTTCTTGCTCGTTGATGCCTACCATGGCTTCACCAAGATTCTCAGAAATTTCAGCTAAAATTTTTGGATCATTAAAATTAGTTACAGCCTTAACAATAGCCTCAGCTCGTTTTTTAGGATCACCAGATTTAAATATACCTGAACCAACAAATACACCTTCAGCACCAAGTTGCATCATCAATGCAGCATCTGCAGGCGTAGCTATACCACCAGCTGCAAAGTTAACAACTGGAAGTTTTCCATTGTCATGAACAAACTTAATCAAATCATAAGAGACACCCATTTGTTTTTGCAAAACGTATAGTTCGTCATCCCTTAAAGATTGAATACTTCGAATTTCTTTTTGAATTGCTCTCATATGTCTAACTGCTTGGATAATATCACCAGTACCAGGCTCACCCTTAGTACGAATCATTGCAGCACCTTCAGAAATTCTTCTAAGTGCTTCACCTAAATCTTTCGCGCCACAAACAAAAGGCACTTTGAAATCTTGTTTGTTAATATGATAAATATCATCAGCAGGTGATAGAACTTCGCTTTCATCGATATAATCGATTTCAATTGCTTCAAGAATTTGTGCTTCTGCAAAATGGCCGATGCGCACTTTAGCCATTACTGGAATTGAAACAGCCTTTTGAATTTCCTTAATCATTTTCGGATCACTCATACGTGAAACACCACCTATGGCTCTAATATCTGCTGGAATTCTTTCTAATGCCATAACAGCTACCGCTCCAGCAGCTTCAGCTATTTTCGCTTGCTCAGCATTTGAAACGTCCATAATAACGCCACCTTTAAGCATTTGCGCTAATTCTTTGTTTAATTTATATCTTTCATTGTTCATCGTTTTCATCCCTTTCTTGTTTTTTCTTCACTAATATTATAAAATAATAACTGGTATAGTTAAATACTCAGATTAAGAAAAACTAAACATACCAGATAGGTTGAGCAGAAAATGAACAAAAATAAGCGTGAAACGCCAATCTATGTGAATCTTTACGAACAAATTAAAAAGATGATTCAAGAAGGTAAATATAGCGAAAATGAAAAATTACCATCCAAAAGAAAACTTGCAGCATCTTTAAAAATTAGCCCATTAACTGTTGATGCAGCTTATCAACAGTTGATTGCTGAAGGATATGTGTATTCCATTGAAAAAAGTGGGTATTATGTCGCTAAACAAGTAGAGGTATTGGAAAACACTACTAAGCAGAAATATAAAATTGAATATGAAAATCAAATAGAAACTATAGATTATAAATTTGCATTTAGAACTAATGTTGTTGATACATCTTTATTTCCAAATGCAACTTGGGCAAAACTATCTAGAGAAGTTTTATCAGAAAACCATCATGAAATGCTTAATATAACGAATCCTAAAGGCATGGAACCTTTAAGGAAAGAAATAGCAAAATACCTAGAGTTATATAGAGGTATGAAAGTTCATGAGGAACAAATTATTATTGGTTCAGGGACCACCTCATTAATTAGTATTTTGATCGAAATATTTGGTAGAGATAAACACTATGCAATAGAAGATCCGGGATATTCCAAAATATATCATCTTTATAAAGGCAATGATGTTAAATTATCACTAATTAATGTTGATGACAATGGTTTAAGTTTAGAACATCTTATCAACGCACAAGCAAACATTGTCCATATTACCCCATCACACCAATTCCCAACAGGCATCGTTATGCCAATTCAAAGAAGAAATGAATTATTGAATTGGGCAATCGCTTCTACCGATCGCTACATTATTGAAGACGATTATGATTCAGAATTTCGTTTTCAAGGGAAACCTATACCAGCACTACAAGGACTCGATAATCATCAAAAAGTCATCTATATGAATACATTTACGAAAACATTAGCACCTTCATTTAGAATGAGTTATATGGTATTACCTTTAAAACTATTAACGAAATACAAGGAAATATCAGCACATCATAGTTGTACAGTACCAAACTTCGAACAGTATATTATGTACAAATTTATGAATGGTGGATATTTTGAACGCCATATTAACCGCATGAAAAATCAATATCGTCAGAAATTAGACATTATTTTAAAGATGATTCAAAAATATCCGAATATCGAAATTAAAGGTCATGAAACAGGACTTCATTTTTTGCTAGTCATTGACACCGGTGCATCTGAGCAAACCATTATTCAAAAAGCAAAAAAACAGAGAATAGAAATATCTGGCCTTAGTTCTTACTATAAAATACAGGGACATAAAAACAGCAAACCAACACTTGTCATAGGATATTCAGGTATAAAAACAGAAGAGATTGAAACCTATATGAACGCACTCATAAACATCATTTCATAAAATCTAATTTTGAAAGAAAATTTCATATTATTTTCATGTTCAAAGTATTTATTTTTTATAGTATAATAAAAACAATAGTAAACGTTTAGCCAACTTAAAAAAATTGAGGTATAACATGAAAAAAGTGGTCTTAGGTATTATAGTTTTCTTCGTCTTATTTCTTGCTAGTGTTGGTATCCAATTTGCCATCAATATGCAAATTAAACCTATTCCAATGAGGCCATTGGAATCTTTTAATGCTGGAGGAAGTGATCGCTTAATCTATTATTTTGATAAGCATCTTAAAAATGAAGATTTGCCAGAAGGTATTGAACTAACTGATGATTTTATTAATGAAGAATTAGAAGGTACTTTTAGATATATTAATGGACGTTATGATGTTGCTGATTTTAGAGTTAACTCATTAGTACGTCTATATTTAGGGTTTAAAGACCATCTACACCCAGACACTCAAGAAGATATAAAAACAGTTTTATTAAATTTTAAGTATTGGATGGATCAAGGTGGAGAAGACAGTATGTGTTATTGGTCTGAAAACCATCAGATTTTATTTGCAGTAGAAGAATATTTAGTAGGACAAGCTTTTCCTGATGATATTTTTACTGTAGATGGCAAAACAGGATTAGAACATATGGAAATGGCAAAAAACAGAATCAATATCTGGATGGAGCAACGTTTCCTATATGGATTCACCGAATGGTATTCAAACAATTATTACCCAGAAGATATATCACCGATGTCTAATTTTATCCAATATGCTAATGACCCTGTCATGGTTAACCGTATGAAAATGATTATGGATTTATTATGGTTTGATATGGCAAGTCAAAGTTTTAAATATGAAGGTATTGATTCTACAAGCGAACAACCAAGAACATATTATATTTTCAATTCTTCAATGGGCAGAGCATACTCAGATAATAGAGTAAGTGATGATACAGGGAATCGGATGAGAAATTATATTGATTTTGTCATGCAACCAGAAGAAACTAAAGGTTTTGAAAATAGTTGGTTTACTTCTAGTAACGGTTTTTTCAATTGCTTTAAGCAAATGATGGAAGCACTTGATGAGCATGATGAACCTTATTATAGAGTTCCAGATGTAATTAAAGAAATCTTTAATGACTCATCGGAAGAAAAGGTTATTAAATCAAGTCAATCTTTAAATGTTGAAGAGTTAGAAGGCGAAGGACTGCTAGGTCTTGAAGATCATCAAATTATGATGCAATGGAATATGGAAGCTTTTAGTAATCCAGAAGTCGTTGATAATACAATAAAGTATATGAGTAAACATAATATGTTTAGAAATGAATTTTTAAATGATTTTAAAATGGTAAATTTGTGGCCACTTAGAGCATTTAACCTTTTACATATGGTGAGCAATCAACTTAATCCATCAACGAATGGTGTCGCGATTGAAAGAGCGAATGTCTACACATACAAAACACCACATTATTCTATGCACACTGCACAAGCATACCAACCAGGAGAATATGCAGATCAACATGCTGTTTCTTCAATCAATTTAAGTAACACTGTGTCAGTGTTTTCAACACAACCCGCTAAAATACCTAGAAGAAGTGGGACGCCAACATACTGGACAGGTAACGGAAGACAACCTTATAGTGTACAGGAAAAGAATGTAAATATCAGCATATATCAACCACCTACTAAAGTAGGATTTATGGAACCAATGATACTTAAAGAAACAACACATGTATTTTTTCCTTATCAACTATTTGATGAAGTAGATGAAACGTATCTAAATCAAGGTTATATCTTTGGTCGTGTTGGCACAAGTATGATTGGTATTAAAGCAAGACATACTCTAGAGTTTGTACCATTTAGTGTGAGTAGTAACCCAGATGATATGGATGATATGCTCAAACGCGGAAGTGTAGGTAATGTTTTAACTGAGAAATATGATTTAGTTCAAAAGGGTAGTGGAGATCATTATTTTGTTACAGAACTATCTACTACAGATGATGAAAGTTTTTCAGCATTTATGAGTAGAATGATGAGTCAAACACTTACATATGATCAAACAACCCATACATTGTCCTATTCAACTATTCTAAACAATGAATCTACATTAACAGAACTAATTGCTATTTTTGACACAAGTTTTAGCGTTAATGGACATATTAGAAATTTAGAATATCAACGTTATGAAAGCAATTATGTAAACGATGGCATCATTAATCGAAAACCTGATGAAATTGAGTTTTTATTTAACGGGAAGTCATTATTTCTCGATTATTCAAATCATATACGAACCGTAGGTGACTAATATGAAGTTAGGTGTCCAAACATATACGATCAGAAAAATCTTTAAAAAAGATCTATTATTTGCATTTGACGAACTTGTTAAATTAGGCATTCATGATGTTGAACTAGCTAGAGTTGATTTGAACAATGATTTGATTGCAACGATGAACAAGAAGAAAATGAGCGTGCTATCCATTCAACTTAAATTAAAAGAAATTAATAAAAACTATGAAAAACTTGTTCATTTTTGTAAACAAGTCAACTGTAATATTGTTGTTGTATCTGTTTTATCATTAGATGCTATATTGTTTGGTAAAAAAGCGGTTATTAGATTTTGTAATAGGCTTAATGAACTTTCCAAAAAATATGAGAAACATGGCATTACCATTGCTTTTCATCATCATAATTTTGAATTTAAAATGATTACAAAGAAAACAAAACTTGATATCATTATGGCTCACACAAATGAACAAGTTAAACTTGTAACAGATACTTATTGGACAAAAAAAAGCGGAATTGAACCCCATGAGTTACTCCTTCAATATAAAGAACGAATTATAGGCATCCATTTAAGAGATTATATGAAAAATAGTTTTAGGTTTTCAACAGATTGTGAAGTTGGTTATGGTTTAATTGATTTTAATCTAGTATTTGAAAACATCCCAGAGTCACTTCGTTATATGGTTATTGAGCAAAACTCAAATTATCCGATACATAGTCTAACCAAGAGCATAAAGTATTTAAAAGAACATCATAGAGAAAAAATAAATTTATAATAAATAAAGGGAGAAGTACATGGAAAAGTTGCAAATGAAAAAAAGAGAAAAATTAATATTTGCTTGGGGAGACGTTTTTGGCGGTGGTGCACAAGCGATGATTGCAGTGCTTTACCTCATATTTTTAACTGACGTTATTGGATTAAATCCGGCAATTGCAGCAACCGCTATTTTAATTTCTAAAATATGGGATGCTGTAAGTGATCCTTTGATGGGAATAGCTAGTGATAATACTAGAACTAAAATGGGTAGAAGAAGACCGTATATTTTAGGTGGTGGATTTTTAGTTGTTATCGCTTTTGCTTTAATGTGGTTACCGATTGGTGGATGGCAATCAGAAACGGCTAAAGTTATTTTTGCAGTTTCGACATTCTTGTTTTATAGTACAATATCAACTGTTATTGCCGTTCCTTATAGTTCCTTATCAGCTGAAATTACGACCAATGTAAAAGAAAGAAACAACGTTAATGTCATTAGACTTGTTGTTTCTACAGTAGCATCTGCAGTTTGTACACTAGTACCAACAATGATTCTAGAGTCTTTTAAAGCAGGTAATATAGGTATTGAAACTTTTTACATAGTCGTTGCTTTAGGATTTGGCTTATTCTTTGCTCTACCTTTGATATTGATTGGTTTTTTCACAAAAGAACGCGTCCCTATGCCAGAAACTAAATCAATATTTGAAGTGAAATCATTCGTTAAGCCACTAAAGGTTAAAGCTTTTAGAGGATTAGTTTATATGTATTTATGTCAAAGTATTTCAATGGATATATTATCTGCGGGTATCATTTATTATTCACTATATGTTGTTAGTGGAAGTGCAACAGTATTTTTAGGGATATTTATTGGTGTACAACTTTTAATGTTCCCGGTGATTAATAAACTAGTTAATATTGTAGATAAAAAGAAAATATATTATTTTGGATTACCTATTGCGATTATTGGATTTATTTTTGTAGGACTTTATCCATCTGATTGGCCAATCATTGGTGCGTATGCTCTAACAGGTGTTACAGCTTTTGGATTTGCTGGAGCACAGTTTATGAGTTGGATCATATTCCCAGATGCCGTAGATGCTGGAGAATTAAAGTTAAGAGAAAGACCTACTGGAAGTTTTAGTGGTATTATGACATTTATTCGAAAAGCAAGTTCAGCAATCGCTATCCAGATTTTTGGGATTATGCTTTTTGTCTCTGGATATGTGAAGCCAACAAATGGAGAAGTATTACCTATACAACCTCCAAATGCACTGCTAGGCATTAGACTAGCAATGTCATTAAGTTTTGTTATATTAATGAGTGTCGGTTATATAGTGGCTAGAAGATTTGTGTTAACCAATGAAAGAAGTTTACTGGTAAGAAAATATTTGCATATATATCAAACTGAGAGTCTTGATCATTTATCTGAACAAGATCAAGTAGAATTAGATAAGCTACAATCAGAAATTTTTTAAGGAGAAAATGATGGCAGTCAAAGAAGATGTAGGTATGGACATCAAGATGAATATCAAGTGTTTTAAAGACATTGTACTTTTGGATCAAGGTCAGTCTATTGATGAATCACAGATTCTAGATCTAGTAGACTTTGTAAACAATCGATATGATTGTGCAGACTTTAGACTCATTTGCTTGATTCGTGCATACTTAGGTTATAAAGATTTATTATCAAATGAAACAATACATCAAATTGAACAGTCTATATTTAACTTCAAGTATTGGATGGATGAACCTGGTGAAGATGGAATGTGTTTTTGGTCTGAAAATCACCAACTACTTTTTCATGCATGTGAATATTTAGCAGGCATTACTTTTCCGAATCAGGTTTTTTTAAATGATGGAGAAACTGGAAAAGAACATGCTGATAAAGCAAGACCTAAAATTATGAGATGGCTAAAATATAAATTTCAATTTGGATTTATAGAGTGGCACTCCAACACGTATTATGAAGAAGACATTGCACCATTATCAGTGCTTGTTGATTTTGCAAAAGATGAAGAAATTATTGAGAAATCAAAAATCATTTTAGATCTTTTACTTCTTGACATGGCAATGCATAGTTATGAAGGGTACTTTGTTGCAACCAGTGGTCGCTGTTATGAAAATCAAAAAATGAACAGAGAGCTTGCTGATGTCAACGATATCCTAGCATATGCTTTTGGTCTTCAAAAAAGAGATTATGATTACCAAAGAATTTCAGCAATGTTTTTGCTATGTAAAAATTATAAAGTTCCCAAGATCATTAAGGAGATAGCCAAAACTAAGGGCACTCAGATTATAAAAGACTCGATGGGACTCAACTTAAAAGAAGTAAAAAAAGAAATACCAAATGATGAGATTGATGATCGAGGTATGTTCTTGTGGCAAATGGAAGCTTTCACAAATAAAGAGTCAATCAATATGACGATGGATATTTTTAATGCTTGGAAGTTACACGATAATAATTTCTTAAAAGATTTACAAAGCGTCAACATCCCAATATTAAGAAAACTAGGTTTATTACCATTAGTTGTTAAACTCCTAAACCCAGCAACTCAAGGTGTTGCCATTGAAAGAGCGAATACATATACATATAAAACAGATTATTACATGCTTTCAACCGCTCAAAAGTATCATCCAAAATCTTTTGGAGATCAACAACATATTTGGCAAGCAACGTTGCCAAATAATATTAGCGTTTTTTCTACACATCCAGGTAGTCCAATGTTTGATGATGCAGCAAGAAATTTCTCTCCATCTTTTTGGGTCGGAAATGGTATCAATCCACATGCTGTCCAAGATAAGAATTTCTTATTTTTAATGTATGACCTAACAGCAAGAAAAGGCTATTTAGAGCGATTTAGACAAACTCATATTCATTTCCATTTTCCGACCGATAAATTTGATAAAGTTATTGAAAAAGAAAAAAAAGTGTATGCAAAATCAGACAAATCGTACATTGGAATTGTATCCTCAAGTGGACACAAAATAATGAATAAAAATGAACTAGTTGTCGAAGGTAAAAAGAGTCAATTTGTGGTTGTTTTAGGTGATGAATATTCAGATGAATCATTCGATAAGTTCATTGAAAAAATAGAAAATTATGATTTTAAATTCACGAGTAAAAAAATAGTATTAAAAGCGGATCAACATTATCAACTGAGATTTAAAAAAGCATTTAAAATTAACGGAGTTGTTCAAAACACAGAGTATCAAAGATTTGAAACACCATATGTTGAGGCGAAAAGAAAACCGGAAGAGTTAACGATTAATTATCATAATAAAACACTCTATATTGATTTTGATCGGATGATAAGAAAGGAGATTTCTCATGTTGGATAAAATATATTTTGATAAGGTTGTAGAACTAGCAGACCATATAAAAAGCACGTGGAACCCTAAAATGAAATGGATGTGGGGTGAAGCGCTTTTCGGATATTCTTTAAGTTTGCTAGACACTCATTTGAAAGAAGATCGATACACTGAATTCTTAACGAAGTATTGTGACTACTATGTCCAAATTCCTCCACGTGTTGATCAAAGTGATACATCAGCTCCTGCATTAATCACATATGCAATGTATAAGAAAACAAAGAATGAAGATTATAAGAAATTGACTGATCGTGTTTTATACTATATAAAAAATGAACCACGTTTAATTGAAGATTCAGTTAATCATTTAGGCAACAGTTTAGAAGGAAAGTTTTATCCTAAATCGATTTGGGTCGATAGTTTAATGATGTTTTCTGTGTTTCCTTCTTTATATGCAAAAGAAAATAACGACCAAGCAATGATGGACATTGCTAGTCGTCAACCTAGAGTGATGGCAAAGTATATGCAAGACCCTGTTGATAAACTTTGGTATCATAGTTATTGGACCAAACAAAAAACCCATTACCCAAGAAGAAAACTTTATTGGGGTAGAGGTAATGGATGGGTAATTGCATCGTTACCGATGATTTTAGAAAACATAGGAAATCACGAAGAAAGAGAAAACATTATTCAAATCTTTAAAGAAACTGCTTATGCACTTCTACCTTATCAAAGAGCGGATGGAGCATTTGAAACTGTCTTTAATAAAGTTGGTAAAACTTATAGAGAATTATCGTTTACAGCATTGGTTGCTGCTGGATTTATGCATGGATATAATTTAGGGTTACTAAGTGAAGTTTATTTAGAAGCAGGTCTAAAAGCTTATCAATGTGTAGTTGATGCATTGATATATGAGAAAGATGATATCTATATGCCTGAGGTAAGTGGACCAACGATACCATTACCATTATTCCCATATATTGGATATAAGATTATACCAAGAGGAAAGAACTGGTCATTTGGTTTAGCAGCATTAATATTTGCAGCCATTCAGTTTGACAAAATTAAAAAATAAAAGCAGATTTCTCTGCTTTTTTTGTTTAAGCATTTTCAATAATGCCTGCCATTGGAATAATTAAGAATGCTAACCATGATATATGGAACAAATTAAAGAAGTATCCTAGTGAGAAAAACAGAATAACTGCAATAAATGGTGTAATTGCGACAAAATGGAACTTCTTTTCAAACAAAACAATAGCAGCAACCGGTACTAATAAGAAGACTTGCCATGCGTACGCCCAACCATTTAATAAAATACCTAGTAATAAGAAAGTCACAATACTAAGGATGATAATGGAAATAAATTTTAGCGATTTAGCACGATTTGCCTTGCTTAGTTTACTATCATAGAAGAAATGAATGTCACTAAAGATAATACCCATAATAACTGGTAGAGCAAACCCTAATGCACCCATTGACCACATATCATGAACATATCCCATGTATAAATAAAATCCTATAGCTAATAAGAATGACAACTCATAAGCTAATACAATCCACTTGTTTGGTTTATATAAAATACCAATCATTGGAACGATCAAGAAGACCAACCAACCAGGATTCCATAAGTCATAATATGTACCTAGAATCATAAATACAATAAGTGCAATAAATGGTGAGATAGCAACAAATGTATCTTTTTTCTTTGTTGTTAAAACGATTGAAGCTATAGGGATTAATAAAAATACTAACCAACCAGGGTGCCATAAATTATATTCAAATCCGATAAACAAAAATGTTAGCACACTTATAAAAGGTGAAAGTCCGATTAAGCCTTCTTTAATACTTGAATGAAATGCAATGGCAACCACAGGTGTTAGCAAGAATACAAGCCAACCCGGATGCCATAATTCAAAGGCGAAACCTAAAACCATATAAACAATTAAACTAATAAATGGAGATAAGGCAATTAACTTATTTCTAATATTTTTATGCTTTTTAATTCTTAGTGTATCTATTAAATCATAACTAACCTCTTTAGGATCCCCTAACATAGACCAAACTTCTTCATCAGATTTACCAGTACTTAATGCATCATCGTATAATTGGCCATAATCCATAAGAATCTCATGAATATCATCTTTACTTGCTTGAAATTTCATTAATTCAGCTTTTAACTTTTCTAAATATTTACTTTTCATTTTCCATACCTCCTAGTAATTTGAAGACACCTTTTAAGAATGTTCTCCATTCTGTTTCGTAGTCGTTTAATTTTTTAATACCTTCATTGGTGATTTTATAATATTTTCTTGGTGCACCAATATTGGTTTGTTCCATATAGGTGCTAAATAATCCTTGCCCTGTTAATCTTCTTAAAATAGGATAAACAGTATTTTCATTAACTTCAATTTCATTTGAAAGTTTTTCTATAACTTCAAAACCATACATATCTCTTTGGTTTATGATGCTTAGAATACACATTTCAAGAATACCTTTTTTAAATTGAGTATTCATCATGAACCTCCTTACTGTGTTTTGCACACTACTATAATATCACCTTACTGTGCAAAACACAATACCCAAAATAAAAAAAGTGAATTTTGTTGTTTTGATATTTGATTCTTGTCTTTTTAAAATTATTATGATACCATAACTACAAACAAAGAATAAAGGTTTAACAGGTGATTTCTATGTTTAATATCCAAAAAGCTGTTTATTATTACGCATATTGTTAAAAAAAGGATTGCAAGGCATTCCTTTTTAAGCGATTAAAGGAACAGCCAACACATGACAAACGTTCATCCTTGGGGTTCCTCAGGGATTTTTTTATACCCAAATCAAAGGAGAAGAAATTATGATTATTCAAATGAAGAAAAACTCTACACAAAAAGAGTACCAAAAGATTGTTGATTACTTAAAAGCAAAGAATCTTGAAATTATAGATGCAAGTAGCGATGAGGTTCGTGTTTTTGGTGTTATCGGAGATACGACAACAATTGAACCAAATGACTTGTATGCATTTGAAGGTGTTAGAGAAGTTACAAGAGTATCAACACCATTTAAGAAAGCCAGTCGGAGTTTTAAACGAAAAGATACTGTTGTTAAGATTAAAGAAGGTTTAGAGATTGGTGGCAATCATATTATTATGATGGCAGGACCTTGTTCAGTTGAATCGGAACAACAATTAAGAACTATTGCAAAAAGCGTTAAAAAATCTGGTGCTCATGTCTTAAGAGGTGGAGCATATAAACCAAGAACATCTCCATATGCTTTTCAAGGTTTAGAAATTGAAGGATTAAAGCTATTAAAACAAATTGGTGATGAGACAGGGTTAGCAATTGTTTCTGAAATTCCAAGTGCTGATTTATTACCAGAATTTGAAGCTTATGTTGATATAATCCAAGTTGGCGCAAGAAACATGCAAAACTTCCATCTTTTAAAAGCGTTAGGTAAAAGTACAAAACCAATTTTATTAAAAAGAGGGTTGGCATCTACGATTGAAGAATGGTTGATGTCAGCAGAATATATTATGGCTGGAGGAAATCCGAATGTGATTTTGTGCGAACGCGGCATTCGTACATTTGAAAAATATACAAGAAACACTTTAGACATTAGTGCAGTACTAGCTGTTAAAGAATTATCTCACTTACCAGTGATTATCGATCCATCACATGCAGCAGGTCGTTGGGATATGATTGAAAAATTATCTTTAGCTAGCGTAGCAGTTGGGGCACACGGTCTTATTGTTGAAGTTCATAATGATCCAGAACATGCTTTAAGCGATGGAGCACAATCGTTAAAACTAAATAAATTTAGTCAAATGATGGATGAACTCGATAAAATGGCAGTTGTCTTAGGACATAAATTAAAATGAAAATCTTTATTGTAGGACTAGGATTGATTGGTGCATCCTATGCCGAAGGATTGCATAAAAATGGTCATGTCGTCTATGGCTATGATCAAAAAATAGAAAATATTAAACAAGCGATTGAAATTGGATTTATTGAAAAGGAAAATCATATCGAACAAATAACCAAAGTTGATTTAATCATACTTGCTTTATATCCAAAAGATAATGTTATATTTATTAAAAATCACGTCAATCTTCTTAGACCAGGTCAAATGGTTACAGATGTTAGTGGAACTAAAGCATGGATGATGAACGAAATAGAACAAATCCTTCCAGAAAAAATATCTTATACTTCACATCATCCAATGGCTGGAAAAGAAACCAATGGTTTTGAATCAAGAGATTATCGAATGTTTCGTCAAGCAAACTTTTTAATCGTTACAGGAAAAAGAAGTGTTAAAAAAGATCAAGATATATTAAGACTTATCGCAAACAACCTAAAATTTGGTAAAATAACAGTAGTGGATGCGAAAACACACGATGAATTGATTGCTTTTACAAGTCAACTAACACATGTGTTGGCTATTTCACTTGTACAAAGTGATCATTTAGATGAAACCAAGCACGCAACAGGAGATTCATATCGTGATTTAACTAGAATTGCTAAAATCAATGAAACGATGTGGACAGAACTATTTTTCGAAAACAAAGATGCACTATTATTAAAAATAAACGATTTTATGAAAGAATTAAAACATGTTAAGGAATTATTATTAGTCGAGGATACAGAGAGTTTAACAACCTATTTAAAAGAAGCTAAAGAAAAGAGGAAATCTTTTGACATTCATTAAAATGCCTGATTATTCCATTTACATCGAAAATAACGGATTAAATAATCTATTTAAGTACATTGAAGAGATATACCCATATAAAGATGTGTTTGTTGTTACCGATCAAACGGTATTCAAACTATACCATCAAAGACTTTTAGATGTACTACCCGATTATAGAATCTCTTTTGTTATTGTCTCAGATGGAGAAAAATCAAAATCAATTGAAGTTTATCAATATGTTATTGAACAATTGATTGAACAAGGTATGAAAAGAACCCATTTATTGATATCACTTGGTGGAGGTGTTGTCGGAGATCTTGCTGGATTTGTTTCTGCCACATTATATCGTGGTGTATCTTATATTCAAATACCAACAACCTTACTTGCTCAAGTTGATAGTAGTATCGGCGGAAAAGTAGCAATCGACTTAAAAGAGGGAAAAAATTTGATAGGTGCTTTTTATAATCCTAAGCTTGTACTCATTGATCCTGTTTTCCTAAGAACTCTTTCAAAACGTGAGTACGCAAATGGACTAGCCGAAATGATTAAAGCAGGATTAATTGGTGATAAAAAACTCTATCATTTTTTACTAGAGAATGAAGAAGTTGGAGAACATGAAATCGCGATGGCGATTCATGTCAAAAGAGAAGTTGTTTTAACAGATCCTTACGACCATAAAGAAAGAATGTATTTAAACTTTGGCCATACATTTGGACACGCGATTGAGAAAAAGCATGGTTATGAACTATATAAACATGGTGAAGCTATTAGTTATGGTATGCTAATCGCGTTAGAAATTGGCGTTCATATGAATGAGACAAAGCCTGAGTTATACGATGAAGTTAAAGACCAATTGATTAAAAGAGGATTAGTTAAAGAACCTCTATTGTTATTAGAGAATTATAAAGATGAAATTTTAACTGACAAGAAAAATCTAGCTGATGGTTTAAGGTTTATTATTGTACCAAAGGTTGGTGAGGTTAAAATCGTTAAAGTGAAAGCAAGTGATTTAACATGAATATAACGATTACACCAAAAAAACTTTCTGGAGAAGTATCGGTTGTTTCATCTAAGTCATTATCACATAGATATTTAATTGCAGCAGGGTTATCAAAGGGAACAAGTGTGATTGAAAACATTCTTGACTCTGATGATTTGGATGCGACTAAAGAAGCATTGAAATCTTTAGGTGTAATAATAGATGGTAACCAAATTACTGGTGGTAACCTTAAAACTGTCAAAGATACGATTGATGCAAAAGAGTCTGGTTCTACATTAAGATTCATGATTCCAATCGCTATGCTTTTAAGAGATAAAATAACTTTTACTGGACAAGGAAGATTACCCAAAAGACCATTAGATGTCTATTTTGATATTTTTAAACAAAAACATTGTTACTATAATCAATTGACTACAGACTATCTACCATTAGAAGTCAAAGGTCAATTGAAGCCAGGATTCTATCAAGTGCAAGGAGATATAAGTTCTCAGTTTTTAACAGGACTTTTATTCGCATTACCACTATTAAAAAAAGATTCCGTTATAGAACTTATTACACCATTAGAATCTAAAGGTTATATTGATTTAACAATGGACGTTTTAAAATCTTTTGGTATTCAAATTGTACATATTGATGAGTTTATTTACATTAAAGGTAGCCAATCATACTTGCCACAAAGTGTAACCGTTGAAGGTGATTATTCTCAAGCTGCTTTTTGGATGGTTGCTGGATTAATTGGAAACCATATTGAACTATTTAATTTAGCACTTGACAGTAAACAAGGGGATAAAAAAATAATTGATATCATCAAAGAAATGAATGGGAATATTACCTATAAAAGTCTATCTAAATCTTATGTAGTAGAACCAAGCCTAACCAAAGGTGCAACAATTGATTTAATGCATGTCCCTGATCTTGGACCTATACTGATGGTGCTCGCTGCGCTTAGCGAAGGAACAACAAAATTCATTAATACTAGTCGTCTTAGAATTAAAGAATCTGATCGCCTACAAGCAATGTATGAAGTTTTAATTAAGTTTGATGTAGATATGGAGATATTGGGTGATGAAGCGATAATCCATGGTAAAAAAATTCTAAAAGGTCATCAAAGCTTTGATTCTTATGGAGATCATAGAATTACAATGGCAATCGCAATTGCGGCAATCAAAGCAGATGGACCTGTTACTATATTAAACGCTGGTGTAGTTAATAAATCATATCCAGAGTTTTTCAAAGTATATCAATCTTTAGGAGGTGCTATTCATGAGTCTTGAGAAATATAGAAAAATGATTGAAGATATCGATATTAAAATGATGGACTTATTCGAAAAAAGAATGCAAGTCTCTTTATTGATTGGTAAATATAAGAAAGATCATCAACTACCTATATTAGATAATAGTAGGGAAATAGAAATCCTAAACAAGAGAAAACAACAACTAAATAATGATGAACTTTGGCCACACTATGAATCATTTATAAAAGAAATTATGCGTCTATCTAAGGAGTATCAAAAGTGAAGATGCGTTATGGTTTAATAGGCAAAAATATTCAATACAGCAAATCTCCTACAATTCATGAGTTCATGGCTAAAAAACTAAACATTGATTTACGCTATGATTTGTTTGATATTGAGGAATCTGACATTCCGCATTTGTTTAAACACTTAAGAAATTACGTTTTCAAAGGTTTCAATGTAACCATACCATTTAAACAGATTGTGATGAAACATGTTGATGTTCTTACTTCCAAAGCAAAACGAATTAAGGCAGTAAATACCATCTATATTAAAGATGGAAAAATAGTTGGAGATAATACTGATTATGACGGTTTCTTAGGTTTACTTAAGATGAGTAAAATTAATGTTGAAAATCAAAGGATCTTTATTTTAGGAACTGGTGGTGCAGCAAAAGCTGCATATGTAGTTTTAACTGATCTTGGAGCAGATGTTACTGTTGTGACTAGGAATACAAACAATATAGATCCTATGTTTCAAAAGGTTATTACTTATAGTAAGTTATCATCTGATCAAGTTGATATTTATGTTCAAGCAACACCAATTGGAACGTATCCAAAAGTAACAGAGTCTGTTTTAAATCAATCATTGGTTGCAGGTAAAACAGTTATTGAATTGATTTATAATCCACCAATTACTCAAATGATGAAGTATGCTAGTAAAAGTTATGGTGGTGCAAACATGTTAATTTTACAAGCTTTAAGAAGTGAAGAGATATGGTTCAATCAAAAAATCAGTATAAACAATCAGTTAATAGAAGAATTAAAGGAAGTGATTTATAGTGAATAGTTATGGTCGTTTTTTTCAAGTAACATTATATGGCGAATCACACCAAGATGCTATTGGTGTTGTTATTGATGGAATGCCTTCAGGTATATTGATTGATGAATCAAAAATAAAAGCTGATTTAGTAAAAAGACAACCTGGAGCAATAGGAACTACACCTAGAAAAGAAGCTGATGAGTTTAGAATTACATCAGGTGTCTTTAATGGATATTCAACAGGATCACCCATTCATCTGATGATTGAAAATAAAAATATTCAATCTAAAGATTATGAGCATTTAAAAAAACATCCTAGACCAGGACATGCTGATTTTGCAGCAAATGTTAAGTATCGTGGATTCCAAGATTATCGAGGCGGGGGAAGGTTTTCAGGTAGACTTACAGCAGCATTGGTTGCTGCTGGAGCAATTGCTAAAATGATTATCCCTTTCGAATTATCTCACAAATTATTACAAGTTGGGAATTTAACTGATTTGACTTTGATTGATGAATATTTGGAAGAAGTTAGTAAATTAGGCGATTCAGTTGGAGGTTTGATCGAAGTAAAAGCAACCAACATGATTGTTGGATTAGGAGAACCTTTTTTCAACAAACTAGATTCTGAAATTGGAAAAATGATGTTTTCAATACCAGCTGTAAAAGGTGTTGAAATCGGAGTTGGCTTTGATTGTTTACTAATGAAGGGTAGCACTTATAATGATGAGATTATAGATGTACAAGGAAAAACAAAAACCAACCATAGTGGTGGGGTTACCGGTGGTTTAAGTAACGGTAACGATTTAGTTGTTAAAGTAGTAATTAAACCTACATCTAGTATTCAAAAAGAACAAGAAACATTTAATTTTGATACAGGTAAAATTGAATCTCTTGAAATAGGTGGACGTCACGATGTCTGTATTGCTAGAAGAGTTGGAATCGTTTTAGAAAATGCTTTAGCGATTGTTCTTGCAGATTTATACTTAATCCAAAAATCGTATATCACTAAATAGGAACTATGATTATAGTTCTTTTTTATTGAAGGTTGTATGATATTGTGATATTATATATATGAACATATGAGCAATCACTCATATGATGGAGATTAAAATGAAAGATTATTTGTGTGATGCAATATTCATTCACAAGAATGCAATCAAAGAAGTACAACAACATATATTAAAAGATAAAGAATTAGATACTGTTAGTCGTTTTTTTAAAGCTTTATCTGATCCGACCAGAATTAAAATCCTTTTCGCATTAGAAAAAAGAGAGTTATGTGTTTGTGATATTGCTGTTGTTCTTAAAATGACACAAAGTGCAATTTCTCATCAATTGAAAATTCTTAAAGATATTGATTTGGTAAGATCAAAAAGATCTGGGAAATCAATATTTTATACATTAGCTGATGAACATGTGCATGTAATATTCAATCAAGCAATAACCCATATCAAGGAAAGCATAAAATAATTATGAGAAAAAAGTATAACATCAAAAATATGGATTGTGCGAATTGTGCATTGAAAATAGAAAAAAAATATAGTGAACTTGATGGTGTCAAAACTGCTAGAGTCGATTTTGGACGTGAAAAAGTCTTTATTGAAGGTGATATTGAACAATATGATTCAAAATCATTGCAAAAAATAGCGCGAAAAATTGAGTCAAATATCATCGTCAAAGATGAAAATGAAAAGTTAAATGAAAAAACGACATGGATAAATAAAATAGAATTGCCAATAAACATCATGGGTGTTGTTTTAGTCGTTATTGCTTTAATTTTTAATTTTATTGATTCATTGGTTATTAGTCAAACATTGCTAGTGATAATTTACATTACCTCATATTTTTTTATAGGTGGCAAAGTCATCATCAGAGCTTTGACCAATCTGTTGAGAGGTAAAATTTTTGACGAAAACTTTTTAATGACGTTAGCAACCATTGGTGCATTAGCTATTAATGATTATTTAGAAGCAGTAGCAGTTATGTTGTTTTATAGAGTTGGTGAATATTTGCAAGACCGATCAATTGATAAATCTAGAAAAAATATTAAAGACTTAATGGATATAAAGCCATTAATTGCGCATTTACAAAAAGGTATGTATTTAACTGAAGTTCGTCCCGAAGATTTAGAGATTAATCAGATTATTATTGTTAAACCGGGAGAAAAAATCCCTGTCGATGGGATAGTTATTGAGGGCAATTCATCAGTTGATGCAAGCAGTTTAACGGGCGAATCGATGCCTAAGGATATTACTAAAGGACAAGAAGTGATTTCGGGCTCTCTAAATATCAATGCTCCATTAACTGTCAAAGTGTTGAAAAAATATCAAGATTCTACAGTTGCAAGAATTCTAGATTTTGTTGAAAACAATGCAAATAAAAAAGCGAAAACTGAAAAATTCATAACAAGATTTGCAAAATATTACACACCTATTGTTGTAGGCTTTGCGATAATATTAGCATTTGCTGTTCCTTTCATAATATCTAATATTACGGGGTCTACTTATCAAGATGAATTCGCTATTTATTTTAGAAGAGCATTAATATTTCTTGTAATTAGTTGTCCATGTGCACTTGTTTTATCAATTCCATTATCATTTTTCGCAGGTATTGGCGCATCCTCGAAGCAAGGCATATTATTTAAAAGCGGTAGTGATCTAGAGATGATGACTGAAATTAATCATTTTATCTTTGATAAAACAGGAACATTAACTAAGGGTAGATTTGAAGTATCCAAAATTGTATCAAATGATAAAGATAAATTATTGGAATACGCAGCTCATGTAGAGTCGCAATCAAATCATCCAATATCACAATCAATCCTATCTGCATATAATCAACAAATCAAAAATAAAGTTGACGATATCAAAGAAATATTTGGCAAAGGAATCCAAGCAATATATAATAACAAACAAATTTTTGTGGGAAACGCTATTTTTATGCAAGAAAATGGTCTTAATTATCAAAATCCAACTGATGTAGGAACGATCATTCATGTAGCAACACATCAGGAATATTTAGGATACTTAGTGATTAAAGATCAGATCAAAGAGTATTCAAAATCATTGGTAGAACAGTTGAATAAACAAGGCAAGAGTATATCAATGGTTACAGGTGATCAAGAATCATCAGCAAAAGATATAGGGAAACAATTAGGTATTGATTCCATCTATTTTAATTGTTTACCAGAGGATAAAGTTAGAATCGTTAGTGAACTTGTAAAAAAGGATAAAGTTGCATTCATTGGAGATGGAATTAACGATGCACCTGTGCTAACTGTGGCAAACCTAGGTATTGCCATGGGAGTTATAGGCAGTGATGCAGCTATTGAAGCATCAGATGCAGTTATCATGAATGATAATCCATCACAGATTCTGGTAGCTCAAAAAATAGCACAGAAAACAATGAAAATTGTTGTGCAGAATATTATTATGGCATTGGGAGTAAAAACGATAGTCCTAATATTAGGTGCATTGGGATTTGCTAATCTATGGTTAGCGATATTTGCTGATGTTGGTGTTTCTATTTTAGCGGTTTTTAATGCGATGAGAATTTTTAGGAAATAGAAAATGAAGCCAATAGATATGTTGGTTTCTTTATTTATATAGTGAATGAAGTATAATAGTTATAGGTGATTAAATTGGAAATAAAGCTTGATCAAATTAAAGGTGTAGGGCCAAGTTTATTACACGCATTTAGAAATCAAGGTATATGGTCAACATATGACCTTATTTTAAATTACCCCAAATCCTATGAAGATTTTTCAATTACGTCACTTGAACATGTAAAACATAAAGATATTATCACTGTACAAGGTATCATCACAACAGAACTTAAAATGTCTAGATATGCCAAATCTTCACCAGTTTCGTTTAAAGCCAAAGTTTTAAATGAAACGATTGATGTCATTGCATTTGGTCGTGGATATCTATTAAAAGCACTACAAAAAAATGATGAGGTAGTCATTAAAGGCACATATGATTTATTCAAAAATCAAATCAATGCATCTTCGGTTATAAAAGTCGATAAAAAAGTACCTATTAAACCACTATATAAAATAGAAGGTGTCCATGATAAAACGATATCAAATATCGTATCGACTATTTTTAATGAGAAACAAGTCAATATTTTCGAAACAATTCCACAGACTTTAATCAACCAATATAAGTTACTGCCAAGACTTGAAGCTTATCAAAAACTACATCTCCCGAACTCTTTTGATGATGTAGAAAAAGCAAGAAGAAGATTCAAATATGAAGAAGCATTCTATTTGCAACTAAAACTAGTATCCAATCAGCCTTCTAGTCACCAAAGACCTCCTAAATCATATGATATTCACAAGGTAAAAGATTTAATTCATCACCTGCCATATGAGTTAACTCAAGACCAAAAAGAGGCTGTAAACGATATATTTAGAGATTTTAAAAAGGATGTAGCGAGTTATCGTTTAATACAAGGTGATGTTGGTTCAGGTAAGACATTAGTTTCGTTATTAGCAATTTATGCAACGATTACTGCAGGTGAACAAGTATCTTTTATGGCACCTACAGAATTGCTTGCTAATCAGCACTTTCAATATTTTAGTAACTATTTAAAAGATGTAAAGATTGCGTTGTTAACAGGAAAAACTAAGAATAAAGATATTTTAAAAGAAAAAATCAAAAATCATGAATATGATCTTGTTATTGGAACACATGCATTAATAGAAAAAGATGTTGTTTTTGCTAACCTAGGATTAGTTGTTATTGATGAACAACATAAATTTGGTGTTCAAACACGAGAAGAACTTATAGAAAAATCAAATTCAAAAGATATTATTTATTTATCAGCAACACCAATTCCTAGAACTTTAGCAATGATTGCTTTTGGAAATTCTCATGTTAGTATTATTAAAGAGAAACCTAAACATCGAATCGCTATTGACACTAGATGTATAACTAAAAATCAAATTCAAAGAATGTATGATGATATGCATTCAGCTGTTATTCGAAAAGAACATATCTTTTTAGTTGTTCCAGCAATTACCTCAACGAAAGTTGATGATAATATCGAAACTGTATATGATGAAATTAGAAATGAGTTTACTGCACCAATCTTTGTCTTACATGGACGTCTTTCTTCAGATGAAAAAGAAAACATCATGGAGCAATTTATTTATACTCCTGGTAGTATTTTAATAGCAACAACAATGATTGAAGTTGGTATTGATATACCTACAGCTACTTTAATTGGCATTTATTCTGCAGAAAACTTTGGGCTCAGTCAACTCCATCAGTTAAGAGGTAGAGTTGGAAGAGGAACATTAGCTAGCGTTTGTTATCTAATATCAGAAAAAGATGATTTAGAAAGACTTACCTTGTTATCAAATACAAATGATGGATTCAGATTATCAGAATACGATCTAGTTTCAAGAGGTCCTGGTGATTTTCTTGGTGTTGAACAAAGTGGATATTTAAAATTTAATTTTTTAGAATTGTTAAAAGATTATCCGATCTTAATAGAAGCTCAAAAAAATGTAAGAGAACTGATTTCAAAACCAGACTTTAAAACAAATCCAGCATATAAATATTTGAACAAGTACATAACAGAGTCTTTGAAGATATGATATAATAAATTCAAATGAAAGAAGGTATTTTATGATACGTATTGCAGTAGATGGAATGGGCGGAGATTACGCTCCAGAACCAATCGTTAAGGGAACCTTAATGGCTTTAGAAAAATTTGATAATATTGAAATCACACTTTTTGGTGATGAAACTAAAATGGCTCCTTATTTAAAACAACATCCAAGACTACAAGTGATTCATACAACTCATTTTTTAGAAATGGGTGAAAAAGATCCTATTCGAGCTTATAGAAAAAATAAAGAGTTATCAATGTTTATGGCAATGCAACATGTTAAAGATGGACTATCTGATGCTGTTGTAAGTGCTGGTCCTACACAAGCTTTAGTTGTTGGTGGACATTTTATTATTAGAAGAATGGCGAGTATGCCACGTGTAGCAATCGCACCGATTGTTCCATCTTTAGACGGAAGAGGCAGAATTTTACTTGATTCTGGAGCAAACGTTGATTTTAAACCAGAACATTTATTATCATTTGCTATTTATGCTTCTATCGTTGCCAATAAAGTCTTGAAAAGAGAAAAACCTCAAGTTGCATTAATCAATATTGGAACTGAAGATAGTAAAGGTAGAGACTTTGATAAAGAAACATTTGCATTGCTTGAAGCGAGTAAAGATATTAATTTTTATGGGAATTTAGAACCTAAAGAAATATTGACTTCTGAAGCGGATATCTTTTTAAGCGATGGTTTTACATCAAATATCGTTATGAAGACTATGGAAGGCACTGCCAAAGGTATGGGAATGATTTTAAAAAGAGAAATTAAATCTTCAATTTTCGCAACCATTGGAGCTCTTTTTATGAGAAAAGCCTTGAAACGATTTAAAAAGTCACTAGATGCATCTGAAATAGGTGGAGCATTATTAATGGGTTTTGATGGTATCGTTATCAAAGCACAAGGTGCTTCTCAATCATATGGTTTTATGAATGGCATTCGACAAGCTAAAGAAATGGTTGACGCAAATGTTATTCAATTAGTATCAGAAGTATTAACAAAGAAAGAAGCGGTAGGAGAATGAAAGCATTATTAAAAATGCTGAATCTCCCTTATAAGGATGAATCTTTATATGAAATGGCACTTACACACAGTTCCTATGCTTATGAAAATCAAACTGAAAAGAATGAGAAGCTAGAGTTTTTAGGAGATGCAGTAATTGAACTTTTAATGAGTGATTATCTTTATAATGAAGATTTAGCTGATGAAGGCGCAATGACAAAAAAAAGAGCACAAGCAGTTTGTGAGGAAGCTCTTGTTAAATATGCGACACAAATTAAATTAAAAAAATATTTAAAATTAGGAAAAGGTGAAGAAGCTAAAGGTGCGAATAACTCAATGATTGCTGATGCATTTGAGGCATTATTTGGTGCTATTTATCTAGATTTAGGATTTGAAGCTGTTGTTCAAACATTTAATAAAGTAGTTGTTCCTAATTTGAACTTAGTTTGGAATATCAAAGACTATAAATCGACATTACAAGAACTTATTCAAAGTGGCGATAAAAGAAACATTAGTTATCATATAGTTAAAGAAACAGGACCATCACATGATAAAGAATTTGAGGCGGCTGTAAAACTAGATAATCATATTATCCTAGGTTTAGGTAAAGGTAAAACAAAAAAAGAAGCTGAACAAAATGCAGCGCATGATGCATTGAAGAAGGGGAATTATGATACTCAAGAGATTATATGAAGATTTCGATCTTTCGATTGAACGCATTTTAATCAAAGAATATAAACGTCTTAATTTAACAATGCAAGAGATGACAGTTTTGCTTGCATTGTTTTCGATATATAAAAAGAGAAAAACCTTTTCAATTGCATCTATTTCTAGACGTGTTGAATTAAGTAAAGATGAGATAGGAAGTGCTGTTGAATCGTTATTGAATAAGAATTTTGTAAACATTACACTAGAGGAAAAAGACGATAAAGAAAGAGAAGTTTTCGACCTTGATCGTACATTCAAGTTGATAGAAGAACTTTATCGCCAGGATGAAATTGAAAAAATAAAACAAGAAGAAGAATCTTCAGTCTATGAAACGATACGTTTATTTGAACAGGGGCTAGGCAGATCTTTACGTCCTTTTGAATTAGAAAATATTCGAAGATGGTATGAAGAAAGAAGTTATTCACACGAAACAATTAAACAAGCTATAGAAGCATCTGAAGATAGAATTAGTATTAAATATGTGGAAAAGATATTAAACCAAAATATTCCAGAACCAATTGAAATTGATCAAGATGTCGAAAGGGCACTTGATGAGATTTTCAAAAATATTAAATGACAAAAGCTGAACATATTTTATCAGTTCTTGACCACATGTTTCCGGATGCGCATGTTGAATTAAATCATCGAAATCATTTTGAATTACTGGTTGCTGTTGTTTTAAGTGCACAAACAACAGATGTTGGTGTCAATAAAGCAACACCGCTATTATTTATGAAATATCCTAGACCTAAGGATCTTGCTGAAGCTGATGTGCTAGACATAGAAAAACTTATTAAGACAATTGGCTTATATCGCAATAAAGCAAAAAATATAAAATTGCTTGCTCAAAATTTGGTCGATAAGCATCAAGGTGAAGTTCCAAATAGTCGTGAAGCTTTAGAAGCTCTTCCAGGTGTAGGTAGAAAAACTGCCAATGTTGTTTTAAGCAATGCATTTGGTATACCTGCACTTGCAGTCGACACTCATGTAGCTAGAGTCTCAGTTCGCCTAGGATTAGCAAAAGAGGGAGATTCCGTTTTCCAGATTGAGAAAAAGTTAATGAAAAAATTACCGAAAGATAAATGGCAGAAAGCACATCATCAACTCATTTTCTTTGGAAGATACCATTGTTTAGCGAAAAAACCTAAGTGCTATGCATGCCCAATTGTTAAAATATGTCAATATAAAAACAAAAATTTTGAAAAGGCTGAATAATCCGGTCTTTTCTTTTTCTAATTTTTTTGGATTTTTAAAAAACAAAATTTTATAATTAAACATAAAAAAACATTTCTGGGAGGGAATATGAACGCTAACATTTTACAAATCCACAAACAAATTAACAAAAGAAAGGAGCAGAAACTATATGAGATAAAACCAGTAGGATCCGCAATCAAGTTTAAAAGAAAGGAAATGAACATGACATTAGAAGAGGGTGCTGAAGGTATATGTAGTGTATCTTACTTATCAAAACTAGAGAATAATCTAATTCACCCGGGTATTCAATTTATTGATTTATTAATGGATCGATTTAATTTAACTGATACTTTCAACAACGATTATAATCTTTATGTATCACATATTGATCTAATTATTGATTCCATGATTTCCGTAACAGACTCATTAGATAACATCATTTTAGAATATGGTACAAGAAAAGATTATCAAGCATTCCTCATACGTTTAGGTGTATACACGATTAATATGGAATTTGAAAAAGCCGGTTTGCAATATAACGAACTAAGGACATCAATTCCAAATCTTAATGACAATGAATTATCGCTTTTACTCATATGCTTAAGCGAAATGCTATATCATCAGAATCAGTATAGTGATGCATACAAAGTTTTATTATGTGCACCACCAGCAGCAAAAATTGATTCAAGATTAGTCTTACTATTAATGAAGAATAGATTATTGAATGCTTTCCGCATGCATAAGGTTGCTGATATCTTGAGTTTATATTCGGAATACGTGAATCAATTGATTGATTATCAGTATTACCATTTTCTTCAAGACATAAAAAATAAATATGTGTTATTTCAATCCATATATCAAGAGCCTTATGAAATCAAACGAAAATTATCAAAAATGAAACAAATATCAAAATATGATAAATCTTATACTTTGGCACAAGCACATTTTAATCATCAACAATATGATGAAGTCATCAAGTATACAACTCAACATTACAAAAAGTGTTCTAGGTTTCTAATCTTGCATCTCATCTCTCTTGATTATTTGAGTCAAGAGAATCAAATTAATCAAGTGCTTGAAGAGACCAATCAAATGACAAATCTATGCCAAACCGTAAAACTTATTATTACTCATCTTAGGCATAAATATAGTAGGGATAAAACAAAGTTGCTTAATTACTTAAGGAGAGAGATCTTAGGTATCAAAGCATTAACAGATGATTATCAAGTTCTAGACTATCTAATGTTTGATACTCAACACTTGTTTTCAGAGTATCAACACTACAAAGAGGCAGTTCAAGTCACCAAAAAGTTTCTCCCAAAATTGAAGATGTTGAAGAGAACAGAACAAGGACGAAATAGTGAAGATTAAGGCATTTCTTAATCTTTTTTTCTTTTTACCCCCTTTTTTGTGCATTATACCTAAAAAAAATTGACTAAAATTGACAATTCTTATATACTTATATAGGCTAAGGAGGGAACATCATGCGAATCATAAAATTATTCGGCTTAGCAAAGGGCTTTTTAGTACTATTCATGGTAGCTGCATTCTTAACAGCCTTTCACCAATGGACTTACTCGAACGTTCCCTTGTTTACACAATACTTAATCAAGGCACTTTTAGCGCAACCAGGAATCGCGCCAGGAAGTGTATCTGTAGGTGAAGTCAACTTACCTTCTTTTCTAATTGCATATTTTGAAAAGAGTAGTGTTTTCATAGAAGTTGTCTTCAGAATTGCATTATCTTTAATGGTACTTCAAATATTTAGATTTACGCTTAGATTTTTTGAAATGTGGCTTAAAGGATCAATCCAAGAGCGCATGGCAGAAAAAATGAGAATTAATTTATATGGACACATTCAAGATTTAAATTACGAGTTTCATAATAATGCAGATAGTGGAGATTTAATCCAACGCGTAACAACCGATGTTGAAGCAACCACAGGTTTCTTAACTGGCAGAATGTTAGATGTTGTTCATTTATCAGCTACCTTGTTTTTTGGTGCTTATCAACTGATTCGTATCAATCCAACAATGGTTTGGATAACACTTGCGATTGTTCCGTTGGTTGCAGTATCATCCACGATTTATTTCGTTAAAATTGACAAAATATTTAAAAACATTGAAGAAACCGAATCTAAAATGATGACTGTGGTCCAAGAGAATTTATCAGGAGCTCGCGTTGTTAGAGCGTTTGCAAATGAAGTATTCGAGATTGAAAAAATGGATACTAAAAATAGAGAATATGCAGATGCACTTAAAAAGGCAAATAAAATTGTTGCCGTATATTGGGGAGCAATGGACTTTGTTGGTATCAGCCAGTATTTAGTTATTATCGCAATCGGTGTATATGCTGTACAAAGAGGTACAATGGATGCTTCTGGTGTCGTGGCATCGTTATCGCTGGTTGGTATGTTAATTTGGCCAGTTAGAGGTCTAGGTAGAATCATTAATGACTTTGGAAAAGCATTGGTTGCATCAGATCGTATTAATGAAATCTTGGATAAACCAAGTGAATACGAAAACGATGGAACACAAAAGCCAGAAGTTCAAGGTTCAATAGAATTTAGGGATGTATCCTTCAAATTTTCTGATACCAATGATCATTTACTTAAAAAAGTTAGTTTTAATATTAAAGCAGGACAAACAGTTGCTATCATAGGACGTACAGGTAGTGGTAAATCAACAATTATTAATCTACTTTTAAGAATGTACGAATATGATCAAGGCGATATCTTAATTGATGGTATTTCATTAAAAGACATTAGTAAAAAACACATTCGCAACCAAATTGGTGTCGTTTTACAAGACCCATTCCTATACTCTAAAACAGTATTTGAAAATATTGCGATTGCACAAAAGAACGCGCAAAGAGAACGTGTTTACCGCGCTGCAGAAACAGCAGCACTTGCGAAGGACATTAGAACGTTCAAACAAGGTTATGAAACCATTGTTGGTGAAAAAGGAACAACTTTATCTGGTGGACAAAAACAAAGAGTTGCGATTGCTCGCGTCTTAGTTTCTGACAAACCGATATTGATATTTGACGATGCACTTAGTGCAGTTGACAATAAAACGGATATGATGATACGAGAAGCTTTATTAAACAAAGATTACAAGCATACAACAGTCATTATTACTCACCGTATTACAACTGCTAAAGAAGCAGATCAAATTATTGTCCTTGACCAAGGACATATTGAAGCAATCGGTACTCATGAAGCCTTATCTAAACAAGAAGGTTTATACAAGAAACTTTGGGATATCCAAGGTAAGCTTGAAAAAGAGTTCCAAGCTTTGTTAAAGGCAGGTGAAGACGATGCAACGTGAAGATGAACATGATGTTCAGTATAAAATCCAGTTAAGTACATGGAAAAAGATTTTAAGCATCGTATTTAAATCGAAAAAAAATCTTATATTATTAGCCCTGTTTTCAGGGATGTTAGCCATATTAGATGGAGCATTTCCTTTGATTAACCGTTATGCAATAGACGTGTTTTTCGTTGAAGGAGATTATTCTACATGGCCGTATTTTGTTGCTGCCAATTTATTAGTTGCAGCTGGGTTTGGGTTATGTGTATGGGGATTTATTCATCAAGCTGGTGTTATTGAAGCAGATACAAGTTATGAACTACGCAGACAAGCATTTAAAAACTTACAAACGTTATCGTACTCATATTTTGATCAAACCCCACAAGGTTGGGTTATGGCACGTATGACTTCAGATGCAAGAAGACTTTCACTTATTATTTCATGGGGTTTAGTCGATTTTGTGTGGGCAGGGTTATCCATGATTATCATTATGATTATTTTATATGCAACTTTTGCTAAACTTGCATTAATTATTACAATCATTTTACCAATCATGCTCGCAGTTGCTTATGTATTTAGAAAACTCATTTTAAAACAACATAGAAAAGCAAGAAAATACAACTCACAACTTACTGCACAATATAGCGAAGGTTTCCTAGGAGCAAAAACAACAAAGAGTTTAAGTATTGAAGAAAGCAACTATGACGAATTTGCATATACAGCACAGTTATTAAAAAAATCAAGTATTAAAGCGGTTATTTCATCAGCTGTATTCTCATCTATTATCTTAGTTTTAGCATATATTGCTGTAGCAACCACCATGATTCAAGGATCAGTTTATGTACTAGAAGTTGTCATTACAGTAGGTACATTATCAATGTTTATTGCTTATACAGTCAATTTCTTTGAACCAGTTATGGCAATTTCAAGAATTTTATCGGATTTTCAAAATGCACAAGCATCAGCTGAACGCATTGTTGGATTAATTGAAATCAAATCAGATTTAGTTGACACAAAAGAAGTTGAAGAAAAATATGGTTCATTATTTAATGACAAAAAAGAAAACTGGGAAGATCTTAAAGGTGATGTTGAATTTAAAGATTTAACATTTTACTACAATGAGAATGAAGTCATTTTAGACCATTTCAATTTAAAAGTAAAAGCAGGACAAAGTGTTGCGTTAGTTGGACACACTGGATCTGGTAAAACAACCTTGATCAACCTATTATCGAGATTTTATGAACCAAAAGAAGGATTGATTCTAATCGATGGTAAAGATTATCGCGAAAGAAGTATCCATTGGCTACATAGTCGCCTAGGTTATGTTCTTCAAAGTCCACATCTATTTAGTACAACCGTGATGGAAAACATTCGTTATGGTAAATTGGATGCTACAGACGAAGAAGTTATTTATGCAGCTAAAATGGTTGGTGTTGATAGTTTTGTTTCAAAACTAGACTTAGGATATCAAACATTCGTTGGTGAAGGTGGTAACTTATTATCTGTAGGTCAAAAACAATTAATATCATTTGCTAGAGCAGTATTAGCGAACCCTAGAATACTTATTCTAGATGAAGCAACCTCTTCAATCGATTCAGAATCTGAAGTGGTCATCCAAAATGCTACTGAAAAATTGTTAAGCGATCGTACAAGTTTTATAGTTGCTCACCGCTTATCAACAATTGTGAATTCAGATTTAATTGTTATGTTAGATATGGGGCAAATTGTTGAAATGGGTACCCATGAAGAGCTTCTACAAAAAAGAGGGGCATACTTCGAGTTATACAAAAACCAATTTTTTAAAGAAAAAGGTCAAGAGCTCGAAGCGGTATTATAATATTAAAGTAAAAGGATATGATAACTACTATCATAAGATAGAGGTGAAATCATGTCCTTTTTATTATCCCTTTTTAGTTTTTTTACGGTCTTAAGTTATCGAATCGATTGGATTAATGATTTTTTAACTTTGCAGTTGCATGAAAATGTTGATGACTACGTAGAATTACCGGAAGCAAGACTATACATCAATGAAAAACGTGTCTATGATCCAGATATGTATTATATTAGAAATGGTGTTGAGTGGACATTTATTTCAACTGTCAACACAAATGTGGTGAAAACTTATTCAATCAAGTATCGTGTCTATTTCCCAACTTACTCAATCACTCAAGTCAAAACAATAACATTTGATGTTGTTGATTCAATATCACCAACATTTCATCATATCCCACAATATAAAATACCTTTAAATCAAAAATTACCTGATCTAAAAGCAAATTTGATCTATAGCGACAATTATTATTCAGTAGAACAACTAAACTTGAATATTGATTCAACCAAAGTTGTTTTAAATCGTATTGGTAGCTATCCCATTGTATATCAAATTTCTGACCCATCAGGAAATGTAACGATTCAGACGGGATATCTTGAGGTTTATGATCACTTACCACCAGAGATTACACTTAAAAAAGAGTTGATACTACCCTACAATGCTCTTTTCGTTTGGCAAGACTATTTTACGATTAAAGATAATTATGATTTAGTTTTAAATATTAATATAGATGATTCACATGTTGATTATACGAAATTAGGTGTATATCCAATTTCTATTACTGCATCCGATCAAAGTGGCCTAAGTACAACCATTATTCAAGATATAACAATTGTTGACCTTGTAAAACCAGTAATCATTTTAAAAAGTCAACCACCACCTATAGAAGTCTTTTCAAATTTAAATGAAAATGAATTGAAATCATATATTATCGATGTTTATGATAATTATGACCAATTGTCAATCGATGATGTTATAGTGACGCACGATATAGAATATGATGTATTGGGTTATTACTATATCTATTATCGTATATCTGATTACTCCAACAACACACTAGATGTCAAAGTAAAAGTTCAAGTCGTTGATCAAACAAAACCTGAAATATGGGTGCTTGAACCTCTTGTTTTTAACGTTTTTGATCCTATTCCTTTTTTAGATACTTATATTGATTATTCGGATAACTATACACATAAAGATCAGTTAACTTTAAAAATAACATCTTCATTCAAGATGAATACTATTGGTAAATCAGCAGTTTCCTTTGAAGTTACAGACGGTTCCAAAAATAAAACAACGCTTCAAACATATATTGAAATCATAGATAGCATACCACCAGTAATCAATCAAATGAATGATATTATTATTACAGATTTTCAAAAGAAGTTACTCAACCATTTTTTTGAATATGAAGATAATTACGATATAAAATCTAACTTAAAACTTGAAATTGATGATCAATTTGTGGACTATGAAAAAATAGGAAGTTACCCGCTTTATGCTTATGTAACTGATACATCAGGCAATACAACGCAGCTAGATTCAGAAGTTATCGTTCTTGATATTGTTGAACCTGTTTTATTGCTAAAACATAGTATTGCTCATATTCAAATAGGAAGTGAGCCACTTAACTTAAAGTCATTTATTTATGAAGCGTATGATAATTATGATGAGTTGACGATTGATGATGTTATTATTTATCATCAAATTGATTACGAAGAAATTGGTGTTTATGATGTCCTATACGTTTTAGTTGATCAGTCACAAAACATGAGTCAACAGATTCTATATGTCTCAATAGATGATTGGATTCCTCCTTGGATATCCGGGAAACCATTATCGATAGCAACAAACGATTTTTTTGATCCCCTAGAGGGTATTGAAGCAGGGGATAATCTGAACGACTATGAAATCACCTATTTCCCAAAAATGATTGATACATCGACACCAGGAGATAAAACAATAACATATATCATTACAGATTCAAGGGGCAACTATACTACATTTGATCGCATAATTACTGTGTATCCAATAAAGGGAAAAAGAGAGATTACGGCATATGTTCCCGTTATGATTGTTACAGTTCTAGGGATAGCGTCTTGTTTATACATTTGGAAAAAAATGTAACAGTATACTTTTTGACAAACCCAAACAATTACACTATAATGATTGAGTAGATAACTTTATAAAAATGAGTAAAAGGAGAATATAAACATGGCAAATGTATTATTAGTATATTGGAGTGGAACAGGCAACACAGAAATTATGGCCGAAAAAATAAAAGAAGGTCTAGAAAACGCTGGTGAGACTGTTGATTTTCGAACAGTAGATGCAGTTGAGCCAAGTGAAGTTGCTGATTTTGATAAACTTATATTTGGATGCCCATCAATGGGTGTTGAAGTATTAGAAGAAGACGAGTTTGAACCATTTTTCGAAGAAGTAGAAAGCAGTCTTTCAGGTAAAAAAGTTGCACTATTCGGATCTTATGGATGGGGCGAAGGAGAATGGATGGATGCTTGGCAAGAGCGTGTTGTTGGAGCTGGAGCTACACTATTCAAAGATGAGGGATTAAAAATCAATTCAACACCAAGTAGTGAAGAAGAAGAAACATGTGTTGAATTTGGAGCAGAATTTGCTAAGTTCTAAAACATAGAAAAAAATGCTGACCCAAAAGCATTTTTTTTTAATTATATAACCATTAACTTGTTATAATAAGACTAGGTGATGAATGTGTTCGGTGTATTATACTTACAAAGTTCATACAGTATGCTTAAAAATGCAATTCCACTTCCTTCTTTAGTTAAAGAAGCGAAACGCAAGGGATATGACTTCATTGCTTTAAGCGATGAAAACTTGCATGGCATGCTTACGCTTTTTAAAGAAGCGAAACAAGAGCAAATAAAACCGGTGTTGGGTTTAAAGATCAATGTATCTATAGAACTCGAAGAAACGGGTTTTTTAGTGTATGTTAAAACCAATGAAGGTTTCCAAAACCTATTAAAAATATTACTATTAAAAAGCGAAACCGAATTAACTATTGAGCATTTAGTTCAACATCAAAAAGGACTTATTTTTGTTACATCTGGTCCAGATTCTATCATTGATAAATCTATTATGAATGGTAATGAAGATATTGCATTTAGATATATTCAAGATTTTAAGCAAGTCTTTAATCATTTCTATTTAGGTATGTCTTTAGATACCTTTGATCATGAGATGAAAATTGCTCCTACTTTATATGAGTTATCTGAAAAGACTAAAGTAAAATTATTACCGATACATCAAACATCATATTTAACGAAAGATGATCGTGAAGCATATGAAGCATTAGTGAAAATCGATGATGAAAAGAATGAAATGCCTAAAGAAGCAAACTATGCTTTCTTGAATAAAAAAGAACTCATCAAATTATACTCCGATTATCCGTTTATTTTTGACACACTAGAAAAAGTTATTCAATCAATTAGCTATCAGTGGGAACAACCAAAGTTTGAAATGCCGATATACAAAGTAGATAACGGAACACCTTATGAATACCTAAAATCTTTAGCTACAGTCGGACTAAAAAAGCGTTTAAAAAAAATAATAAATGCAAATTTAAAAGAGTATCAAGAACGCTTATATTATGAGCTATCTATTATTCATAAAATGGGTTTTGATAACTATTTTTTAATCGTATATGATTTTGTAAAATATGCAAAAACCCATGATATATTGGTTGGTCCAGGACGCGGATCTTCAGCTGGATCACTTGTTGCTTATTGCTTAGGAATTACAGATGTAGATCCAATTACTTATGATCTATTATTCGAAAGATTTTTAAATCCTGAGCGAATATCAATGCCAGATATTGATATGGATTTTCCCGATAATAAAAGAGATGAAGTCTTACAATATGTTAAAGAAAAATATGGCGATAAACATATCATTTCGATTGTAACATTTGGAACCTTTGCACTACGCTCATCCATTCGTGATATTGCACGTGTCATGAAAATCGATACTTCAAGAGTTACAGGGATTATACAAAGTGTTATCAATGATAAAATTGATACTACAGATGAAGAAATGACACGTCTTCTAAAGGTTGCAAAATCAATTGAAGGACTGCCCAGACACACAGGAACACATGCTGCTGGCATGATTATGGCAGAGCAAGATCTTTCTCAATATATTCCTTTACAAAAAGGATTATATGACTTTTATCAAAGTCAGTTAGAGGCATCAGATTTAGAGTCATTGGGATTACTTAAAGTTGATTTTTTAGGCATTAGAAACCTTACAATCATTGATGATGTCATCAAAACGATACATCGCCTTGGAAAGCCTTTTTCACTTGTTGATATCCCTTTAGATGATTCGAAAACATATGAGTTATTATCACGTGCTGAGACAAGTGGGATATTTCAACTTGAATCAAATGGAATGCGTGCTGTTTTAAGAAAGTTGAAGCCAAATACATTTGAAGATATTATTGCTATCTTAGCACTATTTAGACCAGGCCCTATGGACCATATTGATGAGTACATAGATCGAAGAAATGGAAAGAAGTTTTCATATATCCATCCTAAACTTGAAACCATACTTAATCAAACTTATGGAATCATTGTTTATCAAGAACAAATTATGAGAATTGCTAACGAATTCGCAGGATATACTTTAGCTGAAGCTGATCTTTTAAGACGAGGTATTTCAAAAAAAGATTTAACCATTTTGGAAGAAGAACGCAAACGGTTTGTTGATAAATGTCAATCACAAAATTATAGTAAAGAAATCGCAGAACAAATTTATGATTTAATTGTAAAATTCGCTGATTATGGATTTAATCGAAGTCATAGTGTGGCATATTCTATGATCGCTTATCAGATGGCATATTTGAAAGCTAATTATTATCCTGAGTTTATGACAATTTTACTTTCAAGTATTACAGGCAATGAAGGATTAACAAATGATTATCTTAATGAAATCAGAAAACATCAGATTCAAATTCTACCACCTGATATCAACACAAGCACTGATCAATATATCCATACTGATCAATCCATATTTTTACCATTACTTTCAGTTAAAAGTATTGGTCGTTTAACGGTCCAAAAAATTCTTGAAGAAAGAAGTTTAGGAAATTTTAAAGATTATCAAGATTTCAAATTAAGAATGAAAAAAGATTTAAATGAAAAGAATGTTGAAATGTTGATACATAGTGGAGCACTAGATGCTTTTAAACTTAACCATAAAACTATGAATTATCATAAACAAATTGATGATGCAGGATATGAACAATATATTACAGATTTCAAATTAATGACTACAGATGAGTACAGTTTTGCCGAAAAAGCACAATTTGAGAAAGAAGCACTCGGTTTCAATGTATTATATAGCCCAATTATGGCACATCGTGATATCATAAAGAAATACAAGCTAAATACGCTTGATGATTTAAATCATCAGCAACAAGTTGAAGTATTGGCTTATATTAAAAAAACAAAAGCGATTAAAACAAAACAAGGAAAACCGATGGCTTTTATCGAACTTGATGATGGAATGACACAACTAGAAGCAACACTATTTACAGAAACGTTTATCAAATATGAAAATCTACTCAATAAAGATGTTCAGATTTTTAAGATTAAAGAAAACCAATTCCGAAACAAAAAAACATATGTCGTCGAGCATATACAACCGATTGACAAATAATATATGAAAAGGAGACCACATGATATCTGATTCCTGGAGCAAAGAAAAAAGACAACAATTTGATATTGAGTACTCTAAACTTTTTGGTGGACAAGTACGTGCAATGAAATCTTTATATAAAAACAAGAAAGATTTGATCTTTCTAGAGGATTTATTAAATAATATCAGCAATAATATATATCAAACACTGATGCAAAATCAACTAGAAATGGCAGAAGCTTTTCTAGAAAGAATGTTTTTAAGTTCACTTGACTATGAAGTTGTTGTTATGAACAGTCATATCGAAGATGAATTTTCAATTTACGTCTATTTTTATAATGATTTCCATACAATAGAATATGATGAAATTCGTATTAAGAATGTTGAAGATGTTAAAATGTTGATTGAACTCATTATGTATGTCGGAAATGTTTATCATAACCTAGCTAGATATGATGAAGAGATTGACATAAACCTACCCGAATATCAATTTCACTCAGGATTTAAGGCAGATGTTTCAATTAACATGGAACGATCAGAAGAAATAGAAGAACCTAAAAGATTTTATAGTTAGGGGAAAAAATGACACAAGAACAAAGAAAAAGGTTACTGCACGCAATAACTATTGGATTAATTGCTAATGTTATATTAGCAGTTTTAAAACTTACATTTGGAATATGGGGGAACGCTCAAGCATTAATTAGTGATGGGCTTAACTCATTTTCAGATGTTTTTATTAGTATACTTCTTTTGGTTGTTATGAAGGTTGCGACAAAAAAGCCAGATCATGATCATCCATATGGTCATGAAAAATTTGAAGGTTTAGCATACTTTGTTTTAGGTATTATCTTTTTTATAACTTCCATTTATATTGGCATAACTTCTATCACATCGATTTTTAATTACATTAAAGACCCTACAGAAGCAATCAAACCACATCTTTATACTGTCATTATTTCTATATTTTCATTAATCATTAAATTTATACTATTCAAATATTTCTTAATCATCAGTAAGAAATATAACAATCCAACCTTGAGAGCAGATTCAAAAAATCATTTACTTGATGCTTGGGCAACATTGTTTTCAGTCGTAGGTTTGTCTTTAGCCCAAATAAATCTGATTGTTTTTGATTATATAGCAGCATTGATTATAGGTTTATTTATCTTTAGATTAGCATATCAAGTCATCAAAGATTCAATTTCATATCTTGTTGATCAAGCACCTACAAAAGAAGAAGTTGAGCAAATCCACAAAATTATCCTTGAAGTAAAAGGTGTTATTAAGGTTGATGATTTAAAAGTAAGAAGACATATGACTCGAAAGTATGTCGATGTTGAAATTGGTGTAGAATCTTCATTATCATTAAAAGAAGCACATAGAATTGCTGAGAAAGTTCATCATCAAGTTGAAGATGAGTTTCCAGACGTTATTCACTGTATGGTTCATGTTAATCCAGCAACTTAGTTTTATCAAAATATAAACGAAGTTATATTTTATTGTGTTTAAACTCCTTTTTTGCTAAAATAGATGTAAGTAATCAATAGAAAGGCGGAATACATATGATGCCATCGTTATTGTTGATTCAATGGGGTGTTGTTGGCTTTTTCATAGTCATGCACTTTTTAATAGGGTTTATAAGAGGAACGAGTAAATCAACCTACTTCACAATTGTCAACATATTGATGACAATTGTTACTTTATTATTGATTTCTCTCATATCGCTTAATCTCATTTTATCACCATCATTTACATTTCAAGATTTGGTAATCCGAATTCAAAATATGTCTGGGAATATTATCCCAGAAGATGTTGTTACATATATTACAGACCCAGCACTTACGGGGTTTATTGTAGCGATCATTGATTTGGTGCTGAGAATCGTAGGATTCTTCACTTTATATCCAATCATTAAAGGATTTTTTACTTTGATTATTTTTAGACCTATATGGAGTTTTGGTATAAAAAAATCACTTCTTAGAAAACAAAATGAAAAATTACAAATAGAATTTAATGAAAAGCAAACCGGGAAAAAGAAATTTGTACCCACTAAACGACTCAAGAAAAACATTTCAAGTCGCTTTTTCGGTGGGACAATTGGTGCTGTCAATGGCCTCGTAGTTGCTTTTATTTTTCTATTACCTGTACTTGTTATGGCAAGTTTTATTTCGGGATTTAATGATACGGTAACAGTTGCAAATCATCATTCAATTACTGAACTTAGCACAACCAATGAGGAGTTAATCACTATACCAAATGAGATACAACAATATTTAAACGAAGTTGCAGAAATGAATGAAAAAGGGTTTTCATCAATAACAAGACAAATTGTTGTTCAAGGAAAACCTATAGATCGTTTAATATTTGATATGATTTTTACAACCTATGTTGTCGAAGATGAGGAAAAAACACCAATTAACTTTATTGGGGAACTAGAAGGACTTGTTGGTATCGCTGAAGTTATTTATACTGGAGGTTATTTAGAAGACGATTTTGATTACCGTGATATATCTAGTGACAACTTGGGAGATATTGAAAAAATATTTGGACATATAGGAAATTCTAATCTAATCGGGTATATGATTCCATTTGCGACTAAATATGGAGTGGAAAAATTTCTACCGGACTATATTGATGGTGTTAATTTATATGACAGACAAGGTAGTGCTGCAGCGCTTGATGAGTTTACAAGCATAGACTGGTCAGATGAATTCAGTAATATTTATGGAATTGTCGAAGCTATACTTGAATTTGGTTCTGTTGCAGAAATATTAAACTATGCTAATAACCCAGAATTAATGCTTGAATTATCTCCTGATGAAGGTGTTCGTTTAGCGAATATCATTAGAGCGGTCGGAGAAATGGAAACATTCTCACTGTTAAGTGCAGCTGCAGACTATGCAACAACACTTACTGAAATTCAACAAGAGATATCGTGGATGGATCCAGCTGAAGTAGAAGGTTATTTGCAATATAAATTATCATTTATCATCGATAATCCTAAATTCTTTACAGGAGAAAATGGTGAGATATCTAGAATTGCTAACTTGATTGAAGCCATATACTCAGATGAGTTTGGTGATGTCAATCTCGTAGAACTTGTTAACAGCATAAATGATCCAGAAACATTTTTGGAAAATCAAAATGCCGATTGGACAGGATCATTATTAGAAAAAATAGTTGAAATTCAATTATTAATTGAATCAATCCCAATAGGTGTAGATTATGGTGTCTATAATACATTAGGAGACCAAATTGAAAGAGAATTAGCTGATCAAATCTCTGAAAGTTTAAATGAGGTTGGTTGGGATGATGAGATATTAAATGTTGGAGAAATATATAAAGAAGTTTTGAAATTAGGATTAGCTAGAGCATTTGGTGTTGAGCCAGATTATTTTGGTATTGTTGATGACATAGCAATTAACCACATGGGTTCTGTTAGAACTATTGTTGAAAAAATATTTGAGGAAAGCCAAGTTGTTAATACTGCTATAGAACTTGCAAGTCCAATTATCGTTGATACAGTCATCCAAGATCAAGAATTAAAAGAACTCGTTAACGAAGCATTGATTAGCGATCCAGATTCAGGGGTAGTTGATTTTAGATTTGGGCAAGAAGTTAATAATTTATTAACGTTAGCTGAGTCAATTTATTTGTTTACAACAGCAACACAACTTGTTAATATATCATCTATGACACAAGATGCTCAAATTGAATTATTTGCTGGTTTCGGATCACTTACTCAAACACAATATGGAAAATTAACCTCAGCAATCGAAGAACTTCAAATATTTGAACGTACTGGTGCAAGTGGTTTAGAATATGCAAAAAATAGATTTGAAATAGAACAGTTATATATTCCTGAGGAAGTACAATTAGGACAAGAATTATCATCAATCGTAGGTTTCATATACTATGCAGCCTCATATACTTATGATAATAGGCTGAATTACTATAGTTATGAAGAAATTGATTTTGCTCCTTTACTAGCAGATGAAATCTTTAGATCACATCTTCTAGCGACTGAATTAGAAAATCATTCACACTTATTATTAAGTAATATTGCCCATAATTTAATGATATACGCAGGAGATCAAGCGATTAGTCAATATCTTGCTATTCCTGAAAATTTAAGTATTGCTTCCCCAGAGAGTGAAGACTGGATGGATGAGTTAAATGCATTATTAGGTGCAGTCTTTGATTTAGGGGCTTCATTCCAAGGTTCAGAAGCTATCACATTATCATTTAGAGATGTTGTGACATTAGCTGAAGACCCTATGTCCGCTCCAATCTCATTAATTACACAATTTCAAGATATCGTTAGAGCTAACGATGCATTTGGAAGTTTGGATGCATCTCAAATATTAAGAACCTCAATTGTCAATGCAATCGATAATTTAGGGCCAACATTAACTGCGAATTTAAATGGATATGAACTAAAAACACCAGAAGTAGCACGTGATGGCAATATGATTAAGATTGGTATGATTGTTGAGTTAATTCACGGTTTAGCGACCGTAATTGATGATGCAAACAACACTTTAAATTATCAGACATTTGCTGATATCTCGAGTACAACATATATGTACGATTACGTGAAGGCATATAATAATCTAGCTGATGCATCACTAGAAACATTGGCTGATATTACTTTATTAAGAGGTTTTATCAGTGATGCATTGCTAAGTCCTGATTTACAAGCATATGCTAGAGATATTGTTAACAATTCGGGAAACATAACCGTCAGTGATGGTTTCTTAGCATTTGAAAGAGAAGATAATGTCTTATCAACATCAGACTTATCTGAACTATTTATCTCGGTTAAATCAATGCAAGTTACGGAACCATTTTATGCAAATCCTGGTGCTGGAATTTATGCATTCCTTCAAACCTTTGATGATGAAAAATTAGACAAAGTTTTTGATGCTACAATATTGAAAGAAATATTTACATTCGCACTTACCGATCCAGAAGCATTACAATCACTTGCTGGAATCGTAGAGACCGCATATTCAGGTGCACAATCAACAACGACATTCTTAGGCGCTATTAACCCAAGATTTTTACCGATTGTGAGTGCTTTAGGCACATATAAAGATGAAGATGATCTATTTGACGTCAATGAAATTAAAGCATTAATTAGAGCGTTTAATAATTTAAATATCGATTCATCGGCAGATTTAAGTGCTCTATCTGATTTAAACACAATTCACCGTAAGGTAAGAAATACAACTGTAATAGAAAACTTATTTGATTCAAATTGGTTGTATGATCAAGTTAATTATGTTTTCACAAATGATTTATTCTTAGAAGAATTGGCAGAAATTGCTTCACAACAAGTCTTCAATCAAACTGGTTTAGATAAAGAATTTACAAAAGAAGATGTCAGTTTTGCTCTAGACAAATACGATATGATTGAAGTTGGTGGTCGTAGAGAAGGTGGCGTCAAAGTTGTTGAAATCAAGAAATTCATATTGTCAGGAACAAGATTAGATTGGGGAGCATTAGAACTTGGAACAGGTGCGGGTATTGCATCTAATCTATCAGCAATTTTAATGCAAGATGGAACAGATGGAGAACGCCACATTGACGTTATCCTTGAGTCCAATTTATTGGTTGCTATCTTTGATAAACTACTAAACTTTGAGTATAATGGCATCGGCATGGATGAAGTTGCTATTGCATTCTTGAATACTAAACTTGAAGGTGTCGAAGCACTTGAAGGATTACAATTACAAAAAGAGTTTTTACATTACGACACACGTGCCTATGATGAAAACGAAGTCTTAAGAAGAGAAGAAATCATTGAAATGATTGAAGCCGTATCTTTTGTAGACTTGACGCAAACCATAGGTATTCCTACATTCTATCAAATGATTGAAGATGATACATTTGATGAAATATTTGACTCATATATCCTTCATAGTCTTATTTCAAATGCTTTAACAAATGAAGATGTCCAACAATTAGGTATTACTAAAGCGAATAATGCACAAGAAATCGTAGAATTAGCAAATGATTTCTTAGCTGTTGATCCTATATTAATGGATGGCGATTTATTTAAATCTGAAGAGATTAAAAATATCTTAATTGCATTAAATACAATGGGATTAACGGATTCAGCAGGATTTAATAGCATCGGTCTAGCTACATTCTCAGAACTTAACGGAAGAAATGTTGATATAGATACAGGAGAAGATGATTTTGATCGTGTCTTTAGTGCTGGATATATATATATTATTTTAGACCGTGCACTAAAACTTGAAAGTTTAGGTGATTATGTCGGAACGATGTTAGGTAATGCATTAGACACAACCATTGAAGATCTAGATACAACACCTTCAGATGCAATGCTTGGTACGATACTAGATTCTGAAATTGAAGCAGATAGAGTAACAAAAGCTGAGTTTAGAAGAATGTTTACTTCATTTGGATTACTTGGTGATATTGGTGGCATCGGATTAGGAACGTTTACGAACATGGTTGATACAGCAGCACCTTCAGATGACTTTACAACATTTATTGCATCAGATTATATCTACACCATTTTAGCTAGATTATTTGATCATCCTGCGTTTGGAGATTATGTTGGGGATATGTTGTCAGGTGCATTTGGCGATGATGATGTTGATTTAGACATGACACCACCAAGCGACAGTAAAGGAACAGTTGTCGGAGATGTTGAAGAAGGTTTAATCACGAAATACGAACTTAGACAAATGATGATTTCATTTAAATTCTTAGGTTTAGACGATGGAACAGATATAACTGTTGAAACTATTATGAACTTAGTTGGTGAAGATAGTGATGAAAATGGCGAAGACGATTTTGATCAGTTCTTAGAGTCTATCTATATTAGAGATAAAGTATCTATTTTACTGATGTCTGATTCAGTCATCGAAAAACTTGCTGATGGTAGATTTACACCTGAAGCTTTTAGATTACTCATTCCAGAAACAGCAACAGAAAATGTTGATGATCGTGATCGATTAACTAAGATTGAAATTTACGACTTATTTAATGGATTAAAGATTTTAGGTGTTACGGATCTTGAAGGTTCTAATATTGGACTAGATACGATTACCGATTTAGAAGATGCAGAAGTGCTACAAGTATTAGAGTCATCATATCTATATGTAACCATTCATTTAATGTTGGATACTGAAGAAAACTTGAATGTTCCACTTGATGCATATGAAGAAGATGGAGATTATGAAGGTTTAGTTAAGAAGAATGAGATTGTTAATTTACTTAATGCATTTGATGTTTTAGGAACAAGCAATCCTGACGAGATTGATGCAAATACAATTTCGATAGCTGAACTAAAAGATTTACTTGATCTCAATTCAGTTATTATTGATCAAATTATTTCTGACGCAGTTGTTGACGCATTAGATTCAGTACCAACAAGTTCATATAACGATGATCAAACAAGATTATTGAAGTCTGAATTATATAATTTAGTTGAAGTGTTATTAATACTTGCTGATGGTGATGATACACAAACATTAGCAAGCTTAACACCAATCGATACAGATGCTATAACAAGAGCTAAGCTAAGAGAACTTTACGACCTAGATTCTAGATTGGTAGACCGCATCTTATCACAATCCATTATTGATAGTGGTATTAGTATTCACTCATTAAGTTATGATGAAGATAGCGAAGTCGACGAGTTTGATAATAAGCTTGATTTGAAGAGAAGTGAACTACTAGCTATGATTGATGCACTAGACATACTAGAAATCGAAATTGCTGATGCTGATGTTATAGATACAACAAAATTAACTCCAGATAACATTGATGCATTATTAGATCTTGAATCACCTATTATTTACCGTTTAGTTGGAGAAAATATTATTGATCAAGATTTACATACAGATGAATCAATTGCAGAAGCTGGAGACAATAACTATGACCCTGAACTACCAGGATCAGATGTAAAGATTTCTGAAATGTATGCATTAGTTGAAGCAATGCGTGTATTAGGTATAGCTAACTTAAGCGAAGAAATAGATGTAGACAATACGACAATCGCTCAACTACAATTGCTACATTATATTGGTTTAGGTATAGATCCAGTTGAAGATTTACATCAATCACTTATTGTTCATAGATTACTCTCAGAATCTATAATCGGGGCACTTGAAATACCTACTGATGCATATATGGTTGGTTCATTATTAGATTTAGTACCAGATGAAATTCAAGGAGTTATTGGTTCATTACTTGTGTTAAGTGGTGGTGATGACACAGAAACATTAGCCGGATTAACTCCAATTGACACATCATTGTTAACTCCTGATGATATTGAAAGTTTACTAGACTTAGAATCACTTATTATTTATAGAACTGTAGCTAGTGGTATTATTGATCAAAACTTACAAACTGATGAATCACTTGCAGAAGATGGTGATATTAACTATGATGAAAATGCAATTGGCTCAGATATAAAAGTCCCAGAAATGTATGCATTAGTTGAAGCAATGCGCGTGATGAATATCGTTAATTTAGGAACAACTATTGATATTGATACAACAACCATAGCTCAATTACAACAACTACATTATCTAGGTTTGGGTATAGATCCAATTGAGGATAAATATGAATCTGTTATTGTTCACAGATTGTTATCAGAAGCTATTATAGACGCATTAGTTATACCAACAGATGCTTACATGACTGGAACTATATTAGACTTAGTACCTGATGAAATACAGGGTGTTATAACATCGTTACTCGTATTAAGTAATGGCGATGACACAGAAACGTTGTTAGGATTAACACCGGTAGATACAACAGTGTTAACACCAGATGCGATTGAAGAAATTTTAGATACAAACACACTAATCAATTATAGAATGGTTGCAGATGGTATTATCGATATGAATTTACAAACCGATGAATCACTTGCTGAGGTTGGAGATTTCAACTATGATGAAAATGCAATTGGTTCAGATATTAAGATTTCTGAGATGTATGCATTAGTAGAAGCAATGCGTGTTATGGGTATTATTAATCTTGGAACTCCAATTAATACCGAAGATGCAACAATTGCAAACTTACAACAATTACATTATCTTGGTTTAGGTACTGACCCAATTCAAGATGTCTATAATTCTGTTATCGTTCATAGATTATTATCAGAAGGAATTATTGAATCACTTAACATTCCAACAGATGCATTTATGGATGCTATGCAACTTGATTTAGTTCCTGATGAAATACAAGGTGTTATTGATGCGCTTCTATTGATAAGTGATGGAGACGATACACAAACATTGAATGACTTGACACCGGTAGCAAATAGTACATTAACACCAGATTTAATCGAAGGCTTGCTTGATTTAGATAAACTTATTATTTATAGATTGATAGCAGAAGGCATTATTGATGCAGAGCTTGATACACTTGAATCACATGCTGAACTAGGTGATGCAAACTATGATGAAAATGCGATTGGTTTAGATATTAAGGTTATAGAAATGTATGCTCTCGTAGAAGCAATGAGAATAATGGATATTATCGACTTATCTGTTACAATCGATGCGACTGGAGTAGAAATTGCACAACTTCAGGCATTACACTATGTCGGTTTAGGTGAAGATCCTATCGATGATGTCTATAATTCGAGAATTGTACATCGAATCTTGTCTGATGGCATTATCAGTTCACTCGATATACCTACAAATGCTTATATGAGCATTGCACAACTTGATTTAACTCCTGAAGAAGTTCAAGGTGTTATTGATGCTCTACTAGAAATTAATGGTAATGATGATACAGGAAAACTTGCTAACTTAACACCAATTGATGACTCATTATTAACATCAACTGTACTTGCTAACTTGATTGCAATCGATACATTAATTGTTTATAGATTGATTGCTGACGGTATTATTACAGCAGGTATAGCAACAGATGACTCTTATGCAGTAGATGGTGATGTAAACTTTGACTCTAATGATGCAAATGCAGACATTAAGATTGATGAAATGAATCATATTGTAGCATCAATGGATATTTTAGGAATTACAAACATCTTGACAGTTGCATCTGATATTGCTGCATTCGACTTTACTAGTTTAGATGACACTCAAATAGAAACCCTCGTTGAAGCTGATACTGATGGACCTAACACAATTATTTACTACATTATTTCAGAGACTTTGGATCCAGATAACGATGTGTTTGATATGTTAGTACTTTATGATCCAGTAGAATATCCAGGACCTGCAGATGATTATTATGAATTAGATGAACTTGACAATCGATTAAGATTGAAGAGGGCTTCGATTAAAGATGTTATTGATTACTTGAAATCGTTATAAACAACACAATAAAAACCACTTTGGAATCATTTC
>NZ_JASCXW010000080.1 GCF_030012175.1 Peloplasma aerotolerans
TCATGTAAGATTTAAAGTGTATTAGATTAGATTTTAATACTCTATAAATCTTTACTCCTCTCTGTCTAATTTAATATAATAATAATGTACTGTGGATTTGTATCATCTTTATACGGCGTTGACTGTTTAGAGGTGACGCTTACCACGGTCTTTATTTTAATCAGCAATAGTTAGTTAGCGCAAGACGCTTTTTACATGATTATGAGATAAAGACTAGGCTGGACTTACCACACGTACAGAAATTCTTTTTAGGAGGTGTACTTATGAACTATATCGGAATCGATATATCAAAGTACAAGCACGACTGTTTCATCGCCACTGAAACAGTTGAACATCAGTTCTCATTTGAGAACAGTCAGTCCGGGTTTAATGAACTATTAGGCCACTTTAAACCCTTAATCAAACAAGAAATGATAATAGGCTTAGAGGCTACAGGTCATTACGGTGAAAATCTCAAGTCATTTCTTACCTTCCATGGATATACATTCATGGAGATTAACCCTTTTCTAGTGAAGAAGTTTTCCGAGGCTCACTCACTAAGAAAAACAAAGACGGATAAGAAAGATGCACAAATGATTTCAACTTATATGAGATCTGTAGACTACAAAGCCTATCATCATCAATCTTATCATATAAGTGCCTTAAAATCACTGACCAGGCTACGTTTTAAACTCATTTCGATTCGGACAAAGCACTATAACATGATGACTAAAGTCTTAGATGTCATCTTTCCTGAATTCAAGCCTTTTATGCGAGAACAAGGCTATAGTGACACATCTTTATACATTTTAAAACGTTTTTCATCTCCAGATAGAATCGCAAAGATGACTGATGAACATTTCGATAAACTTCGTCGACTTTCAAAGGGCAAGTTCAGTTATCCCAAGTTCACAAAACTTAGAGAACTCGCAAAATCAACGATTGGTGTGACACAAGATCATCAACTTTTCAAACTTAAGACTTCGATTTCTTATGTTGAAAAACTTAACGCGGATATCGAAGAAACTGAGAAACAGATTATTTCTCTTATGGATCGATATCCAACTAAGATTCAGACCATTAAAGGTATAGGCGTTATTTCAGCAGCAATCATTTTATGTGAATATGGTGATATTTCACTTTTCTCCAATCCTGCTGAAATGTTATCCTATGCAGGTCTAGATTCTACGATCAAACAATCTGGAACAATGTCTTCTACTGGTAAACTTGTTAAACGAGGCAGCAAATACCTTAGAGCAACACTGATCAATGTTTGTATGATGGTGATGATATATAATCCGATATTCTATGCTTATTATCACAAGAAGAAACAAGAGGGTAAGCACCACCGTGTCGCACTTATTCATCTTTCTAAAAAGCTTGTCAGAGTGATTCATCATCTCGAAACAAACCATGAAGATTACGATTCGAGTAAGTTAAAATAACTAGTTACTTAAACTGTGGCGGTTAAGTAAAAGTCATCTGTAATACTAGCTAACCTCC
>NZ_JASCXW010000081.1 GCF_030012175.1 Peloplasma aerotolerans
CATAGCGTAAAATATTTTGTGTAAATGAAAAACTGAATATAATTTAAAAAGGAATCTCACTTTAGTATAATAGAGTTGTCGAAAAACCACTATACAGAAGGAGATCCCTCATGAATGATTTTACAACAGAACTCTTTAAAACGCTACTCGAAGGTAAAGATATTACCGAAATATTTAGACATCATGTCGAATGCGCAGTCAATCAACTGCTTCAATATGAACTTAGAGAATTCCTCGATTATGATAAATATGATCGTAAAGGATTCAATTCAGGTAATAGCCGAAACGGCTATTATGAACGCACCTTGAAGACTCAATACGGTGACTTAATCTTAAAGATACCAAGAGATAGAGCCGGTGAGTTTGAGAATCAGACGTTAACCCCTTATAAGAGACAGAATGACACGGTTGAATCGATGATCATCCATCTCTATTCAAACGGGATGACAACTGAAGAAATATCACGCATCATCGAGAAGATGTATGGCCATCATTATACCAAACAGACGGTATCCAACATCACCGCTGCAGTAGTAGGGGACATCCAAGCATTTAATCATAGAGTATTATCTAAGCGTTATGCAGTCATTTATCTAGATGCTACCTATATACCTGTAAGACGTGATACAGTCACTAAAGAAGCTTTATACTTCGCTTTAGGAATCACACCTGAAGGGTATAAAGAAATCCTTTCATACAGCCTATTTCCGACTGAATCAGCCCATAACTGGGAGATTGTCTTATCAGATCTTAGAGCTAGAGGTATTGAGGATTCCTTGTTATTTGTTACAGACGGTTTAGCGGGTATTAAGGATGCGATATCAAACGTATTCCCTAAGGCTAAACACCAGTCATGCTGGGTTCATCTTGCTAGAAATGTCAGTCATGGTGTGAGAGTTAAAGATCGTTCTGAAGTGTTAAACGATCTGAAGACTGTGTACACTCAAGAGTCGGTGAAAGCTGCTGAAGAAAAGCTTGATACATTCATCCAAACGTGGCATAAGAAATATCCTAAAGTAACAGAAAGATTCAAGAATAATCCATCTCTATTTACCTTTTTGTCTTTCCCTAAAGAGATTAGAGCGTCCATCTATACGACCAATCTGATTGAGGGATTCAATAAACATTTGAAACGTTATACGAAGCGTAAAGAACAGTTTCCCAATGAAGATTCACTCATCAGGTTTATTGGTACATATGCCGGTGACTACAATCAAAGATTCCAAATGAGGATACATAAAGGATTTAGACTAGTCACTGCAGAACTGAATGAAATGTTCAATTAAGCGTCGCGCTCAAAAATCTAAAAGCACTAAAGAGAGTTCTAATACTTTAATTCATTTCATTTACACAAAATTCTTGACACTACC
>NZ_JASCXW010000082.1 GCF_030012175.1 Peloplasma aerotolerans
GTATTAAATAATCTTGCTAAAATAGATATATCCTGCTATGAAGTTATCAACGCTATTGACAATGACATAATTGTTGATGACACCAAATATAAACCAATATTAATGAGGTTAGATTCAAATGCACAATTCAGAGAGATCAAGGTTTATGAAAATCCTCAATACGGTAATAACGATGTAATTGAAATATCTCAAATACAAATAATTGATGAGATTTTTACAAATGCTGAAAAAGCTTTAAGTAACGAAGCATTCAATGATACATTCATGACTGCATCTACTGGTGCGGGGAAATCCATTATTTTTCAAATTCCAGCAATTAAATTAGCTGAAGAATACAATTTATTAACTCTAGTAATTACACCACTTATCGGATTGATGAACGATCAAGTATCTAATCTTCAAAAATTAACAGATAAAGCAGCTACAATCAATTCTGAATATACACCAATCGAAAAAGAAAGAATAAAACAAGACATAAATAATGGGAAAATATCAATCCTTTATCTTTCACCAGAAACTCTATTATCTAATACAGATATAAAGATGTTAATTGGTGATAGAAGAATTGGCCTAATTGTAATCGATGAAGCACATACTGTCGCAACATGGGGAAAAAGTTTTCGACCAGATTATTGGTACTTGGGAGATTTTTTGAAAAAACTAAAGAAATACAATAAAGAGATGTCTTTCCCAATCGCTGCTTTCACAGCAACTGCAACCCTAGGTGGATCTGATGATATGTATTACGATATAATCAGCGATCTTTCTCTAAATGTTAAAAAGCCATATATTGGAAAAATAATTAGAGAAAACATTTCATTTAATATCAAAATTCAAAGTAAAGAAAATGATTACAGACAAGAAAAAGATCAACTAGTAGTAACTCGAATGAACGAATTTTTAGATAGAAATGAAAAAACATTAGTATATTTTCCTTTTGTATCTCAAATAAATAAGACTTATAGTAAGATTTTAGCTACTAAACTTGAAAGTATAGGTAAATATTATGGCAATGTTGATAAAATAGAAAAAAATGAAACTTTAGAAGATTTTAGAATTGGAAAAAAGAAACTTGTACTTGCAACCAAAGCTTTTGGTATGGGTATTGATATAGATGATATTCAAAATGTGTATCATTATGCTCCTTCTGGTAATTTAGCAGATTATGTTCAAGAAATCGGAAGAATAGCTAGAAAAAAAGATATGGCTGGAGTTGCATATACGGATTTCTTTGACGAAGACTTAAGATACATTAAGCAGCTGCATGGTATATCATCAATAAAAAATTA
>NZ_JASCXW010000083.1 GCF_030012175.1 Peloplasma aerotolerans
AAAACTGTGTTCAAGATAAATGTTGATAAGGTTTAAATATATCAACAGGAAATGGTTTTTGATGTATATCCACAATTTTAATGTTTACATTGTTGGATATCGCATACTTTAATGACTCATACGCATGATGATTGGATGGCATTTGATAGTTTAAGTATTTCATAAACCTGAACCACATGAGATAGTTTTCCAAATGTTTCGTCGAGACACCTCTAAACCGTTTAAACCACGTCTTAAGTTCACTGTGGTATTGATTGATGACACTCAAACTATATTCGTTTTTCACATAAAGCCCTGAAGGTATTTGTGCGAGCGTGCATCCCAGATCTTTGATGATTTCTCGGTATGCAGATTTACTATCGGTCGTGAAGTGACTCCCCTGTTTGACTTTACCTTGAAGAGCTTCCTGAAGATTTTCTTTTAACGGATTACCTTGACCCACTATTTTGGTGAGAACTTGATCGTTTTCATCAATAGCAACTAAAACACATACCTGCTCATTGGATACACCACGGTAAACACCGGGTCCACCCTTTTTCTTTGGTTTTCTAGGCATCGATTTTTTCTTCCAAGATCCCTTCATGTTGAGTAAAAAGTAGGTCTCGTCCGCCTGAATCTCTCCGGATAACGAAATGACTTCCTGATAGTCTTTAATCGCTTCGATGACTTTATGACGCCATGAAAAGGCTGTGGTTTTAGAGATACCAACTTCCAAGGCAATCGCTCTTAACGATAATCCATAGAGCATAAATTTGATAAAAGTCGACCACTGTTCATAGGACTTCTTGGTGTATTTGACAATGGATGACGATGTATCGGATTCCGTTTTACCGGTCTGTTTATTCAAGTATCTTTGACAACCGCTGGAACTTTTACCGTATTTAACAAGGTGCTCATTTGAGCTTTTCTCTCTAAAGATGATTCGATGAAGCGCATCTGCGGCTTCATTGATCACCTTATGATTGAGTTTCATTTGACTCAAGAGATGATTATAGTCATCAGCACATAGCGTATTGATGACTTCATATAAATGATCTGTTCTATTCATGTTTGGCAGTCTCCTTAAAATACAAATGTCCTTAAGCAACCAGCTTGAAGGTTTCTTATCGCCAAACAAGAACTAATCAGCAAGCTGGTTGATTAAAGACACTTATAAAAAGGACTTTGACTGTATGATTAGTTCTAGTTTGGCAATACTATTCTACCAAACTATTCAGTTATTGACAATTCATTTATTGGAAATCAACATTTATCTTGAACACAGTT
>NZ_JASCXW010000084.1 GCF_030012175.1 Peloplasma aerotolerans
AGATATGAAAGGTCAAGATTTAAAACCATTTTTGAACCACAGGGACAAAGAAGAACATCAAACCTAAAAGCATTAAGTAACATAGTTCTCCATTTGAGTTTAGATTTCAAGTGTTGGATACTAGAAGATAATAGAAGTTTAGGTTTACCCTTGATACGATTTGACTTATTGGCGTAAAAGCCATAGTATCTCAATTGATGGAAACCCTTATCATGAATATGTCTAATGAGTTTAGCGATAAACTTAAAAGCGTGTTCAACAACAGTGACAGGATTTTCTTTATCTTCATGAGGGGTATAACGCCAAGTGACGAGACCATTCTCTTCATTCAAGGATAAGATATTGGATTCAGCAATAGGAGGATGAGAAGCATATCTAGCAATATAATCAGCAATCTTCTTCGAGTTATAAAACCTTGAATACTCTTTGACCTTAGGGCCATAGGTGTAAAAACCATCTTTATATTGTTTAATGATCTTAGTTCTAAGGATGTTGAATTCACGATATAAGTTTTTTGAAGCATTGGCTTTCAAGATATGATTGGCGTTTCTTAAGAAGATAAACATGAAAGCCTTTCTTAAACGCTCAAATGGAAAGAAGTAAAGATGTTTTTGATGACCTTTAAGATCAATGACCTGCTCAGCAAGTAAGACGTGGATGTGAGGATGAGGATTTAAGGCACGACCTGAAGTGTGCAGAAAGGCAATGAATCCTAAACGATAGTCTCTAAGTCTATCTGCTTTAGAAGGATTAATAGCAAAGTGAAGCGCTTGATTGACAGAATGAAACAAGCAATCGAAAAGTTCTCGACACTTCCAAAAGAGGGGTCTAAGGTCAAAAGGAATAGAAAACACAAAATGACGGTGAGGCACTTTAAGTAACTTCTTTTGAATTTCAATAGAACGTTGATCGCGATACTTATGACCACAAGATGCACAAAATCTTGAATGACAAGATAAACCAGTTAATAAGTATTGATCACACGAAGGACACTCATAAAACAAATGTCCTTTAGATAAGTCTTTACAATCGATCATCCTTTCAACATTATCAATGATTGACGGTCTAAGTTTATGAACATAAAGTTCTTTGAAAGCAGGCCAGTGCGTACGAAAGATTTCTTGAATCATCACATGATTTTGATTAGATGCGCGAACAGATTTTAAGTTGGATAGTTTATTGAGTTCGTTTTCGTAGACTGACTGTCCACTTTTCGCAGCAAGGACAAGTAAGTCTTTATAGAGTGTTTTAACA
>NZ_JASCXW010000085.1 GCF_030012175.1 Peloplasma aerotolerans
AAACACGGCTTTTATACTTATGGCCCTCAGGTCAATAAAGAGCCTTCAATCAAAAAAATGAAACAGATTGCTGACTACATCGCACGTTATGCTTCTCATCCCGCTATTGCTGAATCAAGAATTGATGCCTTTGATCCTGTTTCTCATATGATCACTTGGCACTTTGATCCTCATGAAGATGATCATATTTCTAATGCAGATCTTAAACTGGGTAGACAAACCATCACTGAACATGTTTATAAGTTTATGATCAAACTCATTAAACATATTCCTGATAAAGGGTTCCATCTCATCCGTTATTATGGCTTCTATTCTAACAGAACGACGAAGAAATCTCCTTCTATCAAAAAACTTCTCATTGCTTCATCTATACGCCATCTTAAACGCCAGATCAATTGGCGCTATCTCCTTAAATCAACATACAAGTTTGATCCGATCCGTTGTCACTGTGGATCACTCATGACGCTCAATCTTGATTATTCGTTTCTACCAAATTCTACGAAAGAAGGGTTGATCTCTGATGCCTAAATTCTTTACGACTTCTAAAGCTAATATGTCTTTTATTCAAAAACAAAATCTCTATGCTGAGTATAAATCTGCTGTTGAACAGGGTCTTGTTCCTGGTCCTCTTTCTTCATTTTCAGAGTTTATTTCCATTCCAAATTTCGATGTCATGGTCGATATGAAATGCTTGTCTTGTCACTTTGCTCTTAAAGTTAATTTTGCTATTTATGCTGAATACATGAAATTGGAGAACTCTCCTTTTCCTTTAGATACTTGCCCTCAGTGTGGTAAGTTGCATTTTGTTCCTTTAGATGTTTATAACAAACTCATGATTTAGGTTATTTATTATACATGTCACTACACTCACTTCTAAAAGTGAGCTTTTTGTCTATAGTGATTTTTGGAAAAATAAATAGAATTTCCTATC
>NZ_JASCXW010000086.1 GCF_030012175.1 Peloplasma aerotolerans
AGTGGAATTATGCGAGTGATACATGGCATACACCAAAAGCAGAATCAGATTTTAAAGTAGGCGGAAGATTCACCTATCGTATGGAAGCTAAAGATGGATCTTCAGGTTTTGATTTTACTGGCCAGTTTGATCTTATTGATCCACCATATCGAATCAAATATCATTTAGAAGATCAAAGAGAAGTGGACATTAAGTTTAAAGAAAATGGGGAGTTCACATACGTTGAAGTTGTTTTTGATGCAGAAAATGAGAATTCTGTTGAATTACAAAAAAGAGGATGGCAATCTATTGTTAACAATTTCAAGAAGTATGTTGAATCACTATAAATATGGAGATGTAAGATGAAAAAAACTACAAAAGTTCTTGGATTCATTAGTTTGTTTTTTGCAGTTTTTTCAGCATTGATGTTGGGACAATTTTTGTTTGGAACTGCGAGTGGTGATTGGTCAGATTTAGGATTCTTTTTGATTGCAATCATCTTCGCGATTGCAGCGGTTATTTTGACAATACCATTTCTTTTTATTATTTTTAAAGTAAAAATCAGAGATATGAAGTTTTACTTCTTTTCTCATCTATCATTAATTGTAGTTAGTGCACTAACGATTGCTATCGCACTTAGTATTACTTAATTCAATATTTTCAATAGATTTTCAGTAATAGTTGTATCCATCGATTGAGATGGATACTTTTTGGTTTTATTGCGATTATGAACTTGTTTTATCTAATATGTTTCAAAAAACTCCCTCTTCAAAGCATTAAGTGTGAGATGAATGAAACTCACATTTTTTCTTTAAATTATCTATAAATAACATGCCCTCGTCTATCATTACATGATAT
>NZ_JASCXW010000087.1 GCF_030012175.1 Peloplasma aerotolerans
CCATATAGAGACCTTGCAGTGTATATAGTCTAGTCCAATTGCTTTTTCAAATGTTTTATCGCTCAAAGTCATATTTTCATACTCAACTCGTAGAGATACATAATGCAGTAGTCAAACTTTGAGAGTCGACATCATACATATAAGGAAATTGTTCCTTAATGGTTTTAGGATTCATATACTGATGACTGTTTAGTAACTCAGGATACTTCCGTAAAGTTCATAGATGGACTTTCGTTCTAAAAGGAGTAGATTCCACATCTTTCTCACACAACCAAAAGTTTGGTTGATCAGATTGATTTGTCTAATTGTAGGTTTCAGTCTATAGACATAACCTTTCATGGTTTCATTCACGTTGCCCACCCCCTTTACATCGATAATTTATACTTATAATATATCATGTAATGATATACGAGGGATTGTTAATTATAGATATTTTTAAAGATAAAAAGTTAGTTTCATTCATCTACCACTGAATGCTTTGAAGAGGGAGTTTTCTGAAACGACTAGATAAAATATACTAAACCACGTTTGAAATCCATGCGTGTAATGATACCATGATATTATATCATAAATAAAAATTAAATAACTAATTTTTAAGACGATATAATCTAAGCTCGCCATAAAAATTATATTATAATCTTCTATCGAAATTTTTTTATAAATGCTAATAAACCTGAGTTTTACAGTTGTAGTACCAAGAAAAATTACTTTAATTAAAATCTCAATTTATTATACCCTCAATGTCTTTTCTTATTTTTCTTT
>NZ_JASCXW010000088.1 GCF_030012175.1 Peloplasma aerotolerans
TATGTTGCTCGAAGAGTAACATAAAACCACCTGCTATGCGGGTGAGACTGGAAAAGCGGAAGCGATAAACAAAAAGAATCCTCTTGGTTGGTATAATGGTAATAACCAATTGCCTTACACCAATCAAACCAAGGAGGATTCTATCACCGATGTCAAAGAGAAACGATGACACTAGTAGTTTATCACACACAAAATGGAACTGCCAATATCATATCGTATTTTGTCCAAAATATCGACGGAAAGTCATCTATGGTAAACTAAGAAGCGATATAGGCAGATATTTGAGACGACTTTGTGAATACAAAGGCGTAGAGATAGTCGAAGCACATGCCATGAGTGATCATATACATATGCTCGTCAAGATACCACCAAAACTAGCAGTGAGTTCATTCATGGGATATTTGAAAGGCAAAAGCAGCTTGATCATATTTGACGAGCATGCAAACTTGAAATATAACTATGGATCAAGGCACTTCTGGTCAGAAGGGTACTATGTTTCGACCGTAGGTCTAAACAAAAAAACAGTAGAAAACTACATCAGAAATCAAGAATTAGAAGACCAAGTAAAAGACAAAAGAAGTCTAAAAGAGTATAAAGACCCGTTTACGGGTAAGTAAGGGTGACAAAGGCAATTGGGCAAATAAAAAGACCCTCAAATGGGGGTCGCCAGTAATGAGCCTTGAAGGCGATGAGAAAAACCGCGCCTTGAAGACGCGGATTTT
>NZ_JASCXW010000009.1 GCF_030012175.1 Peloplasma aerotolerans
TAATAGACACGGGTCTGTTTTACCCAAGAAGCCCCCACTTCTAATGGTTTTCATTAAGTGGTGGGAGTAGTTCACGTGGCAAATCTATGTGCGATTGAACTTGCTGCTGCAGCAGCAATAGCACCTACAATATCATCTAAAAATGTATTGCATTTACCTTCTTGTTTTCCTTCTTCATCTAATCTACCAATAATACCAGGTTTTGATTTATCAACGTATCCAAAATTGGTAAATCCAATAGATCCATAAACATTAACGATGGCAAGTGCTAAAACTTCATCAATACCATATAATCCATAATCAGTCATTAACATGGTTGAAAGAGGTTCTGATAGTAACCCTTTTTCTGCTAATATATCCAATTCTAAGCCAGTTAACACAGCATTTTGTACTTCTCTTTTCATCACGACTCTTTGAACATGCTCAAGACACAACTCAAATGATAAAGATGGCAAATATTTGATTTGTAAATCAAGTGTAATTTGCGCAATGTCCTCAAGAATTACACCTCGATCTTCTAACATTTTAACAACGATGTCATACTTTTTAGAATCATTAAGTCTGTTTTCTTCTTTATAAATAACGCCCATAATATCCTCCCATTGAAAAAAATAGTGTATTACTATTATACATGAATTCAAATGATTAGCAACTCGAATCTAATGATTAATCATCTATTCTTTTAATAATCAACTTTTCATTTGCCAAAAAAATCATTTCATCAACTTTTAAATCACTTCTTCCGATGGTGAAATCAGAGGTTAGGATTTGAGCTCCACTAGATATTGCGTCTAGATATCTTTGTTGATTAAAGACTAAACCAGAATCAATTCTTGTTCTAACAATTAGATTTGAGTCTACAAGTGAACGAATTGTTTGAACATCTGGTTGATTATGAACGATAAAAGATGCATAATTACGATCAATTTGATTTGAGTATAACCCGATAAACATTGGTTGTGTCTCTAGTGAAGTATCTAGTTCATAATACATGTCAGTAAAATCTCCAGGATGTAGAACAAAAATGACTTTGCCTAATAAACTAAAAACGGATGGCCACCCTGTTGTTTGTATCGTTTCATTTAGTTTTTTACCACTTTCAAGCATATCATTGGGTTGAAAAAGTCGATCACCTAGTTTATCAATAATTACTGTGTTTAATTTTAATAACTGCTCAGATTCAATATGTTGAAGTGCATGATCTAAAATCATCCAATCGTTTTTGATTTCCATTAGAATAATGATTGGTATATGGTTCGGATGATTTGTTGAAAATAAATAGATTTCTTCCAGTGCTAGTTCAAAACTTGGAGCAACACTACTATTGTCAACTAGTGGAACATGTGTTAAAACAAATTGTTCTTTACGCATTCTAACATCAAACTCCATGCTGCGAATGCCAGACTCAAATTGTGTTGTTAAGTTCTCGTAACCGTATTTCAGAGCACGTGCTTCTTCAAAACTATCGCCTAGACCAACAAAGAGCCTGCCTAAAGCAGCACCGGTTTTTTTATAGCTATTATGCGTAGCAAGTATTTGGATCTCGTTTAATTTGATGGATTCATCTAGTGGATCAAAATTAATAAATTCACTTTCATCTACGGGTTCAAATGAACTGCTCTCATAATAGTTGTTTAATCTTTTCATATGATTTGTTTGAATGATTGAATCATTGATTTTAATGGCGAATAAACGCATAACAATTAAGAAAAACAATGTAACAAAGGATAAAACTACAATAAAAAATATCTTTATTATTTTAATCATCAAATCACCTTCAGTTCAATTATAATATATTATAAATCATTTAAAATCTATAGATGTTAGTGCCTCCGAGTATGACCACAATTTATTTGCATGCTCATCGTTGTATGTTATTTTGTTAGATTTAATGGATTTTCCTTCTTTAATATAATGCCCTGAAAAAGTTTTATATTCTGGTTTTAAAGCTACATCAACCATAAACTTGGAAGGATAATATACATCAGTTCCTCCACTTTTTCTTAAGTTCCAAACAAATCTTGCTAAACCAGTCGTATTTTTCCCACCAATTTCTGTTTTAACCAAACCTGGGTCAATAGCAAAAATAGGGATATCCTTAAACCTTTTTGCGTATGCTTTAACAAAAAAAACATTATATAGTTTTGATCGTTTATATGCCTTTAAGATATTGTAAAACTTTTTGTTTTGGATGTTCTTCCAATTAATAGATGCACGATAATGTGATAATGAACTGACTACCAAAACTCGTGGATCATCAGATTTTTTTAATAAAGGTGTTAAGTGATATGTCAAAATAAACACAGATAAATGATTTGTCGCAAATGTTACTTCATTTCCGTCTTCATTCTCGTGATAACCTGAAGTAACTCGACCTGCTACATTCATTAATATGTCAAGTTTACCTTGATATTTTTTATTGACAAAACTAACTAAATCTTTCCCAGCTTGATGAGTTGATTTATTATCGGATAAATCACCTACAACAAAATCAAGATTTGCATGCTTTGTTAGTGGTTCAAGTTCTTTTTTTACTGTTTCTATTTTTTCTAGGTTTCTTGCTAAAGCAATAACATGTACTCGTTCTTTTAATAAAAGCTCAACATTCGTTTTACCGATGCCTGATGAGGCACCTGTTACAATAGCTATTTTTTGCATATTTCCCATCACTCCTTACCATTTATCATATCATTTTTTTTCGAATATGTTTTACATATTTGACAATATACGATGTTAGGTATAATATAAGTGGTAAGTTTACAAAATAGATCCGGAGGTAAAAAATGATACAAATCAATAATTTGACAAAGTCATATGGACCTAATAAAGGTGTTTTTGATTTGTCATTCCAAGTCAATGAAGGTGAAGTTTTTGGTTTCATTGGACCAAATGGTGCTGGCAAAACGACAACCATACGTCACCTATTAGGATTTATACATTCTGACTCAGGATCGTGTTCCATTATGGGAATGGACACACATGATTTTGCAGCAAAACTACAAGAAGATATTGGTTATTTGTCTGGTGAAATTGCTTTTTTTGATCAAATGACTGGTTTATCATTTCTTAGATTGTTATCAGAAATGCGAGGGTTGATCAACCACGATAGAATGAATGAACTGATTCATTTTTGGGATTTAGATGTCTCTGTAAAAATTAGAAAAATGTCAAAAGGTATGAAACAAAAGCTTGGTTTGGTTTCAGCATTTATGCATCATCCAAAAATATTAATATTAGATGAACCTACTAGTGGACTTGATCCACTTATGCAAACCAAGTTCGTAGATTTAATTCATCAAGAGAAATCAAAAGGAACAACCATTCTTATGTCATCGCATAGTTTCGAAGAAATTGAAAGAACTTGTGATCGTGCTGGTATTATTAAGAATGGAAAACTTGTTGCTCTAGAAGACATAAAGACATTAAAAAAAGAACAGAGAAAAGTATTTATGGTTTCTCTCGCTTCTAAAAGTGATATTGAAAAAATTAATAGTTCAACCCTAGAGATAGTTAAACAAAAAGGTCTTGATCTAGAAATCACCACTTATGGAGATATTAATCCGTTAATTATGGAATTATCCAAATGTAAAGTCGTTTCATTTGATTTAAAAAAGCAATCTCTTGAAAAGATTTTTATGAAATATTATGAAAGTGGTGATTCCAATGAATAAAGCACTATTAAAGGCCACATTAAAGTCGAATTATTTTATTTTTATCATCTTCTTTCTCGTCTTAATGATGTATTCTTCAATTATTATTGGTATGTATAATCCCGATGATTTGGGAGCATGGGACTCAATGTTTGAGCTTTTTTCACCAACCATGCTGAATGCTATGGGTTTTCAACTACTTGAACCTTCTTTGTTTGGTTTTGTTGGTGGTTATCTTTATGGTTTCATCATGTTGATGTTCCCGATGATTTATATCATCGTATTGGGTCCTAGAATGATTGCTAAATATGTAGATTCGGGATCGATGAGTTTCTTATTATCGACACCTAATACAAGACAAAAAATTTCAGTTACTCAAGCATTCTATATGTCGGTTAGTATTTTTATACTTATTTCAGTTGTAGCACTTATTAATTTAGGGTTTTCTGAATTAATGTTTCCTGGCCAGATGAAACTCTATAGCTATTTCTTGCTAAATTTTAATCTTATTGCGTTGTTATCTTTATTGGGAGGTATAAGCTTCTTATCATCCTGTCTTTTTAATGAGAGCAGATTTGCCTCGGGATTTGGAGCAGGTATTCCTATTGGCTTCTTTGTAATTAACATGTTGTCTAATGTTTCAACTGACCTAGATTTTCTTAAATATTTCACTGTGTTTTCCCTGTTTGATACAAATGATGCAGTTATACAAAGTAATCGTGTATATTTAAATGTTAGCATTTTGCTTCTATTAACTTTTGCTTTATATTTTTCAGGTATATATATTTTTAAAAAGAAGGATTTGCACATCTAGTTAAAAAAACGATTTAATGATGGCTCATTAAGTCGCTTTCTTTAAAACAATATATCGATATTCATTTGTATAAATAACTTTCAGATTAAATTGCTTAGCAATACAGTCAATCGTTTTGGGTGTGTAAAAAGAAATATGTGTTGTATCTCTAATATAAAACCAATCAAAAAACTTGTTTCGATCTCTTGGATGGAATAATGTCATAAGAGATATAACACCGTTTGGTTTTAGATGATTGACTAACATTTTTATTTCATTTGTTGGTTCACTTAAGTGTTCAATAACTTCTGTTGATGTTATGAGATTATACTCTTTATTTTCATAAACTTTTTTAGGTGAGTAGAATGGATCATAGATATCGACATTAAATAGATACTGTTCTCTCATTATTTTTGCTAATACAGGATTAGGTCCGCTACCAAAGTCTAATACATCACCTTTTTGAATGTATGGCATAATAGCAGCATCTATAAAGTTCGTTAAAAAATTGATATATCCAATATTGCTTTCATCATTTTGATGATTGTTATATACTTTTAACTCATCATCTAATGATAGATAATTTGATTGATCTTTAAAAATAAATTCACATTGTTTGCATTCATGAAATAACATATCAAATCTTGGATGTGGATAAGATATCGTTTTGTTTCCGCAAATCTTACATTTACTCATTTTCTTTTCATTGCCTCAATGATGGATTGCTGGCATAAATCTTTAAGTGCCTCTATATTAACTTCTTCAAGCGATTTAATATACAAACAACCAACTCCTTTATCATGTTTTCCTATATGGTCTAATATTTTATTTTGTAAATCTATCATCAAGTAAATGGTAATTGCCTTTTTCCTTAAGGCAAACCCAATGAGAAAATAATCGATTTGTCTACCCGATTCATAAGTATATCTTTTATTGCCAAAGCCTATAATTGATGACCCCCACATAACAGGATCTTCTCCAGTGAGCTCTTTAATCATATTGATTAATATAGTTGCGTCTTGTTGTTTTTGATGATCAAACTTAGACAAATATCCACTTACTGATAATTGATTTGCTTTTGTCTTTAATTCAGCCATAATACCTCCTAAAATAAAGAAATAACTAAATAGTATAAAATTGGAATAAAAATAGCTGGTAGCATATTCGCTACTTTTATTTTTTTAATCTCCATAAAATTAAAGCCTATAGCAATTAATAAGATATTACCAACCATAGAAACAGCTTTAATCATTTCAATAGATAATATATCTGTTGATGTCATTGCGAGCAATGTTAATGAACCTTGATATATTAAAACACTAAATGCTGAAAAGATGACTCCAATACCTAATACAGAAGCTAAAATCATCGCTGTAATAAAGTCTAATGCACTTTTGATGACTAATGTTGTGATATCCCCATATAATCCATCTTGAATGGAACCAACGATTGCCATTGCTCCAACACAAAATATAAGTGTACCTGCAATAAAACCTTTAGCAAGCGGAGGAAGATTGTACTTCTTTTCGACGTTTTCAGCCCATCTGTTTAATCTCATATCAATATCAATCCATTCACCAATCATCACACCTATAACAAGTGAAATAATAATTAATAAATCACTATGTGTAGAAATACCATCTTGATTAACGATTAAAAAATCTTTAAGAAACCATCCTAAAGAAAGTGCAATTAATCCTAAACCTAAAACGAGCATAATACTTTTTTGTATTTTTTCAGGCAATCCTCTTTTAAAAATGACACCTAAAATGCTTGCTATAATGATTGCTCCTACATTGATTAATGTTCCCATATAGTACCCCTTTAAGTTTGTATCAGTCTTATTATAATATGAAAACACTTATTTTGCAGATTTTTATATATTCCATCTTGTTTTTTTTAAATAATCTTATATAATGGAATAGAACTTTGATATTCAAACCTTTTAAAAGTATGATACTCTGTTCATATTTGAATATTCAAGATGATACGCTGAACTTAACAACAGTATCTTGAAAAAAGAAATGGTCAATCACTTTAGATTGACCGTTTTTTCTTTTACCAAAATAATGGATTATCTTTAATTTTCTTGTTGTATAACTCAATGAATTTTTCCTTAATATCCTGTGGTAATTCAAAGTCTGCATTTTGAATATGATCTTCTAATTGTTCTACATTTCTAATACCTGGTATAACAGCTGTGATTTCTGGAAAACTTAGAACAAATGAGATTGCATATTTCGTTAAACTCTCAGATTTTGTGATTTTCTTTAAATCCTTAACAAGTGACGCACGTTGTTCAATTGTTTCATCATCCCATCTTGAGCGAATACCTTCAAATTCTGATAGTTCATCATATTTACCAGTTAACCAACCTGAATCAAGTGGCACTTTAGCGATAATAGAAATCCCTTTTTCTTTTGCCTTTTTAAATAGAGGAATCGTTTCTTGAAAAAAGATATTAAATAAGATTTCTACAACATCAAGTTTTACATTGTCTAAAACAGCTTTAAACTCATCGTATGTGTCAATACTCACACCATATGCTTTTATTAAACCTTCTTCTTTTAGTCTTTCAAGTTCTTCAAAATGTTGTGTTTTACCCTCTAAGATTTCCATTCCAGGATTATGTAATAATACGCTATCAACATAGTTTGTTTGAAGTCTTTCTAAGCTATCATAAATTTGCTCTTTTAGTGAGAATACAGAAAAGTCAGTCTCACCATCAGCTGTGTGACCCAATTTTGTGTTAATCACAATATCATTTCGGTGATCTATAGTTGCTTGACCTAGGATTGACTCACTCAAACCAGCTGCATATCCTGGTGCTGTGTCGAAAAAATTAATGCCCTTTTCAATCGCAGTTTTAACTAAAGAAATGCCTTCATCTACCGACATATATCCCCAAAAATCTGTGTTGCCTAATTGCCATGCCCCAAAACCCAATCTATGGATTGATTTTGACGTTTTTGCGTAGTTCGTTTTTTTCATATGAACCTCCTACGTATCTATTTCCATTTTATCATATTTCTTTGATTGGCTAGCTCCAAATCAATTCTAACCTACTTTTTTTTATTTTTTATACAACCAGCTAAGTACTTTTTGAATATAAGCATCCCAAAATGCCCAATTATGCTCACCTTTAGATTCTTCATATGTAAACGGGATATGATGTTTAGTTAGAAAAGCTTTGAACTGAAGATTATTTTCATACAAAAAGTCTTCTGTTCCACAACAAATATATAAATCAGGTTTTGGATCCGCTTTCTTTGCAAGATAAAATAAATCATTTTTTGTATTCGTTATAGGATCATTTCCAAATATAGATTTGAAGAACTGTTCTCTGCTTTTATCTTCATTTTCTCTTAGGAGTGTATCAACATCTAAAGCACCGGAAAGGCTTGCTGCTTTTGAAAACTTGTTGGGATATGTTAATGCTATTTTGAATGCACCATATCCACCCATTGAGAGTCCACAAACGTAATTATCTTCTCTATGATTAGATATTGGAAACAATGATTCCATAATATTTGGTAGTTCCTCTGAGATAAAAGTAAAATATTTAAAACCATTAGCCATATTGGTGTAATAACTATTATATGCAGCTGGCATAATGATTGCTAAACGGTGATTTTGTGCATAACGTTCAATTGATGAATATCTCATCCAATCAGTATGGTTACCTATATACCCATGCAGCAAATATAAAACTTTAACCTTCTCATCTTTTTTAATGTCCTGTGGGATTAATACATTGACACTTACATTCATTTCTAAAACAAAAGATCTAATTTGACATTCAATAAAAGCCATGATTTATATCTCCTTTTTAACGTTTTTCACTGACTATATTATAGCATATGATTTATAAAAAAAAGCCCTAATGTCTGGGGGGGATGTAGACACTAGGACCAATTCATGCGTCTCCCCGCACAAAAGGTTGGGGAAACACTATTATTATACATGAAAGACTATATTTTAGTCAACCGATATTGAAAGACTTTTGAATTATTTTTATGTTGATTGAAAATTTGATTTAATTTTCTTCATATTGATACTTTTGAACTTTGTATTCTACAAGAAGCGTAATGATAATCAAGATGAAGGACCATGCAAAAACATGATCATACGCAAGATTAACTTTTGCTAGATAAAGAGCATTACCCATTGAGTTTCTTGTTTGTGATAGGTATTCAGCCATAACTAAGACTTTGAGTCCTAATCCAAATGATTGGAAAAATGCTAAATATAAATAAGGTTTTACCAAGGGTAAGTAGAGATATTTGATCCCTAAGTAAAGATTGTGTTTTTCTAAATGATAGACATCAATTAACTCTTGATCTATTGATTTCACACCTTGATTTGCTGCTTGATAAAAAAGTGGGAATAGCATCAAGAAGGTAATGATATAAGGTGCATATGTAAAACCAAATAAGATAAGTAAAATGACGATGATTGATAAAATTGGTATTGTTTTGAGAAATGTTACATGGGGTTTGACGACTAACTCTATCTGCTTATTCAATCCAGAAAAGATGCCTAATGAAATGCCCAGTAATGAAGATAGTATAATCGATAGAAATAATCTAAATAGTGAAACACCAATAACTGATAGTTCACTTGTATTCGTTAAAATAGCTCCGATAGCTTTGAGAACTTGAATCGGAGATGGTAAAAGCAATGGGTGATCAACAATCACATATGCAGATACCCATATTAAGAAAAACATGAAGATGGAAAAAGATAACCACGCTGTTTTTTTTATCCTAAATCACCTCGATAAAAAGATGCATCCGGTAACTGATTGCCTATAAGTGTTGGATGATTAATGAGTATCATTTCAAAATAAGATATAATATCCGATTTTGCCTGTTGAGCAGAAATGTAATCTATATAGCCTGAAGATATCGAATTTGATAAGACATCAATATCAATATTCATACCTAGTGAAACTGCTAATTGTGCAGCTTGTAAAGGGTTTTGCTGAATAAATTCTATTGATTCTTGTAAATCATTTTGTATCTTAATCAGTTGCTGTTCTGATAATGTGTTTTTAACAAACACGCTCGCTTGTGGTATTGCTTTATTGGAAGTTGCAAGTTTGTAATATGCTTGAATATCGATGGATTGCAATGATGGATAAATATTTTTTAAGTGTGCATATGAAGGTTCTGCAACCAATACGATTTGATTTGTATCTGCAATAAATAGTGATGATGCGGTTGCAACCGAATCAACATAAGTGATTTGACAAGAAATATCATAGAAATCTATTAAGTATTTAATCAGAATATCTGAAGTTTGATTTTGTCCAAAGACTATAATTTCTTCTTCATTTAAGTCTTGAAGATGAGTAATATCTGATCTTTGAGTAACGAGATAATAGTTTCCCCAAACAATGGTTGCAAGTAATTGATAAGTTTGTTTTGATTGATATAATTTAGCACCAAGATTAGTAGGAGCAAAGATTACATCATGAGAACCTGAACCAAAAGCAGCTACTAAAGGGTCTGCTCCTTGGACAATGTCTATTTTATAATCTTTGCTTTGTTGCATCTTTAGCTGTGATAATTGAGGACTTCCAAAAGGAACAATCATGGTAATTTCTTCTGTTTTTTTACATCCTGCTAGAATCATTAAAATTAAAAGAATGATGTATAGTTTTTTCATGTTGCTCCTTTCTTATATCATGATATATTTTGATAACTTTCCCGTTTCTTGTATGTTGTATGTAATAATTCATGTGAACGATGCGAGTTTGGTTTTTCTAAAAACTGTGTGTATAAGTCTTGAACGAATGTGTTTTGATGAGATTTACGAAATGTTTGATGTGAATCAATATCATATAAAACTGCTGCTCTTAATGAACGAATATCAGTTTTTTCATAAATGTGTGCTGGAACAATAGGTTGTCCACCACCATTGATACAACCACCTGTACAACCCATAATTTCTACGAAATGATATTTCTTATTGTTCTTTTCCATTTCTTCAAAGAATGTTTGGATAGCTTTACCACCATGAACGACTGCAACATGAATGGGTTTACCTAAGATCATATAAGTTGCTTCTTTAATGTCAGCGTTGCCTCTTAGTTCTTTAAACTCTATGGGAGTTGTCTTACCTTCTAAAACCTCGGTGACTGTCCTTAAAGCTGCTTCCATTACGCCACCTGTAGCTCCAAATATCGTTCCAGCTCCGGTATAAGAAGATAACTCTCCAAATGCTTGAATGGGTTCTAGTTCTCTAAAATTGATTTTATGTCTTTTAATCATTCTTGCTAATTCTCTTGTCGTCAAGACAATATCAACATCTTGATACCCATCTCTGCCCATGTCTGGTCTTTTAGCTTCTGCTTTTTTAGCGATACAAGGCATGATGGATACGGATACAATATTTTTTGGATCTAATTTTAGTTTATCAGCATAATAGGTTTTTATTAATGCACCAGCCATTTGTTGTGGTGATTTACATGATGATAAATTTGGAATATAGTTTGGTTGATATAACTCTAAATAGTTAACCCAACCTGGTGAACATGATGTAAACATTGGGAAGGGACCATTTTGATTTAATCTTTCAATAAATTCAGTTCCTTCTTCTAATATGGTTAAATCTGCAGTAAAATTTGTATCCATAATTTGGTCAACACCTAATGCTCTTAGAGCAGCTAACATTTTACCTTCAACATTGGTTCCAATAGGATAACCAAATTCTTCACCAAGTGTTGCTCTAATCGATGGAGCAACTTGAACGATAATCGTTTTATTTGGATTTCTTAATTCCAATTCTAGTTGTTTGATATCATCTTTTTCTCGTAGAGCTCCTGTTGGACATGCTTGAATACATTTCCCACAATAAATACAACCAGAGTCTTCAAGATTATGAAATAATGCAGGTCCAATGTATGTTTCTGAACCACGTTGATTATAGTTTAAAATATTTAGTCCTGTAAAGGATTCACATGCAGAAACACATCTACCACATAAAATACATTTACTACTATCAATGGTCATTACACCTGAAGAATCTGAAAAGTATCTTGGGGCGTCATGTTTTCCATATAAATGGGTTAGCTCATTTTCAATGTTATATGTTCTAAGCAAATCTAGAAATTCACAATTATCTTCTCTTGAACAATTAAAACATTCAAAGTGATGTTTATGTGATAAAAGTTCTAGATTCATGGATACTGATTCATATACATCTACATCGTCAGTGATGATATCCATATTTTCCGCAACTAATGTTTTACATGCTGGCTTTAAATTCTTTTGCCCGTTGATTTTAACAGAACAAACACGGCAATTTCCTTCTTCATGGACACCCTCAAAATAACAAAGTCTAGGTATAAAAACACCTTCTCTTTCGGCTGCTTTTAAAATGGTCTCATTTGATTTTGCAACGATATCTCTTCCATTTATTTTAATCTGAATATCTTTGATCATATGCGTGCCTCCTGATGAAGTGGTGAGCTCGTAATTGCATTTACAGGGCATGCTTTCTTACATTCTCCACAGCGTATACATAATTCTAAATCGATAACATGAAGTTGCTTAGGCCAACCGGAAATTGCGTTAACTGGGCAACTTTTAGCACATTTGGTGCAACCAATACAATGATCGTCAATCACAAAGTTTGTTAACTCTCTACAAACACCTGCTGTACATGTCTTATCGACGACATGTGCAAGATATTCATGTTTAAAATCTTTAAGTGTTGATAAGACTGGATTAGGTGCTGTTTGACCAAGACCACACAAAGATGTCTCTTGAATCATATGTCCTAGTTTTTCTAATTCTTCAAGATCTTTTAATGTTCCAAGACCTTCACAAATTTTATTGAGAATAACTAGCATTTGTTTGGTGCCTTCACGACATGGTGTACATTTTCCACACGATTCTTCGACAGTAAAGTCTAGATAAAATCTAGCAACATCAACCATACAGTTGTCTTCGTCCATCACGATCATTCCACCACTACCCATCATTGAACCTAAGGCAGTAAGATTTTCAAAATCTATTGGTGTATCCAAATCCTTTTCTGTGATACATCCACCTGATGGACCACCTGTTTGTATCGCTTTAAACTTTCTTTTATTTGGGATACCACCACCAATATCAAAAACGATCTCGCGAAGTGTTGTTCCCATTGGGACTTCAACTAAACCTGTATTATTGATTTTTCCTCCAAGTGCAAACACTTTGGTTCCACTTGACTTTTCTGTACCTATTGTCTTAAACCACTTTGCACCTTTAAGAAATATAACAGGAATGTTAGCTAATGTTTCTACGTTATTGACGTTTGTTGGTTTACCCCATAAACCGCGAACAGCTGGAAATGGAGGTTTTAATCGAGGCATACCTCGATAACCTTCAATCGATGCGATTAATGCAGTTTCCTCACCACAGACGAACGCACCAGCTCCTAAGCGAATTTCGATATTAAAACTAAATGATGTACCAAAGATATTTTTTCCAAGCAACTCAAACTGTTTTGCTTGATTGATTGCGATATTTAATCTTTCAACAGCAACTGGATATTCGGCACGGACATAAATATATCCTTGATTTGCTCCAATTGCATATCCACATATTGCCATCGCTTCTAATACTGAGTGTGGGTCACCTTCTAAAATGGCACGATCCATAAATGCTCCTGGATCACCCTCATCAGCATTACATATGACATATTTTTGTTCTGAAACAGAATCCTTTGCGAACTGCCATTTTTTGCCTGTTGAAAAGCCCCCGCCACCACGACCTCTTAATCCTGATTCAATCATAGTGTCAATTGTTTCTTGAGGTGTATGTTTCGTTAAAACATCAGCAAGTGCTTGATATCCATCTTTTGCAATGTATTCTTCGATATTTAAAGGATTGATATTCCCACAATTTCTTAAGGCAATTCTTTTTTGTTTAGAATAAAACTTCAACTGGCTTATGTTTTTAATCTTAGTTTTCTCAATTGGATCTTTCATCATCAATTTTTCAACTGGTCTACCCTTTAATAAATGTTCTTGGCAAATTGTTATAACATCTTCTATTTTGACATGTGTATAAAAAGTTTCTCCAGGATATACAATAACGACAGGTCCTTTTTCACACAAGCCAAAACATCCCGTCAAAATCAATCCAACTTCGTTTTTCATATCCATTAATTCTAATTGTTCTTCAAATTTTTCTTTGATTTGTTTTGCCTGTGAACTTAAACAACCCGTACCCCCACAAATAAGAACCTGTATTCTTTCTAACATAACATCACCTAACCCTTTCTAGTTGATAATAAATACTTATCAATGGGTTGATTGCTTTGTATATGTTTTTCAATGATTTGCTTTGCCATATCAGTTGTTACATTGCAGTAAACAAAAGCCTGTCCAGCCTCATCTATGATTTCAACCATCGGTTCATATGTACATTCACCCATACATCCTACTTGCGTTACCGTGACATTATTGAGATTATGATACTCAACAAGCTCTAAAAATGCCGCTAACACGGGTTTCGCACCTGAAGCTATACCACACGTTCCCATGCCAATTTGAACTCGATATCCGTTTTTAACATAACGCATATTCATTCTTTTTAAAGCTTCATCTCTTAATTTTTTTAAGTCTTCTAAAGATTTCATAAGCCACCTCGTCTAAGTTCTATTTCTTGATTAATATGATCTATTAATCCTTGCATAATTGAATAAGTTGTTAATGTTTGTCCAAAAATACGTTTGATTTCTGATAATTGATAAGTATATTTGTTTTGTCTTGATTCATAGGTAAAAATAAATTCACTGACATCTTGATGGATACTGATCGTATAAATCATTTCTCCAAGATTGCCTATCGGTGGCATGTCAAGATGATGATGGTGCATCATTAAATATAATGACGTACCCAAACCTTCAGTAGACTCTAATCTAAAGTCTCCATCTGTTTGTTCACAAAGCATCTTAATAAGCGGTAATCCTAACCCAACTCTCCTTGTCGTCCTTGTCGTATAAAAAGGAGATGTCACTTGTGCAAGAACAGTATCAGACATACCAATACCATTATCGATGACCTTAATTTTTAGTTCATCTTCTTCAACAACTGAAAGTTGAATCATCGATGCTTTTGCTTGAATTGAGTTTTGAACTATATCTAATAAATAAGTAGCTAAATCATCCATTATTAAAATACTCAAAGAAAGCCTCTATAGTTAAGCTTTCTAACTCCATTTCATTTTTATCGTTAATTTCTGAAATGTCTATGATTTGATGAGCATCTGAATTGAATAATATCTTATGATTTGTTAGCTGATGTTGATGAATAAAACCAGCTTGAACGTGCTTTGTTAATTCAATAGCGTCTAGCGGATACTGATTTAAATAAGATAACCCACTATTTTTCTCTCGATTAAGATGGGCATAAACTAGGATATGATCATAGTGTTTCAAAGAAAAAAGTAAATCTTCAAAGGAAAGAGTAAGAGAATTTGTTAAATGATAAGGAAAGTAGTCAATAATCTCATCATCAAGATTAGTTATTGCCTGTTTTCCGTATAATTCATGATCATATCTTTGTTTATGTATATGTGATTCTAAAAATGCATCGAAAGCTAAAGCTTCATCAACATGTTTAAAATAGCATAGCAAATGAAATCCTTCTTGAACTTCTAGTTCTACTCCTGGAATAAAAAGCATATCATAACTTTGTGACAGTTCATAGCAAATAGAAAGTTGTTTAAGTGAGTTGTGATCCGTTACTGATATAATATTCAATTTTTTCAAATTGGCCATGTTAAAAATATTGTTAGGTGTCATCAAGTCATCAGCACAAGGTGAAAGCACAGAGTGAATGTGTAGATCGTAATAATATTTCATATCAATCCTCTTTGAAATAAATTGATAATGACTTCATGTGTTTTCATTGGTGTTTGTATTAATGCAATTGACTCATCATTTGCTTTTTGAATCATTTCATTTGAAATTGGTCTATTTTCTGAAATGATAATAGCTTTTAGATCAATCATTATTGCTAGAGCAATCGTTGTTGAATGACTAATAATTGTTACTAAAAGATTGTTTGGGTTTGCACTTTTGATTGCTGCACTCAATAAATCTGTAGCATAACAACCTTCATATTCAATGTTTAAATTATTCGTCAATAAAGTAAAATCTTTAGATAAGATGCTAGAAATCTTCATGTTGATTACCTCGAAGAAAGAAAGTTGCTCTAAGGTGTGTGCCAAACTCATCGGACTCAATTTCTAGTTTATCTGCTGATCTTTTAATATTGGATAATCCCATACCTGCACCAAACCCATTGGAATTTGCAATCGAATTTGCTGTTGTATATCCTTCGAGCATTGCTAACTCAATATCGAAAATGCCAGGTCCATCGTCATAGAAATCTAATACAATCTCATCTTCATCTATATGAAATGTCGCATAACCTCCAACAGAATGAATAACCACATTGATTTCAGCTTCATAAGATGATGCACATACTTTTTTTATAATACCTGGATTAATATTGAGTTCTTTTAAAGTCCTTTTTATATCGCTAGAAGCTCGCCCAGCTAAATCAAAGTTGTTTGCGATAATTTGATATTCTTTGTCTACCATTGTTGATGATAACGAACCCCTTTGATACCATCTTGGTACATCATGCCACTTGTATTAAACATCGTAGATTCTGTAGCAATTAGCATAATATTAGATTCATTAGCCAAATCTATAACTTTAGTTGAGGGTATTTTTCCGCGAACTAAAAGGACCACTTCTACATCTAGCATTTCAGCAGTTCTAATAGATTGATTATTTGTTAAACCTGTAATTAAAACACTATGACTAAGAATCCCGTTATCTTTAACTGAGTTAAGTATCATTAATGCATCACTCATTAGATCAGAACAGAAAGCATAGTTAATTTCTATGTTTCTCATAATATCAGGTGTATAAACTTTACAATCATACTTAGAAACAATGTCAAATAATTTCATCTTTATTTTCCTTCATTTCTTTGAGTACTTGTCTTGTCTTAGTTACACTTGCATTTCCGTATATATGTTCTCCTATAGAAAACACAGGAGCAAGACCACAGGCACCAACACATCTAGTTGCACAAAGTGTAAATTCTCCATCTTTTGTAGTTTCTCCTGATTTCACTTTAAGTTCATCTTCAAGTGTATCCATAATAGTTTGTGATCCGCGAACATAACATGCTGTACCTAAACAGACACCAATGGTCTTTTTTCCTTTTGGAACAACTGAGAAATTACCATAAAAAGTAACTACTCCATTAATTTTCGCGATGCTTTCATTAAGCTCTTTGGAGATGATTTTCTGAATAGAAATCGGTATATAACCAAAAATATGCTGCGCATCATGAAGCGTAGGCATTAAAGGTCCAGGCAATTTCTTATTCTTTTCTATTTGCAAGTTAAAAAGAGCCAACTTCTCACTAGTAATGTGTGAATTTGTGTTCATAATAATACTCCTTAAATTGTATCGTTATTTTCAAGTTCATTATAACATTTATTATTGGAAAATAAAGCATATTTTCAATAAATAGTTTTATTTATTCAATGATAACGTTTTCGAATAGTTTTTATGTTTATTTAATGCATTTATTGAATAAAAAGACACTTTTTCTAGTGTCTTTAGTGTTATGATATAAGTTCAATTAAATCTTCAATAAGCTTTACTTCTTTTTTAATCTCATCAAAAAACTGTGTGTCGATATCTTTAAACATTTTTAAATCAAATGAATCAACTCGAGTGTCAAGAGCAATCATAACCTTCTTAGCTCTAAAACCAAACATTGTGCGTTTAGCTATATTTGAGAATTCAAGAAGTTTTTCCATAAATCTTGGTTTCAATAAATAAAATGCGGAGTGTTGATCTTTAGAAAAAACATCGAAAGTTTGATTAAAAACAATGTATTCTAATTCAACACGTTTCATGCCTTCAAATAGACCGAACAAAAGCGTTCTATTAGGCATAATATAGACATCATTTTCAAATTTTTTATTAAACTCAATTTCAAAAAATCTTCCTTGAAATACTGTAACAACAGTTGTCGATTTCCCACTTCTTCTAACATCTCTTAGATGAACATCAGCTGAGATAAAATGTTTTCCTGATATATAGCCTTCCAAGTAGTCTTCGCTATGATATCGATCTTCTCTTTTTAATATCTTTGAATCGTAAACATATGAGGATTCTAATCCTCTTTCTGGTTCATATTTACAACCTGGAATTAACTTATCAAGCACTTCTCTTACATAAACGTTTTTGAAGTGATTGCTCAGTTTCTTAAGCATACCAGTCATCGCTGAAGCACCTAATCCACCTATGATAAAACCAATCATTAAAAGAGGGTTTGTCATAAATAGTATAAATGATAGGGCTGTTATAATAATAAAAATAATAAACCAAGTTTCATAAATTGCTTTTTTTCTTTTAATCTGCTCTAAATTCATTATTATTTCCTCGTGCTATTTTAAGATAATATAAGTAATGCCATCGTTTCCTTTTTTATAATCCGAATCTGATTTAATTAGATTCGAATAAGTTTGAATCGCTTCATCAAATCCGAGCATTTCTCTAAATGCTTCTCCTGGAATGTATGCCTTGATTTCACTACGTCTAACTCTGTTTCTTAAAGATGAGTGAACCGCTTGTTTAATTGAACCACCAACACCTGAAGAACCATAGCCATGAATGATTTTAATGACCTGATCTTTACCAGTACAATTTTTGATAATGACTGCTAGTTTTCTACCTGCTTCTAGTGTTGTAGGCATTTGACTTTTTATATCAAAGGTTTTCATTTTACTTTAAGTTTCGCAGCGTTATTTTTAACGGTTATCGAATCAATACTTCCAACGAGTTTACTAAAACGTGTGAAACCTAATTCTTGATAATTAAATTCAGGGTATATTTTCTCTAACTCTTGTTTAATTTTAGTTAAGATCATTTCTTTACTCTTATTCATTGAAATGATGTCAATAATAGCTTTAGTGACATCTTTCATATTCATTTTTGTATAAAACGTAACAAACGTTGTTGTCTTTTCTTGACTAATTGCTAATCCACTGATGGTATTGACTAAACTTGATAATGTTTTAGCACCATATTTTCTTGAATCAAAATCTGAGAATCTATTGACTAAAATATCACCTAAACGACTTAATTGTATTTTGTTATCAATTCCATTTTCAATAATGATACTTTTAATGATATTTCCTATTTCTTGAGTATTTCTTGATGATGCTTCAACAGATTCTGGAATCTCATCATCTTCATCTTCATCATCTAGGTATTCGAAATATTTAAACTCGTTGCATGCTGATCTAAAAGCTTCAGTAACTTTCTTTTCGTTACCTACACCAATAACATGCATACCACCTTCTCTAAGTTTTACTGCAAGTGGTGTGAAGTCACTATCACTTGTTACTAAAAAGAATGCATTAACTCTACCTTGATACATAACTTCTTGTGCATCTAGTGCCATTGCCATATCTGCAGCATTCTTTCCTACAGCAACATTGTACTGATGCACTGGTTTAATCGCGTTATCTTGTGCTGTACGATGCCAATCTCTTGATAAATTATTAATATCTCCATAAAATCTTGCGATTACTATTTTCCCGTATTTTGAAATTTCATTCATAACTGATTTGATGTACTTAAATGATACATTCTCTGAATCTATCATTAAAGCTATTTTATATTCTGTTTTTTCCATTTTTAGTTCCTTTCTATAAATATATCCTCTTCTATTATACTTGTTATTGGTAGTTATTCAAAATCGAATTGATGATTTGGTTAACAAAAAAACGCATAGATGGTATCTATACGTCTTTTAAATCATATGTTTGGAGTCTTTGTTAACCTTAAAGAGACGTTTTCTTTAGCTATTTCGCCCAGTTCATCAAGGATTTTTCATGCGTATATCAAAAGCAAAAAACTTGTGTTTTGTTATCAAACTTATCTTTCTGTTAATTGAGAAAAATGATTATGTGTGATGTCCTCTAATAAGCTGTAAATTCTTCTCCAATGCTAACGCTTACAATACCTAAATCAATATATGTTTTTATTCTTGAGAGATCAATGCTATCATCAATCACTGTGATTTCAACTTTATTAGATTTAAAATTAAGAGAAATACTTATAAAATTGTACTCTTTTATATTCAGTGAAATTATTTTGAATACTTCTTTTAGTTGTGCATAACTATAGGTTACCTTGATAAATTGAATACTTTCATTTGTTAGAATATCAGTTAATTCCGTTGGTGCATTTTCAGTTAGACATACAACATAATTATTGTTTTCATCTAAGTAATACCCGGAAAAAAAGATATTGTATTTTTCGTAAACCAATTTAATGTAAACATTTGGGAAATTACCATCATCAAATCTTTCATAATTAAGTTCGTTCCTCAAAATATCATTCTCACTTTCTAGAGCATAAACTTTGATCAATGTGAAAGAACCAAAGAATAAGAGTAGTCCGATAACTAAAATTACATTAAACTTGATAGGTGCTACCTTCAAACTTACGACTTTCTTACCTTTAATCAAAGAATTAAGATCGTAATAATACTTAATCCAATAATATGATAATTCATAATACCCTCCTACATTCCGATTTTTTCTCGAAAACTCATTAAATACATACGAGATACATATACAGTGTTCTTATTCGCTAGAAGTATCTTTAATTTTGAATTATATTGGGGAATAATCTTCATTATTTTTCCTTTAGGTATAATTTGGGATTTGTTTATACGAATAATATCTCTGTTCTCAAATATCCCTTCAACTTCATATAATCTTTCTTTAATTTTTAATCCACCAAATGATGTATGAACAATGATATCATGTGTGAAACTTTCAACTAGATAAATGTCATCATAATTGATTATCTTTTTTTCTCCTCTTGAGTTGAATCCAATAAGATAATCTTGTTGATAATCAATTTCTTTAAAAATAAATTAGCATCATCTGAGATACTAAATCCAGCTTTCTCTAACATTTCTTGATATTTAAGATAATTTTCATCCTTACATATAATTTTTTATTTCATACTGTTCCCCTCAAAATAATTATATATGGTTTGCATAAATGTATCACAAATTTAACATATGTTACACCTATTATCTCATATGTTACAAAAACAAGGGATCCCAATACAGTAAATTTAGAATCCCTTGCTTTCATTTTTTATACGATTTTAATAGTTTGTTAAGTTCAAATCAGAAAAAATGTGATCAACAGTTTTATATCCGATTCATTACAAAATTTGTTGTTTTTGTGCCAGTTCGAATCCGATTGGCACGACCAAAACAAAATTAAGTTGGAGTCTCTGTTAACCTTAAAGGGTTGTGTTTTTGGGGGCTCTTTAACCTTAACTGGTAAGAAAATGACCTAAAGTGGAAAATAGTGGGAAAATCGAGAAAGTAATGGTACTATTTTTTCACATTATGTGAACTTTAACTAAAACCTCCACTACAGCTTTAGCTTTTCATTATCAAACCTACTTTTAGATTCTAAAACATAAGATTTGATTTTTTTTATATCCAATTCCTATCATTGTGATCTTCATATAAGAATTCATGGTAATCATCTGGTTCATCTATAGAACATGATATGTTTATTTCCTTTGGATAAAATTTAATGTCAATATACGATTCATCAATTGCTTGAATACCTACACACTCAAATCCTGGGTACCATCTACATGAATTTCGATTCTAGATAATCCGATATCACGTAGTTTTTTCTTTAATTGCTTGTTTATAAAGTCATCAAGGACATAGTAAAACTGAGAATACAACTCCTGAGTTTTTTCTGTTAAATATCTCTTAATTTTTCTTTTTTTTCCAAACATATTACCCTCCGAATTTGATCGTTATTTTTCGCAATCTAACCAGATAAAAATGAAGTTAAATGAACTATCTTTATCCCATCGACTACGCCAACATCTTTGTAATCATATGTAACGATTATTCTTTCATAATTATCTTTAACGACGAGTAGATTGTCTGTTTCTCTAGTACTATTTACAGGCATACTTAAGGTCACTTGAACATACTTAGTATAATTATCTTTGAAACAAATAAAATCTATTTCTAAATCATCATATTTCCCAACAAAAACATGCCATCCTTCTTGTATAAGTTTTAGATAAACAATATTTTCTATCATAGATCCAAGATTGCTATTCATACGACCTAGCATGATATTTTTTAGTCCAAGGTCAACAACATAATACTTACCTAATGTTTTTAAATGTTCTTTGCCACGAATATCATATCTCGTTGCTTTATAAAAAATAAAAGCATTCTCTAAAAGGTGAAGGTACTTATTAATTGTCTCTGGTTTTACTACTTGATTCATGGATTTAAAGTAATTCGAAATTTTAGAACTTGAAACCGACTTACCTATATTATCTAACAAATACAGTGAAAGTTTCATGAGCACATCAATTTGAGTAATATTGCCTCTAATCGAAACATCTTTTAATAGAATACTATTATAAATACCTTTCAATATGTCACTTTTCATTTGTTCATCTTTCGTGAGTACAACCGATGGAAAACCACCATATTTTATATACTCTTGTAAATATCGATCAATGCTATCTTCTTTAGTGAAATCTTTTAGTTCCACCAATGATAAAGGATATAACTTTATTTCTACATATCGACCGGATAGATAAGTTGCAAGTTCGCCGGAAAGCATATTTGCATTTGACCCTGTTAAATATATATCGCAATTAAACGCAATCCTTAATCCATTAATCAACTTTTGCCAATGATGAACTTCAGCTATTTCATCAAATAGAAAATATATTCTTTCATCCGTTTCTACTTGAGTTTTGATGAATTCATACAGTTTGTCAGCCGTTTGAATACCAAAAGTATCTGGATGCTCAAAATTGAGATATATCGTTTTTCTATTTAGTTCTTGAAGGTGTTTCTCAAGCATTTTCAATAGAAATGACTTACCTGATCTTCTTACACCAGTAATTAATTTCACGAATTCTGTATCTATGTATTTGATTAGTTTATCTAAGTAATAACGTCTGATTTTCATTATAAACACCTCTTTTACTTACATTGTATTATTTTTTTTGCCTTTTGTAAAGTAAAAATTGTATTTATATACTTTTTTGCCTTTGTATGGTTTATTTAATACTTATGATGGGGTCTTTAAAAACAAAAAATACCCTAAATGGGCATAAATTTGTTTAATTAGCTCGTATTATCGAACCAACTCAAGATTATTTTGGAGGCCTCAAACGGATTTGAACCGATGATCAGGCAGTTGCAGTGCCTTGCCTTACCACTTGGCTATGAGGCCCTCACATGCTATATCATTATAACTTTTAAATGGTTAAAAAGTCAATACAAATTCTCTTTAAATTGAAGTTCGTTTTTTAATCTTTCTAACCAACCTGTTAATGACTCTTCTAACAATTGATAGGTTTGTTCATATTGTCCGGTTAAATAAGGATCAGGGACACTTTGTCCTTTTGTCTCATCCATAATATTTCTTAAAAGAAATATCTTATGCTTATGCTTTCCTGCTTGTTTTAATAGATGTTGAACATTGGACTTATCCATACCTATAATATAATCAAATTTAACAAAATCACTTGCTTGAATAGTCATAGATTTCATATGATGATGTTTTGCCCCAATTCTATCTAATATCTTTCTTGTCTCTGGATGTGGGGGTTTACCATGTTCCCATGTTGAGGTAGCTCTTGATTCAATGTGAATTTTTTCTTGTAAGTTCTCCTTAATAACCATTTGGGTAAACATACCTTCAGCCATCGGTGATCTACAGATATTTCCTAAACAAACAAATAAAATTTTTATCATATATCTTTACCTTTTTGCCTTCTCTTTTTTAATGATTGATACTACCTTTATTAATAACTGAAAACTACTACTCATTTTCTTAACATCTCCCATATTGATAACATAAGTGTCCAATGTCTCATCATCACACCATGCATGTGCACCTGAAACACCTAGTCCTCCTTGCAGACGTGGATATCCTTTTAGTAAGAAAAACAATTTATCAAATCTGATTTCAATAAGACCCAGGCCATAATACATTCCTGCATGAAAAACATGCTCAAAAGATCTCATTTTCTCCAATGAACTCTCGCTAATAATCTCGTGTTTAAAGAAAGCTTTTAAAAACTTAGTTAAATCATGAGTTGTTGTCGAAAGACCTCCTCCAGAAAAATCACAACTTAATGCTTTAAATAATCGAACATCTTGTCCCTTAAAAATAAGTGGTGCAAGTTCTTTTGCATCAAATGATTTACTATACCACGAAAGTGATGTATCATTCATTTTTAATGGTTTGAAAATATATGTTTCTAGGACTTGATCATATGGCATTTTGTAAAGCTTTTCGATGATAAGTCCAATAAGAAGATAGCCCGTATCTGAATATAAATACTTCTTTCCAGGACTCCCAATTGCACTTTGATTGTTTCTCGTCATATCTATAAGCTCTTGTGGAGTAAAAAAACGATCTTTATTCTCGAAAAATCTGTCTAAAAATTTGCTGCCATCATTAAACTTTCCATCAAAGTAATCATTGACTCCTGATGTATGACTTAGTAAATGTCTAATCGTAACATTTTTTTGATAATCAAAACCTTCATATACAAAAAGTCCATCCAACAACTTATCATCTAAAATGGTATGAATTTTAGTAGTTAAATCTACATCCATATCTTCAATTGCTTTTAGTACAAGCGTAGCTGCAAAAACTTTACCAACGCTTGCTGAATGATATTTTTGATCTGTCTTTGTACTAGAATATGTATAATTTATATCTAGTGATGGAATATCAAATTCGACTTGAAGTGTTCTCGTTTTTTTGGCATATTTCTTCACTAGATTATCTATTTTTACCAATACATCTTTTTTCACTTTCATCACCTCGATTTTTGTCTATCAATATTTTAACATAATTCACTTAATTTTATAATATAAAACGATAATTAGCACTTAACAGTTGACAGTGCCAATTTGTTGATTTATAATAGAGTTGGATTTAAATTAATTGATGTTGCAAAGGAGGATGTTTATGAACTTTACACAAATGGATGACTATAGCAAAGATCCAAAAGTATTAGAAAAATTCGGTAGAAATATTGTTGAAGATGTAAAACAAGGAAAAATCGATCCCGTCATCGGTCGTGAGGATGAAATCCGAAGAGTTATTAAGATTTTATCCCGTAAAACAAAAAACAATCCAGTATTAATTGGTGAACCCGGTGTCGGAAAAACAGCAATCGTTGAAGGTTTAGCAAGACGCATCGTCGATAAAGACGTTCCTTTAGGCTTGCAAAATAAAATCATATACGAACTTGATTTAGCTGCACTCGTTGCTGGTGCTAAATTTAGAGGAGAATTCGAAGAAAGATTGAAAGCTGTTCTAAACAAAATTAAAGAATCTAACGGGGAAATCATTTTATTTATTGACGAATTGCACAATATTGTTGGTGCAGGACGTGCTGATGGTTCTATGGATACATCAAACATGCTTAAACCAATGCTTGCTCGTGGTGAACTTCACTGCGTTGGAGCGACCACACTCAATGAATACCGCAAATACATAGAAAAAGATAGTGCATTAGAAAGAAGATTCCAAAAAGTTGTTATTAACGAACCAACAGTAAGTGATACCATTAGTATTCTAAGAGGTTTAAAATCAAGATTTGAAGCACATCATGGTGTTACGATCTCCGATTTAGCGATTATTGCTTCTGCTACTTTATCGAATAGATACATCACTGACCGTTTCTTACCTGATAAAGCTATTGATTTAATTGATGAAGCTTGTGCTTCAATACGTATGGAAATTGACTCCATGCCCGTTGAACTAGATACGGTTAACCGCAAGTTAATGCAACTAGAAATAGAAAAAACCGCATTAGATAAAGAAACCGATCCTATTTCTAAAGAACGTTTATCTAAAATAAAAACTGATATAGAGCAATTTAAAAAAGAAGAAAAGCTTTTAAGGAAACGCTGGGAAGAGGAAAAGGAAACGTTAAATCTTATTAAATCAAAGAAAAACGATCTTGAAAAAATTAGATTAGACTTGCAAAATGCTCTAAATGATAACGATTATCAAAAGGCTGCAGAACTTCAATATAGCAAAATACCAAAACTAGAAAAAGATATTCAAGAGATGACTTTATCAAATCAAGAAGGCGATAAATTATTAACAGAAACCGTTACAGAAGAAATTATCGCTGAAATCGTTTCTAAGTGGACTCAAATTCCAGTATCAAAGCTAATGTCAGGTGATAAAGAAAAACTGCTACACCTTGAAGAAACCCTTAAAAATAGAGTTATCGGACAAGATCATGCCATCAGATTAATCAGTGATGCCATTATTCGCCAACGTGCGGGTATTAAAGATGAAAATAGACCCATTGGTTCATTTTTATTCCTAGGACCAACAGGTGTCGGAAAGACTGAAGTTGCAAGGTCACTCGCTGAGGCTTTATTTGATAGCGAAAATCAAATCGTTCGAATGGACATGAGTGAATATATGGAAGCTCATAGTGTATCTCGATTGATTGGTTCTCCTCCTGGATATGTCGGTTATGATGAAGGTGGACAATTAACTGAAGCTGTTAGAAGAAAACCTTATTCAATTATTTTATTTGATGAAATAGAAAAAGCACATCCAGAAGTTTTCAATATTTTATTACAAATCCTTGAAGATGGTAGATTAACCGATAACCAAGGACGTGTAGTTGATTTTAAAAATACGATTATTATATTAACATCTAATATCGGCAGTGAATATTTATTAAGCTATGAAAAAGATGCTCAAAATAAGGTCATGGATTTAGTTAAAGCTAAGTTTAAACCTGAGTTTATCAATCGTATTGACGAAATTATTGTGTTCAATGCATTAAGTCTACAAGTTCAAATGAAGATTGCCATGAAGATGTTAAATGATTTTAAAAAACGATTGGAAGAAAAGAATTTATTGATTGAACTTGGTGAAGAAATTCAAAAATTTGTCATTAAACATGGATTTAACGATGAGTATGGGGCAAGACCACTTAAGCGTTTTATTCAAAGACATATCGAAACCTTAGTAGCAACCAAGATTATCGAAGGTTCAATTGAACCTCATAAAAAATACCAAATGCAAGTCGTTGAAGACCAACTTGTCATCGTAGAAAACAGACAAGATTAATATATTAGATTGACTTTATACCCCAATCATATGTAGAATATTCATAAAGGGGGTATTTCCTATGGAAAATCCAGCTAAAATCGAAGACCTTATTCAACAGAAAAAACAAGAACTTGAGTCGTTAAAACAAAAAAAGAAAGATGAAGACTTAATTCACCTAGGTTTATTTGAAAAAAAATATTCAGACAGCAAGTCAGACGAGTATATTGATAGTGAATATTATAGAGAAACAGCCATGTATAAATATTACAAGAAAGTTCCTCTTAATAACGTAACAGATCAGCAAATTGATGAACTTTTATCCATAACAAATGAAATCGAACATCTCAAAAAAGAAATCAAAGAAGTCAAAGGAACTTTGGAACCAAACTCAGTTGCTTTTACACTTAAATTAATCGGAATTTTGATTTACGTGGTTGGTGTGATTTCTGCGATGGTTTTCTTAGGTAATGGCGGTGGAGAGATTGGCGTTATTATAATCTTCTCTTCATTTGTTTCAGGTACATTGTTTATTGGATTTTCAGAAATAATCAAATTACTACATTCAATGAATGAGAAACAAAAATAAAGATAAGTAGAGCACACATTGCATTTGCAACGTGTGCTCATTTTTTTTATAGTTCAGTTGACTCTTTTCTAATCATAAATAAATGATAAAGAATATAACCGAGAACTAAGACACCAAATCCAATAAGAGATGGTACTAGACTTTCAATAAGTGTTGCGACTAATAATCCCATTAAACCGACAATCGCGATTATTGGAACATATGGATATCCCCATACCTTATAAGGTCTTTCTAAATCAGGATTTCTCTTTCTAAACAAGAATACTGAAAAGAATATTAGGGAGTTAAAAATTAACCCACCAAATACAACAAATGTTAATAATTGTTCAACATTGAAGATTAATAAAATCAATGCCATCACACCTGATCCGATGATTGCTACAAATGGGGTTTGGTATTTTGGATCTAGTTTAGCAAATTGAGGGAAAAATGTATCATCTTTTGCCATTGCATAATAGACTCTAGGAAATACCATCACACTACCATTTAACGCACCGAATACTGAAACGGTTACTGCAATTAAGACGAAGCTCATTCCAGGCTCACCAAACAGTGTCATCATCGCTGCAATCGGTAATATCGTCCCTGATTCTGCCATAGGCACTAAGTTATCATAAGAAATAATGCGATATAATGAAAATATAAACAATACATATAATCCTGTTACTAATAATGTAGAAATCGATAAAGCTCTTGGTAAATCTCTTTTTACATTTTTCATTTCTCCAGCAACAGTATTTAAGTTCGTCCAACCTTCATAAGCCCATAAAGTTCCAACAACACCAAATGCAACCATCGTTAATAGCCTAAAAAATGAGACATCTCCTGTTTGCTGTAACGAGAAACTTACTGTTTCTGTACCCATGAATAAGCCAATAAAAATAATAGCTATAATTGGAACGACTTTTGCAACCAAGAAAACTTTTTGAATGGTTGCTCCAACCTTAATACCAAAATAATTAACAACTGATAATAAAATAATGATTAATGCTGCAATCCATTTTACATATGATGCAATCGGTAGCATATATGACAACACATCTGCGAAAATTAATGCTAATAATGCAATACTACCACTACTTGATAAAACAAAATTCATCATCCCACTTAAGAATGCTATTTTTTTACCATAAGCTCTTCTTAAGTAAACATAGTATCCACCTGTTTCAGGAAACATCGTTCCTAATTCTGCATAAGTTAAACCTGAAAACAAGGTAATGATACCACCAATAAGCCAAGCTAATAAAGATAAACCTAACGCATATCCAACACGTACAAGAATCAAACTACCAAATACAAAGATTCCTGATCCTATCATAATGCCTGCTAATATTGAGATACCACCAAATAATCCGATTTCTTTTTTTAAATTTGTCATATCGTCCCATCCTTTCATCCAAATACAAGGTATCATATTTTAGTTTGTTATTCAAAATAAATGCAAAAATAACACCTCAAAAGGTGTTATTTTTTTGAAATGATTAAATATAAATAATAATCTTGTTCATCAAATGGTTTGAAATTAAAATCTCCATATGCTTGCACTTTAAGATTCGCTAGTTCTATTTCTGTTATGAGTTGTTCCTTTTGATAAGGATATAATGTTGTTGTTCCTACAGTTTCATTATCTTTAAATTTAAGAACAGTCTTAAATAAAATTTGATTTTCTAAATATGAATATTCTCTTAAAAACTTGATGTCGTCATTTTCAATAACTTTAAGATGTTTGGGCTTTTCATTCAATATTTTTGTATAATTTAACAGTTGAACAATAAGAACACCATCTTCTGTTAAACTTTGATGTACTGATTCTAAAAATAGTCTCAAATCTTTCAATGTTAAGTGTGGTAGTGTATTCCCAAAACAAGTCATTAAACTAAATGTTTTTGATGTTTTTAAGCTACTGATCATATCGTCATGGAAAAAAGATAAGTGTGGGTAGTTTGCTTGAGCAACCTTAATCATATCCTGATCTAAATCGATACCAACAACATGCATACCGAGTTGATCGAGCAGATTTGTTAATCTTCCTGTTCCACATCCTAAATCGATTGCTTGACCAGACGGTACAATATAGGGTTTAATCAACTCTTCTATTTGACGATTCCAAGGAAATAATTGGTCATAATACTGACTTAAATGATGATACATTATAATGCTCCTAACGATCTAAACACAACAACTATTGCGAATATTGTAAAGACAGAAAAAACTGTTGTCCACACGACTAACTGTGCTGCTAGTTTTTCATCTCCACCCATTTCATGAACCATAATTGCACTCGATACAGCAACTGGGGCTCCAAATAGTGATATCAACGCTGCATAAGAATGACTCATACCAACAATTTTATCTTCAAGCATATATGCAATGGATAACATGATACTAGGAACTATAACGATTCTCCACATTACACCTAATGTAATTTGTTTGATTAAAGGTTTAATAACCGAAATTTCAAATTGACCACCTAAAGCAATAAGTGCCATCGGTGATGCTGTTTGACTTAATAATCGCATTGCATCATATGAAAACGTTAAATTATTTTTAATACTAAAAACAAGTTCACCATCGACAACAGGTATCCAACTGCGTATTAATAATGCAAACAACCCTAACATAACACCAATGATGAGCGGATTCGAGATAATGTTAATCATCATTTTCTTTACACTAATACGTTCACCAAATTCATTAACATGATACATATTGAGAGCAATCACAGATAATAAGTTTGCTAAGGGAATGGTGAATAATGATAAGATGGCTACGACTGCTACTGCTTCAACACCACCGAGTGACATTGCTAATGGTATACCAATTAAAGCAAAGTTAGAACGAATAATACATTGCAAAATAACACCTTTTTGTTCTCGGTCTTTCGTTGTGATGAATAAACTTAATATTCCGATGAAAAATGAAAGCATAATCCCAATGACTGCAAATGCTACGACGCCCCAATTGATTTCGCTTAAATGATTGATATTATAGACATTATAGAAAAGTAAGACTGGTAATCCTACTCTAAAAACAAACTTATTAAGTATATTAACGAAATGCGTATCAATAAAATTAGACTTTTTTAAAAAATAACCTAATATAATAAGAATAAAAATAGGTAAAACAGCATTTAATGCAAATAGAAAAGTGCTTGCCATGTTGGTTCCTTCTTTCATGGAATTGTCTCATTTATTTTAACATGAATATCTTTCAAATGTCTATTAATTAAAGGATATCTTAAAAAAACAAATAATCGTCTATTATGCTAGACAAAAAGAAAAAGAAGTTAGTTGCTAACTTCTATCATTTCTTTTCATAATCTTGTTTTCTAATGGAACCATCTAATTTGTGAATAACAACGGATGATCCAGCTTCTTCTGCAAGTTTTTCTGCATACTCAATTGCTTCTTTTTGAGTGTTGAAATATTTAATCGTTTTATTTGATCCTTCTTTACGAACACGCCACTCTTTATAATGGTCATTCTTTGGATCCTTGTTTTGCGATACATGATACTTCGCTGCTTTACCTTCCGTTTTCACAGGTTCGTCTTTAACAATTGATTTCTTTGGTGCTGGTTTAGGTTTCGCTTCCTGCTCTTCCTTTGCAACTTCAACTGGTTTTGTTGAAGCAACTCTCTCAGCCTCTAGGGCTTTTTTACGTTCACGACGCTTTCTAAAAAAACACATGACTAAAACTCCCTTTCTTTTTATAGTTCTATTATAGTCTATAAATTAGAAAAAGTACAATTTTTGTCTTTTTATGGAGTCTAATTAGAAATAACACTCACATATCTTTTTATTTGTGCGGTATTTCCACTTTCATCTGTTGCATAATAAGTAATGATATATTCACCTTCAATGTTTAAAACTTCACCTTCAGTTATAATAGTTATTTCTCCACCACTTGCATCTGATGTTTCAACACCTGCATCAATCCATGTTTCATCAATGAATATTGTATCAATACCTGGATTCAGTGAAATCACAGGTGGATTTTCATCAATGACGGTTACGTATCGTGTGATTGTTTTGGTTAAACCCGAATATGTCGTTTGATAAATAATTTCATAAACACCTAATTGGTTTACATTGATATCATTTTCAATGACTTCAACAGTTAGTAATCTAAGACCATAACTTGCTTTTGCTCCTGTATCTATATGAGATTGACCAATCTCTATAGTATCAATACCAGGATTTAATGTAAGATTTAGATGATTAATTGAAGGTTCTGTACAAGCAGACAAAAGTAGTAAGAAACCTATGGTTAAAAAGAACAACATCTTTTTCATAAAAACCATACCTCCTGCTCTTTTTTAATATATGATGTGTGATTATATAATGGTATATTCTGATCAATAACATAAACATATTTTGATTTAGTTGCGGTTTGGTTTCCATAAATAACTTCGTAAGTTATCACATACACTCCAACTTGATTTGTATTGACTTCTCCTGATGAAGTGAGTTCACCAAGATTAGTAGTTGCTCCTTGGTCTACATATTGATTACCACGCTCTATGGTAGTAACATCTGGATTTAAGGTGATTGTAACCTTAGGTTCTTGTTCTACAACTCTAACCATTCTAACTTTTGTATCTAATAGATTTTCACCTTCATAAATGTCATAAAAGATGGCATATCTTCCAGGAAGATTAATATTGACTTCTCCGCGGATTTCATAACTTAATAAATCATCAATGATATGAATGGTTCCATCGTTCCAATCTTCACTTTCATAAATAGTATCAATGCCAGGTAAGATGTAAATTGATTCTGGTCTATATATTTTTGAGAATACAGGATATATAAATGTATCATCTTCGATATAATTATAATCTTCAGTCCATGACTCGAAGTTATAATCAAATGATGGGCTTGATGCTTTAGTCGGTGGACTTGGTGCATCCACTTCTGAACCAAAGTAAACATTAGTTTGTTGAATAATCGTTACCAAATCACTATCATAAAAGACAACTGTATATAACCCATCATCAAACCTTGCATATAAATTTAAATGATTTAAAACTGGTTCGACTTCATATGTTTGAGTGAAACTTGAATCAAGATACCAACCTAGAAATGCAAAATCACCTTCAGGAATCAATGGATCAAATGTATCTCCATAAGAAACCTCAATTGATGAATCAATTTCGTTATTGATATAATATGTTACGGTGTATATTGATTTTGTAAATTTCGCGTATAGTGATGTATGGTCAAAAATGGGTTCATTTAAGTAAGGGTTTTGATAATCAATATCATAATACCACCCTTCAAACTCATGACCATCAAGTTCGGTTGATGGAACATTAAATGTCTCACCATATAAGACTTGGATAGTTTCTGCACTTGTCCCATCGGTGAAGAATGAAACATAATATAGATTAGGTTGATACTTCGCATACAATGTTAAGTTTACATTTGTAGTATCTACACCTATTTCAAAGACAAACTCAAATGATTCATCATAATACCATCCTAGAAATGAATGACCAGTTTTGACTGGATCATCAACTATAAATGTTTGGTTTACTAAAACAGTTATTGGTTCAATTGCCGTACCTTCATATGTTTCAAATGTAATGGTTACTTCTTCGACTTGCAGTGCTTGATATGCGTGTACAACGCCATATCCGTAATAAATATCATAACCTGGATCACCTTGATCTATGGCTGTACTCAGTAATTGATTTATAATTTGATTATCTGTGAATTCTGTAAAGTATGCAAGCATTAAACCGATAACGCCAGTAACTTGAGGTGCAGCTAATGATGTTCCAGTTGATGTTACATAAGTATTATTTAAACCAGTCGTGACGATAGATACTCCTGGTGCAGTTAGATCAACTTTATCATTATAATTAGAACCTGCATCTTCGGTATCCCAAATGGTAGATGTACTGTCGACAGCACCTACTGAAATAACACCATCGAATGAAGCTGGATATAGTTTTTGATCTGTTCCATCATTACCGCTAGCTGCAACAACGATAACACCTTCACTTCGTGCTTTATCTATTGCGGATTTAGTTAAAGGATTCGCATTTGCTCCACCAAGACTTAAATTAATAATATCTGCTCCTTGATCTACTGCATAGTGAATACCTTCAATAATTGCAGAATCAGAAAACTGTTTAGATTCATCAACTTCAGTATTAGGATCATCTAAGTTATTAGCTTTGATAACTAATAACTCAGAGTTTTGAACAATACCCGCGATACCTTTAGAATTGTCTTTATTTGCACCGATCACGCCAGTGATTGCAGTTCCATGTCCGTTATCATCTTCAACATGTGATAAACCAACTTGTTTTGTTCTTGAATTATATGATATTGCTGACAATCTTCCGACAAACTCCTCATGAGTTGTATCAATACCAGTGTCAATAATTGCTATGGTAACATCTGCACTTCCTTCTGTAAATGTCCATGCCATATCAACTCCCATTAGTTCAATAGCATATTGATCCTTTAAAAAAGGATCTCCAGTTTGTTGCCATGGTGGTGCTACAATTTGAGAGGTGCTGTTAAGTATAAACCCTTTCTCTATTAATGGTTCAACTTGTTTGCTTTGATTTGTTTGGTAAGTTGCAAATCCATAACTAGAAAAAGATAATAGTTCGATATCATTTTCTATAGCTATTTGCTGTGCAGAGTCTTCATCATCTACTTGATACAAAAGTTCAACTTGTTCTTTTGCTAAATCTTCATCTGCATATGAGAAAAAAGAGGAAGTTACTCCAAATAATAGTAAGACACTAATTATAAATAAAGTTAAGACTTTTCTCATGATCGTTTTCCTCATAACCTTTGATACATTTATATCTCTTATACTAGTATACAGTCAGGATATCACTTTTATTGGTTAATTAACAAATAATTAACATTTGAATTTTAACTTAAGAAAAAATGCCATATAATTATGGCATTTTAAGTTATTTTCTATATTTTTCAAACCAATCGGTTATTTCATTTAATCGTTTAAGTCTAGCTTGTGGTTTACCACTTCTTGATAATTCATGTGTCTCTTCCTTAAACCAAACAAACTTTGTGTCCAATCCTCTTTGTTTTAGAATGGTGAACAACTGCATTGCTTGTTCAATCGGACAGCGATAATCCTTATCGGAATGAATAAACAGCAAAGGTGTCTGAATGTTTTGTGCATATTTCATTGGTGATTGTTCCCATAATAGATCAGTATCTAAATTAGGATGTCCAGCTGTTTGGTCTTTTGAAAAGTAGAATCCAATATCTGAAGTTCCATGGAAACTCAACCAATTTGCAATGCTACGTTGAGTAACTGCTGCTTTAAAAATATGCGTATGCCCAACCATCCAGTTGGTCATAAATCCACCATATGAACCACCAGTTACAAATACTTGATTTTGATCAATTGATGGTGTCTTTTTTAGCACTAAATCAGTGAAGTCCATTAAATCTTGATAGTCCATCGTTCCGTATTTTCCTCTAATATCTGCAAAGACATCACCTTTACCGTCACTACCTCTTGGATTTGCAAAGCATACAAAGTATCCTTTGTTTGCCCAAAATTGCATTTCATGATAATAAACCTGACCATAAACAGTCTTAGGTCCACCATGGATATCTAAAATTGCAGGATATTTTAATGCAGGATCATAATCTTTAGGATATAATACCCAACCTTTAACGATATGTGTATCGTGTTTGACATAAACAGGTCTTGGTTTAGCTACATAAAGATTTTTAAGTGCACGTTGATTAATTCTCGTTCTTTGTTCTTGTTTCTTTTGCTCTGTATCAACCATATAGATTTCTTGTAGCTTTTGACGATAAAGCCCAACAACATAAATTTGATGATTCAATATACAAAAACCATCAATACTTCCATTAAATGGATACTCACACTTGATTTCACCATTTAAATCTAGAGAATTTAATTCAACATGATCATCAACAGTTGAAGTAAAATATAGTTTGTCATTAAAAATTAGATTGCTTTGATTTCCACCTAATCTAACATCAGAACCAACTGAGTTACCGATACTTCCTCCATATAGATTCAGTAGTTCGAGTTTATTATGGTTCAATACATAAAAATCGCTATTTTGGTTTAACCCAAAATCCTTCATGTCACTACCTGAAACAATGACTTTGTTTTTAAGTAAATATAATCCTCTAAATGCAAAATCATTTTCAGCATATAATGTATCAATTGTTTTGGAATCTAGATGATAGACATAAGCTTGTGATGTTAAGGTTTTAACTGGAGTTGCGATTGTGCCTGTGAAAAACACATGTTTTTTATCATCAGACACTTTAATGATGTTAAAACTAAAATTTGGGTCCAATATCGGTGCAACCACTTTCGTTTCAATATCAAAAATAAATAGTTGTTTTCTTACATTTGCTGTAAAACCATTTCCATTGAAATAAAATGGTATTTCATTAATATCTTCATAAAGACTGCTTTTCTTTTGCTCATCTAGAAATTTCTTTCTATCTGCTTTATTGTCTTGATATAAGCGGTGTTGCTCTGCAGTTAATGCTGCAGATAATAACAGTTTATTGCCATCCAATTGGTCTTCAACAGTTACTGGAAAGTCGAACTCAAATGCTTTTTCTAACTTTCGATCGATTAAATGATAGCGATAATAAATTGATCTTTTATCTTCCTTTATTTTTTTCTCTTCGCTCTTATTTTTTGCTAAAGGGAACAAGAGAGTCTGATCATTTTCCCAGATGAAGTGACTTCCTTTTTTAAGAGTTGTTATTCTTGTGTGTCGTTTTCCATCGCTGACAAATAAATCATAGTTGTATTCATTCTTCTTTAAATTCGCTTTTCCTACTGCAAATGCCATTTGCGTTTGACTTGGATTCGATGTTAAATTTGATATATATTTAAAATCTAAAAAACTATCTATCTTGATTTGTTCCATAAATGCACCATCCTTTGCTCTTTCCTTAATTATAAATTTTTATTGATGAAAAGTCCACTAAATCATAAGTTTCTAGTCTAGTAAAAAAAATGCCAAAAGGCATTTTAGTATTTCTTAGATTACAAAGTTTCCTTTTTCAAAGACTTTGACTTCTTTTCCATCTTGAGTAACACCAACAATTTCCATGTCTTCACTACCAAACATGAAATCAGAGTGAACCATTGAATTGTTGTATCCAATTTTTTCTAACTCAGAGATTGGCGTATTCACACCATTTTTAACATTCATCGGATAAGCTCTACCTAAAGCCATATGACATGAAGCATTTTCATCGAACAATGTATTTAAGAATAAAATGTTCGTATTTGAAATTGGTGAATCATGAGAGATTAATGCTATTTCACCAATATATCTACTACCTTCATCAGTATCTAATATATTCGTTAAAGCATCTTTTTCCTTTTTAGCATCATAATCAACGACTTGTCCATCTTTAAATTCTAACCAAAATCCATCGATGAGTTTACCCTGATAGTTTAATGGTTTTGTAGCTACAACTTTTCCGCGTGTTCCCCATTTATATGGCATTGTAAATGTTTCTTCTGTTGGGATGTTTGGATTAAAGTATGCACCATTTGTCGCGTGTTCTCCGCCACCAGCCCATACGTGATTTTCTACAAGTTCAACGATTAAATCTGTTCCTAAACTATTTTTAAAATGTAAGTGTTTAAAGTTATAATCATTAAGAATCTTGTTGTGTTTTAATAGAACAGCATTATGATTTTCCCATTCTTGAATTGGGTCGTTATCTTCGGTAACTCTTGATGCGTTTAATATAGCATCCCATAATGCTTCAACAGCATCTTCTTCATTAAGTTTTGGGAAGACTTGTTTTGCCCATATAGGATTTGGTGCAGCAACAATTGTCCATTGTGCTTTATTTCCCATAAGGTGTTCTCTAAAGAAACTGACAGCTTTTTGAACTGCAATACCCGCTTTTTGAGCTTTGTTAGGATCGACATCTTCATTAAGTCCTGGAATAGGTGATGTTACCGAAATAAAACATGCGCCAACATCAACAGCTTCTTGATGTTGATCGATAAACCATTGTGAAACTTTTTCTAACTCTTCAACCGATGCGTGCTTCAATGAACTTTTTGATACAAAATCATCAGACCATTGTACGAAAACACGTTTAGCACCAGCTAAATATGCTTCTTCTGTAATTTCTCTTATTAATTCTTTTGATTCAGTTGTTCCTCTAATAATGACAACCTGATCTTTTTGAACGTTTGCTCCAACTTGTACAGCAAGTTTAGCAAGTTTATTAATTCGTTTGTTTGATGGCATTATTTCACTCTCCTTACCGAATATAAGTATAACATATCTATAATAGATATTCTATATACGTTGATAAAAAAGATGAAGCACGCTTCATCTTAGTTTTTATGGGTCTTATTTTTTTCTTTATACATGAGATGATCTGTTTTCATTAAGATATCATCAACAGTCATTTTATAATCATTTTGGATTCTTCCTGAACTAAAGGATAAGAATGGGAATTGTGCCAGTAGTTCATTGGTTTTTAATTGATTTTTAACTTGATTGATATACGTATCGGTTTCCTCGGTAGTACAAGATTCAAGAACAATTAAAAACTCATCGCCACCTAATCTAGACACAAAAGGAGTTTTTGTACATTCTACTTCTTGCAAGATACTAGCGAACTCAACTAAGACATTATCACCAACTTGATGGCCATATAAATCATTAACATCTTTAAAGCGATCCATATCAATCATAATAACTTGGAAGTCTGCTTGATTTTCTATAAGTGATTTTAAGTATTCCTCAAGTATTTTTCGCGAATAAACTTTTGTCAAATAATCTTTATTCCCAGAAGTTGTTTCTAAAAATATGTAAACGACTAAAACACTTAATGCTAATGATGACCATGTAAACAATAACTGAGTATTGACTAATTGAACTAAAGAACCAACTGCTGGAAGGATTAGAAACATTAATATACTGACAATAACACGATAATTTTCTTTACTTCTATTGGCTAAGACGAGATAGATGAGTCTAATAAATACCATATAAGTTAGAACATATCGTAAAAAAAACAAGTTTCCATAATAATAAATATTCGTACTTTGCTCAATATAGAAAAATACTGGGTTAACGAAATTGACTAATAATAGGATAAAAACAATAAAGGTTGGTATTTGGTAATAAACATATTTTTGGACTCTCTTCTTTTCACCAAAAAGCTTATAGTCTAGGTATGATGCCCATAGACCAATAAGAATAGGTGCTGATATAATCAATATAAAATTACTGAAATAACCTATATGATAATAAATATTACCACTTACTCCATCAACCAACCATGTTATAGGTTCAATTGCTAACCCAACTATATTTACTAAAATAATCCATGCAAAAAGCCTTGAAGAAAAACTAAAAATTTCCTTTTTTATTTTACTGATAAAGTAAAGAATAATCAATAAAACAATGCTGATTAAATTGATATCGAATTTAATAATTGCGTCTATCATTCTCAGTTCACCCTATCGTTTAGTTTTTTGGGTTTTGTTTAAAATATTCTAATACTCTCATTTGAGGCATAGGCTTACAATAATAATAGCCTTGTGCAAAATCAACATTATATTTTTTGACCATATTGGCTTGTTCTAACGTCTCTATGCCTTCAGCAACCACGGTTAAATTTAAGTGATGCGCCAAATCAATCATATACTTGAGTACGTAAAATTCTTCTGTATCTTCTTTAATATTACTAATAAAACTTCTATCAATTTTAATGGTATCGATTGGTAGTTTTTGTAGATAGGTTAGTGAAGAATATCCAGTGCCAAAGTCATCCAGCGCGATGGTGAACCCCAATCGTTTTAACTGGTTTAGCACATGAATACTTTTTTGTATATCATCTATAATCGCTGTTTCAGTAATTTCAATATTGAATTTTCTACAATCCATTTGATGTTCTTCTATCCACTTTATCAAATTTGTGATGAACTTGTCGTTCATCAACATCATGGCTGAAAGGTTAATCGAAATTTTAAAATTGGTCTTTTTAATGTTCCAATTTTCATATTGTGCCATTGCTTCTTTGAAAACCCACTCAGTAATTTCTTTTATGAATCCATTTTTTTCTGATAGTGATATAAATTCTAGCGGTGGAATATACCCTTTTTCAGGATGCATCCAACGTATTAATGCTTCAACACCAATGACTTGATCATCTTTAAGACTAAGTATTGGTTGATAATGTAAACTAAACTCTTCATTTGAAATAGCTTGTCTTAACTGATTTAGTAATTCGGTTTGCTGTTTAATTAAAATAACCATTTCATCATCGAATATAACAGTTTGATCTCTACCTTTAGATTTTGCAATAGACATTGCAGCATCTGCATGTCTAAGTAATGTTATATAGTCGCTGCCATGATCTGGATATAAAGCAACCCCAGCACTATACGTGATAAAGAAATCATCTTCACCTAACATAAAGGTTTTTCTAATATGTCCAAAATATAGCTCAATGGTAGGCATGAATTTTTCGAGTTCTTTGAAGTCAAAAAGTGCTAAGACAAACTCATCTCCACCCATTCTAGCTAGCATATGAGGCTTTTCAATAACTTCGTTGAGTGTGCTTGAAATTTTCTTAATCAACTCATCTCCAACTGAATGTCCTTTTACTTCGTTAATATTTCTGAACTCGTCGATATCAAAATAAACAAAGCCAATGATACCATCTTCTTTGTGTTCCTTAATATACATATTAACAGATTCTTCAAGCATCGCTTTATTTGGTAATCCGGTTAAAGAATCGTAAAATGCTAAGTCATATAATTTTTCTTCTAAAGTTAAAGATTTTTTATGTCCTTGATCAAGTGCTGAATATGCTTGTTTCAAATCTTGAATTGTTATAGCATACATATCGATTTTTCGATGAATAATATAGTAAAAAATAACTGCAGTGAATCCAACATAAAAGATACCTTTAGCTGTTTGTGCAAATCTTAATGCCTCTTGTGTTGTGAATATAAGTTCAATTACATAATCAGAAAACAAGATCCATGAGAATCCTATAAGTACGTAAAAGAAAATAATTTTTGTTGACTCCGCAGTTGAATTTAGTTTTTGATTTTCAGTAAATCTTGGGTCGTTTTGATGTTTATCTGGTTTATATTCCACTAGACACCTCATTATCATTGTTTTTTTATATACATTAATTATACATGATTTCATGTATAGATGTTAAACACTTGTCTTTTTAAATTTGATGATTATGCGATTTCATCATAACTTCCTATCGCTAGATTTTTAATCCAATAACCTTTTTGATATCTTGATAAACCAAACAACATTTTTGGAATTTCCATAGATTGAACGATTAAAAACATTAAAGTTACTGGTAATTGGGTAAAATATGCTAAAACCATAGCGATTGGCACAGGAACTACCCACATGTAACCAGAATCGATAAGCATCGTAGATTTTGTATCACCACCAGCTCTTAATGTGAAGTATAACGCGACATTAAATGAATAGAATGGGATAAAAAGAGCATTAACACGAATATTAAACGCAGCTATTTGTTTTGTCGTATCAACAACATCATAAATACCTAGGATAAAGAAACTTAGAATAAATAAAATCATACCTGCAATAATAGCTACCCCAACAGAAAATGCAATTAGTTTCTTGGCATTATCTTTTGCTTGTTCTAACTCATTTTTACCCAAGGTGTTACCCACCATAACAGCTACTGCAGTAGCAATACCTCCAAACATAACAAAAACGAGTTGTGAAATGGCTCCTGTAATGTTCATAGCAGCAAGTGCGCTATCTCCTCTTGTTGAGTAAGCATGTAAGTAAGCAGTTTGTCCCGATGACCATAAAAGCTCATTGATGGTTAATGGGATTGCCATAATGACTATTGATGACAATAACTTCTTATTAATAACGAACATTTTGAGTAGTTTTGTGTTAAAGATTGAGCCTTTTGTATTGAGTAATATCAAAGTTAATACAAATTCTAATACTCTTGCAATAAGGGTTGCGATTGCTGCACCAATAATCCCTAATGCAGGGAAACCAAATAAACCAAAAATTAAGATGAAATTTAACGCTGTATTTGCCAAAATGGTAAATATCGATATTTTTAAAAGTGGTTTCGTTATACCTATTTCTCTAAATGTATTTGAAATTGCTACTGATAAAATCCAAGGAAATGCACTCCATTTGATAATATTTAAGTAATTGAGTCCACCTTGTATCGTTACAGGATTATCTGTAAATAACGACATAAAGGTGCGTCCAAACAAGGTAAATAAGATAAATGATAGGGTTGCGATTAAAAATCCTACGATCACTTTAAATCTAAAAGTCTCTTTCAGTCGATCATAATCCTTAGACCCATAATATTGAGCAGTAAATATGCCTGCACCACCTAATGCACCAAATGTGACCAAGATAACAATAAAATACAGTTGATTGACAACTGCTACAGATCCAATTGCTTGTTCCCCGAGTCTACCAACCATAACATTATCTACAAGTTGCACAGATGTTGTTATAAGTTGTTGTAATACTAAAGGTGCTGCAACGCTGATTAATGTTTTATAAAAGGCTCTATCGCCTACTAAATGTTTCATTTAATTCTACCTCAGCGCCAAAACATTATAACATTTTTATAGAGCCTTAATCAATATTTTTGTCAATTTTTAAACCCTATGCTTCGTTAACTATTTCATCTTGGTTTTTAATAGGTTTTTCTATAGAAAAGATGTTAATAATGACGAGTGGAACGATAACGATTAATGAGACGAAAAAGAGCACACCGCCAATCAACATTGCTACTGTTGAAATCACTAACCATATTTTAAGTTTAGATAAATATCCCAACCATTGTGTTGCAACAGCAAAAAATATCAAAACGCCGTGGATAAAAACAAGTGCGAAATAAAGTGCCGCTAAAACAGCAAAGTTTTCAAGTTTCACAATTTCAATTAAGTAGTAGGGAATAGACACCATAAAATACAAAGTTAACATCAATGTATTAATGAATAACCATTTTCTTTTTTTCGTCATTTGATGACCTCCTATGAATAAAATAATCTCGCTAAAACAGCGAGATTATTAATTGTACTTTAAGGAATATCAATAATTCTTAATGTATTGGTTGAACCATGTTTTTGTGCCCATCCAGAAGTAATAATGATTGTTGATCCAGAACTAAATCCAAAATCTTTTGCTACTTCAACAGCAACCTTATCATAGACTGCATAATCTGTAACATTTTGACGTAGTGCGGAAAAAACTCCCCAATAATAGGTCAATTTTTGACATGTCTCAATACTATCAGTAACCGCAATAATCGGTACAGATGGTCTAAATTTACACATACGTCTAGCTGTACCACCTGTTTCAGTAAATGCAATGATGACATCCACTTTATTAAGTGATAAAGCTGTTTGGCTAACTGCGATACCTATTGCATCATTAATGGTTTGATGACTTGATGCTATTGCGTTAGCTAGCTTATCTTTATAATTAATACTATCTTCTATCGCTTTAGCAATCGTATCCATAACAAGAACTGCTTCTATTGGATATTCACCTGCAGCTGATTCACCTGATAACATAATTGCATCAGACCCATCTAAAATAGCGTTTGCAACATCTGAAGCTTCTGCACGCGTTGGTCTTGGTGAATACATCATCGATTCAAGCATATGAGTTGCTGTAATAACTGGTTTACCCATTTCGTTAGCTTTTGCGATGATTCTTTTTTGGTAAATCGGGACTAATGATGTAGATACTTCAACACCTAAATCACCACGAGCTACCATAACACCATCAGATACACTCAATATTGATTCTAAATTATCAACACCTTCTTGGTTTTCAATTTTAGCTATCAACTCAATATTTTCTTTACCAACCTTTTTAAGGATTTCTCTAATTTCTAAGACATCTTCTTTTCTTCTAACAAAGGAAAGTGCGATCATATCAACATTTTTATTTGCTGAGAATACAATATCCTCATAATCTTTTTCAGAAACAAAGGGCATAGACAATATGACATTGGGTACATTAACACCTTTTTTGGTTTTAATACTACCTGAGTTATTGACTTCACATAGTAAAACATCTTTAGTAGCTTCAAGAACAGTAAGTTTCATTTTACCATCATCAATTAATAAATAATCACCAATTTTGATATCATTGTATAGTTCTATGCAATCGACATGGAATCTTTCTCTATTACCGAGAATAGGCTTTTTATGGACTTCAACTCGATCACCTTTTTTAAATGTTGCGATATCATTTTCAAATTTACCGGTTCTTATTTCTGGTCCTTTAGTGTCTGCCAAAACACCAATAAAGCGATTTTTCTTTTTAGCTATTCTACGAATCATGTCCATTCTATTTGAATGCTCAGTTTGATCTGCATGAGAAAAATTAAGTCGTGCAACATTCATACCAGCATCAATCATTTTTTCAATCATTTCTTCGTTGTCTATTGCAGGACCTATCGTACAAATGATTTTCGTTTTTCTTTTCATATATGCCTCCTTATTCCTACTATATCTATTATACATGAATCATAAGGACATTTCTATAAAGAATCATTGTTAGAAAACGATTTCATTAAAAATCACATATTTAAAAAAGGCATAGTGTCTATCATAATAGACTCCTAGCCTTTACATGAATTTTTAAATGCTCTTCGACTCACCGAAAATTTCGATAAACATTCCACCAATTTTAGGATCAAATTGTTTGCCTAGATTAATCCTTATTTCTTCAATAGCTTCTTGATGTGTTAATGGCTTACGATATGGTCTTTCTGAAATCATTGCATCGTATGAATCAGCTATTGAAATTATTCTAGCTCTAATCGGTATATCTTCTCCCATAAGACCTCTTGGGTAACCTTTACCATCAAATCTTTCATGGTGAGAGAGTATATCTTGGGCAATTTCTGCATACTCTGGTGTAGCAGCCAATATTCTATAACCAATTTCTGGATGTTTCTTAATTGCATCCCATTCTCGCTCATCTAGTTTTCCAGGTTTATTTAAAATGGCTTCATCAATTGCTATTTTACCAATATCGTGTAAATTACTAATCGCTTTTAGCATATTGATTTCATCGCTGTTCATGCCTAATTGTTTACCTATTTTAATACATATTTTGGAAACTCTTTCAGAGTGTTTTTCTTCTCTTGGGTTTTTCTCATGTAATGTTTTAAGAATAGTCTTAATCGTCTCGTTTCGATGAGATGCAACTTCAAATAATTTATGTGTATACATATCATCTTCAGCTAATTTGATAATGTCACCAACAATTTCTTCATTTTCTTTTGTTGCTAAACCAAATGATACAGAAATTGACATATCATGAATGCGACTACTTTCTATACTAGTTTTGGCTTCTTGAATGAGACTAAGTGCTTTTTCTCTAGACGTGTTAGGTAATAAGATAACAAACTCATCTCCACCAACACGTGCAACTTTATTCTCATTTTTAAATACTTTAACTAAATCATCAGACACTTTACATAACAACAAATCGCCTGCATCATGCCCAAATGCATCATTCATTATTTTTAAGCCATTAATATCAGCTATTGCGATAGATAGTGGATAAAATTCATCTCGATCTAGTCGAGCTACTTCTTCACTGTAATATCTTCTATTATAAAGATTAGTTAATGGATCTCGATAACTTAAGTACAAGATGGATTGTTCATATCTTTTTCTCTCAGAAATATCTTGAGAGAATACTGTTACGCCTATTATAACTCCAAGATCATCAATAATTGGTGCATAGTGTTCTTCTAAAAATTTTCCTTTTACGGATTCAACTTCAGCAATTATCGTTCTAGCATTGCCTAATAGTGCTCGATCTATGGATGCTTGAATACGATTTCTCATATGTGGGTGTGTAATATAATCTAAGTAATATGTGCCTTCTTTGATGTTTTTACCATAGTATTCTTTCATAGATACAGCATGATACTCATTAAATGATAGATATTTATAGTCTTTATCTAGAGCGAAAACTTCCATAGCCTTTGTAGCATCAATGCTTGCTTGAAGCAATAATTGTTGTTTTTTAACTTTTTGTTGAGAAGAAATTCTTTCTTTCTGGTTAGTTACGATTTTGGCTAGCAATACGGTAACTAATGGGAAGAATACAAGAAATGGAATGGAAGTGTTTTTGATAACTTCAAGTGAGGTTGGCCAAGGTATCGCAAAAAAACATATTAATACAACAACATGTACAATGAGTCCAAATATATAATATTCTAAAGATTGTCTTAATCTAGGGAATAGTAACTTGATTTTATGCCAATACAAACCTATCAGTGATGTCGTTATAATGGTAAGGACACCAGCATATACACCAGAACCCCCAAGTGACAATCTAAATATAATGCCTATCAGTGCAGCAATTCCGGTTGTGATGCCACCAAAAAATAGTCCTGTTACACTAAAAAGAACACTTCTGGTATCAAATATCAATCCAACAGAGTGTGTCCACGGGTTCAACATAATTAAAATTGATATACCACCAATGGCTACACCAAGAAAAAGTTTTTTTATTAATTTGTTTGTACTTTGATCAATATTTGTTGCTGCATACACAAATCCTAACCCAAACAAAAGAATAGCATTGTTGAGTAAGTCAGTAAAAATTAGCAAAAATTCTTGAAGAAAACCCATAATTAATCTCCTGACTTGATTATTTTTCTTACATCACTAAGTCGTGTTAAGGATGAATGAATATTTTTCAAATTTATTTCATAATTCCATTATAAATGAAATACACCTTATTTTAAACAATAAATTTAATTTAACTTAATTTTTTTGGTTTAAGAAAAAACACCATTCGGTGTTTCTTCCTAAAACAATGGGAATTTATGATTTAACCATAGTTAAGAGGTCTAATGGTTTTCATCTACATGCATGATTTGACTACATCATGGTTGGTATTTCTGTTGCCATTAATAAATCCAAATCAACAAATTCAATTCCCCACTCCAATTCTCTCTCTCGAATTGCCCCCTTGATTCTTGTGACTAACGCAACTTTTTGTTGTGATATATTTGCTGTTCCAAAGTTGCTTATGAATCCTTTAGTCACTTCAATAATTAGTTTCTGCATGAATTGGTCCACATTTTGCTCGTGAAAGTCTTTTTCATCAATGATTTTATATTGTACTTGGAGACTGAGAGATAGTCTCGGATCATGGTCAATATTAATAATTTCACGATTCATGTTTAAATATCGATTGACATCATAGACAACCATTCTATCTACGAATGGTATTAAAAAGTGAAACCCTGGGGTAATTGGTTTGTAATAAACACCGAATCTTTCTACTAACCCAGTTTTGGTAGTTGGTATCACTTTTATTCTAGTCAAAAGAAAGACCAGTAAAAATGTAAATGAAAGCAAACTAATTACATAAATGTATTCAAACATTAGTAGTCCTCCTTTATATTTTAGGATTTTAGAGCCAATATACACTACCTGTGATACACTTTTACCACCGTTTTTGCAATAAAAACAGGGCGTATATGTCCTATTCGTACAAATAATTCGGTTTTTTCCCAATTTTTACTACAGTTTGTGATGGAAAGTGTAGAATGGTGAAAATAATAGTTGTTACAATCAAAATGAATGCCTTTCAGTCAGGTTTTTAGATTTATACTGACAAATGAATATGTTATAATATATTCATAAGATAAGGAGTTACTATGAAACAAACGATTTATCATACATACCATAGTTTGACCTACAATCTAAGAACTTTGATCTATTTTGAAGCTTTATATCGTGTTCTAGGATTACTGATTATCTTCCCTGTGGCGAGATTTCTTTTTTACTATTCTGTTAGATTAACAGGGCATGCATATATTACGAATCAACTCTTTTTCACTTATATATTTAACCCATCAACCATTATGATATTGCTATTTTTAGTGGTTCTCTTATCTATATATCTTGTGATTGAAATGATATTTCTATCATTGATCTATGATTTTGGTTACCACGATAAATCAATTAGTTTTAGAGATTTAATCATCCTTGGGTTTAAAAAAAGCTATTTTACATTAAAAAAATATCACATCTTTATTATCATGCCTGCATTCTTACTCTTTTTTACAGTTCAACTTATTCATTTTGTAGGTATCTATTCAACGATCTCTTTACCAAATCAAATTGTTTATCAATTAAATCAAATGGCTTTACTAAAATGGTCAATATTTTTTGTTGGTGCGATGCTTGTTGTTTTGTTTTTCGAAACAAGTTTAAGTTTGAACTTATATACATTAGACCAGTTATCCTTTAAAAATGCGTATAAACAAAGTAGGTCCTTGCTGAAAAAACAAAGACTTAAGATGATTTTTGAGTTCATTCTTGTTAACGTATTACTTAATATTTTCTTTTATAGTGTGTATTTACTCATTATCTTGCTAATAGGTTTGTTTGTCTGGATTACTAGAGACCAATCCTATGTTTTAGGTGTACTATTAACACTTATGTATTCGATTTATGCTGTCATAGGATTAATTGCAGGTTCCTTCTTGATTCCAATTAATTATGCTTTATTATCAACATGGTATTATCAACATAAAGAACGCTTAGGATTAGCCACAAAAAGTATCCGTTTAACGAACAAAGAAAGAAAAGCGTTTAGTTTTAAAACATTAAAACGTGTATCATTTGGTTTACTTGTTGTATTATTTGCACTCAATATAACCAGTGTTGTTTCAATCATTAGACAGGATCGTGTACAAATTGAGCTATTTAATTATGCTCAAATTGTTGCTCATCGTGGTGCATCATGGGATGCTCCTGAAAACACATTAGCTGCCTTAGAGTTGGCTATCGAACAAGGAAGCGATGCAGTAGAATTTGATGTACGTGAAACGAATGATCGTTTTCCAGTCTTAATACATGATGCAACAACCGGTAGAACAACAGATGATTTATTAAACCGTAATGTGAGTTCATTAACGCTTTCTCAAATCAAAGATTTAGATGCTGGACGATGGTTTTCTGAAGACTTTAGAGGTGAAAAAATCCCTACTTTGGAAGAAGCTTTCGAACTGATTGCTGGTAGAACAAGAGCGTTTGTTGAGTTAAAAGTCGTCAGTTTAACTCTTGAGAGTCAAACAGTTAGAATAATCGAATCCTATAACATGGTTGAAAACTCTGTGATTCTATCATTTAACCGAGATCAATTACGAAGAATCAAAGAATTGAATCCAAACTTACAAACATTATTGTTGGTTCCTGTATTTTATGGAGATATCAACGTGATGTTAAATTATCAAGATATCGATTATTATGGGTTTTCAAGAGATATTATTTCACAAAATCCTCATTTTGTAGAACTCGCACATCAAAAAGGAAAATCCGTCTATGTTTGGACAGTCAATAGTGAACAAAATTTACAAGAAGCTGTGTTAAACGATGTTGATGGTATTATTACTGACCGACCTGTATTAGCAAGAGAAATAGCATATGCTAAAAATACTTCTACTGTTTTGCAAGATTTTTTAAAGCAATTTTTAAATCGAGGTTAGATAAAGACTCAAATCGAGTCTTTATTTTTTTGCATAAAAAAAATCCTAGAAACTAGGATAATCAACCAAATGGAGCGGGTGATGAGAATCGAACTCACGTCAACAGCTTGGAAGGCTGTGGTTCTACCATTAAACTACACCCGCGATATAAATGGTCGGGAAGACAGGATTTGAACCTGCGACCTCCTGGTCCCAAACCAGGCGCTCTACCAAGCTAAGCTACTTCCCGAACATGGCGTACCCAAGAGGACTTGAACCCCCAACCTTTTGATCCGTAGTCAAACGCTCTATCCAGTTGAGCTATGGGTACTACTCTTGAGTTACATTTAAACTCGTATGATATAACTTGCGCTTTAGTAAAAAAATGTGTGGTGACCCGTACGGGATTCGAACCCGTGAGTGCATGCGTGAAAGGCATGTGAGTTAACCGTTTCTCCAACGGGCCAAAGTGCAAGCGCATATATAATTATACCAATTAATCACAAATTGTCAAGACAAAAAAACAGGTTTTTCACTTCTTTTTTTTAATCGGTATAAATACTTTATACTTTGATGCACTTAGACCGTATTTTCTAAATAACCACTCTTGGCTTCCCATTTTCTTGATTGCCATCTTAGATACATAAATGATGCTCTGGTTAGTTCATCTATTGTGTAAGCTAAATAGATACCAAATAAACCTAATCCTAGGTGAATTCCGAAGAGATATGCAAACGTAACCGCGATACCAAACATACTGATAATGGCCATAATAAGCGGAAACGAGGTGTCTCCGGCTGAGCGTAGCGCTTGGATTAATATCAGGTTAATACTACGAGCAAATTCTAGCAAAATAGCTAACCATAAGATTCTTCTAACTGTTGTTATGATGATGGTGTTTTGGGTGAAAAGCTGGATAATAAAGCCAGAAGAAAGGTTAACAACTAGCGTCATTGCTGTTACAATCAAGAAACTTCTAACTAATGTTTTTAATGTTTCTTTATGTGCTTTTTCGTAATTTTTTTCACCAATATAATAACCTGTCATGACTGCATTAGCAGATGCAAACGCCAAACTAAAAACATAGATGTAGGTTAATATCGTATTCACATAGGTTCTGGCTGTTGTAAAATCAGGACCTAAGCTATTGATCATACTTAAAATAATACCTTGCATAATTGTATATGTCCAGCTTTCAGCTGCACTTGGTAAACCTATTTTAAGGATTTGTTTAATACTAATAAGATTTAATCGGATATCTGGAATTCTAAACTTAAGAACTTTAAATAATAAAGTCACATAAACTAGCATCATTAAACTTCTTACACCAAGTGTTGAGATTGCTGCACCATATACGCCTAATCTTGGGAAACCTAGATAACCATTAATCAATACAAAGTTACCTATAATATTTAATACATTCCCTACAATAACAACTATAGTTATATATTTTGCAAATCCATAACTTCTTAAAGAGGCAGTTATAACGTTTGATACCGATACGAAGAACAATGACATTGCTATAACTGTTAAATAAGTCTTAGAGTTTTCAAACAATTCTACTTTCGTGTTAACTAGATTTAACAAAAAATCAGCAGATAATATAAGTGATGTTGCTAAAAAGAATCCTATAATAAAGTTTATAATTAAACCACTACCGATAACGCGTCTAGCGACATCGTTTTTATTTGCACCAAGATATTGTGAAACTAAAACAGCAACCCCATTAGCTACAACGAGTAATAGGACTGCAAACATATTAATCAGTGTTGCGGAATTACCTACCGCACCTACTGCATAATCGCTAAAGTTACTTAGCATGATGGTATCTACAGTACCCATCAACATAAAAAACAGTAGCTCTATAAATGTTGGCCAAAATAGCGCTTTAAAACTTCTTTTTGATTTCATCTTACCTCATGTATGAATATCTTCTTGTTTTTAAAATAATATACTGTTTAACAAAGTTTTTGCTTGTTCATCTCCAAGACAATAACTTACGATTTCAAAAGCAAACTCATAAACAGCTCCTGCACCACGTGCAGTTACTATATTACGGTCTCTAACAGCTTTTAAGCTTGGTAGATAAATACCTTTTGGCATATCAACTTCACTACCTGTATATGCTGTAAACGATCTTCCATTTAATAATCCTGCTTGACCTAAAAAGCGAGGTCCAGCACAAATAGCCGCAACCAATTTTTGATTTTGATCGAAATACTTCACTAATTCTTTGATATGAACATCGTGATCGACAACTTGTGCGACATATTTACCACCAGGAATAACAACAAAATCATATTCATTAAAATGAACATCTCTGGCAAAAGCATCCGCTTTTACTTGTAATCCAAATGCTGTAACAATATCCAATGTGTTTTCAAATGTGATTGTTACAACTTCTAGACCAGCTCTTTTTAATAAAGCTCTCGTTGTTAGTGCTTCTCCATCTTCAACATTATGGCTTAATACTAATAATCCTTTTTTCATGTTATTTACCTCTAAATAATTTCTGATAGATTTCTGAAAGTGTTTTTGCTCCTTCAGAAGCTTCAAACTTCTTATATGAATCAAAATGATTGTCCATACCTAAAACGTCAGATACAACTTTAATACTCACAATTGGTACTTCTTTTTTATATGCTACATGATATAAAGCTGTTCCTTCCATATCAACAATAAATGATTCCATCTTCTTCTCTGTCATGAAGACATCGCCTGTATATAGCACTCCAGACTTGATTAAAGGCATCTTTTCTAATACTTTGGTAACAAGGTTGTGATTTGATTGAAAACGCTCAGGAAGCCCAGGAATTTGTCCTTTTTTGTACCCAAAGAGTGTTAAATCGAAATCATGATATAACGCTTCTTTAACTAAGACAACATCTCCTACTTGATATGGTGTGGTCGCACCTGCAAAACCTAAGTTATAAATGGCTTCCACCTCATGAGTTGCTAAAAAACTTGCCAAAGTATATGCAGCATTCACTTTACCAATTCCAGTTAAAATCACTTTTACACCTGGAATCTCATGTTCAATTAATTCTTTGACTTCTTCAGCCATTGCTGCAACAACTAAAATCATGAGCGTTCTCCTAATATTTGTTTAATCTTTGTAACAATGAGGTCGACTGCAATATCATGTCTTCTATCATTTGGAATAATCACATCAGCAAACCTTTTGGTTGGCTTAATATATTTATGATACATTGGTTTTACAGTTCTTTCATATTGACTGATAATACTTTCAAGTGTTCTACCTCTTTCATTCATATCTCTTAACATTCTACGAATGAATCTTGTATCATCATCAAGTTCAACGAATAAATTCATGTCTGATAAATCACGAACTTGTTCGTTTTCAAGAATTAAAATACCTTCAACGATGATGATTGGTTTGGATACAACATGTTCAATTGCTTTACTTCTTGTATGCATAACAAAATCATATACTGGCTTTTCTATAGCTTTACCTTGCATTAATGAAATTAAATGTTTGTGCAATAATTCATTATCAAGAGAACTAGGATGATCATAATTGGTCATATATCTTACCTCAAGTGGTAAATCACTTTGATCCAAGTAATAATCATCATGCTTTAATATAAGAACATCTTCTAGTCCTGCTTTATCTAGAATTTCTGTTACAACAGTACTTTTGCCTGATGCCGATCCTCCAGCAACTAAAATCAATAAAGGTTTTTTCATGAGATAGTATCCTTAAACTTGGCATTCAGGTGCAAGTTTTGCTTGAACCTCATCATCAATAATATCGGTTAAATCCGGATGTTTTTTAAACCATACAACTGCATATGGGCAAGTAGCAACAACTTTATAATTCAATGATTTCGCGTGTTTATGAACTTCGTGCATTAATTGGCTAGCAATACCTTGTCCTCTTAACGAGGGATCAACATAAGTATGATCAACATTGACGACACCATGCGTAATAAAAGGAAATGTTGCATTAACAATTACTTTTCCTTCTTCATTTTTAACGTATATTCTATGACTTTCATATATATAATCCATTGTTATCATCTCCTCTTATATAGTATATCAAAATTGAGTCAATTCGCATAAAGTTTATATATGAATAAAATCAAATTTGACAATTGTTTTTTTAATTATAGAATTCTGTATTGAGTATTTCAAAGCACTATGCATAATTTTTTAAAATATTGATAAAACTTTTAAATTTTTAAATGAAACCCAGTTAAAAATTATTTTTTTTATAATTAAGGGGCTTATTTATAATAATTTGAGCATTTATTTATAATATAACTTGTTTTTAATGATATAATTTATTTGTAAAGTTGAACATTATGGAGGTCGCTATGACAAAAAAACAGTTAATGATTGAAACAACCTCAGTCATTGTATCAGTTGCTTTTATTGCAGCTGCATTTATTCTTACACAATTATTAGGTCAAGAAACATGGTACGTTATACTTTTATTTGGTTTATCCTTTCTGTTTGGAGGATATGCAAAAGCTAAAGAAGGTGTTTTAGCAACCATTGAAAATAAGTCCTTGAATGTAGAAATACTGATGATTCTTGCTGCGTTAGGTGCTTTTATTGTGGGCAATTACTCTGAAGGCGCTATTTTGATTATTATCTTTTCAATTAGTGGTGTTTTAGAATCCTATGCAACATCAAAGAGTGAAAAGGCATTGACGAGTTTATTGAAACTGGCTCCTAAAACTGCACTTTTATATAAAGATGGTGTTGAATCGGAAGTTGAAATTTCAAATATCAAAGTTGGAGATCAAGTTATTGTAAAAGTTGGACAACAAGTACCTGTTGATGGGAAGATTATTAAAGGTTCCACTGCTTTGAATCAAGCTGCCATTACAGGTGAATTTGTTCCTGTTTACAAAGAAGCTGAAGATAGTGTTTATGCTGGGTCAATCAATATTGAGTCAACAATCATTGTTGAGACAGTGAAGGATCCAAAAGAATCAGTTGTTCAAAAGATAATCGATTTTGTTGAGAATGCTCAAGAAAATCAAACAAAATCACAATCATTAATCAATAAAGTTGAAAAGTATTATGTCTATATAGTTATTTTAATTGCAATTACTTTTATGATTCTACCTCCTTTAGTTGGATGGTTATCATGGGATGATGCATTTTATCGCGGTATTATTGTATTAGTTGTTGGTTCTCCTTGTGCTTTAGTAGCATCTATAACACCAGCAATGTTATCTGCATTATCAAATGCTGCCCATCATCGTATTTTAATTAAGGGTGGAAGTCACCTAGAGGATATGATTGGATTAAAGACAGTTGTTTTTGATAAGACTGGAACAATTACTACAGGTGTTCCAAAAGTGATTCGAATTGAAACATTGGAATCTGTTGACCGTGAACAGGTTTTAAAGATATTATATACACTTGAAAAACAATCGGATCATCCATTAGCAAAAGCGGTCGTCGACCATTTAGGATCAGATTATCTCTTAGATCATATCAAGACTAACGAAATTTCTGGACGAGGTATGGAGGCTATTATTAATAATAGTACATGGCAAATAGGAAGATTTGAGTCCACAGTTCATGATGAAATGAAAGAGAAAATAGATAAGTGCTCATTATTAGGACATAGCATCGTATCCATCATTAAAGATCAAAAAGTTGTTGGATTCGTTGCTTTGATGGATACACTTAGGGAAAACACACTATCCGTGATGAACACATTAAGAAGTCAAGGCATTCGAACAATTTTGCTAACTGGAGATAATGAAAATACTGCTTCTGCAATAGCAAAGGAAGCTGGAGTCGATTCTTATGAAGCAAATTGCTTCCCTGATGATAAAGTCTCTCGTGTTAAGAAGCTACAAAAAGAATATGGGAAAGTTATGATGATCGGTGATGGTATTAATGATGCCCCTGCCCTTGCAATTGCTGATATTAGTGCAGCCATGGGTACAGGAACTGATGTTTCTTTAGAGACCGCTGACATTGTTTTTATGAATGATCGATTAGAAAATTTACCTAAAATTATAAAGCTCTCAAAACGTATGAGAATCATTACCTTACAAAATGTTGTTTTCTCAACTGGAGTCATTTTTGTTTTAATGATTAGTAATGTATTTGGATTGATTCAATTGCCTGCAGGGGTTGTTGCTCATGAAACTTCAACAATATTAGTTATTTTAAACAGCCTAAGACTGCTATTTAAGTAGGATATATCGCACATTCGTACACAAATACGGACGTGCGTTTTTTTTGTTTTTATCTTGAAAAATTTTATAACTATAACATGAATTTTGTAGTAAAATAAGGATAAAGGTTATTTTATACACGATTCGTGTTTTTTAATTGTATAAATGGATCTACTAACAAAAAGGGAGAGATACACATGTCATTCGATTATTTTCCAACAACAACTATTTTTATTGGTGTCGCCGCTTTTTCTGCACTTATAGCGTGTTTATATGCATTTGTGCTTTATAAAAAAGTGACCAAGATTAAGGTCAATCACCAACGTATTGAGGAGATATCTTCATACATCCATGAAGGCGCAATGGCCTTTATGAAAAGACAATATACAATCATTATTTATTTTGCATTAGGTGTTGGTTCATTACTAGCGTTAACAGAACTCATTCCTTCACTTCAAGGTGCTGAAGGTGTTGGTTGGAAAGCAGCAATCGCATTTATCTTTGGTGCATTGTTTTCTGGACTTGCAGGTTGGATTGGTATGCATGCAGCAACCAAAGCAAACTCAAGAACGACTTCTGCTGCAAATACAGGTGGAATGCCAAGCGCTTTAAGAGTTGCATTTAGTGGTGGTTCGGTCTTAGGGCTAACGGTTGTTGGTTTAGGGTTATTTGGATTAACCGCTTTATTCTTTATCTTTTATTGGGTCTATGGCGGAAACACTGGAGTCCCAAGAGAACAATATTTAGCATTAACTCATGCGATTAATACTGTAACTGGTTATGGTCTTGGTGCATCGCTGATCGCTTTGTTTGGCCGTGTTGGTGGTGGTATATTTACTAAAGCTGCCGATGTCGGTGCTGACTTAGTTGGTAAAGTTGAAGCAGGCATTCCTGAAGATGATCCAAGAAATCCAGCTGTTATTGCTGATAATGTTGGAGACAACGTAGGTGATGTTGCAGGTATGGGTAGTGATTTGACTGAATCTTATATTGGTTCAATCATTTCAGCTTTAACTTTAGGTTTGTATGCATTCGTTACCTTTACACCTCAACAAGTTATGGATGGTATCGTTACGATTGATAGCTCAGTTCTATCTGGCATATTTGCATCTGTCTTATATCCATTATTAATTGCTGGTTTTGGAGCAATCTCAGCAGTTGTTGCAGTTTGGATGATTCGAAGAAAAGATTGGCATCGTCCACAATTTGCACTGAGCATGTCAACTTATCTTGCTGCACTGGTTATGTTAGTAACAAGTTTAGTATTAAGTCATGTCTTATTTGATGGTGTTAGGGCTTGGGGAGTATTTGGTGCAGTAACTACCGGTTTATTTGTTGGTATCGGTATAGGATTTATTGCTGAATATTATACATCTAGCGATTATAAACACGTTAAGGAAATTGCTAATCAGTCATTAACTGGACATGCAACCAATGTTATCGCAGGTTATAGTGTTGGTATGTTATCAACATTTCTTACCGTTGTTGTTTTAGTTGCTGGTATTGTGATTTCTTATTTATTCACTGGTGATATGTATGGAATAGCTTTAGCTGCAGTTGGTATGTTATCAACAGCAGGGATAACGATATCTGTTGATGCTTATGGTCCAATTGCAGATAATGCAGGTGGTATCGCTCAAATGAGTAAACTAGATGAAGGTGTTAGAAAGATAACTGATAAACTGGATTCAGTAGGTAACACGACAGCTGCAATCGGTAAAGGCTTTTGTATTGGTTCTGCAGCGTTGACGAGTATTGGTTTATTCTTTGCTTTTGAAAAGTCTGCTGGATTATCTGATGGACGTGGGATAGATATCTTACAACCTGGTGTTATGGTTGGCGTCTTCATTGGTGCAATGTTACCATTCTTGTTTACATCATTAGTTATTAAATCTGTCGGTAGAGCAGCAAACAAAATGATTGATGAAGTAAGACGTCAGTTCAAAGAAGATCCAGGTATTATGGAAGGTACTTCACTTCCTGATTATGCAAGATGTGTTGACATCTCTACAAAAGCTGCGCTTAAAGAAATGATTTTACCAGCGATGATTGCGGTTTTCTCACCAATTATTGCAGGTGTATTCTTAGGAGCTGAAGGCTTAGGTGGGCTACTTGTTGGTGGTTTAGTTTCAGCAATCATGCTTGCAGTCTTTATGGCGAACTCTGGTGGTGCTTGGGATAATGCTAAAAAGTTTATTGAAGAAGGAAATCTTGGTGGGAAAGGTTCGGATGCACATAAAGCTGCAGTCACTGGAGATACCGTTGGAGATCCATTCAAAGATACAGCAGGTCCATCAATGGATATTTTAATTAAGTTGATGAGTATCGTTTCATTAATTATCGTTCCTATCTTAGCACAAATAGAACCTATATTAAGTTTCTTGTTTAACTAAAAAAATAATACATTAATCTAAGTAAATAAAAAATACAAGTCATGAAATCATGATTTGTATTTTTTGTTTGATAGACGATAAAAATAAAAAAACGGCAATTGCCGTTCGTGATTTTAAGTGGCGCCCACACCAGGACTCGAACCTGGGACCCCCTGATTAACAGTCAGGTGCTCTAACCAACTGAGCTATGTAGGCCAATAAGGCGACGCTTAATAAAGTTATTAAAATAAGTGAGGT